>JBDHEI010000024.1:0-55614 GCA_039591075.1 Gemmatimonadota bacterium
TTTGCCGAAGGCGATATCCGGGATACCGATACCGTTCGGCACGTGCTGGATGGCGTAGATATCGTTCTGCATCTGGCGGCTCGGGCCGGCGTTCGACCGAGCATCGCAGACCCGGCGCTGTACGCGTCGATCAACGTGGTCGGAACCGTGCGCCTGCTGGAGGAATGTCGTGAGCGGGGCATCCGTCAGTTCGTGTTTGGCTCGTCCTCGTCGGTCTACGGTGATACGACCCCGCCGCCGTTCCGCGAAGACGCGCCCGCAATCGATCCGATCTCTCCGTACGCCGCCTCCAAGCGCGCCGGGGAGCTGATTTGCCAGGTGTATACGCACTTGCACTTCATGCGCATCGCGTCACTTCGGTTCTTTACGGTGTATGGCCCGCGCCAGCGCCCGGACCTGGCGATTCACCGTTTCACGCGGTTGCTGCATCAGGGAACGCCAATCCAGCAGTATGGGGACGGGTCATCCGAGCGCGATTACACTCATGTGGACGACATTGTGCAGGGCGTGCTGGGCGCGGTGACTTGGGTGCAGCATTCGGAGCCAAGCCACGAGGTCTTCAACCTTGGAGAGTCGCAGACAGTCAGCCTCAACCGACTGATCGAGTTGATCGCCGGTGCATTGAAGGTCAGGCCGGAGATCGAATACCTTCCGGAGCAGCCGGGGGACGTCCGGCAAACCTATGCAGACATCTCCAAGGCCCGGAGCACCCTGGGGTACGACCCGCAGGTGGCTATCGAGGACGGAATCCCCCGATTCGTCGAGTGGTTCCGGGAGACCCATGGATCTGAGCCCTAAGCAACAACTCGAGTTGGCCAAGGAGCGGTTCGGTCTCCAGGACTACTACGGGGCGATCCATCTCCTCGAAGACCTCATCGAGCGGGGGAAGGCGTTTGCCGACGCCCACCACCTGCTGGGCGTGTGCTACGAGCTGGTGGACCAGCCGGAGCGGGCGCTTGCGGCGTTCGACCGTGCGCTGGTGCTGAACTCCAACTACGTCGAAGCCAACATCCATCGCGGCATCGTCCTGGCAGGCCTCGGCCGGGAGCGTGAGGCGGAGCGGGCCTTCGCCGCCGCCAAGGCCTCCGGTGGAGAGGACCGGCAGGGAATCAAGGCGCATCACGCATCGAAGTTGGCCAACAAGCATGCGGAACTTGGTGAGGCCTACGCCGAAGCAGGTGCGCTGGACCGTGCCATCACGCAGTATCGGGCGGCACTCGAGCTGTGCGACGAGTATCACGACCTCCGCTATCGCCTTGGCCGGCTGCTGCTGGATTCCGGCCGCTCGCTCGAAGCCCGCGAGGAGCTCGCGACCGTCGTCGTCGCCCGGCCTGACATGGTCGATGCCCGTGCCACCTACGGGCTCGCGTGCTATCTGTCGGGAGACGCGCCGATGGCTCGGGGAATCTGGAAAGCGCTGGCTGAGGCCTACCCGAAGGACCGCCGCGTCCGGGCGTACTTGAGCATGCTCGAGCGAGAACAGGATGCGTAACCTTCGGTGCGTGCGAACCGTCGCCGCTGGCCTGCTGATCCTGACGGGGGCGGTTGCCGCCTGCGTCGGGTCGGCGGCTGATCACGAGTCCATCGGTGATGGAGCCTACGCGGAGGCACGTTTCGGAGATGCGTTGGTGGAATACCGGCTGGCGCTCGCCCGTGGCGGAGGCAATCCCAGCCTGCGTGCCAAGGCGGGGGCAGCGGGCCTGCGGGCGGGGGACCTCGTCGCGGCGGCCGAGGAGTTCCGAGCGTATGGAGCAGCTGGGGGCGAGGAGCGGGCAAGGGAAGCTGCCGATGGACTGGTCCGCGTGGCGAACGCCGCCATCACCCGGGGTGACCGAGCGGGACTGGCGGAGGCCCTGCAGGCGCTCCAGGAGACTGCACCGGGACGCGTCCTCGGGTCCTTTGCGCCCGAAGCCGTGGCGGTGCTCGGGGATCTGCCCCGTGGTCAAGAGGCGCTGACGATCCTGCTGTACGCGGCGGCGGGAGCGCCGGACGCCCGGATCCAGGATTCTCTGATGTACGCGTACGGGTCCGTGTTGCGCCGCATGGGGCGGTGTGAAGATGCAGTGAAGGTGTACGAGAGCCTGGTGCGACGGCAACGGGATGCTCGGGTGGCGAACGTTGCTCGGGATGACCTGGTGAGTTGCGCCCTCCGCCTGGGCCGCGGCGCCCTGGACAACGGAATGCCGACGGGCGCCGAGGCTTGGTTCCGCCTCGCCGCCACTCGGGGCGGCAACACCAATGACGGCCGCCTCGCATACCTCGGGCTCGGCGACGTGCGGTTCGCGTTGGGAGACGTGTTGGGCGCCATCGAGGCGTACGAGCAGGCTCGGGCGGGACGCGGACCCGGCGATTCCATTCATGCCCTCGTGTCCGAACGGCTCAACCTGATTGCCCGTCCGCCCTCCGAGCCGCCACAGCCATGACGGTGGCCCGCTTCGAACTCGCGGACGACTCGCGGCCGACACCCGGAACTCTCGGCCTCCCTCGGGTACTACTGCACCTGATGCACCGTTCCATGATCCTATTTGTATCGCTGCTGCTCCTGTCCGGGTGCAGCGCCAAGCTCGATCCGAGCCAGCACCCGACGCCTGAATCGCTGTACGAGGCCTCCATGAGCGCGTACCGCTCCGGGCGTTGGAGTGTCGCGCGGCAGGGGTTTCAGCGTCTCACGTTCGAGCTCCCGCCCCGCGACGACCGGAGTGCCGACGTCCGATACTATCTCGCCGAGTGCATGCTGCAACAGGGCGAGAGGCTGGAAGCGGCGCGGCAGTTCCGTCGGGTTGCGGACGAGTATCCGCGCCATCGACTCGCACCGGACGCGTTGCTCCGGGCCGGCGACGCGTATCTGAAGCTCTGGAACAACCCCGAACTCGATCCGGCCTACGGCGAGACCGCGCTCGCAACCTATACGGAACTCCTCGGCCGCTTCCCGTCGAGCCCGGCGGCCGCACGAGCCCAAATCCGGGTTGCCCAGCTGAACGAACGCTTCGCGGCAAAGGATTTCAGGAACGGCGACTTCTACCTGCGTTTCCGCGCCTACGATTCGGCCATCATCTACTTCAAGGACATCATCCTAAAGTACCCGCGGACGTCGTACGCGCCGAAGGCAGTGCTCGGCCTGGTGAAGGCATACGACCGAGTCGGATACGACGAAGAGAAGAAGGAAATGTGTCTCCACCTCGAGCAGTACTACCCAGGAACCGAGGATGGGGAGGGACGCTGCCAGGTGTAAGGGCGGCCGGGCGCGACGCCACCACCCCATGACGGCCCATTCCCGAGCCCACCTGTCCTGACATGCTGAGAGGCATCTTCGGCGGTTCCTTCGATCCCGTTCACATCGGCCACCTCGTCGTGGCGCGCGCCGCTCGAGATCGTCTGGGTCTCGACGTGGTTCACTTGATTCCAGCCAACCGCCAGCCGTTCAAGACACAGGGGCACGTCGCGTCGGCCCGCGACCGCCTCGCGATGCTGCAGGTGGCAGTTGCGGAAACCGCTGGATTGCGAGCGGATGCCAGGGAGGTGGAACGCGGCGGGGTGTCGTACACCATCGATTCGCTCCGAGAACTCCGAGCCGAATTCCCAGAGGACGCGTTATGTTTGTTGGTCGGGGCGGACGCGGCCAGGGAGCTGCCCGGGTGGCATGAGGGCGCGGAGATTCCTCGGCTTGCACGGATCGGCGTGCTCACGCGTCCTGGAGCCGCGATGGCCGATCTCCCGTGGACGGCCGAACTGGTGGAAGTACCGGCGGTCCCCGTGTCGGCCAGCGATGTCCGAGCACGCCTCCGCCGCGGGGAATCGGTCGCGGGGCTCATACCAGACGCCGTCGCAGAGTACATCACGACGCACGAATTGTATCGAACTGAAGACTAATGCTCAAAAAGCTCGTTACGAAGGTCATCGGCTCGCGTTTCGATCGCGAAGTCAAACGCATTCAGCCAATTGTCGACGCGATCAAGGAGCACGAGTCGCGTCTGAGCCAGCTCTCCGACGACGAGGTGCAGGCGCAGACGGCCAAATTGCGCGGGCTCTTGGCGGAACGCCTAGGGGAGTTGCTTTCCCGGTTGGCCGAGAAGCGGCAAGCGCGACACGACTGTGCGGATCCCACGGAGCGGGACGAGCTAAACCGTGAGGTGACCGACCTCGAGGAACAGCTCAAAGCCGAGACGGCAAAGGCGCTGGACGATCTCCTCCCCGAGGCCTTTGCCACGGTCCGCGAGGCGTGCCGGCGGCTCCTGGGCACGAACGTCGTCGTCATGGCCCACGAGCTGGAGTGGGACATGGTTCCCTACGACGTCCAGCTCATCGGCGGCATCGTGCTGCATCAGGGGAAGATCGCGGAGATGGCGACCGGCGAAGGGAAGACCTTGGTTGCCACGCTCCCCATGTACCTGAACGCCCTGCCGGGCGACGGCGCGCACCTGATCACGGTGAACAACTACCTGGCTCGGCGCGACTCCCAGTGGATGGGTCACGTCTTCAAGTGGCTCGGTCTCACCGTGGGGTGCCTCGATGACACCGAGCCGTCCTCACCGGAGCGCCGGGCGGCGTACGAGTGTGAGGTGACGTACGGCACGAACAATGAGTTCGGGTTCGACTACCTCCGCGACAACATGGTGTTTTCGCTGGACCAGCGAGTCCAGCGCCGGCACGTATACGCCATCGTGGACGAGGTGGACAGCATCCTCGTCGACGAGGCCCGCACGCCGCTCATTATCTCCGGCCCCGTGGGCAATGAGGCGGACCAGAAGTACTCCACGTTCAACACGCAGGTGCGCAACCTCGTACGGAAGCAAACGGCCGTGGTGAACGAGTTGCTGGCCGAAGCCGAGGCAGCGATGAACGATGGGCCCACGGACTACGACACCGGGGTGAAACTGTTCCAGGCTCAGCTGGGCATGCCGAAGAACAAAAAGTTCATGAAGTATCTGCAGGAGCCCGGCATCAAGCAGCTGGTCCAGCGGATCGACCTCGACCGGGTCGCAGACCGGAAGCTCCCGGCGACGCAGCGGCGCCTGGCGCACGTCGAAGACTCCCTCTACTTCGTGCTCGACGAGCGAGGGCATTCGGTGCACCTCACCGACCAGGGCGTCGAGACGATGAGTCCTGACGATCCGGACCTCTTCATCGTTCCAGACATCTCGGAGGAGTTCGGCCGTATCGAGCACGACGAGACCCTGTCGGCGCAGGAGAAGCTGGAGCGGCGGCAGACGCTCGAGGCCGAGTATGCCGAGAAGAGCGAAAAGCTGCAGATCATCCACAAGCTCCTGCAGGCGCATGCGCTGTACGAGAAGGATGTGGAGTACGTGGTGCAGGACGGCCAAGTCTTCATCGTTGACGAGTTCACCGGGCGGATCCTGCCCGGACGGCGGTGGTCGGACGGGCTGCACCAAGCGGTCGAGGCAAAGGAAGCGGTCACGATCCGTGGTGAGACGCAGACGCTCGCGACCATCACGATCCAGAACTACTTCCGCATGTACGACAAACTCGCCGGTATGACCGGGACGGCCGAAACGGAGGAGGGCGAGTTTTTCCAGATCTACGGTCTCGAGGTGATAGTCATCCCGACGAACCGGCCCGTGCGTCGTGTGGACGGCCACGACCTCATCTACAGGACCCGCCGCGAGAAGTACAACGCGATCATCGACGAGGTTACTCGGCACCACGAACGCAACCTACCGGTGCTCGTCGGCACCACGAGCGTGGAGGTATCCGAGACACTGGCGCGCATGCTCAAACGGCGCGGGCTCCGGCACGAGGTGCTGAACGCAAAGCAGCATCAGCGCGAGGCGGAGATCGTCACTCAGGCTGGACAGCCCGGATCCGTCACGATCGCCACCAACATGGCGGGTCGGGGAACCGACATCAAACTCGGTTCGGGCGTAAAGCAGTGTCGCGTGTGCGGGATCAAGGCGCGGCTCGCGCCCTTCGGGCAAGTCATCGAAGGGGCCGATCTGTCTGATGCGGAGATCAAGACGCTCCGGTGCAACGACGACCCGCCGTGCGGACTCGTCGTGATCGGCACGGAGCGGCACGAGTCTCGACGCATTGACCGGCAGTTGCGGGGGCGATCTGGCCGGCAGGGCGATCCGGGGTCGAGCATGTTCTACCTGTCGCTCGAGGATGACCTCATGCGGCTGTTCGGCTCCGATCGGGTCGCCAAGATCATGGACAAGTCCGGCGCCGAGGAAGGAGAGGTGATCACACACCCCCTCGTGACACGGGCCATCGCCGGCGCACAGAAACGGGTCGAGTATCAGAACTTCCAGTCTCGGAAGCGATTGCTGGACTATGACGACGTCATGAACCAGCAGCGGGAGGTCGTTTACTCGCAACGGCTCTTCGCCTTGGAGGGTGGGGAAGAGCTGAAGGCGGAGGCGATCAGGATGATCGACGACGCCGTCGGCCGCTACGCGCGGGAGGCGGTGCCGGACCACGCGGAGGAGTGGGACCGCGATCTCATCAAGAACGAGATGCTCCTGAAATACTTCATCTCGGCGCCGGACATCCTGGATCCCGAGAAGGTGCCCGATCCGGAGGCGCTGCACGAACTCCTCGTCCGGGCCGGTCGCGAGACGTTCAGGGCCAAACTCGATGCCTGGTCGGAGTTGGGGAAGCGCCACGGGGCCGAGGACCTTCCCGAGCGGTTGTTGTCGCACGTCATGTTCTCGGTGATCGATGAGAAGTGGAAGGACCATCTGTTCGAGCTCGATCACCTGCGGACCGGGATTCAGTACCGCGCCTGGGGACAGAAAGACCCGCTGATCGAGTACAAGAAAGAAGCGTTCGACATGTTCGTGGGGCTGATGTCGGACATCAAGTCCACGTTCACGGAGCGGTTGCTGAAATTCCAGGTCCAGATCACGGCTGGGGCGCCCCAGCGTCCGGTCCAGCCCCAACGTCCGGTCGCCACCACGCTCGAGAAGCCCGAGGCTGGCGTGGCGGAGGAGGATCTCATGGCGGGTGCCGTTCCCGCCCGCAGGGGCCCGCCACCGTCGGCTCTTCGCGCGACCCACGGCGACGGCGAGGCGGTGGCGACCGAGCCGCAGCGTCGCACCATGCCGAAGGTCGGCCGGAACGATCCCTGCCCCTGCGGGAGCGGCAAGAAGTACAAGAAGTGCCACGGGGCGAGTGGGTAGGATCGATCGATCGCTGGATCGCTAGATCGAGGGATCGTCCCTTTCCCCTTTTCCCATTCCCTTTTCCCCTACCTGCTTCCCGCTTCGCCTGACCTACTCCCGCACTCAAACGGTTACCGCTACCGGACATGACGGCCCCATCCTCGGGCCATGGATCCCCTGCGCATTTCTGACGTCCGGGCCGCCGAACGGCCCCGGGAGCGGCTGTATTCTCTGGGTTCGGCGTCGTTGACGCTGATCGAACTTCTCGCCATTCTGATAGGGACGGGGACGTCGCGGAGGGATGCGCTCGAGGTCGCTCGGGCCGTGCTCAAGATTGGGGAGGGATCGCTGCGTGAGCTGGCCCGCCGGCCCGTTGGCGAGTTGGTTGGTGTGGCTGGAATGGGTCGCGCCAAGGCCGCACGAGTGGCGGCCGCCATCGAAGTGGGACGGCGACTCGGCGCCGAGGAATCGGCACCGGGATTTCCGATCCGGGCGCCGGCGGACATCCACCGATGGAGCGCGCCGGCACTGCGGGATCTCGCGGTCGAGGAGTTTCACCTGCTCACGTTAGACACGCAGAACCGGATCACTCGCGATCAGCTCATCACGCGCGGCATCCTCAACAGTTCGCTGGTCCACCCGCGGGAGGTGTTCCGGGCCGCGATCGCCGAGGCGGCAGCCGCCATCATCGTGGTGCACAACCACCCCAGCGGCAATCCGACACCGTCCCCGGACGACCGGGCGGTGACCCGCCAACTCGTCGAGGCGGGGCGCCTCTTGGACCTGCCGGTGTATGATCATGTGATCGTGGCGGGGGATCACTACTTCAGCTTCGCGGAGGCCGGGCTGCTGTGACGAGCGCGCTGCACGGCGTTGATGCCGAATTTGCACGGGCGGTGTCCGAGCGGCAGGATCGGATTGATCTCGATCTGATCGAGCGCGCCTTTCACCTGAGCGCCAGCGCCCATCGGGGCCAAAAGCGGCTCTCCGGTCACGATTTCATCTCCCATTCTTTGGAAGTCGCCAAGATCCTCGTGCGCCAGCAACTCGACTCGGTCACGATCGCGGCGGCCCTGCTTCACGACGTAGCCGAGGACTCCGATGTCACGCTGGCAGAAATCCGTACGGAGTTCGGTGACGAGGTTGCAGACATCGTCGATGGGCTGACCAAGATCTCGAGCCTCACGTTCCGGTCGTCCGCCGAAGAGCAATCGGAGAACTACCGGAAGTTGCTGCTCTCTATCGCCCGCGACGCCCGGGTGATCATGGTCAAGTTGGCCGATCGGCTCCACAACATGCGCACCCTCGAGCATCTGCCCGAGCCGCGCCGGCGGACGATCGCAACGGAGACACGCGAGATCTACGCCCCGCTTGCACACCGGTTCGGGATGGCCAGCATCAAGACCGAGCTGGAAGATCTGGCCTTCAAGTTCCTCGAGCCGGAGGATCACGAAGCGCTTGTCGAGCAGATCCAGGCCAAGCGAGACGAGCGGGAGGAGATGATCGGTCGCCTCAAGACCCCCCTCGAGGACGCCCTACGTCAGGCCGGCATTGCCGACTTCGATGTGACGGGGCGCCCGAAACATCTGTGGTCCATCGACCGGAAGATGCGGCTTCGCAACCTGCCTTTCGAGGAGATCTACGATCTGATGGCGATCCGGGTGCTCGTGCGCTCGGTCCCCGATTGCTACCATGTCCTGGGCATCATCCACCATCAGTGGACCCCGCTCCAGGAGCGGATCAAGGATTACATCGCGTCGCCCAAATCGAACGGCTACCAGTCGCTGCACACGACGGTGTTCGGCCCCGCCGGACAGCTGTACGAGATCCAGATTCGGACGCGCGAGATGCATCGGACCGCCGAATACGGCATCGCGGCGCATTGGGTCTACAAGGAACAGCGTTCGCCGGACGAGCTGGACACGCGCTTCGAGTGGTTCCGGCAGCTGCTCGAGTTGCAGCAGGATACGCGGAACCCCGAGGAGTTTCTCGAGTTCCTCAAGATCGATCTCTATCAGGACGAGATCTTCGTCTTCACGCCCCGCGGCGACGTGAAGCGGCTCCCGACGGGGGCCACACCCATCGACTTTGCCTTCGCCGTGCATACTGAAGTGGGCCTGCGTTGCCAGGGCTCCCGGGTGAACGGACGGATCGCGCCGCTGCACCGGCCCCTCAAGAATGGTGACACCGTCGAAATCCTGACGGGGCCGTTCGCCCGCCCGAGCAAGGACTGGATCGCCCACGTCCGTACGGCGCGGGCCCGGCACAAGATCCGGCAGTGGATCAACAAGGAGGAGGCGGAGCGCAGCGCGGGACTCGGCAAGGAGATCCTGGAGCGCGAGCTCCGCCGCCGCCGTCTCGAGATGCCGGACCAAGGGGTCATCCAGGAAGCTGCGAAGCGGCTCTCCGTGGCATCCGCTGACATGCTCTACTCGGTTTTGGGCCGGGGGGACGTGCCAATCGGCCAGGTGTTCAAGGCGCTGTTCCCCGATCGCGCGAGCGGGGAGCTGCAGCCGCCGACACCCACGCGGTTTGGGCGCGTCATCGACCGCATCCGGTTCGGTCGCGGGGTCCGCATTCACGGCGTCGACGGTTTGATGGTCCGCTACGCACAGTGCTGTCAGCCCGTCCCTGGGGACCCCGTGGTCGGATTCGTGACGAAAGGCCGCGGGATCTCGATCCATCGCAGTGACTGTCCGAACCTGCTCTCGATGTCCACCGACCCGGAACGGCGGGTCGAGATCGACTGGCAGGTGGTGGAGGGCGAGGTGTTCGTGGTGAGCGTGGGGGTATCGGGTGAGGACCGCCGGGGTCTCTATGCGGACCTCATGGAGGCCGTTTCGGGAAGCGGCACGAACATCAAGAGCGCCGAGCTGTCCAGCAAGGACGGCATCGTGTTCGGCTCGGTGCTGGTCGAGGTGGAAAACCACGCGCACCTGGCCAAGGTCATGCGAGCCATGCGCCGGGTGAAGGGCGTGCAGGGCGTCGAGCGCCGGGAGCCCACCCGCAGCAGCTGAACATTTCGCGCCTACGGCGGCGCGCTATCTTTCTTCCGTGGCGACCTTCGACCTCCACATGCCCTTTGTGCTCGCGGGCGATCAGCCGCGGGCCATTCAGGAACTGACGACGGGTCTCGAGCGCGCCGACCGGTACCAGACCCTGCTCGGTGTAACGGGATCGGGAAAGACCGTGACGATGGCGAATGTCATCGCCGCGCACGGCCGACCCACGCTCGTGCTGTCCCACAACAAGACTCTCGCAGCGCAGCTCTACGGCGAGCTCAAGAGCTTCTTTCCAAGCAACGCCGTGGAGTACTTCGTCTCTTACTACGACTACTACCAGCCGGAGGCCTACGTCCCGGCGACGGACACCTACATCGAGAAAGACGCGTCGATCAACGAGGATATCGATGCGCTGCGTCTCCGAGCGACGTCGAGTCTCGTGGAGCGCGAGGACGTGATCATCGTGGCCACGGTCTCGGCGATCTACGGGTTGGGAGATCCAGTCGAGTACCGGTCGCTCATGGTCACCGTCGACGTGGGCGAGCAACGCGGGCGAGATGACGTACTGGAAGGTCTCGTGAACATCCAATATCGGCGCAACGACGTTGGCTTCGATCGAGGCACCTTCCGGGTGCGGGGGGACACGGTCGAGGTGCTGCCGGCATACGAGGAACAGGCTGTCCGCATCGAGTTCTGGGGCGACGAGGTGGAGCGGATCTCCAAGATCGATCCTCTTACCGGTGAGACGATCGCCCAGTTGTCGCGGTGCGCCATCTATCCGGCGAGCCACTTCGTGCAGCGCCGACCGAGGGTCGAGCGCGCGGTACGGGCGATTCGTGAGGAATTGGCGGAACGACTGCGCGAGTTCCGCGAACAGGGCAAACTGCTCGAGGCCCAACGGCTCGAACAGCGCACGCAGTTCGATCTCGACATGCTGCTCGAGATCGGGACCTGCGCCGGCGTGGAGAACTACAGCCGACATCTGGACGGGCGTCAACCGGGTGAGCGCCCGGCATGTCTCCTGGACTACTTCCCAGCGGACTACCTCACGTTTCTCGACGAGTCCCACGCGACCGTGCCCCAGATAGGCGGGATGTACCACGGCGACCGGTCCCGCAAGTCTACGCTCATGGAATACGGGTTCCGGCTCCCGTCGGCGCTGGACAACCGGCCACTCAATTTCGACGAGTTCATGGCGCTCACGCCCCGCATGGTCTTCGTGTCGGCGACGCCAGCCGACTTCGAGCTCGAGCTGTCTGGCGGGGTGGTCGTGGAACAGATCATCCGCCCCACCGGTCTGGTCGATCCGCAAGTCGAGGTACGATCGGTGAAAGGACAGATCGACGATCTGCTGGCGGAGATTCGAACGTGCGAGGCCGCCGGCGAGCGGGTGCTCGTCACGACCCTGACCAAGCGCATGGCGGAAGATCTCACGGATTATCTCCAACAGACCGGAGTGCGGGTGCGGTACATGCACTCCGACATCGACACGATCGAGCGCATGGAGATCGTCCGCGGGTTGCGGCTCGGGGAGTTCGACGTCCTGGTCGGAATCAACTTGCTGCGAGAAGGACTCGACCTGCCTGAGGTGTCGCTCGTGGCCATCCTCGATGCCGACCAGGAAGGCTTCCTGCGCTCCGAGCGCTCGCTCGTTCAGACGGTGGGCCGTGCGGCACGGAATGCCCGCGGTCGCGCAGTCTTGTATGCCGATCGCATGACCGGCTCAATGGAGCGGGCCATTGCCGAAATGAACCGGCGACGGGCCATCCAGGAAGCGCACAACGCGAGACATCACATCACGCCCGTGTCGATCCGGAAATCCGTGGATCAGGTGCGGCTCGTGACCCGCGTGGCCGATGCACGCGCCGCGCCGCCCGAGGCCACGCTGCCGCCCGACGGTGCTGCAACGATGGACCGAGAGACGCTCATCTCGGTGCTCGAGCAGCAGATGCGCGAGGCTGCCGCCGAGTTGGACTTCGAGTTGGCGGCCCAGCTCCGGGATCAGCTCTTCGAGCTCCGGGCCGAAGGTGACCCGCAGCGGAAGGCACCACTGGGGGTTCGGGGGGGAACGCTGACCTCGCGTGGTCGACGCCGTGCGTGAGACCATGACGCGCGTGGAGCTGGACGAGTTCGGGCGTCGGCTGTGGACCACGCTGTCCCCGGGAGCGGTGGTGTGGCTCACGGGTGAGCTCGGCTCGGGCAAGACGGCGCTGGTCCAGGCGATTGCCCGGGCCGCCGGCGCGGAACACGCGCGCAGTCCGACCTTTGCGCTCGTGCACGAGTATCCCTCGCCGGCAGGCCTCATCATCCACGCCGACTGCTTTCGTCTGCGCGACCCGGACGACGCGCTCGACCTCGATTTCGCCGGTTTGCAGCGCCAGGCACGTCTCCTCCTCATCGAATGGCCCGAGAAAGCCGGAACGCTCGCCCCACCGCCCGATCTCCATTTGTCGCTCGCGCACGACGCCGATCCCGATCGACGGATCGTGGAACGGGTGCCGTGAGCCTCTACCTCGCGCTGGACACCGCGACCGATCTGGGCAGCGTTGCAATCGGGTCGCCCGGAGGCGTGCTTGCCGAGTTGACGTTCAGCGACCGCCGCCACGCCGCGGCCCTGATGCCGGCCATCGACGAAGCACTGCACCTCGCCGGCGCCGACTGGAAGGCCGTGTCGGGGATCGTCGTGGCGGACGGGCCCGGCAGTTTCACGGGCCTCCGCATCGGGGTGGCCACGGTGAACGGTATTCTCGCGGTGCATGACGGTCTCGAGCTGCGTTCGGTCCCGTCGCTGCTGGGCCTGGCCTGGGCGATCGCCCGCATCGTCCCGGGACCGGTGGCGGCGTTGTACGACGCGCTGCGTGGAGACGTCTTTGCCGCGGTGTACGACACGGACGGGGCAACAGTTCGGGAGTGCCAGGCTCCCACCCTGCTCCCGGCTGCCGAACTTGCCTCGCGGATCCCGTGCCGTCCCGCGGTGGCCGCCGGCGATGGTGCCGTGGCCCACTCGGCTGCAGTCAGGTCGTGGACCGGGCGCGATCCGGTCGGTCCCCCGGCGGGAGCGCCGCGTGCGAGCGCGCTCGTGGAATTGCTGGCTGTGGAAGGGGTCACAAAGCGGATCGACGATATCGATGCATTCGAGCCGACGTACGGGCGACGCGCGGCGGCCCAGGACCGGTGGGAAGCGAAGCATGGACGGCCGCTACCGGATCCGGACGGCGACTGAGGCCGATCTGGTCGCCGTCGCCGACATCGAGCGCGAGGTGTTCGGCGATCCGTGGTCGCTTGACGGCTTCCACTCGGCCCTGTCGGACGTCATGCTCGTCGTGACGACCGGTGATCGAGTGGCGGGGTATGCCGTCGCCCGTGGGGTGGCCGATGTCGGCGAGATCCTCAACGTCGCCGTCGACCCGAGCCATCGGCGACTCGGGGTCGCTCGGCGGCTCGTGCGCGAAGTCTGCCGGCAGCTCTCTGATCGCGGAGCAGAGACCGTGTTCCTAGAGGTACGCGAGTCGAACACCGCGGCCCAGGCATTGTACGACGGCCTCGGATTCATGTCGGTGGGCCGCCGGCGGTCGTACTATCGCGCACCGCGCGAAGACGCCTTGGTGTTGGCGGCGGAGTTGCCGATTGCAGGACCCGATGACGACGGCGGTTTATCCCGTTGACAGCGGCGTGATCGATCCGTTCACTTGACGCTGGATCGGAATGACCGGGCGCCGGCCAAACCATTCAGCACAGGACGGGGTGATGAGGAAGATCGTCGAGTGCGTGCCCAATTTCTCGGAAGGGCGTGATCGGGAGATCATCGACGCTATTGCGGATGCGATCGGGAATTCGCCCGGGTGCGCGGTGCTCGATATCGACCCGGGCGAGTCGACGAATCGGACGGTCTATACCTTCGTGGGGTCACCCGACGCGGTCGTCGAAGGGGCGCTCGCGGCGGCGCGCGTCGCCAGGAATCGCATCGACATGCGGCGTCATACCGGGACGCACCCCAGGATGGGCGCGCTCGATGTGTGTCCGTTCGTGCCCGTGGCCAACGTGACGATGGAGGAGTGCGTTACGTGCGCCAAGGAGTTCGGACGGCGTGCGGCGGAAGAACTCGAGGTACCGATCTACCTCTACGAAGCAGCCTCGGATCGGACCTCCCGCAGGAGCCTCAAAGACATTCGTTCTGGCGAATACGAGGGTCTCGCCGATAAGCTCGCCGATCCGAAGTGGAAGCCGGATTACGGGTCGGCCACGTTCGTGCCGGCCTGGGGCGCCACGGCGGCCGGCGCGCGATTCTTCCTGATCGCGTACAACGTGAACGTGTTGGGCACCAAAGAGCAGGCCCACCGTATCGCGCTCGACGTGCGCGAGCAGGGTCGGGGGCCGAATGCGCCGGGATCCCTCAAGGCCGTGAAGGGCATGGGGTGGTACGTCGACGAGTACGGCCTTGCGCAGGTATCGATGAATCTCGACGACTACCGGGTGACGCCGCTCCATGTCGCCTTCGAGGCATGCGTTGATCGGGCGAAGGCGCTCGAGGTGGCCGTCACTGGGTCCGAGCTCGTCGGCCTGATCCCAAGGGAAGCGATGCTGGTTGCGGCCGAGCACTTTATCGAGAAGGAGCACTTGCTCGTGCTCGACGAGCGCCAGAAGATGCGCCTGGTGATTGAGCGCCTGGGGCTCAACGCGGTTGCGCCGTTCGATCCCGACGAGCGGGTGATCGAGTACTTGATCGGGGATGAGACGTCGGACCCGCTCGCCTCCGCGTCGGTCCGCGTGTTCGTGGAGCAGCTCGGCGCGCGAACCTCCGCGCCGGGAGGCGGATCGGCGGCCGTCCTGATGGCCGCCATGGGAGCGGCACTGGGAACGATGGTCGGCCAGCTCACCTACGGGCGCCGCAAGTTCGAATCCGTCGACGAGCACATGCGAGACGCCCTACCGGACGTGCACGCGGCGATGATGGCGCTGGTGCCGATGATCGACGCCGACACCGACGCATTCGGCCAGTATGTGACGGCGATGGCCTTACCGCAGGGCACGGAAGACGAACGCAGGCGGTGGAAGTTCCGCTCGCTACGATGCGGACCGCCGACCGCGCCTGGGACGCGATGGTCGCGCTCGCGCGTCACGCCAACATCGCCATGCGATCGGATCTGGAGGTTGGCGCCAGGGCACTCGAATCAGGTATCTGGGGGTGCCAACGCAACGTGCTGATCAATCTGACCGACATCGAGGACAAGGAGTTCACGACGCGCGTGAGGGAGGAATCCCGGGCGCTCTCCGCCCGGGGCCACGACAAGTCGGAAGAGGTGCTCCGGATTCTAGCCGGACGGTGAGGACTGCTCGAGCCCCCGTTTTTCGGGTGTGCTTCGGCCCGACTGGTGACACCCGTCACCGGTCCCCCGAACAAATCCCGCAAAAACCGGCGCCAAGTCGCGTATCTTTGGTTGACAAAAGGACTTGCAGCACCTATAGTTTCCGCCTGTCCGGGTCCCACCCCCAGCGTTTTCGGAGGTCGGCGTGAGTCGTAGTCTGAACAAGGCCATGATCATCGGGAACCTCGGGTCCGATCCCGAGGTGCGGTCGACCGCGAGTGGGACTCGGGTCGCAACCCTCTCGGTGGCGACATCCCGCTCGTGGACCAATCAGTCCGGCGAGCGGCAGGAGAAGACCGAGTGGCATCGCGTGGTGCTGTGGAACAGCAAGTTTCGGCAGCTCGCCGACGTGGCCGAGAAGTATCTCAAGAAGGGAGACCGGGTCTACGTCGAAGGGAGAATCGAGTACCGCACCTGGGAGGACCGGGAAGGCAAGACGCGGTACTCGACCGAAATCAATGCCAACGAGATGGTCATGCTGACGCCACGAGGCGGTGGGGAGGATTCCGACTCCGCGGTGACGCGTCGCGCCCCGCAACCAGCGGTGGCTGATTCAGCGGCGGAGTCCTACAACGACTTCCCGGAGGCGCTTGATGAGGAAGAGGACGATCTTCCGTTCTAGCCAGGCCGTGCTGCTCGGGGGTGCGCTCGTGTGGCTGATGGCCACCCCGCTTGCAGCGCAGGAGCCGGTGCAGCAGCAGGTGCCCGACGTGCACGTCGTGACCAAGGGCGAGACGCTCTGGGGCCTCGCGGCGTTCTATTTCGGCGATCCGCTGCTCTGGCCGGAGATCTACCGGCTCAACACGCCGGTCGTGGAGGACCCGCATTGGATTTTCCCGGGGGAGGAGCTACGGATGGCGGGAATGTCCGCTGCGGCGCCAACGCCGGGCGCCGAACGGCCAGTGGCCGGAGAGCCGGGGGCCGATCTGCCGCCCGGGGCCGAGCCGCCGCCGCAAGCGGTCGCCGGTGAGCCGCAGCCCGGACAGATGCCGCAGGGCGAGGAGCTACCGCCTCCCGCGCCGCCACCGCCGCCGCCGTCGGCGACGGGCCCGACCATCTTCGCCTATCGGTCGGCCCCGGTCTCCGGGTTCAGCGGTGCGGAAGGGTATCGGGCTCAAGCGGTCAGCCGCCATGAGTTCTACTCCGGTGGTTTCCTGACCGAAGACCAGTCGCTGCCGTGGGGGACCGTAAGTGGCGCGATCGAGCGGCCGGCAGTGCGACGCATCCCGGCCAGTTCATACGCTGGGATCTTCGACAAGGTGGCGATCGTTCCGCCCGCGAACGGTGCGTACCAGGTGGGCGACACGCTGCTGTTTGCCCGGCTCCTGCGAGGAGTTCCGGGCTGGGGGCAGGTCGTGTACCCGACAGGGGTTGTCGTGGTTTCGGAGACCGCTCCGGAAGGGGCGGTCGGGACCGTGCTGTTCCAGTTCGATCGGATCAACAACGGGCACCTCGCCCTGCCGATCGAGCCCTTTGCCGACCCCGGCAGTGTCATGCCGGTGCCCGTGCAGAACGGAATGATGGGGTCCATCATCGGTACCCGACTCACCAACCCGGTTCCCGGTCAGCTTCAGATCGTGTTCATCGATCTCGGTCGCAATGCCGGCATTGTCCCGGGCGACGTGTTCACCGTCCTCAAGTACTCGGCCGGAGAGGCGTTCAGTCCGAAACAGATCGCCGAGTTCCGGATCGTCCACGTACGCGACCAGTCCGCAACCGGGCTGATCATGAACGTCATGGATATCGGGCTCCAGGCGGGATCCCCGGTTCAGCTCGTGAAGAAGATGCCTTCGTGATCGAGCCGAACCGGCGCGTTCGGCCTCGACTCCCACCGCAAATGCTGAGACAGCGTGACGGCCGCACTCGCGGCCGTTCCGCTGTCTGGCCTTTTCCCCCCATGGGCGCCCGCCCCGCTTGCGGGATCGACTACATTTCGTGGGCCGGACGCGACGCCGCGGCCGCACAACGCATCATCTAACTGGAGCTGGGGCTCTCGATGGCAGAACGCGTGCTCGTGACGGGCGGGGCTGGGTTCATCGGTTCACACATCGCTGACGGGTACCTCGCCGGCGGATTCGAGGTGGTGGTCCTCGACAATCTCTCGAGCGGGCGCCGCGAAAACGTCCCACGGGGGGCGGAGTTCATCGAGGCCGACATCCGGTCCGAGAAGGCGAGGCAGGCCCTCGCGCGCGGGGGATTCACCGTCCTCAACCACCATGCGGCCCAAATGGACGTGCGCGTGTCAGTGGACGATCCGATGTTCGACGCCGACACCAACATCATGGGTCTCCTGAACCTGCTCCAGGGCGCCCGCGACGGTGAGGTCGAACAGGTGGTCTTTGCATCGTCTGGGGGCGTAGTGTACGGCGAGAGTGACGCGCTACCCCATCCCGAGACCGCGCCCAAACTGCCCGTGTCGCCCTACGGCGTGAGCAAGCTCACCTCGGAATACTACCTCGCCGCGTACGCGCAGATGCACGGCCTCCGTGCTGTGTCGCTGCGGTATGCGAATGTGTTCGGCCCCCGGCAAAGCCCGCATGGCGAAGCGGGAGTCGTGGCGATCTTTGGCAGTCGGATCTTGCGCGGCACGGAGCTCACGATCTACGGCGACGGCGCACAGACCCGGGACTACGTGTTCGTGGGCGATGTGGCGCGCGCCAACATGGTGGCGACTCGCTGGACGCCGCCGAAAGTGACCTCGCTCGACGACCTGGCCTTCAACGTCGGGACCGGTGTCGAGACGACGGTCAATGAGCTTGCCCAATCCATGATCGCTGCCGCGGGCGCAACGGTGCGCGTACGCCATGCCGCGGCCCGGCCCGGCGAGCTGCAGCGTAGTGCGGTCGATGCCACAAAGGCGGGTGGGGATCTCGGTTGGCGACCCACGATGACACTTTCCGACGGCCTGCGACAGACCTATGAGTGGATAGCGGAGGAAGCTGCATGATCCTGCAGGTAGGCGGGGCGCTCCCGACCAGCACCTGGGAGCTCGTCCAGATGTCCAGCGGCGCGACGAAGGGCGTGCTCGTGGTGCTGGCCGTGTTCTCGCTGATCAGCTGGTTCATCATCGTGTTCAAGTGGGCGCAGTTTCGGCGTCTACGCCGTCTGGCCGACCGGTTCTTCCAGGTGCTCGAGCGGACGAGCCGGCTGGAAGATGCGTATCACGCCGTGATGAAGCTCCCACCGTCGCCGTACGGGCGCCTGCTCCGCGAGGGGGTGAATTTCTTCTCGGAGTTGCGACCCGGCGCACTCAAGGAGGAGAAGGGTGCCGAGGGGGCGGCGCTTAGCCCGACCCAGCTCGAGGTGCTGCGTATGATGCTCGCCAAGGAGGTGGGAGCTGAGCGGGATCTGACCGCTCGGTTCATCACCTGGCTGGCAACCATCGGGTCGGTGAGTCCGCTCCTGGGCCTGCTGGGAACTGTGCTCGGGGTCATGGACGCATTCATCGGCATCGCGGCCGGTGGCTCCGGCAACATCTCGGCGGTCGCCCCCGGCGTCGCGGAGGCGTTGGTCACGACCGTGGTGGGTCTCGCTGTCGCGATCCCCGCCGTGATTGCCTACAACCTCTTTGTGAGCCGTCTCGGCGTGTTCACCGGTGAGCTCGAGGGCTTCGCGCAGGAGATCGTTGGCACGATGGCACGCGAAGGGAGGGTGTGACCGTGCACGGACTGGGCTTTCGCCACAACGGCGAGCTACGGCCGACGGCGGACATCAACGTCACGTCCCTTGTCGATGTCGCCTTCGTGCTCCTGATCATCTTCATGATCACCGCGCCCATCATGCAGGGGGGTGTGGATGTGCAGCTGCCGAGAGCGGAAGCGCGGCCGCTCCAACCGAAAGAAGGACTGGTCGTCTCGATCGACCGCCGTGGGCAGATCTTCGTCGACGAGACCGGGCTCGCGCTGGACGATTTCCGCGCCGCGTTTCCCGCCATGGTGTCCGCACGCCAGCCAACGGGTGTGTACCTCCGCGCGGATAGTCGTGTGAACTACGGGGTCGTGGTGCGGGTGTTGGCGATCATGCGTGCGTCGGGCATCGGTGATGTCGGCCTCGTCGCCGAGGCGGAGGAGATCGGGCGGTGAAGGTGCGTCGGCTTCTCGGTCGCCGGACACGGACCGACGGGCCGGCCGGACTGGCGATGGTGTCCACGATCGGCCTCCACATAGCGGCGGCCGTGGCCGTGCTCTCCGCTCCGAACCTGGTGCATCGCGTCGCGCCTCCCGTCTACACGGTAGAGCTGGTCGCGGCCCCGCGGCCGGAACCGCAGCAGCGCCGTGCCCCCGAAACCGTCCAGCGCCCGGCGGAGCAGCCGGCGCCTGTCCTGCCAGAGCCGCGACCGCGTCGCTCGTCGGTGGCGGAGACGCCTCCGCCCCCGACGCCGGAGCGACAGAAGGAACCGGCGCCACGGACGACCCCTCCCGAGGCACCGGCCCCGGACGTGGAGCCCTCCACTGGGACGGACCCGGCCACGGTCAAGACCTCCGGGGTGGAGTTCCCGTTTCCGGAGTACTTGCGCAACATGGTGGCGCAGGTCTATCGCCGGTGGCGCCGGCCCTCGGGGAACGTGACGCTCCGTGCCGAGGCGCAGTTCCTCATTCACCGCGACGGCTCGATCTCGAACTTCCAATTCCTGACTCGATCGGGGAGCTTTGGCTTCGACCTCGAGGCTCAGGGGGCGATCGAGGCCGCCGCCAATGCGCAGGGCTTCGGCCCGCTCCCCACCGGCTATCCGGCTGACGTGCTTCCGGTGACGTTCTTTTTCGACCCATCGAAGATCCGATGATGCCACGACGCCTCTTCCCGTTGCTGGTGCTCTGTCTCGCGCCCGCTGCGACGCTGGTCGGCCAGGATCCGGTGGAACAAGGGGTGCGGATCGGTATCACCTACACCCCGGGGCTCCGGCCTGGGATGATGGTGCTCGGCGGGCCCCAGAGCGCGGCGCTCGACTCCGTGCGGGCGATGCTTCGCCGGGACCTCGAACACAGCGACCGGTTCGAGATGATCACGCTCCCAACCGGCGACAGCGTGGTGCTGGGGATCAGTGCCGTTTCGGGCGTCGGGTCCGGGCCGACGGCGGAGCAAACGCTCTTCGTCAACTATTCGCTTCACGCGGCACTCGGGGCCGACCACACCGTCGCGGTCCTGCCGTCGGCGGAAGCCGGCACGGTGGCCGTCGTCGCCTACGACGTGCGGGGCGAGACCGAGCGCCTGCGCAGTCGTCTGGTCCTCACCGACCCGGCCGACGAGCGTTTCAGGATGGCGGTGCATCGGGTGGCGGATGAGGTCGTGCGTGCCGCCACCGGACAGGCGGGGATCGCGGCCACGCGCCTGCTCCTCGTGTCCCGGGGCCGGCTGTACCGCGTGGACGCAGACGGGGCGGGGCTCACCCAGGTCACGCCACCCGGCGTGACCGCGTTCTCTCCGGCCTGGGACCCGGCAGGGCGACGAGCCGTGTATGCGGAGCTGCGCGACGGGTGGGGCACCCTGTACGTGCACGACTTCGAGGCGGGCCGGCGAACCGTGGTGCGGCCGACCGCTGAGGAGCTAGACATTGCCGCCGCGTTCGCCCCCGACGGCCAGACGCTGGTGTTCAGCCGAGTCGCCGAATCCGGCACCGACATTTACCGCTATAACCTCGCGCGGGACTGCTGCTTAGAGCGCTTGACGGTGGGGCGGCTATCCGATAACCTTTCACCCACGTTCAGCCCGGATGGACGGCAGATTGCGTTCGTGTCGACCCGGGCCGGCGGGCAGCAGATTTACGTGATGTCGGTGGACGGTACGGGTCAGGAGCTGTTCGCGCCGTTCGACTACGGGGTGACGGGAAACTCCAATGCCCCGGAGTGGTCGCCGGACGGTACGCAACTGGCCTTCCACCGGGACGTGGCGGGGAGTCCGCAGGTGTTTCTGATGGACACTCGCTCGCGCACCGTGCGCCAGCTCACGAGCTACGGTCGAAACGAAGACCCGACGTGGGCGCCCGATGGGCGCCACCTCGCGTTCGTCTCGAGCCGGACAGGGAGGAGGCAGGTCTGGATCATCGACATCGAGACCGGGAGGGTTCGGCAGTTGACGACGGTCGGGGATGCGAGATTGCCAGCGTGGTCCCCTCGAATACAACAATGATGGAGCGTTGAGTCCCTTTCACTTCAATGGAGCAGCGATGAAAACCAAGTTTGCAGTCATCCTGGGTATGGCGGCGATGGTTGTTGCAGCCGCGTGTGGCGGTGGTCAGCCGGAGCCGGTTGTGCCGGCGATCGACTCCACTGCCATCAGAGATTCGATCGCGCGGGCGGAAGCACGGCGTCGGGCCTATGAGGACAGCGTTGCGCGGGCGCGCGCCGAAGCTGAGCGCCTGGCTCGCGAGCGCGCGGAAGCCGAGCGTCTGGCAGCGGCGATGACGGCCGAGGTACGGACCATGCTCGGCACCATGGTCAATTTCGATTACGACAGGTCGGCCATTCGCATGGGTCCCGACACGGACGTCCTGCAGCGGAAGCTTTCGCTGCTCCAGGCGAATCCGGCAGTCATGCTGGAGATCGTTGGCCACTGCGACGAGCGGGGGTCGGACGAGTACAACATGGCGCTCGGCATGCGCCGCGCGACCGCCTCCAAGAAGTGGCTGACGGATCGCGGCATCGCGGACGGCCGCATCACCGTGCGCTCGATGGGCGAAGAGCAGCCCATGAACCCGGCCAGCAACGAGGATGCCTGGGCTCAGAACCGCCGCGATGAGTTCCGCATCACTGCGGGCGGTGACCGGTTGGTGAAGCCCGCCGGCATGTGAGGAAGCTGGCTTTCCTCGCCGCGACGACCGTCGCCCTTGGCGCCTGTGCGCTCAAGGGAGACGTTCGTCGTGTGGAGCAGCAGCTTCTCGAGATGAGGCAAGAGACGGCCCGCACCGATTCGGTGCGGGCCGTTCTGCTAGACCAGATGCTCGAACTGCAGCGGCACTTTCTGGACTCCCTCGAGATCCTGCAGCGGCGCATCGCGGCGTTCCAGGGAGACGTGCGTACGGACATGACGGAAGTGCAGCGCCAGCTCGTCCAAATTCAGGAGCTCACCGGACAGAGCCAGCGGCGGCTCACGGAGCTGCGGGGCCAGATCGAGAATAGGAGCATCGAGGTTGGGCCGACGGGAGGCGCCGGAGCCGAACCGGTGCAGGCCGGTGGGATCGGCGCGCAGGAGCTATTCGACCTCTCGTTGGAGCAGTTGCGCCGTGGGAGCCCGGGAACCGCTCGAGCCGGGTTCCGCAAGCTGCTCGACGACCATCCCCGGCATCCCCTGGCCGGCGACGCGTGGTTCTTCCTCGGTGAGTCGTGGGCGGATGCCAATCCCGACTCCGCGGCGGCGGCGTACGAGGAAGTCGTGCGCAGCCACCCCAACTCCCGTCGGGCTCCGACGGCCCTGTACCGGCTCGGCCTGATTGCCGAGCGGCGAGGGGACCGACGTGCCGCGGAGGTGTATTACAGTCGGGTCATCGCGGGCTATCCGCGATCGGAGGAAGCGCAACTCGCGCGCACCAAGCTCGGCAATCCCGATCGCTGAGGCACGGCGGGTCCCGCCGTTCTCCGATGAAAGCAAAGAGGCCGAGGGGCGACATGCCCTTCCTGGATCACCTGGAGGAGCTCAGGTGGCGCATCCTCTGGAGCCTGCTGGCCCTGGTGGTCGGTAGCGTCATCGGGTTCTACCTCCTCCAGCAGTTCGACGTTTTCGCGCTCCTCAAGAAGCCGATCGCCCCCTATCTCCCCGAGGGCAAGCTCTTCGTCACTCGGCCGACGGACGCATTCATCATCACGCTCAAGCTGGCCGTCGTCATCGGCGCGGTCTTGGCCTCGCCCGTGGTCTTCGTGCAGCTCTGGAAGTTCCTGGCCCCGGCGCTCTTCGAGCACGAGAAGCGGTACATCGTGCCCGCGCTCATTGCCGGCCTCGGGCTGTTTCTCGCTGGGGTGGCGATGGCCTATCTGTGGGTTCTGCCGGCCGTCTTCCGCATTCTGTACGGATTCCGGTTCGGCGATCTCGAGTGGATCATCACGGCCGATGCGTATTTCGGCTTCGCGACGCAGACCATTCTGGCATTCGGGATCATGTTCCAGCTCCCGATCATCATGGTACTGCTGTCCACTCTGGGTATCGTGACGCCCCGGACGTTCTCCAAGCAGCGACCGGTCGCGTTGGCGTTGGCGGCGATCGTGGCGGCGCTCCTCACGCCCCCCGACGTGTTCTCGATGATGATGATGATGGGGCCGCTCCTGCTGCTGTACGAGGCCGGGATCGTGGTGTCGCGCATCGCGCGGAAGCGAGGGGCGGCCCGGATGGTGGGCAAGAGCACGCTCGTACTCGCGGCCGTGGGGGTGCTCGCCTCGCCGGCGAGCGCCCAGGAACGCGTGCGTCCCCTGCCGCGCGATACCCTTGGCCCGCGAGATTCGGCGGTGGTCCGCAGAGACTCGACTCTACAGCCGGTCGACACCGCCGCCGCGCGCCGACTCGGTCTCCCCACTGCGCCCTCGCGGGCCTTTCCACAGGCGGATTCCGTGCTGGCCACGCTGCTCTCCCTCCCGGGGTACAGCTCCACACGGTACGCGGGCGACAGCATCACCCTGTTCGGGGAGCGCCGGGAGATCGTGTTGGTCGGGTCGGCCATGGTCGAGCGGGAGGGGAGCACGCTCGAGGCAGGCACGGTGAGCTTTCAGCAATCCGACTGCCGGCTCGTCGCCGGAGGGACACCGCGACCAGCTCTGTTCGACAAAGGGACCGTGCTGGTCGGTAAGGACATGCGCTACGACACGTGCGAGCACCGCGGGACCGTTCCCAGTGCCCTGACGAGCTTCCTCCAGTCCGGCGTGACGTGGTATCTCCGCGGGGGCCTTGAGGTGGACTCCGGCTCCACGCGGCTCTACGGCTCGCGGAACCGGATCACGAGCTGCGATCATCCATCGCCGCACTATCACATCAGCGCGGGCAAGGTGAAGTGGGTGAGCAACACCATCATGGTGGCGCGACCGGCCGTGTTGTACGTGCGGGACGTCCCAATCCTCTGGCTGCCGTTCATTTTTCAAGATGTACGCCCCGGGCGGCACAGCGGGTTGTTGGTCCCGCGGTTCGGCTTCAACGATCTCGTGCGCCCCAACGAGGGGTATCGCCGGCACGTCTCGAACATCGGCTACTACTTCGCGATCAACGACTACGTGGACTTCCAGGCGTCGCTCGACTGGTTTTCCGGCAACTACGTTGGTTTGAATGGCCAGACGCGCTACCGGTGGCTGAACCGGTTCGTCAGTGGACAGATCTCGGCGTCCCAGATCTTCGAGGAGGGGGTCGGCAGTGCGCCGGGTGGCCGGTCCATGCGCCTCCAGTGGCTGCACCAGCAGAGCTTCGACTCGCGCACTCGGCTCACGGCCAACGTGGACTATGCCACGAGCGCTCGAGTCGTCGAGCAGAACTCCATAGATCCGTTCCTGCAAACGGCGACGCTCAGCAGCCGGGTCAACTTCAGCAAGCAGTTCGGCTGGGGTACACTCTCGCTCGGCGGCAACCACACGCAGGACCTCAGCAACGGTACCGTCACCCAAACACTCCCCAGTTTGAGTCTCACGCCGTCCCCGATTGAATTATGGGGTGACGCCACATGGTCGCCGTCGTTCTCGCTGACCAACTCTCGAACGCTTGACCAGGGCCCCCCCCTGTTGGTGCCGCTCCCTGCCGTGGGCGGGCAGGAAATCATCGACAGCATCCTGACCGACTCCCGTAACACCAGCTTCTCGTTTCGGACCCCGCTCAGAGTGGGTCGGTGGAACTGGGCCAACGATATCACCGTCACGGACTTTTGGACGTCGCGGGATCAGCAGGCCATTGTGCTCCCGGACCCCACCAACCCCGGTGACTCGATCACCAGGTACTACGGAGAGGATTTTCGCACCGACGTCGACTGGAACACGGGGATCAACCTGCCGGTCCTGTTCCCCGCGAGCTGGAAGCTCCAGCCGTCCATCGGTATTCGGAACACCACCGGGGGCGCGTTCCTGCTGCGCAACCGCTTCACGGGTGGCGATTTCGTCTCGCAAGGCAAGCGACTCTCGCTGAGCGCGAGCGTGACACCCACGTTCTTTGGGTTCTTCCCCGGCGTGGGTCCGCTGTCGCGCATCCGGCACTCGGTGTCACCCATCCTGAGTTGGAGCTATTCGCCCTCGGCGACCGTCCCCGAGGCGTATGCCAACGCGCTTGATCCCACCGGTCGTAACCCGCAGCGCATGAGCCCTGCCGTACAGCGGATCAGCCTAGGGCTCTCCCAGACGTTCGAAGGGAAGCTGCGGCCTCCTCCAGGTGACACCGCTGCCACGCAGGACCAGCAGCAGGTCCGGAAGCTCAAGATCTTGAGCATCCAGAGCTCGTCCATCGAGTACGACTTCGAGCAAGCCAAGGAGGAAGGGCGAAACGGGTGGGCGACGCAGCGACTGACGAACCGCCTCACCAGTGATCTTCTGCCGGGCTTCTCGCTGTCGATGAGCCACGACCTGTGGGATGGGCCGGTGGGCTACGACACCACGCGATTCGATCCGTTTCTCACGTCGATCTCTACGCGGTTCACGCTCTCTCCCCGCACCTTCAGCAGCGTCCTCGCCCTTCTCACCGGAGGGGACGTGACGACCTCTCCGGAGGGTCCGTCAGAGCAGGAGCTACTCGAGGCCGAAGAGCCGGTGCAGCCACGGGGGACGGGGTTCGGACCGCCCACCAGGTTGGATCGGGGGTTCGACGACGGTTACGGACAGCGGAGGGGCAGGGGTTTCCAGGCGTCCGTCACGTACGACGACTCCCGCACCCGGCCCCGCGCTATCGACACCGGAGAGATCATCGAGACACCTGCCAACCGCACGCTGGGACTAGCCATCTCGTTCGCCCCGACCGCCAGCTGGTCGGTCTCTTGGAGCACGCAGTACAACATGACCCTCAAGGAGTTCGGTCAACACGTGCTGCGGCTCAGCCGAGACCTGCACCGATGGCGGGCGACGTTCGCGTTTCTCAAGGCACCCAACGGGAACTTCGCGTTCAACTTCTACATCTCGCTCACGGACCAGCCGGAACTCAAGTTCCAGTACGACCAGCGGACGCTGCGGTAGTAGGGAGAATATGCTTGTCCTCATAGGATGGACGGCGGCCCAAAGGTCCGACCGTGTGTCCTCGATGGTGGACATGGCGCGGTCGGGGGGTTGCAGCTAAGCTGTTATACGACAGTAGTTTGATTGCCGCATGCCGTTAGGCACGCTCCGTGCAGTTTTACATCGGCGAGCCTTTGGCATTGGAGGATGCGGATATGCGGAAGCTGGCTGTTGGTTTAGCGATCTCACTCGTCGTAGTGGCCTGCGACAAGGATCCGGTGGGCCCGCTCCTGCCGGCGCCGCAGAACCTCTTCTACGAGCTCGAGCCGAGTGGTGATCCGGACCTCCCGCTCGGGATCCTCCTGTTCTGGGATCACGATTCGGATCCCAATCTCGAAGTCTACCGGGTGTACTCGCGGGCGGGTGCGAACGAGTCGTTCGGGTTACGCGGTGAGACCACCTCGCCGACGTTCCACGATGGCGGCCAGCCTGACCTAGAGTACTTCGTGGTGGCCGTGGACTTCAACGGCATCGAAAGCGCGCCGAGCACCTCGGTGATCGTCGACGAGCGCTTGCGGTTGGAGGCCCCCACCTCGCTCCTGAGCACCAGTCTGGACGGAGCCATCCATCTTGCTTGGTCCGACAACGCGTTTCAAATGACACCCAGCGCGTTCAACCAGTACCGGGTGTACAGAGACACCTATTCTCTCGATGACGATCTCTGCGGAGCCTCGTGGGGGTTGGAGGGCACGACGGTCGCGCCCGAGTTCATCGCCGGCGCGCTGCCGAATGGGGCACCGCGGTGCTTCGGTGTGTCGGCGGAAAGCATCGAGGGATACGAGAGCCTGTGGTCGCCAATCCGGGCGGATACGCCGAGACCCGATGCCCGGAACGTGGTCGTGACCGCGCTGTCGTTCGATGCGACCCGAGCCGGCTTCCGCTTCTGGCTGGATGCCAATAGTGACGGCCAGGTCGGTGCGCTGGAGTTGGGCATCGTTGCCGACGGCAATCGGACCGACATCGATTTCCGTGTCACGCGCGACGCCAACGGCGATTTCTTCCTGGTGCCCGAGCGACAGAACACGGTCGTGACGCAATACGGGACAGGCCCCGTGGACGACCTCACGTCAATCGACATCGCGCCGGAAACCGGCTATTCCAGCGCTGCCATCCAGGCGCTGCCCGGTTACGGGTACGTGTTCGCGATGGACGCTGGCGACCAGTTCGCCCGCTTCGGCGCGCTGCGAGTGACCCACGTCGGGCGCGACTACATCATCTTCGACTGGAGCTATCAGACCGATCCGGGGAACCCGGAGCTGTCGGTCGGGGCGGGGCATTTCACGGCCGGTGATGGGGGGGTTGTGGTGAGGCGATAGTTGACGGGAGGCGGGAACGGGAAAAGGGAAGCGGGAAGGGAGAAGCGGTTTAGGGTGACGGGGTCTGTGCGCCGAGTCGCCGCCGGAGCCGGATGAGTACTGAGATCAGACGTTCGACCTCCGCGAGTGCGGGGGTCGAATCGTTTTCTGCCAGCAGGCCGATCTCCGAAGCGACTTCGAGGTGGGTCTCGAGTTCTGCAGTCGATCCCAGCGCGATCCTCAGGTGGCGAATGAACTGTGGCGTTGTCCCCAATGCTTAGCCTTCGCAGATGTTGGCGGGAATCGAGAGGGCGGCCTTCCGCACCTGGTCGATGAAGGCATGGTGATGCCGAAGTCGCTCGTCCACCGTCAGGAGATAGGTGCGACGGGCAACGACCTTCGCAATCCTCCATGCGTCCAGCGACTCGAGAGCTGGCATGCGCCGCAGCGTGTCATCCCGCACGACTCGACACTGAATCACGCAGCCAGCATCGAATTCCCCGACCGCGCTTCCCCCTTCCCGCTACCCGTCTCTCATTCCCGCTTCCCGCTTCCCGCCGCTTATATTCCCCCCCATGCCTCCCTCGGTCATGCTCACCGGGCGGTCTCTCACGATATCCGATGTCGTCGCCGTGGCCCGTGACTTGGCTCGCGTCGAGGTCGACCCGGATGCCGCAGCACGTGCGGACACCTCGCGGGCCGCGGTGGAACGACTCCTGGCAACCGGTGCCGCCATCTACGGAGTGAACACGGGGTTCGGCAAGCTCGCCAACGTCCGCATTCCGCCGGAACAGCTGCTGGAGCTCCAACGGAACCTGATCGTGAGCCACGTATCCGGCGTCGGCGATCCGCTTCCAGCCGACATCGTGCGTGCCGTGATGCTCCTCCGCGCGAATGTGCTTCTGCGGGAGACGAGCGGCGTTCGCTCGGCCGTCCCGCGCCACATCGCCGCAATGCTCGACGCCGGGATTCATCCAGTAGTTCCAGAGCAGGGAAGCGTGGGCGCGAGTGGTGATCTCGCTCCCCTGTCGCACATTGCGTGGGCGATGATGGGGGGTGGGGAGGTCACGCTGGACAGCGCTTCCCGCTTCCCGCGTCCCGCTTCCCCAGCGCCGGGAAGGGGCAAGGGGGAAGGGGGAAGCATGTCGGCCGCCGAGGCCCTCGAAGGCGCCGGCCTTGCCCCCCTGGAATTCCAGCCCAAAGAGGGTCTGGCGTTCATCAACGGGACGCAGGTGCAGACGGCGATCCTGGCGCTCATGGTGCACGATGCGCTCAATCTGTGGCGCTCGGCGGTCGGGGCGGCCGCGATGAGCCTCGAGGCCCTCATGGGAACGCCGGTCCCGTTTGACGAGCGCATCCATGAGGCGCGCCCCCACCCGGGTCAACGGCGCACGGCCGAATTGCTGCGGGAGCTCTTAGCCGACAGCGAAATCCGCGAGTCGCATCGCGAAAATGACCCGAGGGTGCAAGACGCCTACAGCCTGCGGTGCACGCCCCAGATCCTCGGCGCGGTGGCGGACGCCGTGGACTACGCACTCGGCGTGGTGCAAGTGGAGCTCAACGCCTCCACGGACAACCCGTTGGTCTTCGGTGATGAGATCCTGTCGGGGGGCAACTTCCACGGGCAGCCGCTAGCGCTCGCTCTCGACATGCTGGCGATTGCCCTGACGACGCTCGCCGGCCTGGCGGAACGGAGGATCGACCGGCTGCTGAACCCCGATCTCTCGCAGGGACTTCCGCCATTCCTCGCGACGCAAGCAGGGCTCCATTCGGGACTCATGATGATGCAGATCGCCGCCGCGGCGCTCGTGGCGGAGTCGCGGACGCTCTCGACGCCGGCAAGCGTCCAGTCGATTCCGACGGACGCGAGTCAGGAGGATGTCGTGCCCATGGGTATGGCCGCGGCGTGGAAGGGCCTCCGTGTGCTGCACAACGCACAGCGCGTCGTGGCCATCGAGCTCATCGCCGCGGCACAAGCCCTCGAGTATCGCAAGCCCCTTCGGCCCGCACCGCGTGTTGCACGCTTGCACGCCCGGGTCCGTGAGGTGGTGGAGCCGTTGGCAGGAGATCGAACGCTGACACCGGACATCGAGCGGGTGACTGCCCTGGTCGCCCGGGAGGCGCTGGTATGAGCACGGCAGCCAAGGCCAGAGTCGTTCGCGCCCCGCGGGGCACGACCATCTCCTGCCGCGGGTGGATCCAGGAGGCTGCGCTTCGGATGCTGATGAACAACCTCGATCCAGAGGTCGCCGAGCGGCCCGATGACCTCATCATCTACGGCGGCACCGGGCGTGCGGCGCGCAGCTGGGAGGCCTTCGACGCGATCTGTGCTAGTCTGCGCCGACTCGACAATGACGAGACGCTGCTGATCCAGTCCGGGAAACCGGTCGGCGTGTTCCGGACCCACGAGAACGCGCCGAGGGTGCTGATTGCCAACGCCAATCTGGTGGGCCGCTGGGCCACGTGGGAACACTTCCGCGAGCTTGAGCGGGCCGGACTCATCATGTACGGCCAGATGACCGCCGGCAGTTGGATCTACATCGGCACCCAGGGGATCCTCCAGGGCACCTACGAAACGTTCGGTGCGGTCGCGGCACAGCACTTCGATCATTCGCTCCGCAAGCGGATCGTGGTGACCGGCGGACTCGGCGGCATGGGAGGCGCGCAACCCCTGGCCGCCACGATGAATGAGGGAGCGATCCTCGCCGTGGAGGTCGACCCGAGCCGGATCGAGCGGCGCCTGGAGACGAAATACCTCGACGTGATGTCCGAGTCGCTGGACGAGGCATGGCGGATCGTCACGGCGGCCCGGGATCGCGGCGAGGCCGTGTCGGTCGGGCTCCTCGGGAATTGCGCCGAGGTGCTGCCGGTGATGGTGCGGCGCGGGTGGATCCCCGATGTCCTCACCGATCAGACGTCAGCCCACGATCCTCTCAACGGGTACGTCCCCGCCGGGCTCGACTTGGAGGCGGCCGCGGCACTGCGTCGCTCGGACCCCGAGGAGTATCTTCGCCGCTCGCGGAGCTCCATCGCCACACACGTGCGCGCCATGCTGGAGTTTCAGCGGCGCGGGGCCGTCACCTTCGACTACGGCAACAACATCCGCGCTGAGGCGAAGGATGCCGGCGTCGACGATGCGTTCACGATCCCCGGCTTCGTCCCCGAGTACATCCGGCCGCTGTTCTGCGAGGGCAAGGGACCGTTCCGCTGGGTGGCGCTCTCGGGCGATCCAGAGGATCTCCACCGGACCGATGATCTGGTCCTGGAGCTCTTCCCCGAAGACCGCCACCTCGAGCCATGGATCCGGATGGCTCGAGAGCGTGTGGCGTTTCAGGGTCTGCCGGCGCGGATCTGTTGGCTGGGACAGGGAGAGCGCGCCCGGTTCGGACTGGCGCTCAACGCCTTGGTCAAGTCTGGAGAGCTGTCTGCACCGATCGTGATCGGCCGGGATCACCTCGACACGGGGTCCGTTGCCTCACCATTCCGCGAGACTGAGGGCATGCGGGACGGCACCGATGCGGTCGCCGACTGGCCGATCCTGAACGCGCTGCTCAACACCGCCTCGGGAGCATCGTGGGTATCGTTCCATCACGGCGGCGGAGTCGGGATCGGGAACAGCCTGCACGCAGGGCAGGTCATCGTCGCGGATGGAACCGAGGCTGCGGCGCGACGCTTGGAGCGCGTGCTCACCAATGATCCGGGGATCGGTGTCGCACGCCATGCCGACGCAGGCTACCCGGAGGCGATCGCAACCGCCCGACATCACGGGATCGTGATCCCAATGCGCGAGGCTCCCCGCTGAGCACCCTTCTTCTCGGCGCTACGCAGGTCGTCACGTGCCGTGGCCCGGCACGCGCCAGGCGTGGGACTGAGATGTCGGCGCTGGAGGTCCTCGAGGGTGCTGCGGTGCTCCTGGCATCCGACGGCACGATCGGTGCTGTGGGTCCGGAGCGGGAGGTGCGGGCCGGCGCGGCGTCCGCCGAGGTCGTGGAGATCGAAGGGGTGCTGTTTCCCGGCTTCGTGGACTGTCACACGCACGCCGTGTTCGGTGCGGCTCGACTCGCCGATCAAGAGCGGCGGGCGCGCGGGATCGGATACAAGGAGATCGCTGCCGAGGGCGGTGGGATCCTCGCTTCGGTGCGCGACGTGCGCGAGCGGTCGGAGGACGATCTCGTCGACCTGACCCGACGTCGACTGGACCGCCTGCTGGCCAACGGCACCACCACCGTGGAGGTTAAGTCGGGATACGGCCTGGAACTCGAGGCCGAGCTGAAACAGATGCGGGTGATCGCGGCACTGACGGGGGGAGCACCGGCGGTCGTTCCCACGTTTCTCGGTGCGCACGAGGTCCCGCCGGAGTACCGGCCGCACGCCGACGAGTACGTCGAGCTTGTCGTGAGGGAAATGCTGCCCGCGGTCGAACGATCGAGCCTGGCGCGGTTCTGCGACGTGTTCTGTGAGCCGGGCGTGTTCACCGCGGCCCAGTCGCGGCGCGTGCTGGAAGCGGCGCGGCGGCACGGATTGGGCCTCAAGCTCCATGCCGACGAGCTCGATCCCTCAGGGGGCGCGGAGCTGGCAGCCGCCCTGGGGGCGGTCACGGCGGATCACCTCGCCGCGATCTCCGATGACGGGATTGCAGCCTTGGCAGCGGGTGACACAGAGGCGGTGCTCTTGCCGGGAACGATGATGTTCCTAGGGCGAAAGAGCCAGGCGCCAGGTCGGAGGCTCGTAGATGCCGGCGCGGCGGTGGCGCTCGCGACGGATTTCAATCCCGGCAGCTCCCCGGGAATGAGTCTGCCTCTCATGGCCACGCTGGCCGTGTCGCAGGCGGGACTGGTCCCGTCCGAGGCGGTGATCGCCATCACGGTCAACGGTGCCGCTGGGGTGGGTGAGGCGCACAGCAGGGGGCAGATTGTGCCGGGATTCCGGGCCGATCTCGCGCTGGCGGCAATCCGGGACTGGCGAGAGTTGGTATACTGGTACGGTACGAACGTGATCACGGAGGCCTGGGTTGAAGGTGCGGCTTGTCACCTCGGACAGGGACCCGTAAATTTCATAGTTTGAATCACTTGTAACTTGTCGATCCGCGGACCGCTTCACGTCTCAGCCAGCCGAGGTTCATCCTGAACATCGAGAGAGCGAAAGAAAAGGCCCGCAAGTTCGAGCAGAGAGAACAGTGGGACAAAGCGATCTCCTTCTACCAGAGGATCGTCGACGAGATCGATGGCACTCCGGAGGCGGATCGCGACCTTGCGCTCTACAACAAGCTCGGTGATCTGTATATCAAGGACGGGAACGTCGGCGCCGGCGTGGAAACATATGAAAAGGCGGTGCTGCGGTACGCGGAGAACGGGTATCCGAACAACGCCATCGCCCTCTGCAACAAGATCCTCCGCAATGCACCGGGACGGACCCCGGTCTATCTCAAGCTCGCGAAGCTCATGCTGGAGCGGGGCTTCACCACCGAGGCCAAGCGGAACCTGCTCGAGTACGCCGAACGCATGCAGAAGAGCGGTCAGCTCGAGCAGGCATTCCACGCGCTGAAGGAATTCGCGGATCTCTCGCACGACAATGAGGAGATCCGCCTGCTGTTGGCCGAACAACTGAAGGCAGCAGCACGGACGGAAGAGGCACGTGAGCAGTTGGCCAAGCTCTACGCCGAGGTGGATGCGTCCGGCGACTCCCGCCGCAAGCGAGACACTCTCGCCCGCATGAAGGCGATCGATCCCGACTACGACGTCGAGTCGGCGCCGTTGCCGAAGCTCGTCAAGAGATCCAAGTCGGCCGATCTCGTCTTCCTGGATCTCGACGACGAACCGACGACTGCCATCGAGGAGCCGGAGGTCGAGGAGCTCGCGGTCGAGGAACCGGTGGTCGAGGAAGAGGCACACGCTCCGGTACTGGACGAGGAACCGCGTGGTGCCGTGGAGCCGACGTCGTTGATCGAGGAGCAGCTTGCTGAGGTCGAGGCGACGGCAGCCGCCGTCGAGGCACTGGACATCGAGCCCACCTCGCTCGACGAAGAAACCGTGGAGGCCGCTGCTGAGATTACAGGCGAGGGGGCCGGAACCGAGGACATGGGCCTGGAACCCACCGCGCTCGTCGAGGACACCGAGGATCGTGGTGTCGAGGCGGAGCGGGTGTCGGCGGAATATCTCGATGCCGACGGGGAGGTTGCCGCTGTCGAGGGTCTGGCGGTCGAGGAGGAGTTCGAAGCCCCGACGCCGCATGCAGTCCCGTCGCTCGACGTCGAGCCGACGGCCCTGGGCGAGGAGCCCGGTCCGCCCGAAGAGGCCGAGCCGGAGGTTCCCGAGGCGGTCGAGGTGACGCCGGGGATCGTCGAGACCGGGGCAGGTGCCGAGGATCTGGTCATCGAGGTCGAAGAACGGCCGTCGGTCGAGCTGCGCGAATCGAAACCGGGCCTGGATGTCGAGGTCGAGAAATCGGTCTGGGAGTCGGCCGAGATTGGTGACCTTGAAGTGCCGGATCTCGACTTCGGGGTCGGGGTGAAGCCGGACGCCGAACCGGGGGTTGCTGCGGACCACGCGGACGAGCCGGCCGACGTGACGGCGGAGGTCGCCCCAGCGCAGCGAATCGAGGGACTCGAGGGGCGCGTCGCGGACGATCCTGACGATCCCGAGCTCCATCGAGCATTGGCCGAAGCGCTCATGGAAGGCGGGGACCGGGATCGGGGCCTGGGCGAGCTCGATATCGCCCTGCGCCTGATCGAGGGTGACGAGGAATGGGAAGACGCGGACGACGTGGTACGAGAAATCCTCCGACTCGATCCGAACAGTGTGCGGCATCACCAGAAGCGCGTGGAGCTCGCGTTCCATCGCGGCTCCAAGGCTGCGTTGACCGAGGCCTATCTCGGGCTGGCTGATGCGCTGCTCCGAGGGGGGGCCGAAGACCGGGCCCGAGCCGTGTATCAGCGAGTCCTCGATCACGATTCGGACAACGAACAAGCCAAGGTGGGCTTGGCCACGTTGGCGCCGGTGCCGCCCAAGCCGAAGCCGACGCGCGATGTCGAGGCCCCCGTCGCTCAGACCGGGGACTTCGTGGATCTCGGGGCGCTCATCCTCGAAGACGAAGATCTGTCCCTTCGTGACACGAGGATGCGGATCGAGGAAGAAGAGCCGAGCGGCGACGAGCAGCGCGATTTCGAGGAAATGCTGAGCGAGTTCAAGCGCGGGATCGAGGTGAATCTCGCCGAAGAGGATTGGCAGGCGCACTACGATCTCGGCGTGGCGTTCAAAGAGATGGGGCTGTTGGACGAAGCGATCACCGAGTTCCAGCGGGCGCTGCGCGCCCCGGAGGGCCGGCTCCAGACGGCCGAAGCGCTCGGGATGTGTTTCTTCGAAAACGGTCAGTTTTCGGTCGCCGCGACGGTGCTCCGGCGCGCGGTGGAATCGGAGCTGGGTGGTGACGAGGAAAAGATCGGATGCCTCTACTGGTTGGGCAGGGCCGAAGAGGAGCTCGAACGTCCAGCCGAAGCCCTCCGGCAGTACCAGCGTGTCTATTCGGTTGACATCGCTTTCCAAGACGTGACTCGACGGGTCAAAGAGCTCGTGAAGGCGGGCCACTAGCCCGTGTCGTCTCAGGAAGTCTCCCGCGTCTCGCTCAGCGCGATCCAGACGGCGGTCAACAGCGATCTGGAGGCCGTCTACAGCGAGCTGGGCCGGATCGTCAGCAGCGATTTTCCGCCCATCGAGGACGTCAATCGACACCTGCTCCGGATCAGGGGGAAGCTGTTTCGGCCGACCCTGGTCCTGCTCTCGGCGCAGGCGACCGGGAACCTGACACGTCGTAGCATCACCCTCGCGGCCGTGGTCGAGCTCATTCACCTGGCAACGCTGATTCACGACGATTCGGTGGATCACTCCGTTCTCCGGCGCGGTCAGCCCACGGTGAACGCCATGTTCAGCCATCAGATCGCCGTGATCATGGGCGACTATCTCTACTCAAGATCGATCGTGGAGCTCGTGGGCCTCGACGATATCGGGCCGCTGCGCGTGATGAGTCGGGTGACTAACGAGATGACCGTTGGCGAGATGCGCGAGATCGAGGCTCACGATGTGCTCGATTTCTCGATTGATCAGTACGATGAACTGATCGATGCCAAGACGGCATCGCTGATGTCGGGCGCATGTGAGGTGGGTGTGTTGGGAGCGGACCCGCTCTACCGAGCGCCGCTGCGCCGGTTCGGGCGTGCTTTGGGGATGGCGTTCCAGATCGTCGACGATCTCCTGGACTATACGAGCACCGAGGAGGTCACGGGTAAGCCGGCCGGGCTCGATCTGCGGGAGCACAAGATCACCCTGCCGCTCATCGCGGCCCTTCCTCAGATGGAGCAGGCCGAGCGGGATTTGGTCGTCGCTCTCATGGGCGATCCTGAACCCTCGGTGGCGTCCGTTGCCGAAGTGATCGATACCGTGGATCGGCGCGGAGGCATTGCGGCCGCGCAGACGCGTGCGCAAGAGTTCGCTCTGTTGGCTGAGGCGGAGATCGACACGCTCCCGGCATCGGGGGCGCGCGACGCCCTCCGCGACTGCATTACGTACGTCGTGCAGAGGAGAAAGTAGCCGTGCCGATCGGCCCCCGTCGTCCGCTGTTCTACGTGTCGTTCCTGACGCTCGGCTTCGTGATCGGGGGGTTCCTGTCGGCTCTCTTGGCCCGCTTTCTCCCCGAAAGCCCGGCCAAGGAGTTCATTACCTGGACCGTAGCGCCGTCCGTAGGACCGCTGCACCTGAACTTGATTATCTTCAGTCTGACGCTTGGCCCGCTCGCGCTACAGGTGTCGTTGCTCGGGCTGCTCGGCGTCGTGTTGGCGTACTTGTTGGCGCGGTCGTTGTTCTGACGTCCGACTCCTGGTGCTGGAGCGCCGGGTGAGACGGGCGCCGCACATTGCACGAAGGTGAGGTCCCCATGCCGTTCAATCTCGGAATGACTGAGCTCCTGGTCGTCCTTCTCGTCGTCCTGTTGGTCTTCGGCGCGAAGCGGTTGCCGGAGATCGGTTCGTCGATGGGGAAGGGGATCCGGGAGTTCAAGAAGAGCATCAAGGACGTCCAGCAAGGTCTCGATGAGGAACCGCCGCCGGGGCGACGCATCGATGCCCCCACCGACTCGCACACCAGCGGGGACCCGAAGAAGCTATCAGAATAGCGGTTTGACGGTTAAGCGGTTAGGCGGTTGGCATAGAGAAAGGCGACATCGGTTTGCCCGTGTCGCCTTTTCTCGTGCTGCTCCCGCCGACTGGTCTAACCGCCTAACCGCCTAACCGTTAAGCAGCCTAGAACCCCACTGGAGAGGGGAAGGGCTGGCTCTGCTGCTGTTGCTGTTGCTGATTTTGGCGCTCAATCTCGCGGCGGCGGTCCGTGACCGATGCCTGGTCCCGCATTGCGGTCATGATCAGCTGCACACGAGCCTGCCGGGCCTGCTGGATCAACCGCGCGTGCATCTCGTCTTTTTGGGCCACAAAAGCTGTGCTGTCCGCAAAGGTCCGGCGGATCGGCTCGACGAAGAAGATCCCGAGGTTCGACTCAAACGGTCCGCGCGGTTGACCCACCGACGCACCGAACGCGGCACCGATCGCCTCAGGTACCTCCGCCACGGCCGGGGAAGGAGCGAGCCGTGTGAAGGGACCCACCCGCTGCACGCGGAGCCTGAACGAATCGGCTACCGTCGCGAGGTCTGCCCCCCGGCCAATCGCCCCCGCGATACGCCGGGCGAGTGCCCGGGTTTCGACCCACTGTCGATCGAGCGTGGCCGCCCGCGTGACTTCCTGCCGGATCTCCGGCAGGCGGGGCACGGCCTTCGGCTTGAGCGAGTCCAGCCGGAACACGTAGAAGGCCCAGTCCGTCTCGATGATCTGCGACGTCTGGCCCACGGTGGTCTCGAATGCCCAAAGATGGACGTCCGGGATCACGAAGCGCCCGAGTTGCATGCGGTTGCCTTGGTAGAGCGGCGGCGCCGCCGCCACGGGCACACCGAGGCCCGCCGCAACGTCGTCCAGCGCCCGGGGATCCTCCGCTTCGGCGGCGAAGAAGTCGAGCGAATCCGCTTGCCGGTCTACCTGCGCAAGGTGCTCGCCGTAGAGCTCGATGGGAACGAGAACGTGCCGGGCATGAATCAGCGTGTCGCGCTTCGATTCCAGCTGTATGATGTGATAGCCGAACTGCGTCAACACCGGCTCCGACATCTGTCCCGGCCGGAGGGCGAGCGCGGCCTCTTCAAAGGCCGGCACGAACGAGCCTCGCGGTACCTCTCCCAGATCGCCGCCGTCCGACCGGCTTGCCGAGTCGGCCGACTCCCTGCCCGCGACCTCTGCGAAATCCGCCCCACCTAGCAGCTCCTGGCGGATCTCTCGCGCCCGCTCGAGCGCGCGGGCTGAGTCGCTCGCCCAGGGGCGGCGCGAGACCGCCACGAAGCTCAGGAATGCCTGCGCCGGTCGCTCGAACTCCGCCCGGTTGGCCCGGAGGTACCGGTCGAGATCGTCTTCGGTGAGCGAGATCGAGGCTTCGGAGATGGCGATCTGGGGCACGAGCGCCAAGACATCGGCAACGACGCTGTCGTTCCGGTCGCGATAGATGCGCCACAGCTTCGTGTCGGAGATGTACACGTCGCTCGTGATGCGGTCGAGGAACTTGTACCGTGGGATCTCCTGGCGGTATCGCGCCTCCAATGCAAGGGCGAAGTTCGGATCGGCGCCTGACCGGAGGTAGCGCTGGTATTTCGCTAGATCGAACCGGCCGTCCGTCTGAAACTCCGGCACCTGCTGCAACTCCGGCAGCGGGGCATTGAGCAGCGCTTCTCGAATCTCACGGTCCGTCGCGGTGATGCCCCGCCGCCGATATTCCTGCTCCAGGAGAATCTCCTGGATCATCTGCTCGACAACAGCATCCTCCAGCTCCCGCTGCTCTTCGAGGGTGAACCCCGTTGGGATTCCCTGCTGTCTGCGGAGTTCTTGCTGGTTGCGGACCGCCGTGTAGAACGTCTGAAGGTCGATCGATCGTCCGTTGACCCGAACGACCTCGTTGGCCGCGCCGCCCGACGTCTGTCCACCGATGTCCATTCCCACTTCGAAGACCATCCAGCCCACAAAGCTGACGGCCACGATGACCATGATCCAGGGCGCGATCCCGCGCATTGTCCGCATCATAAGGCTGAATTCCCGCTTCGAGACATCACGTGGTGAACCGGCGAGCGTGACGACGCTGCACCCGGCACGCTTCCCCTCACCCCTCCAGGGGGCCTAAGTCTAAGCGTGTCAATGACGAATCTCAAGCCGGACGACCTGGATTTTGGTTGACAGTTTTCGCCTGTGGACGCTAAGTTGCTTCGATCATTCCTGCTTTCCCCCTGATCCTGGCGCCATGGCCTATCAGAGCGAAATCGAGAAGCTAGAGTCGCGGTTTCGAGAGAAACCGGAGCAGTGGTTTGCGGCACTCGCCGACGCGTACCGCAAGGCCGGGGACCTCGACATGGCCCTCGACGTCCTGAACGCGTGGATCGGCAAGCGTCCCAACTATACGAGCGGTCACATCGTGCTCGGTCGCTGTCTGCTGGATCGGGGCCAAGATGCCGATGCTGCCGAGGCGTTCGAGAACGTGCTCCAGCTCGACATGGAAAACGTGATCGCGCTCAAGTCGCTGAGCGAGATCGCGGAGCGGCGGATGGATCCGGACGGGGCGAGGCGATGGCTCCAACGCCTCCTCGAGGTCGACCCGATGAACCAAGAGGCGCGGGCCGCGCTCGACCAGCTCGGGGGCGAAGGTGTGGCGCCCGCAGCCGAACAGGAGGAGCCGGCCGGGTCGGAGTTAGTGGTTGAGCGGGCCCCGTCGTTCGAGCTCGAGGAGCCGGAACCCTTGATGGAGGGTCTCGAGCCCACGGCCCTGGAGCTGGAACGGGCCTCCGAGCCGCCGGCCATGCCGATGGGTTTCGAGCCCACCACCACTGAGGCACTGGATGCAACGGTCGATGCCGACGGTCCCGAGGCGGAGCTCGCTGACATCGAGGTGGAGCCGATATTCCTCGACACCGACGAGCCAAGCGCAGAGGCAGATAGGGAAGAGCCGCCGCTGATCATGCCGGTGTCCGAGCTCGAGGCGGTGGATGAGCCCGGAGAGCCGGAGGGCGTGCTGGCTGAGGGGGCGCTCGAGCCGGCCGAGTTCACCGGACCCGACGCCGATGCGCCGGCCGTGCCACCGGTGGAGGGTCTCACGGTAGAGGACGCCCCGTTCTCTTTGCGGACCGAGGGTGAGGAGGCCGGCGAGCCGTCGTCCGAGCCCATGGAGCTGGCGGCGCCGGAGCCTCAGGACGCCGCCGATGCTGCCTCGGTCGAGGGTCTGACGCTTGGCGGCGCCCCGTTTGAGGACGAGCCGGAGGTCGGAGACCGAGTGCACGAGGTCGAGTTCGTGCAACCGCCCGCTCCGGACCCACAACCCGAACCCGGAGCTGAGGCCGTGCCCGCAGCCCGGGAGGAAGAGGTGGAGGAGCTGCCTCTGATCCTGCCCGAAGAGGTATCGGCGGACCTCGATGAGCCGGCGATCCGCGAGCCGGAGCCTGTCGTCACCGAGACGATGGCCGAGCTGTATGCGTCGCAGGGGCTGTACGCCGAAGCGCGGGACATATATCGCGAGTTGCTCGATCAGGATCCCCAGGACGCCAGGCTTCGAGAACGGTTGGAGAAGCTCGACGACGAGGCTGCGGGAAAGCCCGCAGCGGAAGACGGATCCGGCCGGCGAGGCTACGCTGCCTCCGCGACGGGCGGTGTGTCCGTCGGGTCCATGCTGCGGGAGTTGTTGGGTGGCCCGGCAGCAAGACCTGCACGGTCAGCGGGCGGGGACCGATCGGAGGGTGCTAGCCCCGGCGGAGCAGCGCCGTCGACGCCCGCCGCACCCGATACGCCCGAGAAGACCGATGAGGGTTTCTCGTTCGACGAGTTCTTCGGCGTGCCGAAGTCGGAGACCGATGAGCCGCGTGGGTCGGATGACGACGACGAACCTGAAGACGGGTTCCGGGACTGGCTCAAAGGCCTCAAGAAGTAGTGCGCACCTCGGGCCGACCCGGCCCCGGGCCAGCTGATCCCCGACCGGCGCGCTGCGCTGCGCTCGCGGCCTCCCTCGCTGAGCGCGAGTTGGATGGCCTCATCGTCTCCCACTTGCCCAACGTTCGGTACCTGACGGGATTCACCGGTACCGCTGGGCTGTTCGCGTTCCTGCGAGATGGGGAGCCGGTCTTTCTGTCCGACTTCCGGTACGCGACGCAGGCGGAAGCCGAGGTGGGCGGTCTCGCGCGCATCGAGATCGTCGCAGACGATCCCTGGAAGCGCCTGCTCGACGTTTTGGCCGAGTATCCTTCGGCACGGACGCTCGCGTACGAGGCTCACACCGTGACCGTGAAGAGGGCGGAGATTCTGGGGGCCAATGGGACCAGATCGACGTTCAAGCCGGAGCAGAGGCTCGTGGAACGCTTGCGGGCTGCCAAGGATCCGGAGGAGGTCCGGGCCATCCGCGGTGCCGCCACGCTTGCGCAGGAGGCGTTTGAGACCGTGCTGCCGACGGTGCGGGTGGGTCAGCGAGAGATCGAGATCGCGGCCCGGCTCGAGTTCGACCTCCGGAAACGCGGCAGCGAGTGGCACCCATTTCCCACGATCGCTGCCTCGGGCCCGCGATCGGCGCTCCCGCACGCTACGTCCTCCCAACGCGAGCTTCAGGCGGGGGATTGGCTGCTCCTTGACTTCGGGGCTCAAATGGATGGATACTGCGCCGATATCACGCGCACCGTGGTCGTGGGCCGCCGGGCGGACGAGCGACAGCGTGCCATCTACGAACTGGTACGCGAGGCGCAGCGTACGGCGCGCACGGCCATCCGGGCCGGGATGACCGGGCGCGAGGCCGACGCCCTCGCTCGGTCGATGATTGGCGCCAGGGGGTTCGGCGATGCCTTCGGGCATTCCCTGGGCCACGGCCTCGGACTCGAAGTGCACGAGGAGCCCCGTGTGAGCGCGACCAATGACGAGGTGCTCCCGGTCGGGGCAGTCGTGACGGTGGAGCCCGGTGTCTACCTACCCGGATGGGGCGGTGTGCGCCTGGAAGATGATGTGCACCTCACCTCGGATGGTGCCGTGCTCCTCTCCGATGGCGAAACGGAACTGAGGGAAGTGATCTAGGCCGATGGCATCGACGGCGGATTTCCGGAACGGGATGGTCCTCGAAATCGAAGGGCACCTGTTCCAGATTGTGTATTTTCAGCACGTGAAACCGGGCAAGGGCGGAGCCTTCGTCCGTAGCAAGCTCAAGAACGTCCGAACGGGCGCGGTGTTGGACCGGACGTGGACGGCCGGTGAGCGGGTCAACGAGGTGCGTCTGGAGCGGCGGCCGATCCAGTACTCGTATCATGACGGCCACCTCTACCACTTCATGGACCTGCAAACGTACGAAGACATCCCGCTCAACGAGGATGTGATCGGTCAGGACCAGCTGCTGTTTCTCAAGGATGGCATGGAGTGCTCCGGACTCGTCCACGACGACACGGTTATCATGGTCGAGTTGCCGTACTTCATCGAGCTGAAGATCGTCGAAACCGACCCCGGGCTCCGTGGCGACACGGCGCAGGGCGGAACGAAGCCGGCTAAGCTCGAGACCGGCGCGGTGGTGCAAGTCCCCCTCTTCGTGGAAGAGGGCGAGCTCATCCGCGTCGACCGTCGAGAAGCCAAATACCTCGAGCGCGTATGATCGACCTCAAGTTTCTGGAGAAGCTCCTCGAGATGCTCAACTCGTCGCAGGCCGGGGCGATCGAGGTGCGGAAGAACCTGTGGAGCACGACGATTCGGGTCTCCAAGGACACCGCGTTGTCGCACCAGGGGCCGGTGACGTATCACGTTGGCTCGACCTCCTCTTCCCCCCTCCCCCCTCTCTCCTCCCCCGTGGGATCCGGGAGCAGGGAGGAGGGGGGAGGGGTGGCAGCGGAGCCCGCGGAGGTTGCAGTCGAGCGGCCCGCGCTGCTTCACGAAATCAAATCTCCCATGGTGGGGACCTACTATGCGCAGCCGGAGCCCGGAGCGGAGCCGTACGTGCGCGTCGGCTCACGCATCGGTCCCGGACAGACGCTCTGCATCATCGAGGCGATGAAGATCATGAATCCGATCGACGCCGAGGTGTCGGGCGTGATCGCAGAGGTGTGCGTCCAGGACTCCCAACCGGTGGAGTTCGGACAGGTGCTTTTCAGGGTGGACACGAATGGCTGAATCAGCGAACGCTTCCGGCTTCAACTTCAAGAAGGCGATCACCGAGATGGTCCGGCAGGAGGCATCCGACCTCCATCTCAAGGTGGGGCGCCCTCCGACGATCCGCGTGACGGGCGAGCTCTCGCAGCTCGATCAGACACCGCTCAAGCCGGAGGAGCTGAAGGCGCTGGCCGAGCAGCTCATGACCCCTCGGCAGGTCAAGGAGTTCGCCGAGCATAAAGAGGCGGACTTCGCGATCGGCGTGCCGGGGGTAGGCCGGTTTCGAACCAACGTCTATCAGCAGCGCGGAACGCTTGCGTTCGTGTTTCGCTCGATCCCCTACGAGGTGCGCTCCATTCCCGAGCTGAATCTCCCGCCGGTGCTGGAGCGCATTGCGCTCAAGCCGCGCGGCTTGGTGTTGGTCACGGGCGTGACCGGCTCGGGCAAGTCGACCGCGCTGGCGGCGATGATCAATCACGTGAATAAGCACCGGCGCTGCAACATCATCACGATCGAGGACCCCATCGAGTTCCTGCATCGCGACGACACGGCCAATGTCGCGCAGCGTGAGGTGGGGACCGACACGTTGTCGTTCGACGCGGCGCTGCGCCACGTTCTGCGTCAGGATCCAGACGTGATCCTGATTGGTGAGATCCGTGACCGCGTGACGCTGGACACCGCCATGAAGGCGGCGGACACCGGCCACCTGGTCTTCTCGACGCTCCACACTACCGACACGACCCAGACCATTAACCGGGTCATTTCGTTCTTCCCGCCGCACGAGCACACGGCGGTGCGTGGGCTCTTGTCGACGGCCCTCGAGGCGGTGATCTCGCTCCGGCTCGTCCCGAGCAAGGAGGGTCGGCGGCGCGTCCCCGCATGCGAGGTCCTCATCAATACTGCTGCCGTGCGGGACAACGTTCGCGATCCCGAGCGGGCCCTCAACATCCCGGACCTCATCAAGGAAGGCACGATCCAGTACGGGATGCAGTCGTTCGACCAGTCGCTCATGCAGTGGTATCAGAAGGGCGAGATCAGCTACGAGATGGCGCTCTTTTACGCCACCAACCCGAACGAGTTCGCGCTCCGGATTTCGGGAATCGAGGGGACCTCCGATCGCACCTTTGCCGAGGAGGTGATGGAGCGAAAGGGCGATTCGAGCGGGGGTATGGAAGGGCTGACCCAGTAGCCACGTGTTCAAGAAAGTCCTCATTGCCAACCGTGGGGAGATTGCCCTGCGGGTCATCCGTGCCTGTCGAGAGTTGGGAATCGAGACGGTCGCGGTCTATAGCGAGGCCGACCGGGAGAGCTTGCACGTCCGGTTTGCCGACGATGACGTCTGCATCGGTCCACCGCCTTCGCGGCTATCCTACCTTCGCATCCCCAATCTGATCGCCGCCGCCGAGATCACCGGCGCGGATGCGATTCATCCCGGCTACGGCTTTCTAGCGGAGAGCGCGGAATTCGCCGAGACGTGCGAGGCATCGAACATCACCTTCATTGGTCCGACGGCGGAGCAGATCCGCCTCATGGGCGACAAGGCCGCCGCGCGGCATCTCGTCACCGAGTTGGGGATTCCGGTCGTGCCGGGTTCCAAGGGAGCGGTCGAGGACGCCGACGCGGCGGTCAAGGTCGCCGAGGAGCTCGGGTATCCGGTCATCATCAAGGCCGCGGCGGGTGGTGGTGGCAAGGGAATGCGTGTGGCACGGGATGCCGCGACCTTCCCGCAGGCGTTCTCACTGGCGCGCAACGAAGCGCTAGCGGCCTTCGGGTCCGCCGAGGTGTACATCGAGAAGTACCTTGATCGGCCGCGCCACATCGAGATCCAGGTGATGGGTGACCGCAACGGCAAGGTGGTGCACCTGTGCGAGCGCGACTGCTCGGTGCAACGGCGGCATCAAAAGGTCGTGGAGGAAGCGCCGAGCCCCGCTCTGGATCAGAAGATGCGCGAGCGGATGGGTGAGGCGGCGGTGAAGGCCGCCTCGCGGATCAACTACGTGGGCGCGGGCACGGTAGAGTTCCTCCTGGATCCCGACGGGCATTTCTACTTCATGGAGATGAATACCCGAATCCAGGTGGAGCACCCCGTGACGGAGATGGTGACCAATTTCGATCTCGTGAAGGAACAGATTCGGGTCGCCGCCGGGGAGCGCGTTCAACTCCAACTCAAGGGGAACCGGGTACGCGGGCACGCCATCGAGTGCCGCGTGAATGCGGAAGACCCGTTCCGCAACTTCCAGCCGTCGCCGGGCACCATCACGGCGTTTCACCCTCCGGGTGGTCCTGGGGTGCGGGTCGATACCCATATCTACGCCGGCTACACGGTCCCGCCGTACTACGATTCGCTGATCGCCAAGGTGATCGTGCACGGTCGTGACCGGCGGGAGGCGCTTGCCCGGATGCACCAGGCGCTCGACTCGTTCATCGTGGAGGGGATCACCACCAACATCCCGTTCCTCCAGCGCGTGATCAGCCACCCCGAGTTCGAAGCGGGCAACGTCGACACCAAGTTCCTCGAGCGCGAGCCCGGATTGTTCAAGCTGGAATGAAGATCACCGTCTTCTTCACGCCGCTGGGGCTCAAGCCCCAAGACATCGCGGGGACCCCGGTGCTGGTGATCGACGTGTTGCGCACCACGACGACCATCGTCGCTGCGTTGGCCAACGGCGCCCGGTCGGTGGTGCCGGCGCCCACGGCTGAAGACGCGCTGCGTCTCGCGCAAAACCTCGAAAAGGACGCCGTCCTCCTCTGCGGCGAGCGCAAGATGGAGCGAATTCCGGGGTTTGCCCTGGGTAACTCGCCCGGCGAGATGACCGCCGACGTGGTCGGGGGGAAGACGCTGGTCATGGCCACCACGAATGGGACCTCTGCCATCGCGGCCGCCGAGCCCGGCCAGCCGGTGTTGATCGGGGCGATCACCAACTTCTCAGCCGCGGCCGCGGCCGCGCGTCAGGTGTTCGAGGAGCACGGAGCACTGACGATCCTCTGTAGCGGACGCGAACGGAGTTTCGCCCTCGAGGACGCGTATGCCGCGGGTCGGTTCGCCCAGGTGCTGATCCCCGGACCGCAGCGTCGTTCGGCCCAACTCAACGATGCGGCCATCGCCGCGCTCGAGCTGGTGCGCCGGTACGGCGACAAGTGGAAGCGGGCCATATCGGCGAGCGCCGCGGGGCATGCCCTCAAGACCGCCGGGTTTCGCAAGGACATCCTCGCGGCCACCGAGATCGACCTCTACGCGATCGTGCCGCACTACGTCGACCGGCTGGTGACGCTCCCGGGCCGGAGCTGACCGTGGCGCTGTCACTACGGCACCGACAGGAGCTTCTCGCGATCGCCGCGCTCCTCGCCGGCAGCTTCGTGGTCCTGGCGCTGCTCCCCTGGGACGTGACCGGGCCGCTCGGCGGAACGCTGGGTCGCTTCCTCTGGCGTTTCCTCGGCATCGGGGCAGCGCTCATCCCCCTGCTCGGGCTCGGCGTCGGCCTGGCAGGCTTGGGTCGGTTCCCGAGTCTCGATCTGCCAAGGGTGGCGATCTTGTTCGGCGGGCTCATCGTGCTCACGCCGTACGCCATTGCGGTGGTGGGCGGTGCCACCAGCCCGGTCGCGTTCCCGGCGGACTACGATGGCTGGACCGTGGTGCAGAAACTCACCGGGATCGGCCCGGCAGCGCTGGTCACGGTCATCGCCGGGGTTGTCGGCACTGCCGGCTCCGTCATCGTCGCCCTCGCCGCCGTCTCGGCGCTCACGGTCTACACGCTGGATTGGCATCCGTTCAAGAGGCTGGCAACGAGCGGGAAGGCGGGCCGCGGAGCGCGGAGTGCGCCGGCGATCGTGCTTCCCGAGCCCGAAGAGTTCGACGCGTTCATCGACGAGACGCCGCTCAGCCCTGCGACCCGCCCATCTGGGCGCCCACCCGTCGAGCAGGCCGTCCGTGTCGCAGGCGACCTCGCCGAGTTGCCGCCTGTCGATCTCCTCGCCGCGCCGTCCTCGGAGGAGACGGCCGATTGGGGGGAGGCGATCGAACGGCAAGGCCAGGTGCTGATCGACACCCTGGCCACGTTCCGGGTCGAGGGATCGATCGTGGGCCGCACCACGGGTCCTGTCGTGACGCAGTACGAGGTCGCACCGGCACCTGGCGTGAAGGTGGGTCGTATCGCGGCGCTCGCCGACGACCTCGCGCTCGCCATGCGTGCGCAATCGATCAGAATCGTGGCACCCATCCCCGGCCGGGGAGCCGTTGGAGTGGAGGTTCCGAACCCGGCGCCGCGGATCGTGACGCTTCGGGAGTTGCTCGAAGCCCCGGACTGGGAGCGGGCGCGGGGCGCACTCCCGGTGGCGCTAGGCAGAAACCTCGAGGGCAGGCCCATCGTCACCGACCTGGCCCGTATGCCGCACCTCTTGATTGCCGGCGCGACGGGATCGGGAAAGTCGATCTGCATCAACACCATCATCACGAGCCTGATTTACCGGTACACGCCCCGGGAGCTCCGGCTCCTGATGATCGATCCCAAGATGGTAGAGCTTTCCCTCTACAATTCGCTGCCCCACCTGCGCCACCCGGTGGTGACGAACAACAAGGAAGCAGCCCAGGTGCTCAAGTGGGCCCTGTTGGAGATGGAGCGGCGCTACGAGCTGTTCCATGCCAACGGTGCGCGGGGGATGGGGGACTTCAATAAGTATGTGGCTGAAGGGCGAGAGTTGGTAGACGTGGGTGAGCGGGGAGCTGTGCGCGGGGGCAGTCGGGGTAGTGACACCCTCGATTCGGACCGGGCCAGCGCCTCGTCTGGCCCAGCGCACAGCTCCCCGTCCCCCTACGACGACGGCCCGCTCCCCTTCATCGTGCTCATCGTGGACGAGCTGGCCGATCTCATGATGACCGTTCAAGCCGAGGTGGAGAAGCCACTGGCGATCCTCGCGCAGAAAGCCCGCGCTACCGGCTTGCACATCATCATCGCCACCCAGCGGCCCAGCGTGAATGTGATCACGGGTCTCATCAAGGCGAACTTCTCCTGCCGCATTGCATTTCGAGTGGCGTCGAAGGTGGACAGCCGAACGATCATCGATCAGAACGGTGCCGAGGCGCTCCTGGGGAACGGTGACGGGCTGTTCCTGCCGCCGGGCAAGAGCGAGCCGGTCCGGTTCCAGGGCGCGTTCATGTCCACTCAAGAGACGGAGCAGCTCACAAGGTGGTATGCCGAGCGGACCGCTGCGCTCGCGGAGGAGCGCGCCAAGGAGGGCCGGGTTACGACACCGGAGGGGGATATCCTCGACCTCGTGCACCAAGTGGAAGAGGCGGAGGCGGGTGTGGCGCCCGGGCTTGGGGGTCCGCGGGAGGAGCGGGACGCGCTGTTCCGTGAGGCGGCCGAGGTATGTATCAGCAACCAGGGCGGGTCGACCTCGCTGCTCCAGCGCAAGCTCAAGATCGGCTACGGCCGCGCCGCCCGCATCATGGACCAGCTCGAGGAGGCCGGGATACTCGGCCCCGCCGACGGGCCACGGGGGAGAGAAGTGTTGGTGGGCATGGAGGAGTTGGGGGAGTACTGATTTTGGGCAGGCGACAATGTGCAGCGACCGACCGTGGCAGGGTTCAGGGTGCAGCGTACAGCGTGCTCCTTGATTACCTCTGCGCATCGCCCGCTGAACGTTGCACCCCGCATGTTCGAACGGGTCCTGGCAACAGATCGCTACCATCCGCATCACTCCGGTACACGCGGGTCCGCAGAGAGTGGCTATCGTGGCCCGTGCCGATCAAATCCGATCCCACCACGTGGACCGACCCGCGCCATCGCCGCGGCCTCAGGGGCGAGGAGCTGGCGATCAAGTATCTTCAATCCACGGGATGGCGCCTGCTGGACCATCGGTTCCGGATGGGCCGTCTGGAGATCGATCTCGTGGCCAGAAAGGGCCATCTGGTCGCCTTTTTCGAGGTGAAGACCCGTTGGGGTGGGGCGTTCGGCAGCCCGCTTCAGGCGGTCACTTGGGCAAAAAGGCGGGAGATCGTGCGAGTGGCGAGCGCCTGGGTGGACCGTCACGGTCAGCCCGATGACGCGTATCGCTTTGACGTGATTGCGATTACGCTCACACCCCGTCGCCGGGTCGTGCTGGACCACGTCGAAGACGCCTTTCGAGTGGGCTAGCGGTCAGTGGGGTTTTCGGTGTATATTCGGTTCGGCTCGTGCACCGGGAAGTGTGCACGGTGCAGTGGAGTCCCTCGTTGGAGAGCGCTGCACGCCGCCCCGGCATGACAGAACAACCACACGCTGAGGTATCCATGGCTGTCAAACCCGACCAGCAGCAAGACACCACCGAACTGTCCAAAGAGAAGGCCAAGGCCCTCAACCTCGCGATTGCGCAGATCGAGAAACAGATCGGCAAGGGGTCGATCATGCGCATGGGGCAGGATCGCCCGCGGGTGGCCGTGGGGGCGATCTCGACGGGGGCGATCAATCTCGACGCGGCGATTGGTGTGGGCGGGATCCCGCGCGGGCGGATCACGGAGATCTACGGGCCCGAATCGAGCGGCAAGACTACCCTCGCGCTGCACATTGCCGCGAATGCCCAGGCAACGGGTGGGGTGGCGGCGTTCATCGATGCCGAGCACGCGCTGGACGTCGAGTACGCCAAGAAGCTCGGGGTGGACATAGAGAACCTGCTGGTCTCTCAGCCCGATACCGGTGAAGAAGCGCTCGAGATTGCGGAGATTCTGGTCCGCTCCGGCGCCGTCGATGTGATCGTGATCGATTCGGTCGCGGCGCTGGTGCCGAAGGCGGAGATCGAGGGCGACATGGGTGATTCCCACGTGGGGCTCCAGGCGCGGCTCATGTCGCAGGCCCTGCGGAAGCTCGCGGGGAGCATCAACCGGTCGCGCACGTCGGTCGTCTTCATCAATCAGTTGCGCGAAAAGATCGGGGTGATGTTCGGGAACCCTGAGACCACCACGGGCGGTCGGGCGCTCAAGTTCTACGCATCGGTTCGGCTCGACGTGCGCCGCATTGGTTCGGTCAAGGAGCGGGACGAAATCACGGGCAACAAGGTCCGGGTGAAGGTGGTGAAGAACAAGGTCGCGCCGCCGTTCCGGCAGGCCGAGTTCGACATCATGTTCAACGAGGGGATCAGTCACACCTCATTGCTGGTCGATATCGGCGCCGAGTCGGGGATCATCGAGAAGAGCGGCGCGTGGTACTCCTACGGCAAGGAACGCATCGGGCAGGGCCGGGAAAACGCCAAGCTGTATCTCAAGGACCATCCCGACATCACCGTGGAGATCGAGGAGAGGGTGAAGGAGGTTTTGGGGGTGGGGAAGCCGCCGACAGCAGAGGAGAAGACCGCGGAGGAATAAGCGTGCAGGGGGCAGCGTGCATCGTGCAGTGTCGTGGCTGCCACGACGCCGCTGCACGCTGCACGCCGTACGCAACTGGCCTCGGGCTCAACCTCGCCGCTGCATCCTGCCCGCTGCACGCGGCGCGCGTTCTTTGATGCACATCACTCGCCTGCGCCCCGATCCTCGGGCTCCGGACTGCCTCATCGTCGAGGTAGACGGGGCCCGGTTCGCGTCCGTACCGGCCGATGCGGTGCGGGAACTTGGGCTGGAAGCCGGTCTTACGGTGGATGGAGAGCAGAAGGAGCGACTCTCCTATCTCGCCGATGTCGAAGGTGCGAAACGCGTGGCGCTTCGTCTTCTCGCCACCCGGCCCCGCTCGGTGCAGGAGGTGCTCCGGCGGCTGCGTCACCGGGGTCACAACCCGTCGGCCGCAGCGGAGGTCGTCGGCAGGTTGGAATCGCAGGGCCTGCTCGACGACCGCGCATATGCGGAGCACTTCGCTCGCGTGCGAGGCGAACGGGGGCACGGCCGGTCGCGGTTGCTGACCGATCTCTTGGCCAAGGGAGTGGATCGGAGATTGGCGGAGCGGTCCATCGATAAGGTTCTCGAAATGGAGGGTGGCGACCAGCTCGCCAAGGCCCGGGCCTTGGCCGAGAAGCGGGTGAGGCAGCTTGGAGCGCTGCCGAGACCCAAACTCGAGCGTCGGCTCCTCGCCTACCTCGCTCGGCGGGGGTTGAGCGGGAGGGAGGTGCGGGACATGGTGGAGGAGGTGGTGGGGGAGAGCGGGTAGCCAAGCCCAAGCTGCACCCTGGGGAAGAAAGCAAGCGCCCTGCGCGTCCCGACGCGGGGCTTCAGCCCGGGGTTCGTGCTATTAGTTTTAGCGCCATGCGTTCGAACGACATTCGCCAGTCATTTTCGACCTTCTTCGGGGACCGGGGACACACCCAGGTGCCGTCGTCGTCGCTCGTGCCAGCTGGCGACCCAACCCTCCTGTTCACCAATGCCGGTATGGTCCAGTTCAAGCGCGTGTTCCAGGGGATGGAGCACCGTGAGTATCGGCGTGCCGTGACGGCGCAGAAGTGCGTGCGTGCCGGTGGGAAGCACAACGATCTCGAACAGGTGGGGCTCACCGCCCGACACCACACCTTCTTCGAGATGCTCGGCAACTTCTCGTTCGGTGACTACTTCAAGAAGGATGCGATCGAGTACGCTTGGGAGTGGGTGACGAGCAAGCAGTATCTGGGCATCGATCCCGACCGGATCTTCGTCAGTGTTCACCACACAGACGACGAGGCTCGCAAGCTCTGGCGCGACGTCGCGGGCATCGCGGATGAGCGGATCTACGGACTCGGTGACAGGGACAACTTCTGGCAGATGGGCGACACGGGCCCGTGCGGACCGTGCTCGGAGATGTATGTGGATTTGCGTGGGGCGGGGCACGCGGCACGCGGGAATACCAACCGTGCCCCGCGCCTCGCGCCCCGCGCACCCACCCTCTCGGAGTTCGGGGAACTGGCTGAGAGCGACGATCTCTTCGAGATCTGGAACCTCGTCTTCATGCAGTTCGATCAGGCAGCCGACGGTTCCCGATCTCCGCTTCCTGCTCCATCGGTCGACACAGGGGCGGGACTCGAGCGGATCGCGGCCGTAATGCAGGGGGTCGAGTCGGACTACGACACCGATCTCTTCATGCCGATCATCCGACGGGCGGAGGAGATCATCGGCAAGAGATACGACGCAGGACCTAAGGGCATCGGCTTTCGGGTGCTCGCGGATCATGCGCGGGCCGTGAGTTTTCTCCTCGCCGATGGGGTGTACCCGAGTAGCGACGGTCGAGGATATGTCCTGCGTCGCATTCTCCGACGGGCTGTCCGCCATACCTATCTGCTCGGGCAGTCGGAACCCGTGCTGACCCACTTGGCCCATGTGGTTGTGGAATCCCTCGGCGACAGCTACCCGGAGCTGCGCGACAAGCAGGATCACATCGAGACGGTGACGCGAGCCGAAGAGGAGCGGTTCCTTGAAACGATCGACGGCGGGCTGGCGCGACTTAACGACCTGACGACCGGCGCGCAGACAACGATCCCGGGATCAGAGGCCTTCAAGCTGTACGACACGTATGGATTCCCGATTGACCTGACGCAGCTCATCGCCGCGGAGCGCGGATGGAAGGTGGATCAGGAAGGGTTTGAGGAGGCTCTCGAGGAGCAGCGGAAACGGAGCAGGACGGTCGTTGTGGGCCGCGAGGCGCGAGACGCGGGACGCCGGGCACCGCGCACCGCGCACCGCGTCCCGCGCTCGGGTGGGGGGAAGTTTGTGCGGGTGATCCCGCGCAAGCGACAGAAATTCGTCGGCTACGAGAGCACGCGCGCCGAGACGGACATCTTGGCGTACAGGAAAGGGGCCGATCGTCTCGAGCTGATTCTCCGCGATAACCCGTTCTACTCCGAGTCTGGCGGGCAGGTGAGCGATACGGGGGTGGTCAGGGGAGAGGGCTGGACGTTGCCGGTCGAGGACGTGGTCAAGCTCGAGGGGAAGCAGGTCGTGGTCGGACCGTATCAGGGTCCGTTCGAGCCCACACCCGTCGAGGCCGTGGTCGCCGACGAACGGCGACGCAACATCGAGCGCAACCACTCGGCGACGCACCTGGTGCACGCAGCGCTCCGCACAGTGTTGGGTGTCCACGTACGCCAAGCCGGCTCCGTCGTTGCTCCTGACCGCCTGCGGTTCGACTTCTCCCATCATGATCCGGTGCGCCCCGAGGAGCTGGACACGATCGAGGAGGAAGTCAACGAGCACATCTGGGACAACGTCGCGGTTGAGACCCACCAGATGCCGTACAAGGAGGCGATTGCCCGCGGCGCCATCGCGTTCTTCGGCGACAAATACGGCGACGTCGTGCGCGTCGTTGACATGCAAGACGTCTCGATGGAGTTGTGCGGCGGCACGCACGTCCGCTCTACGGGCCAAATTGGCCTGTTTCACTTCGCTGGCGAGACGGGTGTGGCCGCTGGTGTGCGCCGCATCGAGGCCATCACCGGCCCGGTTGCCTACACGCACGTGAAGAGCCTGGGCGAGCGGATCGACGAGGCTGCCGGAACGCTCCGGACCAACCCGGAGCACATAGCGCGCAGGATCGAGTCCCTGCTCGAGGAGAAGAAACGTCTCGAGAAGAAGGTCGAGGAGTTGCTTCGGGAGGGACGCGGGACGCGGGGCGCAGGGGCCGAGGAGCACCGGATTGGTGACACTGTGCTTCTAATCGATGAATCACCCGTGAGCGACCGTGGACAGATCGGTCTGCTCATGGACTCATTCCGGGAGCAGCACAAGAACGCGATCCAGGTGCTGTTCGCTGGCGGCGAACGCGCAGGGATCCATGTGGGTGTTACTGACGACTTGATCTCCCGAGGCATCAAGGCCGGCGACATCGTGAGCCGCATCGCGGCCGTGAGCGGCGGCAGGGGCGGCGGCCGACCACACTTCGCCTCGGCCGGGGTAGGTGACGTCTCAAAGCTCGGTGCGGCCCGGGAGGCGACGCGGAAACTCGTCTCCGAACTGCTCGCTGCGAGGCCCAGCTGACCGACCTCGAACGCTGGCTCGCGGAGCGCCTCGAGGACGCGCCGGGGAGCCTGAGACAGCGGATTCTGGCGGCCACCGGGATCCCACAGAGTGCAGAAGGCAGTGTGCCGGGGTCAGAAGCCAGGACCCTGCACCCGGAACCCTGCACCCTGCACGTGCTCTTGCGCGCCGCCGCCGAATCCCTCTTACGCGAGGCCTCCCCCGTTCCCGCCACTGACTCGAGCGCGCTCACCCTCCTCGCTGCCGACGCACTCATGACGCTTGCCGTCGAGGCGGAGTTCGAGCTGGACGATGGAGGGATGCCTTGAGCGCGCCCCGCGCTCCGCACCCCGCGCCCCGCGCATCTGGAAGCTCGTGATCGACCTCCACTCCCACCTTCTGCCGGGCGTCGACGACGGCTCGCGTAGCGGCGAGCAGTCCGTCGCCGTACTGGAGGCGTTCGTAGAAGAGGGGGTGGAGGCGGTGGTGCTAACGCCCCACGTCACAGCCAGCGACATCAACCATCACGGAGCCGACGTGTTAGAGCAGCGGGCCGAAGTGTTCGAGGGGCTCAAGGCTGCCCTGCGACGGTCTCCGGAGCTCCACCTGGGCTTCGAGATCATGCTCGATGAGCCGCTGTCTGACCGAGCACTCGACGATCGTCGGTACGCGCTGGCCGAGTCGAGGTACGTGCTCATTGAGTTCCCCCTGGTGGTGTCGCCCGGCGGCGTGTCAGAACGGCTGTCCGCGATTGCTGCGTCGGGAGTCGTGCCTCTCGTGGCGCACCCGGAACGGTACCTGCGCTGCACCGTTCACGACCTCGCGACCTGGCGCGCCACCGGTGCCAAGTTCCAACTGGACGCGATCACCCTCACGCGGAACAACCTCCGAGGTCACCAAGCGCGTGCCCTGCTGAGAGCGGGGCTGGCGGACGTTGTTGCGGCGGACAATCATGGAAGCGTCAATAGGACGCTGGGCGCGGCAGTCCGGTTCCTTACGGAACGCGGTCACCAACACGCGGCGAAGCTCCTGGCCGCCGAAAACCCCGGGGCAGTGATCGAGGACCGTGATCTGATCGAAGTCGGCGTCGTTCGTGTAGGGAGTAGGGTGGGGGACTTTGTGAGGAGGATGATGACGAGCAGGCGGTGAGATGCGCACTGGGCTTCCCAGACTGTGGCTCGGCCCCAACCCAAGGGTTACGGATCGTTGGTATCTAGGATCTCCTAGAGCAAGGACAATCCCGTGTCATTGATCGATCTGTCCGACAAAGTCGCGCTCGTCACAGGTGGGTCGCGGGGTATCGGCGCGGCCACCGTGAAGCTCCTCGCCGAGGCGGGGGCGGACGTGGCATTCACGTATCGGAACCGTGCTGAGGAGGCGGAGAAGGTGGGTGACGCGACTGCCGCTGCGGGACGGCGGTGGGTCGCCATCCAGGCCGATGTTTCCAGGCCCGACGACTGTAACCGAGTGGTTCAGGAAACACTGTCTGCCCTTGGCAAGCTCGACGTCTTTGTCTCAAACGCCGGGATCTGGCCTCCCGACGAGGTGCCCGTGGCACGCATGGATGATATGCAG
>JBDHEI010000025.1:0-40241 GCA_039591075.1 Gemmatimonadota bacterium
CTCACGCGGGTCGATGAAGAACCGGTCGAACGGGGCCGGCAGTTCGGGGTGCTGCTGCTGCGGCGCCCGTGCCTCCACCCGTTGCTGGGACTGGATATAGACGACGGCCGGCCGCACCACCTCCGCAACGCTGGCGAACGCGTTCCCGAGATCGATCACGGGTTGGGGCGCCTGGACGGGCGCCGGTCGGTTCGCGGTCGGCTGGATTGCCGGTTGCTGCGCCAGCGATCTGGTCGGTGCGTCGATGAGCGATATGAAAACCACGGCCAACGCAAGCGTGACCCCGATCAGGGTTCCGAACTTGATCCATTCTCTCGTGCGGGACATACCGTCAGCTCTCTTGGGTCTAATTGTTGTAGCTCGGTCTTCGTTGTGTTGTGCTTCTCATGAGACCCCGGATGGGGGCGGGTGTTTCGCCCGCCCCCACCGGAACCGCTCTGCGCGATCAGGACTTCGAATCGTCCACGATCTCGTAGTCGGCTTCCACGACCTCCTCTTGCGCTCCACCCGTCTCCTCGCCCGCCGCCTCGTCCGCAGGCGCCGATTCGGCCTGCGCGGCCTCGGCGGCCTGGTACATTGAGGCGCCGGCGGCCGAATAGGCCTGCGATAGCTCCTCGAGCGCGGTCTTGATCTCCTCCGCGGCCCCCGATCGCAGGGCCTGCTTGGCCTTGTCGATCGCGGCGTCCAGGCGGTCCTTGTTGGACTGATCGAGGCGATCGACCCAGTCCTTCGAATCCTTCTCGATCTGGTACACGAGCGAGTCGAGGCGGTTGCGCTGATCGATTTCCTCGCGCCGCCCTTTGTCCTCCGAGGCGTGCTGCTGCGCGTCCTGCACCATCCGCTCGACCTCCGAGTCCGACAGCCCGCTCGACGCCTCGATGCGGATCTTCTGCTCCTTGCCGGTGGCCTTGTCCTTGGCCTGGACGTGCAGGATGCCGTTGGCGTCGATGTCGAACGTGACCTCGACCTGTGGCATGCCCCGGGGCGCGGGTGGAATACCGGTCAATTGGAACCGCCCAATCGTCCGGTTGTTGATTGCCATTTCGCGCTCCCCCTGGAGCACGTGGATCTCCACCGTCGTCTGGTTGTCCTCGGCCGTCGAGAACACCTCCGACTTCTTGGTAGGGATAGTAGTGTTCCGCGGGATCAGTACGGTGGTGACGCCGCCCAGGGTCTCGATCCCGAGTGACAGCGGCGTGACGTCGAGCAGGAGCACGTCCTTGACTTCGCCCGCCAGCACGCCGCCCTGAATGGCGGCCCCGATCGCCACGACCTCGTCGGGGTTCACGCCCTTGTGCGGGTCTTTGCCGAAGAATTCCTTGACGATGTCCTGCACCTTCGGGATGCGGGTCGAGCCACCCACCAGGATGACTTCATCGATCTCCGACGGCTTGAGCCCGGCGTCGGCCAAGGCCTTCTCCATGGGCGGCATCGTGCGCTGGAAGAGGTCATCCACCAGCTGCTCGAACTTGGCCCGGGTTAGTGAAAGGTTGAGATGCTTCGGCCCCGACTGATCCGCCGTGATGAACGGCAGGTTGATGTCCGTCTGCGGCCGGGACGACAGCTCCATCTTGGCCTTCTCGGCGGCCTCCTTGAGACGCTGGAGTGCCATCGGATCGCTCGACAGGTCGATGCCCTGATCCTTCTTGAACTCCCCCACCAGCCATTCGATGACGCGCTGGTCGAAGTCGTCGCCGCCCAGGTGCGTGTCCCCGTTGGTCGCCTTCACCTCGAACACACCCTCGGCCAGCTCGAGGACCGAGATATCGTATGTCCCACCCCCGAGGTCGAAGACGGCGATCTTCTCCTCCTTCTTGCGCTCGAGGCCGTAGGCCAGCGCCGCGGCAGTCGGCTCGTTGATGATCCGCAGCACCTCCAACCCGGCAATCTTGCCCGCGTCCTTGGTGGCCTGCCGCTGCGAGTCGTTGAAGTAGGCGGGAACGGTGACGACGGCCTTCTTGACCGGATGGCCCAGGTAGTCCTCAGCCGTCTGCCGCATCTTCTGGAGGATCATGGCCGAGATCTCGGGCGGCGTATACCGCTTGTCGCCGATCTCCACGGCCACCAGATCGTTCTGGTTGGAGACCACCTTGTAGGGCACCTCCGCCATCTCCGTCTTCACCTCACCCATCCGGCGGCCCATGAACCGCTTGATGGAGAAGATCGTGTTCTGGGGGTTAGTGATCGCCTGACGCTTGGCGACCTGTCCGACGAGGCGCTCCCCGTCCTTGGTGAAGGCGACCACCGAGGGCGTGGTCCGCCCGCCCTCCGAGTTGGGGATAACGACCGGGTCGCCGCCTTCCATCACCGCCACCACCGAGTTCGTGGTGCCGAGATCGATCCCTATTACCTTTTCAGCCATTGGATTCTCACCTCGTCGCAAGGATCAGGATGCGCATCGCGCGCAGATGGTTGCCGAAGCAAGCCGTGTACCAACAATCTCTGCCAAATAGGCAGTAGAATCCCTGCGCGGGTGGATCTCATAACTATAATATTTACAGTATTTTGCGCGGTTGACCCTGGGGTACGGCCGTGATTCCCATCCGGGATGAAAACCCGACTGTCCTGACACCGGTCATCACACTTGGTCTGATTGTCGTGACGGGGCTGGTCTGGTTTGCCGTGCAGGGGGCGGGGTCGCCGGAGACTCTGGCCGGGTCGGTCTGTGAATTGGGCCTGATCCCGGCCGAGGTGCTGGGCCGGGCCACTCCCGGGACGCAGATCCCGATGGGTGGCGGCATGGTGTGCCGGCTCAGTGGCGACGGGAGCTGGCTCACCGTGCTCAGCTCGATGTTTCTCCATGGCGGCTGGTTCCACCTGATCGGCAACCTGTGGTTTCTCTGGGTGTTCGGGAACAACGTGGAAGATGCCATGGGTCATGGTCGCTTCCTCGCCTTCTACCTGATCTGCGGGGTGGCGGCAGCGCTCGCGCAAATACTTCCCCAGCCGAGCTCACGCATCCCCATGGTCGGGGCGTCGGGGGCGATTAGCGGCGTGATGGGAGCCTATTTGGTGCTGTACCCTCGGGTACGGGTCCAGCTCCTCGTGTTCCTGGGGTTCTTCGTCACCACGGTGAAGGTCCCCGCGTACTTGATGCTCCTCTATTGGGCGTTGCTCCAGCTGGTGGGGAGCGTCCCGCAATTGGCCGACGCCGGATCGGGTGGAGTGGCGTTCCTCGCCCACCTTGGAGGCTTCGTGGCTGGGGCGGCGCTGATCAAGGCGTTTGCGAAGCCCGAGCTGCTCCGGCAACACCGGCCGCGCCCTCGGGTGCAGTTCCGCGATTTCAGTGGGGATCGATGGTACTGACCGGGACGCCGGGGTGGGTGAGTCGGATCATCGACTTCCGAGTGAAAGCGCAATCAACCCAGAGGGAAGACGCAATGTGGCGCAGACTTGCCCGATCTGCCGGGATCGCTGGCCTGGCGATGGTCCTATGGGCGGGTGCCCGTCCTGCCGCGGCACAGGTGGAGCTCAAGTCCAAGGCGATGGAGCTCACGATCACCGGACGCATGCATGCTCAGTTCAATACGACGTCCGTGAGCGGTGAGCGCTCGTCGGAGTACCTGATCCGCCGAGCCCGCATCACGGCGGAGCTGAAGATCAACGACTTCGTGAGCGGCAAGATCCAGCCGGACGTCGGCGAGGGCGAGATCTCGCTCAAGGACGCCTACATCCGCTTGTCATTCGATCCCGCGTTTCGGATCACGGTGGGACAGTTCAAGCGGCCGTTTGACGTGTTCGAGCTGACCAGCTCGACCCAGATCCTCGTGGTCGAGCGCGCGGGCGGCATCCGCGGCGTGGATGCCTGTACGGGACCCGGCGGCGCGTGCACGTTCAGCCGACTGACGGAGAAGCTGCAGTTCGCCGATCGCGACATCGGCCTGCTGGTGGACGGTGAGGTCGGGTTCGGCCGGGTCTCGTACGCCGTGTCAGTCACGAACGGTACGGGGCAGAACGTTGTCGACGAGAACGGGTCCAAGTCGCTTACGGGTCGGGTGGGCTTCATGCCGACGAAGGACGTCACGGTCGCCGCCCATGTCGGTGCCCACGACTACGTGGATCCGACCACCGGTGACGAGTATGCGGTTGGGTTCGGCGGGGACGTCGAGATCGGGAACTACAGCGAAGGCCTCCACGTGCAAGCGGGGGTGGTGACGGGTGACAACTGGCGCGACCTCCTGTCCGGCGGTCCAAGCAGATTCCGGTCGGCGCAGAGCATCGTCACCTACAAGATTCCGGTGGCGGAGAACCCGTTCATCTCGCATGTCGAGCCAGTGGGCCGGGTGAGCTGGGGCGATCCCGATACCGATCTGGCCGACGACGACGGGTGGCTCTTCACACCCGGCTTGGTGGTGTATTTTGCGGGCCGCAACAAGATCGGCGTGAACCTCGATGTCTGGTCACCCGGTACGGGAGATACGGAGACATCGCTGAAGGTGCAGGCCTATCTGCACTTCTGAGCTACGGGACCGAGAGCCGGGCGGGCGGACCTGAGACGGGGGTGGCTAGCGACCACCGGACCGCTGGCCACCACCATCGCCCAGAACGTGATCGTCATGGGGCTGGAGTGAGAGGCAAAACGTCACGGCCCGCCCCACCGCGGGCCGTGATTGCGTTCGACCCACCCCCCCGTCAGATTGCGGGACTTCATGACGGCACAGATCAGGATGCAATCCATCTTCGGACATACCGGCGCGTGACGCTCAGCCAGGATCTGGTGCGCCGGTTTCCGAAGGCCGAGCTCCACGTCCACCTCGACGGGTGTCTGCGACCACAGACGATGCTGGACCTGGCTCGGGAGCAGGGGGTGCGGCTGCCGGCCACCGACGCCGCCGGCCTTGCCGACGCCCTGTTCGTGCGCCACGCGCAGAGCCTCGAGGAATACCTCGAGCGCTACACCATTACCATCTCCGTGATGCAAACCCCGGCCGCTCTCGAGCGGATCGCCTACGAGTTCGTGCAGGACGCGGCCGCGGACAACATCCGCTACGTGGAGGTGCGCTACTGTCCGGCTCTCCACGATTCGGACATGTCGCTCGTCCAGGCGGTCGAGGCCCCGCTCGAGGGCTTCCAACGGGGTGAGCGGGAGACCGGCACGATCGTCCGCGTCATCGTCTGCGGCCTCCGGACGCTCGCTCCCAAGATCTCGGAGGCTCTCGCGCGGATGGCGGTGGACTACCGGACCGACGGGGTGGTCGCGTTCGACCTCGCCGGATCGGAGTTCGGTCATCCGGCGGCCGATCACGTGGCCGCCTTCGAGTATGCGCGCGGCCACGGACTGGCGTGTACCTGCCACGCGGGGGAAGGCGACGGGCCCGAATCGATCCGGGATGCCTTGCACGTGTGCGGTGCCCAGCGGATCGGTCACGGCACGCGGCTGTTCGAGGACCCGGATCTCGAAGACGAAGTCCTGTCGCAGGGCGTACCGCTCGAGGTGTGCCTGACCTCGAATGTGCACACCCACACCGTGCTCGAGATCGGTGAGCACCCCGCCCGACGCTACCTCGACCAGGGCGGCGTCGTGACGCTGAACACCGACAGCCGTCTCATGGACCGGACGACGCTGAGCCAGGAGTACTGGCTGGCGCACCAGGCGCTCGGCCTGACCCGGGCAGAGCTCGAGACCGTGATCCTCAACGGGTTCCGCAGCGCGTTTATGCCAGATACCGAGAAAGCCGCCCTCGTGGCGCAGATCGAGCGAGAGCTCCGAGAGGTGCGATGAACGCCATGCTCCTGGTCCAGACGGCCGCCGAGCAGCTCGCCCAGGCACGGGAAGGCCTCGACACGCCACTCACCGGGCGCCTCATGGGGCTCGTCGGGATGGCCACCATGGTCGCCATCGCCTGGACCATCTCCACTGACCGACGCAAGGTGAACTGGCGCATCGTGGGGATCGGCGTCGCGCTGCAGGCGACATTCGGCTTCCTGGTGCTCAAGACCGGCGTGGGGAAGGCGCTCTTCAGCGGCGCGAATCAGGTGTTCATCAAGCTGCTTGGCTTCACCCGCGACGGCGCGGCCTTCATCTTCGGGAATCTGGTCTACAACAACGTGCCAGTGGGCGCGGCGACCCGGGTGCCGCCGGAGAGCTCGCCGCTCGAGATCGCGGAGATGTGGGCCAACACCGGCGCCTCGTTCGCGTTCCTCGTGCTCCCTACCATCATCTTCTTCTCGTCACTGATGTCGGTGCTGTACCACCTCGGTCTCATGCAGCGGATCGTGCGGGCGATTGCGTGGGTCATGCAGCGCACCATGGGGACCTCGGGAGCCGAGACCCTGTCGGTTGCAGGCAACATCTTCGTCGGCCAAACCGAGTCGCCACTGCTGATCAAGCCGTTCGTTGGCACCATGACCGCCTCGGAGCTCAACACGGTCATGGTGGGCGGGTTCGCCACGATCGCCGGTGGCGTCATGGCGGCCTACGTCGGCATGTTGTCGCCCTATTTCCCCGACATCGCCGGCCATCTGCTCACGGCCAGCGTAATGAACGCGCCCGCCGCGCTGTTGATCTCGAAAGTGTTGGTGCCGGAGCTGGCCACGCCGGTCACGAAGGGCTCCGTCAAGCTCGAGATCGCGAAGCAGGATGCCAACGTGATCGACGCGGCAGCAAGTGGGGCGGCGCAGGGACTCCAGCTCGCGCTCAACGTCGGCGCCATGCTCCTGGCGTTCATCGCCCTGATCCACCTCATCGACTTCGGCGTCGGCGCGCTGGGGAATCTCGTCGGTCTCGTCGATCTTTCGCTGCAGCGCATCTTTGGGTGGGTCCTCGCGCCGCTCGCGTGGCTGATGGGCGTACCGTGGGGGGATGCCGGCACGGTGGGGTCCCTCATCGGTGTCAAGACCGTGGTGAACGAGTTCGTGGCGTATCTCCAGCTGGCCGGGACGCTGGACGGTGGTGTGGGCCTGTCACCGCGTGGTGCGATCATTGCCACCTACGCGCTCCTCGGCTTCGCGAACTTCTCATCGATCGCGATTCAGATCGGCGGCATTGGAGGCATTGCGCCGGAGCGCCGGAGCGATCTGTCGCGACTGGGGCTCCGGGCGATGATCGGGGGCAACCTCGCGGCCTTCATGTCGGCAAGCCTAGCCGGGATGTTGGTGTGAGGGTGCGGTACGCCCGGCGGCAACGGGCTGCGGGAATAGCCGTGCAGCGTGCAGCATGCAGGGTGCAGCGTCAGAGACAGGCGGGAAGTGCACCATGACGGATGTGACGGTGGTGGTGGACGTGGTGCGGCGCGCCCTCGCCGGGCTCGAGCCGCGGGTGGCGATCGTCCTCGGGTCGGGGCTGGGTGCCCTCGCCGGGGCCGTCCCGTCACCACTCCGCGTCCCGTATGGCGAGATCCCGGGCTTCCCAGAGACTACCGTGCACGGACACGCCGGCGAGCTCATCGCCGGCATGCTCGAGGGTGTTCCCACGATCCTGCAGAGCGGGCGCTTCCACTTGTATGAGGGGCACGCGCCCGACGCGGTGGCGCTCCCTGTTCGGGTCTTCGCCCATCTCGGTATCGAGACCTTGATCGTCACCAACGCGGCCGGCGGGCTCCGGTCCACCTTTCGGCCTCCGCTCCTGATGCTCATTGCCGACCACTTGAACCTCATGTGGCGCAATCCGCTCCTCGGTGGCGTTCAATCCGGTGAAGAGCGGTTTCCCGACATGTCGACGCCGTACGACCGGGGTCTGCGGGACCTCGCTAGGAAGGTGGCGCTGGAGAACGGCATCGCGCTCGAGGAAGGCGTGTACGCCGCGGTGCTGGGACCCAGCTATGAGACCCCGGCCGAGATCCGCATGCTCCAGCGCGTGGGAGCGGACGCCGTGGGCATGTCGACCGTACCGGAAGTGCTGGTGGCCCGAGCCCGCGGCGTTCGGGTCCTCGGCATCTCGAGCATCACCAATCCGGGCGCCGGCATGACGTCGGACCGCTTGTCTCACGAGGAGGTCCTGCAGGCGGGCAGGCACCTCGCAGGCGATCTCGAACGCCTCGTTCGCGGTGTCGTTGGGGGACTCGCCGCGGCTTGACGTACCGCGATCATCCCGAAGCCTTTACCCGCCCCACCACTCGTTGCCATGTTTCTCGGAGATCGTTCCACTGGTCCGAGTGCGCCACCCGCCCGACCCGGAGTCATCGGTATCATGAGAGCCTCGATTAGCGTGTTTCGTTTCCTGCCGCTCGCAGCCGTCATCCTGCTGGCCGGCTGTGCCGTGAACCCCGCGACTGGCGCCCGGCAGATCATGTTGGTGAGCGAGGGGCAGGAGATTCAAATGGGTCGACAGGCCGACGGATCTGTCATCGCGCAGTACGGCCTATACCCGGACGACGGTCTGCAGGCGTACGTCGGGCAGCTCGGCGCGACGCTCGCGGCCAAGTCGGAGCGGCCCGATCTCCCGTGGACCTTCCGTGTCGTCGACGATCCCATCATCAACGCGTTCGCGCTGCCCGGCGGGTTCATCTACGTGACGCGGGGCATCATGGCCTACTTCAACTCCGAGGCGGAACTCGTGTCGGTACTGGGACACGAGATCGGACACGTCACCGCCCGCCACTCCGCCCAGCAAATGACCCAGCAGCAACTCGCGCAGGTAGGGCTCGTCGCTGGGGCGATCCTGTTGCCCCGTGCCTCGGATCTGATCGTTGGGGTGGGTGGGGCCGGGCTCCAGGTCCTGTTTCTCAAGTTCAGTCGGGATGACGAGACCGAGGCCGATCTCTTGGGACTGCGGTACATGGTCCGAGGCAACTGGGATGCCAACGAGATGCCGCACGTCTATGCCATGCTGGGACGGGTCAGCACCGCCAGCGGCGGCGATCGGCTTCCGACCTGGCTGTCGACGCACCCGGATCCCGAGAACCGCGAACAGACCATCAAGGACCGCATTGTCGAGATGGGAGCGAGTGGGGGAACCATCGGTCGGGACGACTACTTGCGGCGCCTCGACGGTATGGTGTTCGGGGCAAACCCGCGTGAAGGCTTCTTCCGCGAGCAGCTTTTCCTTCATCCCGACTTTCGGTTCCAACTCGAGTTCCCGCGGGGTTGGAAGACGGTCAACCTGAAGACCGCGGTGGCCGGACAGAGCCCCAACGAGGATGCGATCGTTCAGCTCACGCTCGCCGACGCCCCGTCGGCGCCAGCGGCCGCTGACGCGTTCCTCGCGCAGCAAGGCGTGCAGGGCACCTCGGCGCAACTGACGGCAGTCAACGGTTTGACCGCGGCACGTGTGGCGTTCCGGGCGACGACCGAGCAAGGCACACTTCGTGGGCTGGGCACCTTCATCGAGTATGACGGGAACGTCTACCAACTCCTCGGCTTCACACCGGAGTCGCGGTGGAGCACCTACGAGCGGCTGTTCGGGCAGTCGCACGGGAGCTTCGGGATCCTGACCGACGCCACGGCGCTCGCAGTGCAGCCGCTGCGGCTCTCGATCGTTCGACTCGATCGCGCGATGACGATCGAGCAGTTCCACCAGCGCTACCCATCGCAGGCGCCGGTCGAGACGATCGCACTGATCAACGGTGTCCAGACGAACACCACGCTCTCACGTGGGACCCGCGTGAAGCGGGTCGTGGGAGGCCCGCTCCCGTAGTTGCCGATGCGCGAGCCAGTCGCCGAGGCCCGCGTCATTTAGGGGGTCAGCTCGATCTCAGGATCGTGTGGGAGGCTTCCGCGAGGCGCGCGGAAGTACATGAACGGCGTGTGGTAGAGGAAGTTGGACACGCGTGACGTGTAGACGTCGGCGTAGCGCTCGATCTGCCGCGCCAGGTGGCTCTTGTCGTTGCCTGCCCGCATGAGCAAGCCCCATCGCTGATTGCTCAACCCTGTGGCTGCGCGCGCCAGCGGCGCGATCTCTTCGTCCATCGCCTGGAGCTGCTTCCACAGGTGATCGAGTCGCCGCTCCAGCGCCTTGACGGAGTCCTTGGGTTGCGGCCCGTATTTGCCGCGCCGCTGCTGAATCTGGAGCCGCGTCCGGGCGTGCTGCAGCTCTAGGTGGGCTTTGCGGCGCATCAGTCGTGTCAGCTTTCGCTGCCGCTCTACGAACGCCATTTCGGCCGCTACATCCGCGTCGAGTTCGCGCACAATGAGCGCCGTTCGCCACCGCAATACGCTCTTCGACACATGGACATCAGTGTACATGTGATCGCCGACGTAGAGGATCTCGTCTCCCGAAACGCCGAGGTAGTCTTCCACTGCTCGCGCATTACCGCCCAGATACACCCCGTCCTTCTTGATCCCCATCGGGGAGGGTCGTACGAGCCCGTCGTCGGTCGCGATCTCGAACACGGGACTCCGTTCGGCGAAGAAGGACGGCTTTCGCGCCGATACGATGACGAGATCGAACAGGTTTCGCCAGCCGATCCCCTCGGGGAGAAACGGGTCGAAGGCATAACTCAGCATCGCCCGCGTGTACTCCCACTCGGAGTTGGTGATGACCATGAGCTTCTTGCCCGCATGTCGTTGGTCAAGCAGCGTGAGCGGGATGTCCGGGTCGCGATCCACGAATCGGTCCGGATCGGCCATGATCTCCGCCTTGAGCTGCCCTTCCATGTGGGCTTCGTCGATCGAGGTCCGGACGGCCCGGTAGAGATCGGCGTAGCCCACCACCCCAGGCACGTCGCCACCGTCGAGACGATCGACGAGTTGCGCGTACATGCAGGCTTCCGACAGCGAAAACAGCGTGTTGAGAAAGACGTATCGCTTCTCGTGCAGGTCCACGAGCTGCCGGCTGTAGAGGGCGCGATGGTCGTCGAACGGCATCTCGTGCGTCCCGTGATAGGCCCGCTTCACGTAACCGAAGCGGTTCACCTTCAGGATGTTGCCAGCCTCGAGGTCGAGAATCAGCCCGCGCACCACTAGCTGCGGGTCGAACTCGAGCGCGTCGACCGGCCATCCCAGCGCATCCAGCTTCTGCCGCAAGTAGGCGTACGCCCGGCGCTCCCACTCCTCGATCCGGTAGTGCACGAGGGTGTAGTCCATGTCGTAGCCGATGGCACGGATCGCCCGGAGGTTGAGCGTTCGGTTGCAGAAGATGTCGCGCTCGCGCTGCGGGGGACCGGACCGCGCGCCGCGAGAGGAGGGCTGCCGGTCGGTCATGTGATCTCCGGCGCCGGCACGAAGTGGTTCAACGGGCCGTGCCCGCTTCCCAGACCTGGCGCTTCGGCGATCGCCCGATGCACAAAACCGAGCGCATCGCGCACAGCGGCCCGCAGCGGGCGACCCAGCGCCAGTCCCGCGGCGACTGCGGAGGAGAGCGTGCAGCCGGTGCCGTGCGTCGACGATGTGTCGATCCGGGGTCGCTCGAAATGTGTTGCGACGTCGCCGATTACCAGCACGTCCACCACCACATCGCCGGCGGCATGTCCGCCCTTGATCAACGCCGCCCGCGCACCCATCTCGACCAGGGCGCTGCCCGCCGCCTCCATGGCGTCGACGGTGTCGACGTCCCGGCCAACCAGGATCCGTGCCTCGTCGAGATTGGGTGTGACGAGGGTAGCCAACGGCACGAGATGGCGGCCTACCGACTGCTCCGCGTCGGCGGTGAGGAGGCGGTCGCCGGACGTCGCCACCATCACCGGATCGAGCACGTAGTTCACGAACCCGTACCGGGCGATGGCTTCGGCCACCCCCGCCACGAGCTCCGCGGTCGCGAGCATGCCCGTCTTGACGGCCTGTGGGGGGAGGTCCGTGGCGACGGCTTCGATCTGCTGCCGCACTAGCTCGATGGGGATCGCGTGGACCCCGCGCACGCCGCGCGTGTTCTGGGCCGTCACGGCCACCAGCACGCTGGTGCCGAACACGCCAAACTGGTGAAAGGTCTTGAGGTCGGCCTGGATGCCCGCACCGCCCCCGGAATCGGACCCCGCAATGGTGAGCGCGATCTTCATCGGCCCAGCGCGTTCGCGTGCACCTGCTTGGCGAAACCCCGCGGGGCGGTCACATTCCATCGGTCAAGGGTGGAGTCCATGGCCTCGAATCTCGTATCGCAGATACGCAATCTACAACGGCGCAAGGCCCGCAGGCGGAGGGGACTGGCGATTGCCGAGGGTGTCCGCCTCGTGGAAGAGGCGGTGGCGGCAGGCGTGCCGTTCCGCGGTGCCGTGGTGTCGCCCGACATCAGGGACACCGCCCGCGGCGCCACGCTGATCGAGCGGTTGGCGTCGCACGCGGTGCCGATCGAGGAGGTCGGCAACCGAGAGCTGGCGAAGCTAGCGGACACGGACACGCCTCAGGGCATCGTTGCGGTGATCGATCCCCCCACCTGGACGCTGTCCCAGATCGCCCCCGACCTACGACACCCCGTGCTGGTGCTCGACGGTGTCCAGGACCCCGGCAACGTGGGGACGCTGCTGCGCACCGCTTTTGCGCTCGGTTCTCCAGGGGCCATTCTGCTGCCCGGGACCGCCGATCCCTGGAATCCGAAGGTGTTGCGAGGCGCGATGGGGGCCACGTTCCGGTTGCCCTTTACGAGCGCGGCGGACGGCGAGTTTGCCGCCTGGGTCACGGCACACGGCGTGATGTTATGGGTGGCCAGTGTGGAGGGAAAGGCGCTCCAGCGCGCTCGAGCGGCGGGGCCGCTGGCCGTCATCGTGGGCAATGAGGGGTCGGGGGTCCGCGAGTCCGTGCGATCGCTCGCCCACCAAATGGTGGCGATCCCCCTCGCTCGCGGTGTCGAGTCGCTCAATGTGGCGGTCGCGGCGGGGATCCTGCTGTACGAGGTGACGCGTGGAGACTGACACCTTCTGGATCATCGTGGCCGGCGTGTTCGGGGCGGTGTTCGGCAGCTTTCTCAACGTGTGCATCGTTCGTCTTCCGGCCGACCAGTCGGTATTGCGACCCCGCTCCCGCTGCCCGAAATGCGGCACGCCCATCGCGTGGTACGACAACGTACCGATCGTATCGTGGCTGCTCCTGTGGGGTCGATGCCGACGGTGCGCGCAGCCGATCGCGATCCGGTATCCGCTGGTGGAGGCAGCCGTGGCTGTGGTTTGGGCGGGCGCCGTGTGGCACTACGGGCTGGACCTCACCGCGCTGGCGGCCGCCGTGTTCGCCACACTCCTCATCGGGATTGCGGTCACCGATGCCTCCCACCTCATCATTCCGGACGAGTTCAGCCTGGGGGGATTGCCGCTGGGGCTTGCACTCTCCCTGCGAGACGGCGTGCCGGGACTCACCGAAGCCGCGCTTGGCGCAGCCGTCGGGTTTGGCCTGCTGTTCCTGGTGGCGTGGGCTGGGGAAAAGGTGTTTCGCAAAGAGGCCATGGGTGGGGGCGACATCAAGATGATGGCGATGGTGGGGGCCTTCGTCGGGTGGAAGGGCGTCCTCCTCACGATCTTCGGTGGGGCACTGCTCGGCACGATCGTGTTCGTCCCCCTCACGATCGGCCGCAAGCGTCTGGTCCCGTTCGGTGTCTTCCTGGCGGCAGCGGCGGCGCTGACCTTCGTCTTCGGCGAGGCGATCATCGGCTGGTATGTCACGATGACCTTCGGGCCGTCGTGAGCCTGCCTCTGGCTGGCCGGTGTCAACCATTTGGACCGTCCCTCTATCCAATTCAGTGAACGTCATGCAGGGCGGATCCGAGGAATCTCCGTGACCGGTCGCCTGTCGGTTGCGGCGGACCCCGACGATCTGGCGGATGCCAGGCTGGCGGCCGCGGGTGATCGGGAAGCGTTCGAGCGGCTGTACCAGCGTCACGTCGCCCGGATCCACTCCTTGGCCAGACGCATGCTGGGTGCGGAGGAGGCAGATGATGCAACGCAGGACGCCTTCATTCGAGCGTGGGAGAAGCTGGGAACGTTCCGCGGCGACGCGGCGTTCGGCACCTGGCTCCACCGACTGGCGGTCAACGTGATGTTGGCGGCGCGGACCACAGCGGCGCGCTTACAGCAGCGGCTGGTCCAGGGTGATCCCATCGTGGAGCGGGCGGGCCGGCCGAAGGAGGATATCGAGACCCGCCTGGACTTCGAGTCTGCCATCGCTACGCTGCCGGCGGGCGCCCGTGAGGTCTTCATGCTGCATGACGTGGAGGGGTTCAAGCACCGAGAGATCGCCGCGATGCTCGGCGTGACCGCCGGGACATCGAAGGCGCAGTTGCACCGGGCCAGGATGGCCCTGCGCGCGTACCTCGGGGAGGCACGCTAGCCCATGAAGCACCAGTGGACGGACCGGCTCTCGGAGTACCTCGACGACGAGCTCGACGCAGCCGCTCGGTCGGCCGTGGAGGCGCATCTGCGCGAGTGCGAGCAATGCCGATCGGATCTGAGGCAGCTCGAGGCCGTCGTCGCCCGCGCTCGCGCGTTGACCGATCGGCCACCCGCAGTCGATCTGTGGCCGGCCATCGCTCAGCGTCTGGGCACAGGGGGCGAGTCGGTGACCGATCTGACGCAGCGGCGGGCACGCCGACGGATTGCGTTCTCGGTACCCCAGTTGGCCGCGGCAGGCGTGGCATTGATGCTCCTGTCTGCCGGTGCGGTGTGGCTCACGGTGACTCGGAACGGGCCTCCGGTGGTTGCCGTGGATTCGGCCGCATCGGTGGCTGCCCTGCCCGTGAGCGCGGAGCTCGCGGCGTACGACGCGACCATCGCCGAGCTCGGGACGGCGCTGCGTCTGGACGGCGATCGGCTGGATACGGCCACGGTGCGCGTGCTGGAGGAGAATCTGGCCATTATCGATCGGGCCATCGCCGAGGCCCGCACGGCGCTGGAGCAGGATCCAGCGAGTCGCTATCTCAACGGGCATCTCGGACGAACGCTGCGACGCAAGGTCGATCTGCTCCAGCGGGCGGCCACGCTCGTGACGGCCGCCAGCTGACCGTGCGACCACACACGATGGGGAAGGGCGGTGAACGATGACGTTGACACTCCTGGCGACTGTGACCTTCGGGCTCCTCGCACAGCAGGCCGACACGGTCGTGGCAGTGCGGCCTGGTACGCGGCTCGACGTCGACGTGATGCGAGGCAACGTGGAGGTGCGAACCTGGGATCGGAACGAGGTGCGTGTCGTCAGCCACCCGTCGCCGGCGGGGCGGCTCGAAGTGCGGCTCAGCAACGGCACGCTGCAAGTGCGGTCCGCACCGGAACGTGGCGGGCTGCGCCATACCGACGTACAGTTCACGGTCCCGCGTGCGATGAACCTCGTGATCCAGGGAACCTTTCTCAGCGCGGACGTGAGCGGCGTTCGCGGCGAGGTGGCCATCGAAACGACGCACGGGGACATCCAGCTTGTCGGCGGGCGAGGATTCGTGAGCGCGCGGTCGGTGCAGGGTACGGTGACCTGCCGGGACGCGGAAGGACGGATGGAGCTCGGCTCGACGAATGGACGCGTCGAGGCGAGCCGCGTGTCGGGGACCCTCACGGTGGAATCGGTGAACGGAGGGATCGAGTTGCGCGATGTTCGCTCGGGCTCGGTAGAGGCCTCGACCGTCAACGGGGACATCACGTACGGTGGGACCCTGGAGCGGAGCGGCCGCTACCAGTTGAGTACGCACAACGGCGATGTCGCGGTCGAGGTCCCGGCGGGGACGAACGCGACGATCGCGGCGTCGACATTCGGTGGCGCGTTCGAGAGCGACTTTCCCGTGGTGCTGCGGGAGGCGGGTGGGGGTGGCCGGCAGATCACGATTACGTTGGGAGACGGCGGCGCCCGTTTGGATTTGAGTTCATTCAATGGCAGCATACGACTCCGACGGCCGTAGACTCGGTCGCGGACACACCAAGAAGGAGTTGCAAGCATGAGAGTCTTCCCGATTCTGGTAGCGGTTGGCCTGATTGGCGGCGGTGTCCTGCACAGCGGACCCACCGCATCCGCCGACGTGCCGCAAGGCACGGATTTCGTATGGAAGGGCCGGATCGACGGCGGCAAGTCGATCGAGGTCAAGGGCATCAACGGTCCCATCCACGCGATGCGCGGTGCGGGCCCGCAGGTCGAAGTGCTCGCGGTCAAGCGAGAGGGTCGCAAGGGAGATGCTGGCGACGTCACCTTCGAGGTCGTGGAGCATGGTGACGGTGTCACCATCTGTGCGATGTATCCGAACGCCCGCGATAAGGAGCCCAACGAGTGCCGACCGGGTTCGGGCGGCAGGATGAACAACCGGGACAACGATACCAAGGTGGAGTTCACCGTTCAGTTGCCGGCCGGAGTCAACCTGGCCGCTCGGACCGTGAACGGGGACGTCGACGCGCGCGAGATCGACGGCAACGTGTACGCGGTGACGGTAAACGGCGACGTGGAGGTGGCGGCGGCTGGCTACGTCGAGGCCCGGACGGTCAACGGGTCGATCGAGGTGGTCATGGGACGTGGCGATTGGCGTGGTGCGCTGGAGCTGCACACGGTCAATGGCGGGGTCACCGTGACGCTGCCATCCAGCGTCGGGGTGACGCTCTCGGCGAGTACCGTGAACGGCAGCTTCGACTCGGATTTCCCCGTCACGGTGCAGGGGCGGTTCGGGCCGAAGAAGATCAGCGGGACCATCGGTGACGGTGGCCGAGAGCTGCAGATCGAGACGGTAAACGGGAGCATCCGACTGAGGAAGCAGTAATGATCTTTCGACTTTGACGGCAGCGGTGGGTCGCCGGGCCCAGCCCGGCGACCCCGACGGCACGCGCCCCGAGGGCGGCACCTTCGGCCGCCTTCGGGGTTATTCATTCCGGCACGGGCGGACGGGCCGTCCGTGAGCGTTGCCCGCGACGGGCCTCGAGGGATTCCGGATCGCAGTCGATGGAATGATGCCGTATTCACTACGTGGCGTGACGGATCGTGGAACTGCGCGATCGCGCCTGTGCCAGCAGTCGGGGCTTCGCCGGGTCGCGCGCAGCGTGACGCTCGTGGTCGCTGGCATCGCCCTCCTCGCCTGCGGAGAGCGGAGCGAGGCGCAGGACGAGGCGAAGGTCCGCAAGATGGCCAGGGAGCTCGCGTCCGACGTCGAGCGCGCGATCGGGCTGCCGTTCATGCAGTCCCCCACGGTTGCCGTGCGAACGAGCGAGCAAGTGCGATCCTACCTGGCTGCCAAGCTCGACAGCGATATGCCACCCCCGGTGCTCGATGGTATGGCGGTTGGCTACCGCCTGTTCGGCCTGCTGCCGGATACGCTCGATCTCCGTTCGCTGCTCTTGTCGCTCTATACGGAGCAGGTGGTCGGCTACTACGATCCCGATTCGGCTGCGCTGTATGTGGTGGCCGGGGCTGACGCCATCACGCTGCGGATGATCCTGGCGCACGAACTGGTCCATGCGCTTCAAGGCCAGTACCTCCCGCTCGACTCCCTGCTCGCGTCGGACCGGACGAACGACCGTCGCGTCGCGGCCCAGGCGATCCTCGAGGGGCAGGCGACGCTCGCCTCGATCGCCATGCTGATGCCCGATCGGGACGTCGGCACGATTCCAGGGTTCTGGGACAGCTATCGGCAACAGCTCAAGCGGCAACACGCGCAGATGCCCGTGTTCGGCTCCGCGCCCCTGCTCATTCAGGAGAGCATCGTGTTCCCGTATCTGGAAGGAGCCCGTTTCGTGAGTTGGTTCCAGAAGGAGTATCCGGACACGGTGCCGTTTGGCGCCCGGCTACCGCAGTCGACGGAGCATATCCTGCACCCCGATCGCTACCGGAACGGTGACGCGCCGGTGGAGCTGCGGCTGGCCAATGGCGTGCGTCCTATCTATACCGACGTGCTGGGGGAGTTGGAGACGCGCCTCCTGCTGACCGTGCTGTCCGGCAGCGAGGCGACGGGCCGTGCAGGGGCGCTATCGTGGGGCGGCGATCGCTACGCCGTCTACGACGCCGGCGATGGGGATCGTGCCTTGGTGTGGTGGTCGGTGTGGGACGACGAGCGAGCTGCCGACCGGTTCGCGATGCTGCTCACGCGAGTGTGGAAGGCTCGGGCGCGACCCGGTCGCCTGGGTGTCGTCGAGCGGGTCGCGATCGATGACCGGCCCGGCGTCCGTCTCGTCGATGCCCCGGAAGGGTGGTCGGGCTGGAACGCGCCGCCGCTGATCGAGGTGGTGCGGTAGGGCGGGCTACGGGACCAGCAGCGAGACGCTGTACGCCAGGGCCCCCACGAACGCCCCCAGCACATATCCCAGCCGAATGATCACGTCGAGCTCGCGCTGACTCGTGGCGCGGACGATCTCCTCTATCCGCTTCAGAGAAAACCCGAGCACCTTCTGTTCCACCATCGTTTGCACGTCCAGCCGGGCGACGACCTGTGGCACCTGTTGTTGGATCCAGCTCCACATGGCTGGTGCCAGCGCCGCCGCGATCCGATCCACCTGTCCGGCAGGGAGCCGTTCGGCGAGGCGGCCTATGGGTCGGTCGAGCAGCGCCCGTAGGGCCGCCGAGGTACCGTCGGCCACCCAGCCGCGGAGCCGAGGCGTGCGTGCGGCCTCGGTTAGCCACCCCGCTGCCCGCTCGGGCGGCAGGTGACGCAGTAGTTCCCCCCACGTTCGCTGTTCCGCCGCCTGGAGTGCCCGATCGAGCCGTTCGATGGCATGCTGCCGCGTGGTGGGATCGCGGAGTGCCGCCGTGATATACGTCGCGGCCGTGTGCTCGATGCCTGTCAAGCGCTCCTCGCCCAGACGCTCGAGGTGTTCGGCCAGTGGGCGTCGCAGGAAGCTCACCACGGCATCATTAATGCTCCGGGCGATCTGGGTGCGCATTTCCTCTTCGTCCAAGAGGGCCGCCAGATGGTCGACGCCTTCGCGCTCGAAGTTGTCGAGGAGCCGCGCGATCGTCTTCTCGGTCACCATGAGCCGCGCCACGATGCGCTCGTGGAGCAGGAGCTCTCGCACGAACCGTTGGAACAGCTCGTGGAGCGCGCGCTGGATGCGGGCACGGGCGCTGGGATCCGCGAGCAGGGCCGCCAGCCTGTCGAGGGCCACCGGCAGATATCCCGCCATCCCCCGCTCGACCACCGCGACGAGATCCTTGGGCATGCGGTCGAGCAGGGGTGTCCGATCGGTTCGCAGCCGTTCCACCTGCTGGCGGAGCCAACTCCGGATCGTGGAGTCGAGCTCGTCGGAGGCCACGGCATCGGTGACCCACTGCTCCACCCGCTCGCGGATGGCGGTCTGGCGGGCGATCGTGAGCAGCTCCCCGACCGGCCGGTCGGCGAACTCGTCGCGGGCCTTGCTCAACAGCCGTTCGGCGGTCTCGCGAAAGGCCTCCGAACCGGCGTAGGAGGCCATGGCATCCCCGACCGATCCGGCAATCCCGTCGATTGCCCCCTCGAGCTCCTCGAGCAGACCCGGAGGCAGCGCGTCGCGGAGCGAGCCCCGTTCGGTGTCGAGCAGGGCGGCCACGAAATGATGCACGGCCCCGTCGAATGCCTCGCGCATGCCCGGGGCGCTGAGTTGCTGAGCGAGGTCGTTGGCGGTGAGGAGTCGCTCTCCCACGGTGCGGCCGATGGTCTTGGCCAGCCGGGGCTTGTTCTTGGGGATCGCGCCGTGGAACCGGAACCACCAGAAACCGCGGGGCTCGTAAGGATGGAACAGCATCGAGATCGCGACGGCGTTCGTGAGCCCTCCCGCCAGCGCGCCGAACCCCACGGTGATCGCCGCCCGAAGCAGAGAGAATTCGGCGATCACGGCCGCGTGGCTCCCGTGGGTCTCTCAGATCGTGAGTGCATGCACCAAATCTCCATCCCGCACCCTTGCGGCGCCATGGATCGTACGAGCGGGACGCGGCGCGAGTTTCCCGCCCTCGTGCTCTTCCCACAACGCTTCCGCACGGGTTAGCGTTGGAGACCTTCGGGCTGGGACGGCCATCGGCCGGAACGAGAATCGTGAACTGCGGAGGACGACGTTGACCAGGCGCCGCATCATCCTGCTCGTCAGTGGCCTCATCTTCGTCGCGGCACTGGCCGCGGTCGGACGATTCCCGCAGCACGGCGACCATTTCGGCCTATGGTCCGTTGTCCCACCGGCGGTCGCGATCGTCCTGGCCTTTGCCACGCGCGAAGTCATCAGCTCGCTGTTCATCGGGATCGCGGTGGGTGGGGTCATCAGCGGCGAGCGGTGGTACGAGCTGCCGCGGGACATCGTCCAGGGGTACCTCATTCCCTCGGTCGGCAGCGAAGCGTACGCGCTCATCTTGCTCGTCTATCTCTGGGCTCTCGGGGGCCTGATCGGACTGTGGACCCGCACCGGCGGCGCGCTGACCTTCGCCGAGTGGGCCGGGAGCAAGATCGCCCGCGGACCGCGAACGGCCAAGCTCTTTGCCTGGATCATGGGCATCATCTTCCACCAGGGCGGGACCATCAGCACGGTGCTCACCGGCACCACGGTCCGCCCGGTGTCCGACAAGCACAGGGTGTCGCACGAAGAGCTGTCGTACATCGTCGACTCGACCGCCTCACCGGCGGCGACGCTCATCCCGTTCAACGTCTGGCCGATCTACGTGGGCGGCCTGGTGGTGGGCACGGCGCCGTTCCTCTCGACCGTTCCGGAGGCTATCGGCTTCTTCTTCAAGGCGCTGCCGTTCAACTTCTACGCGTGGTTCGCGGTGCTGTTCACGCTCCTCTTCTCGATCGAGAAGATGCCGTTCCTTCCCGGGCGGTTGTGGGGCAACGTCCCGCTGGTGGTGGGACGCAAGATGACACGAGCCATCATGCGGGCCCGGGAGACAGGTGAGCTCAACCGGCCTGGGTCGCGGCCGCTCGCCTCGGACGAGCTTTCGGTGGTGCGTCTCGCGGAGGGGTACCGGCCCGGCCTCATCGATTTCTTCGGGCCGATGGGGACGCTGCTCGGCGTTGCCATCCTGCCCTACCTCTACACGTTCTTCATTCTCGGCTCGGAACAGCCAACGCTCCTCATCGCCGAGGCATTCGTGTTGGCGGTCCTCGTGGGCCTCGTGATCGCCATGATCAAGGGCATGCCGCTCCGAGTGGGGATCGAGGGTCTCGTCGAGGGGTGCAAGGGCGTCACCATCGGGGCGATCGTGCTCGCGTTGGCGGTGACCCTCAAGACCGTCGCCGATTCGGTCGGGACGGCCCCCTACATCATCGACGTGACCTCGGGGTTCCTGTCCCCGGTGGTCGTGCCTGCTCTGTTCCTGCTCCTCGGGATGGTGATTGCCTTCTCCACGGGGACCTCGTGGGGGACCTACGCGGTGATCTTCCCCGTGGCCATGCCACTCGCGTACTCGATCAATCCTGATCCGTTCTTCGTCACGCTGTGCTTCGCCGCCGTGACCGGGGGGAGCGTGTTCGGCGACCAGTGCTCGCCGATCTCCGATACGACGATTCTCTCGTCGCTCGCGACAGGCTCGGACCTCATGGACCACGTGTACACGCAGATCCCGTTGGCGTTGACGGCTGCAGGTTTCGCGGCCGTGCTCTACACGATCTTGGCCGCTTTCATCGTGTAGGGCCGGGTGGGGGCTGTTGGCTGCCCGGGGCTGTGGCGTTCCGTCATGGGCTCCTCTATATTGTAAGGCTCTATGTTTGGCACGTTGTCGGAGAATCTGACCGCGACGCTCAAGCGGCTCGCGGGCCGCGGAGTGCTCACGGAATCGGACGTCCGTGACGGGCTCCGGGAGATTCGGCGCGTGTTGCTCGAAGCCGATGTCAGTTTCGAGCTGACCCGCACGTTCATCGAACGGGTGCGGGAGCAGGCCGTGGGCCTCGCCGCGCTCAAGGCGGTGAGCCCGGGCCACCAACTCGTCAAGATTGTGCACGACGAGCTGGTGGTGTTGCTCGGCGAGACGCACGCGCCACTGGCGTTCGCCTCGGTACCGCCGACGGTGATGCTGATCGTCGGGCTGCAGGGTTCGGGGAAGACGACCACGGCTGCGAAGCTCGCGGCACGGCTCAAGCGGGAGCAGAAGGCGCCGTTCCTGGTGGCGGCCGACGTGTATCGACCGGCCGCCGAAGAGCAGCTGCGGCAGCTCGGGGCGACGATCGGCGTGGGGGTGTACGGGGCGTCGGATCGCGGGACCGAGGGAGCGGCGGATCGTCGGACTGCCGGGGCGAGCGACGAGGTGCGAGATCTGGTTCTGGCAGGCCTGCAGGCAGCGAGCGGGGCGCGGGCGCGGACGGTGCTCGTCGATACGGCTGGCCGACTGCAGATCGACGACGACATGATGGCCGAACTGGCCACGCTCAAGGAAGCGTTCGCACCGCAGGAGATCCTGCTGGTGGCGGACGCCATGACGGGCCAGGACGCGGTGCGGATCGCCAAGGGCTTCCACGACGCGCTTGGGGTGACCGGCGTCGTCCTGACGAAGCTCGACGGTGATGCGCGGGGTGGGGCGGCGCTCTCGGTGTACGGCGTCACCGGTGCCCCCATCAAGTACGTCGGCATCGGCGAGCACGTCGATGCGCTCGAGCCGTTCGATCCGGTGCGTATGGCCGGCCGCATTCTCGAGCGGGGGGACATCGTGGGGCTCGTGGAGCGGGCCCAGCGCGCCGTGACGACGGAGGATGCGGAGCGCGTGGCGCGCAAGGCGACCTCCAAGCAGGGGATGGACCTCGGGGATTTCCTCGTGGCGATGCAGCAAATGCGGAAGATGGGGCCGGTGGACGCGCTGCTCGGCATGCTGCCCGGAGCGAACGCGAAGCTCCTCAAGCAGGCCAAGGCGGACCCCAAGCGGATGACCCATGTGGAGGCGATCATCCTGTCGATGACGCCGGAAGAGCGGCGACGGCCGCAGATCCTCAACGGGTCGCGGCGGCTGCGGATCGCGCGCGGCGCGGGCCGGTCCGTACAAGAGGTGAATCAGCTGGTCAAGCAGTTCGCGCAGATGCAGAAGATGATGAAGCGCGCGGGGCAGATGGTCCCGCCCGCCACGTTCCAGCAGTTCTCAGGATAGAGGTATGGCGACACGTATACGTTTGCGCCGGATCGGCCGGAAGGGGCAGCCCGAGTACCGGATCGTCGTGGCGGAGCAGAGCACCGCGCGCGGTGGACGGTTTGTCGAGACCATCGGCCACTACAATCCACGGTCCGAGCCGGTCACGATCACGGTGGATGCAGAGCGCGCCCGGGCGTGGCTGGCCCGCGGGGCAACCGCGACGAGCACCGTGCAATCGCTGCTCAAGAAGGCCGGCGTCTTCCAGACCGTCGCGGAGAGCTGACGTCAGCGGTGGAGGGCGGCTACCTCGCGGTGGCCCGCCTCAAGAAGCCGCACGGGCTCAAAGGCGAGGTGGTTGTCTGGACGCTGACTGACGACCCGGAAACGGTGTTGGTTGCCGGTCGGGAGCTGGTGCCCGTCGATGAGGAGGGCCAGGCAGTCGGTCCGCCGGCCGTGATCGAGCGAAGCCGGCCGTTCCAGCGTCTGTGGCTTCTGAAGTTCAAGGGCGTGGCCGACCGGACCGTGGTGGAGGGCTGGGGTCGCCGGCTGTTCGGTGTGGAGCGCTCGGTGTTAGCGCCGCCGTCCAACGACGAGCTGTACGCGCATGAGGTGCCGGGGACGACGGTGGTGGTCGGTGACACGGCGGTGGGACAGGCCACGGGCCTGATGGACATCCCGGGCGGACGGTTGCTCGTGGTGGATGTGGACGGCCGCGAGGTGTTGGTGCCGTTTCGGACACCGATCGTGCGGCGGATCGACCGGCGGGAACGGACCATCGAGATCGATCCCCCGCCGGGGCTACTGGAGTTGTGAGTGGTGCTGCGGATCAACGTGGTGACGTTGTTTCCGGAGTTGTTCGCGGAGCCGCTGCGGACGAGCATCGTCGGTCGAGCGGTGGAGAAGGGGCTGGTGACCGTCCGGGTCGTGAACCTGCGGGACTATGCGCACGATCGGCACCGGACGGTGGACGACACCCCGTTCGGCGGTGGGGCGGGGATGGTGCTCAAGCCAGAGCCCTTCTACGAGGCGCTCGACGATCTGGCGGCGGAACCGCCGGTCGTCTTGCTGGCGGCCCGCGGACGACCGTTCGGGCACGACGACGCGGTCCGGTACAGCGTGGGTGACGAGCTGACGCTCTTGTGCGGGCATTACAAGGACGTCGATGCCCGGGTCGCCGAGCGGCAGGGCACCGAGGAGATCGCGTTGGGAGACACGGTGTTCTCGGGCGGCGAGTTTCCCGCCCTGTGCGTGATTGACGCCGTGGTGCGGCTGCTCCCAGGGGCGTTGGGGGATCACGAGTCTGCGGCCGGCGATTCGTTCTACGATGGATTGCTGAGTCCGCCAAGCTACACGCGCCCGCGCGTCTATCGAGGGCTCGCGGTGCCCGAGGTGCTGCTCGGTGGGGATCACGCCGCGATTGCGGCGTGGCGACGCCAGCAGGCAGAACGCGTCACGCGGGAGCGGCGACCGGATCTGTGGTCGCAACACGAGGCTGAACAGCGGTCCGACGGGACCGAGACGTGAGAGGTATGTGATGAACGCAATGGATGCGATCAGGCGCGAAGGGTTGCGCGAGGATCTCCCGGATTTCCGCCCGGGTGACACGATCCGGGTAGCGGTTCGGGTGAGGGAAGGCGACAAGGAGCGATTGCAGGCCTTCGAGGGCGTCTGTATTGGCCGTCGTGGCGGTGGAATCAGCGAGACGTTCACCGTGCGCAAGGTGTCGGGCGGCGTTGGGGTCGAGCGGGTGTTCCCGTTGCATTCGCCGCTGGTGGCGCAGATCGACGTCGTGCGGCGCGGCCGCGTGCGGCGGGCGAAGCTCTACTACCTGCGCCAACTGTCCGGCAAGGCCGCCAGGATTCGCGAGCGGCAAGAGTCCTGAGTGCCCGACCCGACGCTTGAGCGAGAACAGGCGCTCTGGGCGAAGGGCTATCGGTTCGTCGCCGGGCTGGACGAAGTCGGTCGAGGGCCGATCGCGGGTCCCGTGGTCGCCGCGGCCGTGATCTTTCGCCCCGGCCAAGAGCCGCTCGAAGGACTGAGAGATTCCAAGGTCATGAGCGCGTCAGCGCGGGAGCGGCTCGCCGAGGAGATACGGCGGGCCGCACTGACATTCGGGCTCGGCGCCGCATCGGTGCGCGAGATTGACCGCATGAACATCCGGCGGGCCACCGCCCGCGCCATGCGGCGTGCCGTTGCCAGCCTCTCGACCGCCCCAGATTACCTGCTGGTCGACGGCTCGGCGTTCCCGGAGCTGGGACACGCGCACGAGGCGGTGGTAGACGGGGATGCGCTGTGCCAGTCGGTCTCCGCGGCCGCGGTGCTGGCCAAGTGCGTGCGGGACGACCTCATGAGGAGATTGGCCGGGCGCTACCCGCCCTTTGCCTGGGAGCAGAACAAGGGCTACGCGACGGCCCAGCACCTCGAAACGCTGGCGGCGCAGGGCCCGACGCCGCACCACCGTGTGTCGTTCGCCCCGCTCGGGCAGCCGGAGTTGTTTTCGTAGACTAGCTCGGAAGGGCCGCGCTGCGTTCCCGCATCGTCGATGCCCGCACCCCCGCCCCCAACACACTGAATGCCCGCGCCGCGGCGTCGAAGGCTGCGATCGCGTCGGCGATCCGCCCGATGGTCGCGTGAATGGTCCCGATCTCCTCGAGGATTTCCGCCTCGCGCCACGGGTCGCGGACCCGCCGGGCAATCTTGAGTGCCGGCGCGGCCAGCTCGAGCGCGAGGGTCGGCTCCGCGCGATGCCGGGCGAGCACCGCAAGGACGCGCCGCGCGTCGGCCTCGCCGACCACATGATCGTGGGTCTCTGCCAGCGTCAGCGCCCGCTCCGCGAGCACCGTGGCGAGGGCGAGATCGCCGAGTGCGATGTCTGTCTCGCTCCGGGCCGCCAGTGCCTGGCCGAGAATCCGCCCATCACCCGATCGTTCGGCGGCGGCGATGGCCCGCTCGCCAGCCTCGCGCGATGCCCTGAAGTCCCCGCTGTCGTGCAGCACGATGGCCGAGTTGAGCCATCCCTCGGCGAGCCCGGTCCAGAACGCCAGCTTCTCGAAGTTGGCGATCGCGAGTCGGTAGAAGCTGAGCGCCGTCTCCGTTCGGGCCAGGTAGTAGGCGATGTTGCCCAGGTTGTTGGCGCACCGTGCGATCATGAGGTCGTCGGCCAAGTCGTCGGCGAGTGACAAGGCACGATTGAATCCGCGTTCCGCCTCGGGCAGGTCGCCCAGGGCGAACGCGCCTGCTGCAGCGACGTTCTCTGCCCGCATCTCGCCGTCGGTGTCGCCGCGGCTGCGGAATCCGTCACGGGCTTGAATGGCCACGGCCCGGCTGCGCTCGAACTCGCCCAACCGCCATGTGGCCATGGCGCCCAGCAGCAGGCCTTCGGGCGATCCGCGCAGTTCGGCCGGGAGCGTTCGGAGGGCGTTCCACCCCTGTTGGAACCGCCCACTGAGCACGGCAACACGTGCCTCGCGCAGGGGATCTTCGAAGACACTCGAGCGATGGGTCGCGCTCACGTCAGCCTCCCCCTCGCTCGAGAAAGCGCTGGAGCCGAGCCCGGGAAATGCCGAGTTGTCGAGCAGCGGCCGTCTTGTTGCCGTCGTGCTTGGCGACGGCGGCGCGGGCTGCCGCGACTTGGATCTCGTCCAGCGTTGCCGGGAAGGGAATGGCGCCGTTCTGCGTGGGTGGCGCCGTCGCAGGCGCAAGATGCCCCGGGTCGAAGCTTCCTGGATCGGACAGCAGCAGGGCCCGTTCGATCGCGTGACGCAACTCGCGCACGTTGCCTGGCCACGCATGTTGTCTGAGCGCGATGCGCGTGTCCTGGCCGAGCGGCGGTGTCGCGAGCCCGTATCGGCCCGCCAACCGCTCCGCGAAATGCTCGGCGAGAAGCTCAATGTCGTCGCCGCGATCCCGGAGCGGCGGGAGCGTGAGCGTGACGACGTTGAGCCGGTAGTACAGGTCTTCGCGGAACCGACCGTCCTGCACCGCCTCAGCAAGGTCGACGTGGGTGGCGGTGAGGATGCGGGTGTCTACCTCGTGGCTCTGCGTGCTCCCGACGCGGCGGATGCGCCGGTCGTCGAGTGCGCGGAGCAGCTTTCCCTGGAGATGCAGGGACAAGTTGCCGATCTCATCGAGGAAGAGCGTGCCTCGGTGGGCCTCCTCGAACAAACCCGGCTTGGCCGCGTGCGCGTCGGTGAATGCCCCGCGCTCATGGCCGAACAGCTCGCTCTCCATGAGCTCCTGCGGGATGGCCGCGCAGTTCACGGCGACGAACGGTCCGCCGGCCCGCGGGCTCCCTTCGTGAAGCGCTCGGGCGAGGAGCTCTTTGCCCGTGCCGGTTTCGCCCTGAATCAACACCGTAACCCCGCCGTGCCGCACGATCCGGCGTGCCGCATCGAGCACTGCGTGCAGGGCAGCCGATTTCCCTTGGATGGTCCCGAACGGATCGGCGCCATCGCCGCGGAGTGCTCCAGCACGCTCGCGGGCGGCATCCCCACGGGCCGCAACCGTGCGGCGCAGGAGATCGAGGTCCTCTGGGAAGGCGAAGTAGTCGGTCCCCCCGCGGCGCACAGCCTCTACCGCGAAGCGGTGGGAGGGGTTGGCGCCGACGACGTACACCGGCACCATCGAGGGGCGCTGCAGGGTGGGGAGCGTGTCGAGCGCCCGATCCTCCTCACCGCCGGCCGCCAGGATGAGCACGGTCGTGTCCGCCGGGAGCGGCTCCTTTGGGTCAGCGCGCAACACTGTGGCGTCCAGCTCCTGCCCCAGGTCGTCCCAGACACGATGGAACGAGTCGGAGAGCTCGACTACGGCAATCACAGGCCGGCCGCTCACCAGGTGTCCCCTTCCGCCGAGTCGACCGGATTCATCAGTCCAGGCCGTCGCGGTCAGGGTCCTCGAACGCCTTGAGCGACTGCTTGATGTTCTCTTTCACGAGCCCCTCGTTCTGCCCGCCTTTGTTGGCAGTTGCCGGGTCGACCAGGGTGCCGGAGGCGGACCGGAACCAGGCGTCGAGGTCCACGAAGATCGTGACATTCGTGTTCGTGGTTGAGTCCACGACCAGTGCCGGCACGAGATCGAGTTCTTGTTCGACATCCAGGTCCGAGACAAACAGGAACGCCTGGCTGTTGAACGTGCCCTCCACCCGCATGCTGATGTCGGTGAACTCTGGGTGCGCCTGACGGAACGCCAGGTCGGCCGGATCGCTGTCACCCACCTTGTGAATCTCGAAGTCGATCCGGCTGTAGGTCCCCGTTGGGATCTCGATGTCGAACTGCTGCTGGGCGCCGACGTCTAGGGGGAGATCGACCAGCACGGGTCCGAGCTCCACCTCCTCGCAGCCGACGATGGAGTCACCGGTGCAATCGATCGTTTCGAGACGCTTGAGCTCGATCTCGCGGAGCACGATTCGCGCACGGGTGATGATGAGTGTGTCCGTGCCCTGGACGATCGTGTCGTCCAGCATGGCACGGGGGGCGAATCCGATCGGTGCCGGCGGCGGTGCCGGTGCGCGCGTCGAGAACGACACGGCCACTCCGCCCCGCAGTGCGAGGGGCGTGGGATCCGCGCAGGCGCTCGCGGCCAGCAATCCGATCAGGGCGGTCAGTTTCGCATGGTACCGCATGGTCTCCTTCTTCCTGGGGCGACTCTGCAAATGTATCACGGGCCAGCGTCCGGCCCATGGCGGCGCCACCCGGATCGAACCCGCGTCCGATCCGGGCGACCCTGTTTCCGTCTAGCTGCTGTGGCTCTCGTCACCATCGCCGTCGTGGTCCTCGAAGGCCTCAACGGACTGCTTGATGTTCTCCTTGATGAGGCTCTCGTTCGTCCCTCCCTTGTTGCCGCTCTGGGGGTCGACCAGGCTGCCGGCGCCGTCCACGAACCACGCCGACAGGTCGAGGAGCACGTTCACATTGGTCGAGGTCGACAGATCGTCCACCGTGATCGGCGGGAACAAATCGAACTCCTGCTCGACATCGAGGTCCGTCTCGAAAACGAAGGTCACGGCGTTATACGTTCCCTCGACCCGAATGCTCTTACCGACCATGTGCGGGTATGCCGCACGGAAGGCGGCATCCTCGGGATCGTCGTTGCTCACCTTGTGAATCTCGAACTCGAGTTCGTCATAGGTGGCCGGATCGGGTGTGATGGCCATGGCCTGCTGCACCTGCCCGTCTAGCGGGAGGTCGAGCAGCACGGGACCGATCTCGAACTCCTCGCAGTCGTCCGAGCCCATGATGGAATCGCACTCCACGACATCGACCTTCTTGAGCTCGATCTCCCGCAGCACCACTTCGGCTTTCGTGATGATCAGTTCGTTCTGACCGTCGGTCAGTGTGTCGGCCATCACGCTGGCAAAGAGGCCCGGGGCCGGCGCCGCGGCGGACCGCGCGGTGCTGAACGACAATGACACCTGGGCCTGATCGGCCGGTCCGGCGCCGTCGCTGCACGCGGCGCCGCCGAGCGCGAGGGTGAGGATGATAGCGATGCGTTTCATGACTGCCTCCGATATGCGTTCGCGTTCCGTTTGCGGGCACCATGCCCGTCGTTGCCCTTGAAAAAGGCAAGGGCGGTGCCACGGCAAGGCGACGTGCCGCCATCCGTGCAACCGCATGCGATGCGGACGCTTAGCGTTTTCGTCGGGGGTGAGGTCGTGAACCGCGATGAGCCAAAACGAGGCGGACCGTAACGAAACGAGTCGGGAAAACCGGCAGGCGTGACGGTTGGAGCTTGGACCTCGTTGGGGGTCGGCGAGCGCGCCGACCCCCCACTGCGGGGCTGGATCCGTGTGATGTCGGACTCCTGCTCATCCTGCCGCCCGACGAGCGCTACCCGATCCGGTAGCGCAACAACGAGGTGGTGCCTACTTGACGTGCTTGTTCACCAACTTCGTCATCTCGAACATGCTCACCTTGGACTTGCCGTTGAAGACCGGCTTGAGCTTTGAGTCAGCATTGATCATGCGCCGGTTCTTCGAGTCCTGCAGGCGGTGCCGCTTGATGTACGCCCACAGTTTCTTGGTGAGCTGGGTGCGCGGCAGCGGTGTGCTGCCCACGACTTCGGCGAGCTTGGCGTCGGGTTGCACCGGCCTCATGAACGCCGCATTGGGTTTCCGCTTCGCCCGTTTCTTCTTCTTCTTCCTTCTGACCACTCTCTTCTTCGCCTTCTTCACTCTCCGCTTCGCGGCCTTCTTCTTCGCGGGTCTCCTCCTGGCGGTCTTCTTCCTTCTGACCGTCTTCTTCTTTGCGCGTTTTTTGCCCATTTGAACCTCGGAGAAGGTTGTGAACGTGTGGACAACCAGCCCCTCACGCCTCACAAAGTACAACTTTCTCTCTGGAGAACAAGAGTTTTTCCCTCTGTACGGGAGGGGCAGGGGCCCGAATCGCCCTCTGGGCGCAGCCCCTAGAGGCCGGATTTCCCCTCTGGCGGCGCGCCGGCGCGGCCCGGTTTTCCCTCTGAACTGCCCTGCCGTGCATGGTGTCGGCAGGCCTGTCGCCGGGCATTCGCTTGCCTCGTTTCCCTCTGGAAAACCCGAAAAGCACGGTGCCGTGATCTCGGACTGCACGGTGGGACCACCACGAATGCGTGGGGTCGGGGGAACCAGGGTACCGCAGCAGATGTTTGCCTTGGAGGTGGCTCCCAGCGGTGCTCACTCCTCCCGGCGCGTGGACTTTGCCGCAATGCTGACGCCCAGTTCTAATCGCACTCGGCACGGGCACTTGGTGGCCCTGGCACTGGGGTGTGCCATGATCGCTTGTGCTCCCGACGGTTCCACGCCGAATGGGCCGGGATCGACGGGGCTCCCCCCGGCGCCATCAGTCTCCTGTGCGTTACCTCGCGCCTACCTGTATGACGGAGGCGTGGGGCGTGACGGCATCCCCTCGCTGGTGAATCCGCCTCTCGTAACTCCGGAGTCGCCGGAGGCCCGCTACCTCCTCGAGTATGAATCGCTCAGGGATGAGGTGCCCGAGTTCCCGGACCTCCGGGTGGTGGGGTTGATCGTCGAGGGCACGCCCGTCGCCGTCCCGCACAACATTCTCTGGTGGCACGAGATCGTGAATCTCGACGTCGGAACTCGGCGGGTGGCGGTGACGTACTGTCCCCTCACCGGTAGCGCGCTCGTGTTCGACGCGTCTGCCGTGCCCACCGAGCGCTTCGGTGTGTCGGGCCTCTTGTTCAAGAACAATCTGATGATGTTCGACCCGGAGACGGGGAGCCTGTGGCCGCAGATGATGGCCGGAGCCGCCTGTGGTAGCCGCGCGGGGATGTCGTTGCCCACCGTGCCACACGCCGAGATGCGATGGGCGGCATGGTTGGCGCTGCATCCGGACACACGTGTGGTGTCGTCAGCGACGGGCTGGGCCCGCGACTATGCGCGCTATCCGTACGACCTCTACGAATCGGCCTCGTTTCTGCTCTTCCCTATGGATGATCTCGCCGATGCGAGACGTCCGGCCAAGGAACGGGTGCTGGGCCTCCCGGATCGCGATGGGGGCGTCGCATTCCCGTTCGAGCTCTTGGCGGCGCAGGGAGAGGTAGCGGTCGTGGAGTGGGTCGCCGCAGGCCGTTCGATCGTGGTCCTGTGGGACGGTGCAGCGCAATCCGCACAGGCGTTCGAGCGCCGGAGTGATGCTGGGGCCGCATCGCTCATGGTGACGTCGGGACGGATCGTCGATCGGGAGACGGGAAGTAGCTGGGCCGTCGACGGCAGGGCCGTGACCGGCCCACGTATCGGCGAGCGACTCGTTCCGGTCGCCGAGGCGCATGTGGCATTCTGGTTTGCGTGGGTGGCGTTCCATCCCAAGACAGCGCTCGTCGCGCCGTGACACTCCCGGGCCGGAACCGCAGCGGCTCGGGAATCGTTCCGGAGGAGAGCCCGTATTGCCTGCCACACCGAGGTACGCTGTGATAGAGAGTCCCGGAGGACACCCAACACCCCGCTCGCGCAGCCGCATGGTCCCGCTGTTCGCGATCCTGACTGGTGCGGCGCTCGCGTGTGACGCAGGTCCGACCGGGTCGGCCCCGCCACCCGAGTCCTCCGTGAGCATCCGCTGTCCGCTCGACGGTCACAACGTGTTCGACGGGGGACCAGGCAGGGACGGCATTCCGTCGCTGGTGAATCCGCCGTTGATCCCGATCGACGACCACTTCGCGGCGTACTTGGACTTCTACGTCGGCTTCGAGGAGCCTAGGGGCTCTCCGCCGGCGCGCGTCGTGAGCCTGCTCGTCGACGGGCAAGCAGTGGCCATTCCCCACAACGTCCTCTGGTGGCACGAGATCGTGAACGTCGATCTCGGCGGTCGTCGCCTCGCCGTGAGCTACTGTCCGCTCACTGGGAGCGCGATGGTATTCGACGCCACGGAGGTCGGAGCCAGCCGCTTCGGGGTCTCTGGCCTGCTGTACCGAAACAACCTCGTGATGTTCGACGCGGAGAGCGGCACGCTGTGGCCCCAGATGTGCCGTGCGGGATCCCGCGGTGCCAAGGCGGGCGTGGACCTCTCGACAGTGCCGGCGGCGGAGATGCACTGGGATGCGTGGAAGGTCTTGCATCCCGATGGACGGGTGGTGTCGTGGGAATCGGGATGGGACCGGGACTACTCGGTGTATCCGTATGGTGATTATGAGGACTCCGAGCGTCTGCTGTTTCCGATGCTCGACGGGATCGACGGGCGGCTCCCGGTGAAAGAGCGCGTGTTGGGGATCCCGTTTCGTGACGGCGGGGTCGCGTTTCCCTTTACCGCGTTGGCGGCGCAGGGGGAGCGCGCGGTCGTGACCGACGCCGTGTTCGGGACCGCCTACGTGGTGCTATGGGACGGAGCCGGCGGCGCGGCGGTTGCCTTCGAGCCCCGGAGTGGCACCGGAGGGGCGACGCTCGCGGTGGTCGACGGGACGTTCGTCGACGCCGAGTCCGGCAGTACGTGGACGGTGGAGGGTGTGGCCGTCGCGGGGCCCCGCGCCGGCGAGCGACTGGTGCAAGTATCGGAGGCCTTTGTGGCGTTTTGGTTCGCCTGGGCGGCGTTCCAGCCGGCGACGCGGGTGTGGCAGCCCTAGTTGCTCGCCTTGTCCGTTCCCGAGCCCCTGGCGACCTTTCCGCCGTGGGGACCGGGTAGCTCAGTTGGCAGAGCAACGGACTTTTAATCCGTAGGTCCTGGGTTCGAGCCCCAGCCCGGTCATCGTCGGAAGCGCGATGTCCTGCTGCTTGTGACGCCGCAGGCTGTGAGGCGGTGGCTGGAGGATTGGGCAGATGCGCTGGCACCTTGACTCGACCTCGCGCTTCGTCTCTGCACTGCCAGAACTCCGCTAACAGGTGCACGGACTTGTTAGGGAGTTCGCGCCGCCAATGCCTAAAACCCAACCCCCTTGGTGTTCAACCGAATCCGCACCAGATACATGTCTGACGTGACATAGAGGCTGGAGCCGTCGCCTCCAAAGGTGCAGTTCGACGTGCGCTCCGTCGTCACCAGGGTGCCCAGGTGCGTCCCGTCGGACGCGATGACCAATACGCCGCGATGGCCGCGCGCGACAAAGACATTGCCGAGCTGGTCCACAGCCATGCCGTCACCCCACGAATCGAAAAAGACGCGGCCGCTCGCGAGGCTCCCATTCTCCTCCAGTGGGTACGCCATGATGACCGGCTGGTCCGGGTCGGAGTTGGCGACATAAAGGGTCTCCTCGTTTGGCGACAAGGCGATACCGTTCGGTCGTGACAATTCGTCGATGAGGAGCGTCACGGATCCGTCGGTCGCCAGCCGATAGACGCCGTGCACGGCGAGTTCTTTGGCCGGGTCGTCAACACCCTGCTCTAGACCGTAGGGTGGATCGGTGAAATACACATCCCCGGTACTTCGTATCGCCACATCGTTCGGGGAATTGTACCGCTTCCCCTCGAACCTCTCGGTCAACGTGCGAAAGATCGGCTTCGGTCCCCGTAACGGTGCCTCGAGCCGAGCGATGCGCCGATCTCCATGCTGGGCCAGCACAAGCCGACCCTCCGAATCCAGGGCCAGACCGTTCGACCCACTTTCTCCACCGCGTTCCCCTTCCCCAGTGTATCCGGAGGGCGTCAACCAGACTGATGCCTCGGCCCCCTCGGTCCAGCGATAGATCGCATTGTTGGGGATATCCGAGTACAGAACCGACCGCAGGGCCGGGACCCAGACCGGTCCCTCGGTCCATTCGTGCCCGTCCGCGAGTATGTCGAACACAGCGTTGGCCGGCACAATACCATCCAGTCGCGGCTCAAGGCGTTCGACGTGTCCGATCGTACGAAGCTGATCCGATCCCACGTCATCGGTCGTCGAATCACTGGGCCCGCACGCTGCGACTCCGGCAACGACGACGACCGTCATGAAGGACGTGACGCCCATACTGACCCTCATAAGAAACTCCGTAGCATCATCAATGAGCTGCATCCGGCAGCCATCGTGTTAACAGCGGTAGTTTGCCGTCGCCCTACTAGTGTAAGCAAGAGTCTGCTCTCGAACAGAACGTAGCTTAGAAGACAGAGCAAGGCTGCCAGGTTCGGCATCCGTACCATTCGGAGATTACTTCGGACTAGCCTGAGCCTGCTATCTTTGCCCACGATGGCGTCTGCCAAATCGCGAAAGGTGTGAGCAATGCAAATCGGCCTAGTCGGTCTTGGGAGAATGGGCATGCCCATGCTTCAGCGCCTCACCCGGGGCGGCCATGATGTGGTCGGCTTCGACCTTGCTGAGGATGCAGCCGCAAGTTGTGTTGAATTCGGCGCTACTGCAGCGCCCAGCCTCGAGGTGCTCGTCAGCAATCTTCGCACACCACGACGTGTCTGGGTCATGCTGCCGGCCGGCGACCCGACCAACGAGACCATTCGTGCCCTCTCCACGATGCTGCAAGCGAACGATGTCATCGTCGACGGAGGTAACAGTCACTATCGGGAAGCGGCTCTTCGATCGAGGGAACTCGCAGCGATTGGCATCCATTTCCTCGATGTTGGAACGAGCGGGGGTGTGCGGGGACTCACCGAGGGATTCAGTTTGATGATCGGTGGACCGGAGGGAACCATCGACAGTCTGGAGCCAATATTCGCAACATTGGCTCCTGCACCTGATCGAGGCTGGGGACGGGTCGGACCGGTAGGCGCAGGGCATTTCGTCAAGATGGTGCACAACGGCATCGAGTACGGTGCGATGCAAGCCTTCGCTGAAGGCTTTGCGATTCTCGAGGCAAAGGGCGACTTCGATCTGGATCTCGAGCGGGTTTCCAGCATTTGGCAGCACGGCAGTGTGGTGCGCTCGTGGTTGCTCGATCTGGTGTCGGAGACACTCGCCGACGATGCGACACTCGAGCGCATTGCGCCGGTCGTTGCCGATTCCGGTGAGGGGCGGTGGACCGTGCAGGAAGCCATCGATTTGGGCGTGTCGGCGCCGGTGATCACGCTGTCGTTGTTGGCGCGGCTCAAGTCGCGCGATGAAGAGGGCTTCAGCGAGCGGCTCCTGGCAGCGTTGCGCAATCGATTTGGGGGGCACGCCATCGAGCAGGTTGGTCTGCGCGATGAGTGATGTGCAACTCATAGGCGCTGCAGTAGCAGGCATGGCCCTGCTCCTGTTTCTCATCATTCGCGTCAAGCTGCACGCCTTCGTCGCACTTCTCATCGGTAGTCTCGTCATTGGCGTCGGCGCTGGTATGCCGTTCGCCGACGTGCTCGATGCGGTGGCAACGGGTGTGGGGAGCACGCTTGCGGCCATTGCTGTGCTCGTCGGACTCGGCGCAATGGTAGGCCAAATGCTCGAGGTATCTGGCGGCGTGGAAGCCTTGGCCGATTCACTTCTCCATCGGTTCGGCGAACGTAACGCGCAGTGGTCGCTGCTCGCCGTGGGGTTCGTCGTCGCGATTCCCGTCTTCTTCGACGTTGCGTTCATCATTCTCATCTCGCTCGTCTACGGGCTGACGGAGCGAACCAACCGTCCGGTTGTGTACTACGCGTTGCCACTGCTGGCCGGTCTTGCGGTTACGCATGCGTTCATCCCGCCAACACCGGGGCCAATCGCAGTTGCTGGTTTGATAGGCGCGGATCTTGGTTGGGTGATGCTCTTCGGCGCCGTGATCGGACTGCCGGCCGCCATTATTGCCGGACCGATATACGCACAGTTCATCGCGAAGCGCGTGCCGGCGATGGTGCCTGACTACATGCACGTTGCCGAGCCGAAGCACGGGCGAAAGCTGCCGCGGGTTTCGCTAATCGCTGTGCTGATCGGTATTCCCCTGGTTCTGATCGTTGGGAATACGGTCGCAAGCACGGCTCTGGCCGATGGCCAATGGCTGAGGGTCGTGCTGGCCTTTGTCGGTCACCCGATGATAGCGTTGCTCATCACGACGGTGCTCTGCTTTTGGGTGCTTGGCGCGCGCTCAGGGTACTCCCCACAGGAGATTCAGGAGATCGCCACGAAGGCACTCGAACCCGCCGGCATCGTGATTCTCGTCACCAGCGCCGGCGGCGTGCTCAAGCAAGTGCTCATCGATTCAGGTGTTGGTGAGGTGTTCGCAGATGCGCTGATGGCGACGAATTTGCCGCCCCTCATGCTGGCCTTCCTCACTGCCGCCGTGGTCAGACTCATGCAGGGCTCGGCCACCGTTGCCATGTTGACGGCTGCCGGTCTGGTCGCCGCGTTGCTCGGCGATGTAGGGTTTTCCGAGCCGATGCTCGCGCTACTCGTGATCGCAATCGCGGCAGGCGCGACGATCGGCTCTCATGTCAACGACTCGGGCTTTTGGCTCGTCAATCGCTACCTCGGTCTCAGCGTGCCCGATACGCTCAAGACGTGGACGGTCACGACAAGCATTATCGCGTTCGTATCGATCACGTTGATCCTCATCGTGAGCGCGTTCATCGGCTGAGGCCATGGTCATTCTCATCATGGGGGTCAGCGGCTCAGGCAAGAGCACCGTGGGACGTGCCCTGGCGAGGACGGTCGAGGGCCACTTCTACGATGCCGACGATTACCACCCGGCGGCGAACATTGCGAAGATGCGGGGCGGCGAACCGTTGACCGATGAGGATCGCGACGCGTGGCTCCGTGCACTCCGGTCGAGGATCGACGCGTGGTTACTCGAGGCCGACACATCTGTGTTGGCGTGTTCGGCGCTGACGGAGCGGATCCGCGGCGTGCTCGGTGCTGACCGCAACGGCGTTCACCTTGTCTATCTACATGGCTCGAAGGAGCTCATTAATGCACGGATGCGCGATCGAGAGCATTTCATGCCCGCAGCCTTGCTCGATAGCCAATTTGCCCTACTCGAGCCGCCGGAGCACGCGTTGGATCTGGATATCAGCCAGACGACCGAGGACCTCGTGATCAGAATCGTGAGCGAACTGAAACTGGCTTGACTTCGGGTCGTACAGGCATCGTTCGAGAGGCCAGAATTTCCGGAGGCCAGTTGTCGTAAGAACGCTCGCAGTTGGACCAGGGTTTATTGGGCCCCCAACAGTACCCCAGCGGTGCAGAACTCAACTTGCGTCGGTCGGCCGCCCTTCGCTCGAACGTTCGTTTTGGCAGAAACCGGCGACCGGTGCGCGAGTGGTGCCTAGTTTGCGTGCGTCGACGGTCCTCAGCCTACAGACCCGCGGTTGGGATGACCGCCCCCATCTATCTTCGGTCAATTTTCGGGGGCAATGGTTGACAGGTTGCTGGAGCAGCTTCATTCTTCACACTCGGTGGTCCACCGGTCGGTTCCGATGGGCCATCGGCAGGCTCTTCCGGAGTCATGCGTGGGCCGTCGGTGCCCCACCCCTCGACTGGGGCCCCGGCAGATGTGCCCGCGGCATATAAAAGAAACTTGGTTGCACACGGTCTGTCGCACGTTCGGCGCGATCGCACGCCGGCGTGTTGCCAGGCAGGTCGGACGTTTCCACACGGAGTGAGATGGACGCAGTCGACTTCTCGCGTTCCGTCGAGCCGCGTTGCCGCGCGGTGAGCGGAGCGTTCACCACGACGGACTCTTTTCACCCTTAAGGAGGGTTGTATGCCTCGTTCGTGGTTGTACCGAAGCAGCCGAGGATTCGTCCTCGCTGCCTTCGCCCTGCTCTTCGGGGCCGGCTCGGTGCTCGCACAGACCGGCCGGATCGAAGGGACGGTGCGGAACGCCAGTACCGGCGATCCGCTACCAGGGGCCCGCGTGACGGTTATCGGGACCGATCTCGCGGCGACGACCAACCAGAACGGCTACTACGCCATTCCGGGCGTGCCAGTTGGCTCGCAGGAAGTGCGCGTGAGCGTTCTGGGGTACCAGCAAGTCACCATCACCAACCAGCGGGTCGCGGTGGGCTTGCCGACGACGGTGAATTTCCAGCTGGCCGCCAGCATCCTCCGTATCGAGGGCGTGGTGGTCACTGGCGTCGCGGAGGCCCAACAGGCGGTCAAACTGCCCTTCACTGTGGATCAGGTGAAGGCGGAAGACATGCCGGTGCCGGTTTCCAATCCTGAGGAGGCCATCCGCGGGAAGGTTGCCGGGGCCAAGATCGTCCGCGGCCGCGGCACGCCGGGTGACGGCGCGTCGGTGTTGCTGCGCGGCGCGACGTCGATCAACACGTCCGGCCGGAGCAACGAGCCGCTGTACATCGTGGACGGCGTCATCCTCTCCGCGGGCCTGACCGACGTGTCCTCGCTCGACATCGAGAGCATCGAGGTCGTGAAGGGGGCCGCAGCGTCCTCGCTCTACGGATCGCGCGCGGCGAACGGCGTGATCCAGATTCAGACGCGGCGTGGCCACGATCTGCCCGAAGGTGAGACCCGGATCACCGTCCGCTCCGAATTGGGCGTCAACCAACTCGCGAAGAAGGTCGCGCTCAACCGGAGCCATTGGTTCCAGACGTCGGCCGACGGCCTCGATTGGCTGGATTCCGGTGGCAGCGTGACCGCCGACCGGACGGCGCGGGTGCTCGACACGCAGTCCGACACGACGACTGGTGGCGCCTGGACGTTTGCGGACAACCCGTATCCGCTCGAGGTGTCCCAGGGCGTGGAAGCGCTGTTCAACCCGATGGACGAGTTCTTCAATCCGGGCAACTTCATGACGAACTCTGTCTCAGTGTCGCACCGGACGGGCTCGACCAACTTCCTGGCGTCGTTCTCCGACCTGCGTGAGAGCGGCATCGTGCGCAACGTCGACGGCTATCGCCGCCGCAGCGCGCGGCTCAACGTCGATCACAAGATCGGCCAGGCGCTGGACTTCTCGGCCAGCGGATACTATTCGCGGTCGGACGCGGACGATCCGGAACAGGGGCCCGGTGAATTCTTCGCGCTCATGTTCTATCCGCCCGACATCAACCTCGACTCGCTCGAGCCGAATCCGCGCGACAGCTTCGACTACGTGATCCAACCGGATCCGGCTGTGCTCGAAGAAAACCCGCTGTACTCCCCGTCCAACGTGGACCGCTCCGAGGAGCGTGGCCGCGTGCTGGGGAGTTTCCGGGTGCGGTATCGTCCCATCGACTGGTTCGACGTGGCGAGCGAAATGAGCTTCGACCGGTCGGACCGGAACAACACCACGTACTACTTCAAGGGCTTCAAGACGATCGACGCCTCGACGCTCAACAACGGCGTGATCGACAAGAACAACGGCTTCACCCAGTCCGTCAACGGATCGCTGACCGCATCGGTCAACCGTCGGTTCGGCGACCTCAGCACCAACGTGCGCCTGCGTGGACTGTTCGAGCGCGAGCAGGGCCAGTTCTTCTCGGCGCACGCCGAGAACCTGGTGGTCGACAAGGTGGTCGACCTGGACGTGGGTGACGCGACCCTCTCGCAGGTGTCGTCATCCTCCGACGAGATCAAGTCGCTCGGCTACTACATCAGTACGCAGATGGACTACAAGGATCGCTACATCATCGACGCGCTCGTCCGGCGGGACGGCAGCTCGCTGTTCGGTCCCGAGAACCGCTGGCGGACCTACTACCGCATCGGCGGTGCCTATCGGATGGCACAGGAATCCTGGTGGCCCATCGAGGCGCTCGATGAGTTCAAGCTCCGGTTGTCGCGCGGGACGGCGGGCGGTCGGCCCAGTTTCGTCTCGCAGTACGAGACCTACGGCGTCTCCGCCGGAAACGTGTCGAAGGGCAACCTCGGTAACACTGCCCTGGTTCCCGAATACGCCACCGAAACCGAGTTCGGCCTCGACATGGTCGCGTTCGGGCGCGTATCGCTCGGCCTCACGCGAGCCATTTCGAAGGTCGAGGATCAGATCCTGCTGGTTCCGCTTGCCGGCTACTTCGGCTTCAGCAACCAGTGGCGCAACGCCGGGACCCTCGAGACCAAGACCTGGGAGGGTCAGCTCCAGGCGCAGCTCATGCAGCGCGAGAATTTCGGCTGGAGCGTGAACTTGGTGATGGACAACACCGAACAGCGAATCACCGAGTTCAACCTGCCGGCCTACCGAACCGGGCCCGAGCAGTCGTTCTACATGCGGGAAGGTGAGGAGTTCGGCACCATGTACGGCACGCGGTGGGCGAC
>JBDHEI010000026.1:0-40075 GCA_039591075.1 Gemmatimonadota bacterium
ACCCACTCGCCAGGAAGCCGTGGTGGATCAACTGGCTGTACTCGTAGGCCTGGACGCCTACGAACGTGGCACCGATCAGCGCCGTCGCCAGCAAGTACAGCTTGAGCTTGGCCTGGTCGCCGTCCTGGATGCTGGCGTAGGCCTTCACCATCGTGACGGACGAGCAGATGAGCAGGAAGGTGTTTGCCGCCGTGATCGGAATGTTCAGGATCTCGCCGGGTGCGGCCCAGAACTCGGGCTGTGCGACACGGAGGATCAGGTACGAGCCGATCAGTGCCGTAAAGAACATCACTTCCGAGCCGAGGAAGATCCACATTCCAAGCTTCTCGTTGTAAACGCCGGCGCCGGACTCGGCCCGCGCAGGCGGCCGCATGGCGGCGGAAGTGGCTGTTTGGCTCATCGCCCACCCTCCGAACCGACCGCTCGGTCTTGCATGAGGTAGTCCTCCTCGACGAGCGGCGAGCTGAACTCGTAGGGCGGGTGATGCACCGTCGGCGGTTCCGGCCAGTTGCCGTGCGGCGGCGGTGACGGCGTGGTCCACTCGAGCCCCGTGTCCTGCCACGGGTTGTCGCGCGCCGCTTCCCCCTTGAACCAGCTCACGATGAAGTTCAGCGCAAAGATGAGCTGCGTGGCAAAAAGCAGAAACGCGCTGATGGTGATGAATTCGTTGATGCCTTGAAGCGGCTGGAGGAACTCATACTCGGTCGGGTCGTAGATGCGGCGCATGTGACCGCCCAACCCCAGCTGGTGCATAGGGAAGAAGGTCAGGTTGTAGAACAGGAACGTCAAGCCGAAATGCACATAGCCCCAGAACCGGTTCATCATGCGGCCGAACATCTTCGGGTACCAGAACGTGATCGCGGCGAAGATGGCGAACAGGCTGCCGCCAAACAGCACGTAGTGAATGTGCGCGACGATGAAGTACGTATCGTGGATGTAGATGTCCACGGTCGTGGACGCCATGAACACACCGCTCAGCCCACCGATCACGAACATGGCCACGAATGCGCAGGCGTGGAGCATCGGGACCGTGAAGCGGATCGAGCCCTCCCACATCGTGCCCAGCCAGTTGAACGTCTTGATCGCCGACGGGACGGCGATCAGCAGTGTCGAGATCATGAACGACATGCCCAGGGTCGGGTTCATGCCGCTCTGGAACATGTGATGCCCCCAGACGATCCAGCCGAGGAACCCGATCGCGATGATCGCGTACACCATCGAGCGGTAGCCGAAGATGGGCTTGCGTGACCCGTTGGCGATGATGTCGGAAACCATCCCCATCGCCGGGAGGATGAGGATATAGACCTCGGGGTGGCCGAAGAACCAGAAGAGGTGCTGCCAGAGGAGCGGCTGGCCCCCCTCCGGTGGGAGGAAGAACGTGGTCCCGATGGTCTGGTCGAACAGGAGCATGATTGCCGCGCCCGAAAGGATCGGGATGGCGAGCAGCGTCAGAATCGCGGTGATGAAGAGCGACCAAATCGAGAGTGGCAGCCGGAACCACCGCATCCCCGGCGCACGCATGTTGATGATCGTGGTGATGTAGTTGGTCGCGCCGAGGATCGAAGAGAGCCCCAGCACTACCAGGCTGACGCACCAGATTTGCTGGCCGAGGCTCACGCCCGACCACTCCGGGTCAGCGCTGAGCGGTGCGTAGGAGGTCCAGCCAGCGCCGGCGTGCCCGCCCTCTACGAAGAATCCCGCAACCATCAGCGCGAAGGCCGGCACCGCGATCCAGAACGACGCCATGTTGAGCCGCGGGAACGCCATGTCTGGCGCCCCGATCTTGAGGGGGATCAGGTAGTTGCCGAAAACGCCCACCAAGAGCGGCATGATGGCGAAGAACACCATGAACGTCCCGTGCATGGTGACCAGCGAGTTGTAGAACTCGGGCAGCAGGATCCCGCCCGGCGCCATCGTCTCGGGCAGCACCCCGCCGCCAGGCATCGGCTGGGTCGGGAACCCCAGCTGCCACCGGATCAGCATTGCCAGGGTGCCGCCGACCAGCAAACCAACCAGACTTAGCAGCAGGAACTGGATGCCGATGATCTTGTGGTCGGTCGAGAAAATGTACTTGCGGACGAACGACTGGCCGTGCGCGTCAGCGTGTACGCCGTGTTCGTTGGATGCGGCGACCGATGTCATGACATGTCCCTCAGCGTGACGCCGCGCGTTGCGCGCTCTCGGCTTCGAGCCAGCGTTCGTACGCGTCCTGGGCGAGAACTTCGACCGTCCCGCCCATCGTCGTATGTCCGTTGCCGCACAGTTCGGCGCAGGCGAGTGGGTACTCGCCCGTTTCGGTGACCTCGAACCACACGTTCATCGTCATTCCCGGCACGGCATCCTGCTTGACCCGAAAGGCCGGTACGAAGAAAGAGTGGATCACATCCTCCGACGTGAGGCGCACCACGACCGGTGTGTCCACCGGCAGGGTGAGGCGATTGCGGCTGGTGAAGTCATCCACCGTACCGAACGCGCCGTCGGGACCGGGATAGGTCGCATTCCATTCGAACTGCTTAGCACGCACCTCGATTGGCACTGCATTCTGCGGGACGGCATTGCGGCCCCGGATCTCGTTCCAGACGCCACCGCTCAACACGCCGATCATCACGACGACGACCGCGGGGATCGCCGTCCAAATCACTTCGGCCTTGAGATTGCCGTGGTGATACCGGGCCGTGCGGCCCGGCCTCGCGCGGTACCGGATCAGGAACCATACCAGGGTCGCCTCGACGATCACGAACGCCGCTCCCGTGATCCAGAGGATCAGGTAGTACATGCGGTCGATATCGGCCGCGAAGGTCGAGACGCCGGGTGGGAGTATCCAGTTCACGGAGCCTCCTCCTCAGCCGGCTTTGAACGTGAACGTGACCGACGTCGTCTCGCCGGCGCCCACCGTCACTTCGGCGGTCTGCTTGCCGAACATCTCGTGCCAGGCCTCCAGCATGTACGTGCCGGCTGGGAGTCCCCTAATGGTGAACGCACCATCCGGGCCGGATGTCGCGAAGTACGGATGGTCTACTACGCCGACATACGCCTTCATCCAGCCGTGAACGTTGCACTCGATCGGCACCATGATCTCCGGCGTCGAGAACCGGCGCGGCGTCTTCATGCCGGCCCTCGGCTGGCTGATGTTGAACCCGCGGTTCACCGTCGGGACCGCTTTGATGTTGTGGAGCATCGAGTCGCTGTTCTGGATCTCGAGTTGCTGGTCTACCATCACGCCCAGCACCCGTGGCGCGTAGAGACAGCCGTGCTGGTCGATCACCGCCGGGCGGGACGGCGCGGGGTAAGGACCCGCCGGCAGACCGCTCACCACCCGGACGAATACGTTGCCGAGCTTGCCGTCGGTGACCACCACGCGCGGGTCGGTGGGCGAGCCGCCGTGCGCCGCGGCGCAGGACGGCTCTTCGGACATGTCGATTGGGGGGTTGGCGGGTGGCGTGCCCTCGAAACTCGCGACCCCGCTCACTACCGCCGTGCCGAGGGGCTGGATTGCCGCCTGCGTCGTCTCTTCACCGCCGCCACCGCCGTCGCCCCCACAACCGAGCAGAGCCACGAGTGCCGGAATCAGTATGCTGCGCTTCATCGTTCCTCCATTGTGTTGCCAGGTGTAAGTCCGCGCGCACGCGCCTGCGCGCGCGCAACGATCACAAGACCGAGTCCAACGGTGAGCAGGGCCGTTAGCACCGGTGCGGCGTAGGCCGTAGCCGGCGTCGCCACCTCGAGATGGAGCGCGAACCAGGCGCTCACCGCGCCGCGCACCGAATCTTCGCCGTTCGAGCCGTCGGCGGCGAAGAACCCTATCGGAATCGCGCGGCCCGGGTGGAAGGTGGGCGCACGGGCCGTGTCGGCCGGGATGAGGGCGCGCGTGATCACCAGCACCCACTGTCCGTCCTGAAACCGGGCGGTGTGCGCTGCCTCGGGCTCGCCCCCGTACACCGTGAATCGGTCGAGGCCGGTGGCGGTACCCTCCACGAGACCCTCGGGCGCGCCGGTCCACCGCCACTGGAACACGGGACGCCGCGCGTCACCGCCCAGGAAGTAGGGCTGCTCCATCCCCGAGGGCAGCTGCAGCGGGAACTGTACGTGCAGCCGGTCGGTCCCCTGCTCGGTGGGCACGGGACCATCCGCGTCGGTCATGGTGGTGGCCATACGATCCAGCCACTCCTGCCACGCAGCGTCCGGGCTCCGCGACGGATCGTTCCAAGCGAGCCTCAAGGCGAGCGCCTCGCCGTTGTGGAGGGCGGAGACCCACACACCATGCACGCGCGGCGCGAACCAGCGTGGCGCCTCGATGATCTGGCCCACCAGCGGCACGTACGACGCCCTCACCGCGTTCCAGGCCTCGTCGCCGGGATCGCTGGGCACCGCCCCTTCGACCAGGACCGCGCGGAGCACGTCCCCAACGGACGGCCGCGCGGGACCCAGACTCGCCACCCAGCGCGCCACGTGCCATAGCTGCTCCTCAGTGATGACTCCGCCGTCCACGGCGTCCGAGAACGACGGCATCGGCGTGCCATCCAGACCGGTGCGGAGCCGGCGGTAGATGTCCTCTACGCGCGCGCCGCCGTTGAACAGCCACGGCGCTGAGAGATCAGCGGTGCGGACCGGGAAATCCCAGTCGTCGGTGAGCGTCGGCGCTGAGGGGCCATCTCCACGCCCTGCGTCACCGTGACACTTGAAGCATTCCAGCGTCTGATACGCGCTGCGGCCCTCGGCCACGTCCTCGCTGCGGCCGCCGGGCGCCGAGCCAAACGCAATCGCCTCGGGCGCCGCACCCCCGAAAAACCGCGAGAACGACTTGATGTACTCCACCACCGCATCCCGGTCGCTCTCCGAGAAGATCGACTTCCAGCCCGGCATCGCGGTGCCCGGCATGCCCTCGTCGATGACGCGCCGGAGGTCAGCGTCGGTGGGCAGGCCGCCGCTCGCCGTGGTGCGCACCTGGTAGAGCGCACGGGTGAAATCACGTGGCCGCGGCAACATGTACGCCGCCGCCGATCCGTCACCCCCTCCCGCCTCGCCGTGACATTCTGCGCACCACTTGTCGTAGAGCACCTTGCCGCGCGAGGGAGCCTGGGCGTGGAGGGAACGCTGTAAGGAGGAAGCCGGAAGGAAGCAGAGGGCACCCCCCACTGCGATCAGGGCGATGATACGGCGAGTCAGCACCGAGGAGGACCGCTCGCTTCCCGTTTCTCCGCGATGCGGGACCGGTGGAAGGCAATGCCTACTCATGCTCCCCTCCCTCGGCCTCGCCGAGCTGCCGCGGGGCGACGCCCGCCTGCTCGTAGAGGAACACGGTCACGGCCCAGATTTCCTCTTCGGTGAGGAAGTTCTCCCACGCCGGCATCGCCGAGTTCCAGGGAGTGCCCTCGTTGGGCAGGCCGGGGCCGCCTTTGGCGATGCGCCAAAATACGAACGACTCCCGGAGCTGCGCGATGGTGCCCCTGTCGAACGGGAGCGGCGCCGGATTGAACCCGTGCGCGAAATGGCCGCGGCCATCCAAGAGGTCACCGTGGCAGGGAAGGCAGTTGCGGTAGTAGATGCTCCGCCCCCGTGCCATGTGCTGTTCGAGCGATCCCGTCTTGCGAAGCGGGTTCTCGAGAGTCGCCAACTCGAGCGTGCGGCCACGGATGGTGATCTGGCTGGGCGGGGCGGGGTGCACCGAGCGGAGTTGGACCGGCGCGACCACTTTGGGCCGGATGCGGTCGTACGTCCCGAATCCCACCAACACCGGCAACAAGACCAGCAGGCCACCGCGCAGCCACCGTTTGTCGCGATCCACAAGTGTCGTCGTGATCGGCTCCTTGAACTGGCGCCAGCGCTCTTCGTTATCGCTCACGAAGATGAGGATCCCGACCATTGCGGTGAGCATGTACTGGAGTAGCACGCTGTCGGGAATGCGGGCGCTCTCGACACCGAACAGCGGCGGCAGATACGCGATGCCGAACTCAAACGCCACGTACGCGGCCAGGAGCAGGCCGACTGCCTGCGAGAAGGGGTGCCGAAGCAGCGCGCGGAGCCGGCTCATCGCCGCCCCGCCAGGAATCGGACCATGGCCTCGAGCTGTGCGGCGGTCAGCTGCTGCCCGAAGGTCTGCGGCATCATGCCCGCGTACTGTTCGTAGCCCTCGGCGACGGTCGCGTTGGGGTCGAGGATCGCGTCACGGATCTCATCGGCCGAGAGTCGGGCGCCAATGCCATCAAACGCCGGTCCCAACGGCGGCCCCTGCCTGTCCAGCTGGTGACAACCTAGGCAGGCCCGCTCTTGGAGCAGGGTCCGCGGATCGGTGGTCCCCCCGGACATCGGTGCGGTCGCGGTCGCCTCTCCTGCGCCGAGGGAGCCCGCCGTCAGGTCTGCGGCCGTCGTCGTAATCTCCCCCCCAACGGACTCCAGGTACGCCACCAGCGCCCAGATCTCGTTCTCACTTTGCAGTTGGCCGCGCATGTCAGGCATGATCGGTGCGAACCCGGCAACCAGCGAATCGCTGGGATTGGTGAGCGAAGTGTAGAGGTACTGCTTGCACTCGGGACCGAACGTGGCAAGGCAGCGTGCGCCGATCGACCCGGCGCCGCCGTGGCCGGTGAGCAGGTTGGGGGCGCGTGTTCCGAGCCCATGGCACGAGGCGCAGTTGCCCACGCCGTTGTAGATGCGTTGGCCAGCGCCCGCCAGCTGGACGGGACTCATGTCGGGTCCCAGGGTCAGCTGTTCGGGCACCGCCGACTCGAGCTGTGGGATGAGGTGCGCGACCGCGGTATAGAACAGCACGACCACCAGCGCCACCGTCACGACCTTCAGGTTCGTGGCCCACATGGCTCAGCGTCCTCCCGCTGGGAGCGGCGCCGGTGTGGTCCCGGCAGCCGGTGTCGGTTTGCCCATGGCTCGCTCGGCCAGGCCACCAAGCCAGAAGATGAACGCCACGAGGCCAAGGAAGATCACCACGCACAGGGTGATCATGTTGGCGGCGTACCCCAGTGCGGGAGTGGCGGCGTACGCGCTCGTGTCCTGCATCACGCCCCACACGTGCCAGTGCTGACGGATGCCGCTTCGAGCGAACCCCATGAGGCCCATGAGCCACGTGAAGGTCACGGCGAGCACGAACAGCGCGTACTGCGAGCGGTCGGGCATGTGGCCCCACCGGATGGCACCGCGCGACTCCGCGCCCCGCACCAGCACCAGGTCGATCACAGTGACACCGATGATGCATGCCAGCACGGCGATCACCTGATAGACGCTGTACCCGATGCGCACCGTATCCACCACGAAGTAACCGGCGATGCCGAGCCCGATCACCACAAGCGCCGACGCGGAGAACATCGCTCCCTGCACCATCGTGCCGGCCCCGGCCCACTCCACCACCGGCCGCTTGTTGGCCCGGCGATACAGCAGGAACGACAAGAACGTGGTGAGGATCATCAGGTTCACGGCCGTGTTCTTGGCACTCATCACGCCGAGGACGTCGAGGAACGGGTGGTGCGAGCCCCCCATCGCGGCAACTTCCTCGCGCGTGACGATCATCGTGTGCGGCGTGGCCCACACCAGCCAGCCGATCACGAGCACCAACAGCATCCACTTGGTGTACCGTGCGAACCGTTCCGAGCCCGGAATGCGTTGCATCCCGATCCAGAGGTAGTAGTTGGCGGCGAGAAAGAGGACGCCGATCAAGACGGCTTGCACAATCCAGAGCCAGCTCATGAAGCCGCCCATCATCGTCACGCCCAGCTGGAAGTTGTACTCGTAGATCTCGCGGCCCAACCAATAGCCGGCGAATGGGAGCACGATGAGCGTCGCGATCGCGATGAAGTTCCCGACGTAGCCCATCCAATCGTAGTGGGCGCGCTCCTCGTCGGTCTTCGCAGCGAGGAACCGGTAGCCCGCATACGCCGCCACGATTGCGCCGCCGAATACCGCGTTCGCAATGAGGCGGTGGATGTTGATCGGCATCCAAGTCGCGTTGGCGAGCGCGTTCCACAGACCGACCTCGGCGGGCAGGGTGGCGGCGGTCACCCCTTCCGGTGGCGACATCATGTAGGTGAGCCAGCCGTTCGCGATGAACATCACGATGGTGCCCCACACGTTCAGCAGCAGTCCCAGGCCCCAGTGACCCCACTTGGCCCTGCCCTGTTTCCAGCGGTCCCAGCCGTAGTAGTAGAGGTAGAGCGTGAACGACTCGACGAAGAAGAGCCCCACGTAGATCCACATCGTGGTCCCGAAGATGCCCGCCAGGTGGACCCAGAAACGCGGGTAGAGCGTGGTGAGGAAGAACACCAGCACCGCGCCCCACAGTGCCGTCGCACTGTAGGCAAACACGAGGAGCCGCGTGAACTCCTTCGACAGCCGATCGTACTTCGGATCGCGGCCCACGATTCCTACCAGCTCGGTGATCACGGCGAACATCGGCACGCCCAGCACGAAGGCCGCAAACATCAGGTGCACCTGCGCCGCGATCCAGACGGCGTTGCGCGCGCCGATGCCGGGGAACTCCCCGTAGCCGGTGCTCTCGGCGGCGGCCTGCGCCAGCGCGAGTAGCTCAGGCATCGTCGTCACGCAGGAAGAAGGGGAGGCGCTTGGAGAAGTCCACGGGCATGGCCCTTCGCACCTCCCGCATGAGGTCGGGGGTGATTTCCGTCAGGCCGCGCGAGCGGGCGAATGCCTCCACTCGTTGAACCACGACCCCGCGCACAAACGACGGGACGCGGTCGATCCGGGCCAGGGCCTCGGCGCTCCATGAGAGTTCCCGCCGGGCCGGGGCACCGTAGGTCACCGGGCGCGGTGGCTCGATCAGCGGCACCGTACCGGTCGGCTCGTACGCACAGGACGGGTCTTCGGCTAGGTGGTCGCCGGTGGACGCGTAGGCGCGCGCTCGACAGCCGCCGCACGCCGCACGGTACTCGCAGCGGCCGCACTTTCCACCGAGCTGCGCGTCGCGCAGCTCTTGTAAGAGCGGCGAGCCCCGCCACACGTCGGCGAATGACTGGCGTCGGAGGTCACCTGCCGATTTCGGCAGGTAAGGGCACGGCGTGAGCTTGCCGTCCGGTGTCACCCGGCAGTACTCCACCCCGCAGGGGCAGCGTGTGCGGTAGTTGAGCAGCGGCGAATCGGGTGCGGCACGGTGCACGAGCCGCATGAAGTGCGGCGCGCACTTGGCGCGCACCATCATCCGACCCAGGTACCGTTGGTGGAGCCCCACCAGCTCGTCCAGCGCGGACTCGTACTCCGTCGGTATGAGGTCGCCCATGCGCTCGCCGCGACCGGTGGTGACCAGGAAATACGCGTTGAACGACACGGCCCCACGATCGGCTGCCCAGTCCACCATGTACGCCAGCTCAGAGCGGTTGTGTTTCGTGAGCGTCGTCTGCACCACGAAGTCCATTCGGTGCGCAGCCAGCCGGTCCACGGCGGTGAGCGTCTGGCCCAGCGACCCGTGGCCGCGGCGGAACCGGTCGTGATAGCGGGCGTCGAGCGACTCGACGCTCACCGCCACGCCACTCACGCCGGCATCCGTGAGCTCGGTGATCTTCTCCTCGGTGAGGAGCGTACCGTTGGTGCCCACGACAACGGTGGCTCCACGGTTCGCCGCGGTCCGTGCGAGTGTGGTCAAATCGTCGCGCAGGAGCGGCTCGCCACCCGAGAAGATGAACATCGGCGACGGGTTGAGCTCCAGGATCTCGTCCATGATGCGCACGCACTCATCGGTGGCGAGTTCTCCAGTGTCCGACGCCGTCGGCCCGGCGGCGATATAGCAGTGGGCGCATGCCAGGTTGCAGCGCGCGGTGAGGTTCCAGGCCACCACGTGAGGGACGTGGCCCCCCGTGGGCATCTCACCCGCGGCGTGGTCCCCCAAGAGCGCGAGCGGGGCCAGCGTCACTGCGGTGGTTCCGCGGCGGGGCCCCGCTCCATGAAGCGTTCCACCGCCCGCTTCGCCTCTTCCGGGGTCGTCACTTTGAAGTCCACCGGGCAGGTGTCCATCTGCTCGTCGATCGAGCGGTCCTCGAGGTCGCGGATCGGGCATCGGGTGACGCCCTGGGCCTTCGCCTCCTCGATGAACTTCCGCATCTCCGGCGAGATCGCGTCGCCGCCCTCGGCCTCGGCACGGATCTGCTTGGCCCTGAGTTCGCGGAACATTCCCATCATCGTCTCGGCGTCGAACTCATCGGCCTCGATCATCGCTTGCTTGTTATCGTCCATGACCCGTGTGGTGATGCGCCAGAGGTCGTGTTCTCCTGCAAACCGCTCGACCGTCATGCGCGCGAGCGGCCGGGCGATGAGGGGCACGACCCGGAGCCGGTCGAACGCCTCCACGGTCCACACCGGCGGGTCGACCGCCGAGCGGGCTCGGTACGAGACGCGCCCCGTCACTGGACACCGAACCTGGACCTCCGCGCCCGCGGGCTCTTGGTCGGCCTCGCTCCCATTGACCACCGTCTTGGCCATCTGCTCCTCGGCCTTCAGTTCCGCTCGCGCCACTTCCTCGGCGGAGCCGATTCCCATGATTAGTTGCATGTGCGTGGGCAGGAGCTTCTGGATCGCCGCATCGAGCAGCGGGCTGGTCACCACGTCGCCACCGCCTTCCAGGACGAACTCCTCGACGGCTCGGCGGGCGATGCCCTGAGCGAACGGCGGCGCGCGCTGGATCCGTACCTCGGCGTCCGGGGCCCAGGGCAGCCCGGCCTCGCCGTCTTCCTCGATCCAAGGGATATCTTCGGGCCGAATGTCCACCGTCCCGGTCACCAACAGATTGCTGGGTGCGAGCCGCAGAAGGTTCTCCGCCTGTGATCCCAGGTCGGTGCCATCGATCCGGTGTGCCCCGTGCCGCCCAATGACCATGAGCGCGGGATCGATCTCCTCCGCCCACTGCAGGATCACCTGGAACGGTTTGCCGATCAGGATCTGCGTGGTGAGCGGCACGTCGGGGTATTCCTCGGCCGTCACCTTGGCTCGCTTGAGGTTCGCCTGGCTGAGCCTGAGCAATCCCTTGTCGATGATGTTGTTGTGCAGCTCCTCCTGTTCCTCGAACTTGAACACCTTCGACGCCCGAACAGAAAGTACGTCCTTGATGTTGTGGAAGACGGCATGGTGGAACTCGACGTCGAACGCGCTGCACACGTACAGCTCGGCGCCGAACATGCGGGCCAGCCCGAGCGCCGCCCGCATCGCGCGGTAGCTGTACGCCGAGCCGTCGACGCACACCATGATGCGACCGCCCGCGAGCGGCCGGTCATGGCGCACCACCAAGAGATCCTTCTCGATGCCACGGGCCGCGCGGGCCACCACCCCTCCCAGCTGCGAAAGCGGCTGCCGCCCGATGCCGTGTGCGCCGATCAGCACCAGGTCGTACCGCCGTTCAGATTGGCCGGCCACCCTGTCGGCCTGATCTTCGTCCTCCTCGACGATGCGCCCGTCGTCGCCCAGCTTGACGTCGCTTCGGACCGTGTCGCCCCCATCGTAGTTGGCTGCGATGTTCGGATCGAACCCGATGAGCGAGGGAAGCGTGCCCTGGCCCGCGTTCGCCTCCTTGACGATCTCCTCGTAATTGATTCCCTCTAGCAGTTGCCGCCGAAGCTGCACGCCACGGTCGGCGCAGCGGCGCTCTACCTGATCCAGGAACGAGTCGGAGATGAGCTGCAGGCCCTTCTCGATCAGCTTGTCATGGACCTTGCGCTGGCGCTTGATCTCTTCCGGAGTTTGAAACTGGGCGGGGAGCCCGGTTTCGAGCTGGCGGAACCGCACGTCGTGGAGTCGCGCGGCGTAGACGTGGTTGCCGGTGATGCGGCCCCCGGTGTGCGCACACAGCTCGATGGCGCGGTCCACGGCCCAGTCGGAATGCTGCGAGTTGTCCACTGGGAGGAACACTTCGTGGTACATGCTGGCCCTTCGCTTCGGTGGTGTTGGGCGCCCGTCAGGGCGCCGCCATTGCGCCGTTGCCGCCGTTCCCCACCACCCCACCCACCTCCCCGGCGCCGCGAGAATACCGACTATTCCGCTCCGAGTTATGGCCGCGCGAGTATGCGAGCCGCTGCTGCAGGTGTCAAGGCACGAGCTGCCGCCCGTCCGCGTCACACACCGCTAGCGCGTCCACCGGACAGGCCGCACACGCTTCGAGCAGCCGCGCCCGCTCCGGCTTTTCCGGGGCGACGAACGTCACGATCCCCTGGCCATCCAGCTCGAACGCTTCGGGGGCGGCGTCCACACAATCGCCGAACGACACGCAGAGCGTGGCGTCGATCCGGATGGTCAAACCGTGCACCCTGCGCTCGGCGACCTCCTGCGTCACATCTCCTCCAACCCCAGCTCTACGCGTGCGCGGTCCATGATCTCAGGGGTGATCTCGGGTATTCCACGCTCGGCCGCGTATTCGCCGTAGATGCGCTTTACCATCCCGCGGACGAACCCCGGCACGCGCTCGAGCCGCGCTGCTGCTGCTGGCGACCACGCCGGACGCGGACGTGGCGTCATCCCGTCGTGCGGTCGTGACGTGGAGCCCGCTGCCCCTGTCGCCAACTCCCGATCGGCCCCATCGACGTGCGTCCGCACGAACCCCATCGGTTCCGATTCCTCCAGCGTCTCGCCTCCGATCCTCACGCCTAGCGAGCCCACCAGCTGCGTCTCCATCGGGTTGGCGAGCATGGCGATGGCGCGCCCGCATTGGGGGCAGGTGAAGCTGACGGTGAACGTCCCGTCACCGGGTTCCCGCCGTTCAGCGAAGTGCATCTGCTTGTCGCACTCCATGCAGAGGAACTTCATGCCAGCACGCCTAGCAGCCGCTCCGTCAGCGCTTCCGCGTCGCGGTCGGCAGTGTCGGGAGCGCCGGCCGGCCGGAACGGGAGCCGGCCCAGGAGTGGCACGTCGAACGCCTTCGCGAGCCGTCGGCCGGCATCGCCCTTGAAGAGGGGCCCAGGCGTGCCGCACTCCGCGCAGGCATAACCGGCCATGTTCTCGACGATGCCGAGAATGCGGACCCCAGCGTCACGTGCCACCGTGGCCGTGCGGGCCACGGACCGGCGGGACTCCTCGCTCGGAATCGTCACCGCCACCACGCCGTCGACCGAGGGAAGTAGGTGGGCGAGGTCGGTCACGCCGTCCGGGCCAGGGGGGAGATCCACCAGCAGGAGGTCCAGCGTGCCCCAGCGGACGTCTGCCAGGAACTCGCGCAGCACGCCTGCCTGGAGTGCGCCACGCCACACCCAGCGCTCGCCGTGCGGTTCCCGGAATCGGAGCGGCGTGTCGTCCGCGAGCAGAAACGCGCTGGAGACGACGCGCACACCCATCGCACCTCGCACTGGTTCCACGCCGTCGTCCGAGGGAACCAAACGGCCTTCCGCCCCGAGCATGTGGGCCACGGTGGGGCTTGGGAGATCGGCATCAAGCACTCCCACTCCCTTGGCCAGCCGGGTTGCGGCGGCGCGGGCGAGCAGTGCGGTGACGTAGCTCTTGCCCACCCCACCCTTACCACTCATGACCGCCACCATCCACCTGACCGCGGCCAGGCGTTCGGCGAGCCGTGCGCGCTGGGAATCGATCTGTGCCCCGACTCGCGAGGCGTCGACACCGGTCAGCTCGCCATAGGCGCGGAGGGTCACAGGTCCCACCCAGCTCGGGCCAACATCCACAGGTTGATCACGACGACCACCATGGCCGTCAGGTAGAATTCGGCGGGGAGCCTGGCCTCCGTTCCGCGGAAGAACGCGCCGTTCACCAAACCCGGGAGCCTGAGCCCATGCACCGCCCACACAACCCGCGCCAGCCAGGCGTTCTGCCAGCGGTAAAGGCCGAGTACGATCCCGAGTCCGACGAAGCCGCCCAGCGCGAGCCAGAGCACCGGCGGCCCCAGTCGGGTTGGAAGGAGCCCCGCGCGGAGCATGCCGAGTGCTGCGGCCTCGTAGAGGATCGCCACATGCAGATAGACAAACGCCGCCTGCCGGAACTTGCGTTGCCGCGCCTCAGGCCAGGTGGCGCTCACGCGGCCTCCTTTGACGCCGGTTCCGGTAAGCCGTTACTCTGAACGGCACCATGGTTCCGCACCGTCCGTTCGGATTGCCGTGGCCGGTGGCCGCGGGGTTCGCACTGTTCGTGGCCGTCATCGTAGGTGTGGTGGCAACCGCGCTCATGCCGCGCAGCGTGGCGACATTTGCGCCATCGCTCGCTCCCGTCCGCCCTGTGGCGCACGGCAGCGTCGACACCGTGACGTTCGACGCCCGCAGCGGGGAGGAATGGCGCTTTTTCGATCTGGACCGTGGGACCCTGCTCGTTCCTCCCGACACGGCGGGGTGGGACCTGGCAGCACGGCGATTCCGCGTGATCGGGGCCACCGTAGCCATCGATCTTGGCAAGGTGGGGTTCGCCGACGCCCGCCGTGTCCCGGAAGGAGCGTGGGTCGCCACCGACTGGGGCCGGGACACGGTGAACGCCGCGCTCGATCGCTGGTACCGCTACGGGTTCCTGAGTCATCTGCTCAGGCCCAAGGGTCACGTATACGCGGTGCGCACGTCGGATGGTGGGTGGGCCAAGCTCGAGTTCCTGTCGTACTATTGCCCCGGCCCCGAGGCAGGATGCGTGACCGTGCGCTATGCGGGGCTGAACGGTGGGCCATAGGCTGGTCACGGGTCTACTCGCCGTCCGCCGTTTCGCCGAGAGGATGGCGTGCCAGTGACTCGCGGATCTGCGGACGGGCGCACCAGAAGTAATATCCCATCCCGACCGCAGCGATGAGGTTGCCGGCGGCGACGGCCCACCAGGCGAGCGCCCCGAGCAGGGGACGGGCGAGCACGGCCACCACCAGATAGAACCCGAACTCGAAAATCGCGAACAACACGACGACCAGGAACAGCGTCGATGGGAACCGCTCGACCATCGATGCGAGCGCAGCGGCGATCGAGCCCACGAGTAGAAACGCCATCACGTGGATCATCGTGTAGCCGATGATGGCCGCGAAGACCATCTGGACGGCCGCCGGATCCCGCACGCCCCAGAACACCGCAGAGCCGAGCATCGCTGGTGTGAAAAACGGCTGGCCCGCGATCGTGTCTGCAATCAAGAACCAGACCGCAACGAGCGCTGCGCCGATCAAGCCCGCCGTGAAACCCTCTTTCAGGATTCTGGAGAAATCCACGGCCGCCTCGACTGATTGGGGAGCGCTCCCGTACGTCCACCGCCGCGCCAGAAAATCCGACCAACCTGGTTGGATTATGATGGGGATCGAGGCCCCGGTTGGCAAGCGGGAATGTTGATGGGGTTAGCGAACGAGCGCCGAAAATGAGGACGGTGTTTCCACTGCGGCGACATGGGACACCAGACCCTTCACAGCAGTAGAACGCAACGGGCCGTCTCCAGGGAGTGACCGCAGTGTGCGTCGGCCGCTGCCGAACCGATAGTCAGCCCGCGTTCCCTTGACGCGATTCCGGATGCGTGAGCGACGGGGAGCACGAGTGCGAGCATCGATGCGGAGACATCGCCCCCCCGCTCAACCCCGTTGAGCGGACCCTCCCCAGTCCCAGTCCTTGACATCCCCTACTCGAGGTTCGAAATTTGAACTATAGTTCAATCCTCTAATCGGAGCCGGGTTATCCCCCAGCCTGCCTCGACCACCCGTTCTCCCCACGTCCGCGAGAAGCGGCGGCGGCGGCGCGAGGAGATCCTCCACGCCGCCCTCAGGGCGTTCCGTGAAAAGGGGTTCCACGCCACGACCTTGGACGACATCGCCGAACACCTTGGACTCCGGAAGACCGCGCTGTACCACTACTTCCCCGACAAAGAGGCGATCCTGTGGGAATGCCACCAGGAATCGCTCGCCGACTTGGACCGGATCATCAAAGGCGCCCGAAAACTCGAGACGGCATCCGACCAACTGGCGTACGTGATCCGCGAGCACGTCCGGGTGATGACCGACACGCTCGAGGGTTCCCCGCTCGCCTTCGAAGTCGGCGCGTTTTCTCCGGAGCGGCAACGCACGATCATCGCGGCCCGCGACCGGTACGAGCGCGCAGTGCGACGCATCATCGCCCGAGGCATCACTGCTGGGGAGTTCCGGGAAGTGGACGCCAAGATCGCCGTGTTCGCCATCCTCGGGAGCATCAACTGGATCGCCCGTTGGTACCGCCCCGAGGGATCGCTTCACGCCACCGAGCTCGGCAGCCAGTTTGCCGAACACCTCGTGGGAGGACTCACATGCGGATGAGACCAGACACTGCGGTCCTTCTTCCCCACACCAATCCCGAGGCACGACGATGAAGGCCGTTCAGCTCACCGCCGTCGGGCAGCCGTTGGAACTGCGGGAGGTCGATACCCCTACCGCTCCTGCCAACGATCAGGTCGTGGTTCAGGTGGCCGGATGCGGGGTCTGCCACACCGACATCGGGTTCTGGAACGACGGCATCCCCACCAAGAAGACGCTCCCGCTCACCCTGGGGCACGAGATCAGCGGCACCGTGGTCGAGGCGGGCGAGGAATATTCGGACCTCGTGGACACGGAAGTCATCATCCCGGCCGTGATCCCATGCGGATCCTGCGACCTCTGCCGAGAGGGGCGGACCAACGTCTGCCGTGCGCAGCTCATGCCGGGGAACGACATCGACGGTGGGTTCGCAGACCGGATTCTCGTGCCCGGCCGCGGCCTGTGCCCCGTGGAAGATCGGGGCGGCTACGGCCTGGCGCAGCTCAGCGTCGTGGCCGACGCCGTGACCACGCCGTACCAGGCCGTGGTCCGGAGCGGGCTCATGGCGAACGATCTCGCGATAGTGGTCGGGGTGGGCGGGGTGGGATCCTACAGCGCGCAGATCGCCGCCGCCTTCGGCGCCCACGTGATCGCCATCGACGTGGACGACGCGCGGCTGGCTGCAGTGGCGCCGCACGGCCCCGGCCTCACGGTAAACTCGGCCACGACCGATTTCAAGACGCTGCGAGCACAGGTTCGTGACTTCGCCAAGACATCGGGCTCACCTGAGCACAGCTGGAAGATCTTCGAATGCTCGGGACATCCGAAGGGACAGGAGACCGCTTACGGGCTACTCACGTACGCCTCGACGCTGATGGTGGTGGGATTCACACTCGCCAAGACCGAGCTGCGCCTGAGCAACGCGATGGCATTCGACGCCACCATCCAGGGAACGTGGGGCTGTAAGCCGGAGCTGTATCCCCCGGCACTGGAGCTGGTCACGACCGAGCGCATCACGCTCGGCCCGTTCATCGAGACATTCCCGTTGAGCACCGGGCCGGACGTGATTGCCCGCGTCGCAGATCACAAGATCACCAAGCGAGCCATACTCATTCCGGACTGATCGCGGTGACCCCGTCATCGAAGCGGGTCATGGGAGCGGAGGGAACGACGATGCTGAAGAGCCATACACTGGTCCCCGACGTCGAGTTCGAGCACATCCTCTACGAATTGCGTCCCGTGAAGGACCCGGCGGGCAGACCGGTCGACGGGCTGCACAACGCCTGGATCTCCCTCAACAACCCACAGCAGCTGAACAGTTACACGACGCACGCGGTCAAGGAGGTGATCCTCGCGTTCCGCCAGGCCAGCATGGATCGGAGCGTGGTCTGCGTAGTCTTCACGGCGGTTGGCGATCAGGCGTTCTGCACAGGTGGAAACACCAAGGAGTACGCCGAGTACTACACGGGCAACCCACAGGAGTACAAGCAGTACATGCGGCTGTTCAACGACATGATCGACTCGATCCTGCGGTGCGACAAGCCGGTCGTGAACCGCGTGAACGGCATGCGGATCGCCGGTGGCCAGGAGATCGGCATGGCGTGCGACTTCACGATCGCCGCCGACACGGCACGGTTCGGCCAAGCCGGCCCCAGGCACGGCTCCGCACCGGACGGCGGATCGACCGACTTTCTTCCTGTATACGTGGGCTTCTCCCGGGCAATGGAGAGCGGCGTGCTGTGCGAGATGTGGAGCGCGCACAAAGCACTGTCGATCGGCCTTGTCAATCAGGTCGTGCCGGTGCTCAAGAACGAAGGTAGCTGGATTCCGAATCCCATGGTGGTGATCGACCGGTACGCCGACGAGTGGGGCAACATCGTGTTTGGCGACTTCACGACCGGCAAGGAGCGCGAGGCCGCCAAGGCCATCATGGCCAAAGCCGAAACCGACCTCTCGAGGCTCGACGAGGCGGTAGAGGCGCTGTGCACCAAGATCCTGATGCTGATGCCGGACTGTGTGTCGAAAACCGTGAACAGCCTGCGCAAGCACAAGCAGTGGCACTGGGACAACACGAGTGTCACGAACCGCGAATGGCTCGGCCTCAACATGATGACCGAGGCCAAGGCGGGGTTCCGGGCCTTCAACGAGGGGCCGAGGGGGAAACGCGAGGTGGACTTCATCAAGCTGCGACAGCTGTTGGCCCAAGGGCATCCGTGGGATGACGAGTTGATCCGCGCGATCTCACCGCAGTACCAGGAGGGCGGGTGACGGTGAGAGACAGCGGCGCTTCGCCGGCCGGATACGTTGAGACGGCAAATCGTTCCGCGCACTGGTGGGTTCCGGAGTGCGCGTCGGTTCACTACCGAGCCCACGAGGGCCGCATTGGCGCTCGAACCGCAGCGCACGGAGGGACCACCAGCGCGCGGAAGGCGGTAATAGTCGCGCCGATGAATCATGGCAAGGCAGGAGCCGAATCCCGCGTTCGGGAACCTGTACGTAACGCACGGAGGAGACCGACTCCATGGACCTAGGCCTGGAAGGCAAGAACGCCATCGTGACCGGTGGCAGCGTCGGCATCGGGGCGGCCATCGCGCTGACCCTGGCGCGTGAAGGCTGCAACGTAGCGATCAACTACCGCCGGCACGACGCCGAGGCGCAGGAGGTCGTTGCCCGGATCGAGGCCGCCGGCCGCAGGGGCCTGGCGGTGAAGGCCGACGTCGCCCGCTACGACGATGCCCAAAACATGGTGCAGAGCGTGGTGCGCGAGTGGGGACGCCTGGACATCCTGGTATGCAACGCGGGCATCAACTGGGACGGCGTGATCTGGAAAATGACCGAGGAACAGTGGGACACCGTGATCACCGTAAACCTCAAGGGCTATTTCAACTACAACAAGGCCGCCGCAATCGTCTTCAAGGACCAGAAGGGCGGCAAGATCGTCAACATTTCGTCGATCAACGGCATGCGGGGCAAGTTCGCCCAGACCAACTACGCCGCGTCCAAGGGCGGCGAAATCGCCATGAGCAAGTCGCTGGCCCGGGAGCTGGGCAAGTTCAACGTCAACGTGAACGCTATCGCCCCCGGCATGGTCATGACCGAGATGGCGGAACACATCCCGCCGGAGTTTCTCACCAAGGCGATGGACGAGACCGCGCTGGGCCGGTTTGCCACGCCCGAGGAGTGCGCCGACCTCGTGGCCTTCCTCTGCTCCGACCGCGCACGCCACATCACGGGCGAGGTCATCAAGATCGACGGTGGCCAGTACATGTAACGGGATGCGAGAACGCGATGACTAGAGTGGGGATCATTGGCCTCGGACACGGGGCCTTCGGGCGGCGCAGCGACGCCACGGTCCAGGAGCTGGCCTTCGAGGCCTTCCGTGAGGCGATGGAGGACGCGGGCATCGAGCGGTCTCGAATCGACGCCTCCGTGATCGGAGCCGTGCCTGAGTACCACAAACAACGCTCGCTTGCCGGCGTGGTGCAGGAGTACTTGGGCCTCGTGCCCAAACCCACGTGGCTCACCGAGGTGGCTTGCGCGTCGGGCAGCGCCGCCATCCGCACTGCCTGGCTCTCCATCAAGGCGGGTGTGCACGACGTGGTGGCGGTGATCGGCTGCCAGAAGATGACAGAACTGGGGACCGCCGAGATCCTCGCGCTCATGGGGAGGGTAGGCGAAGTCCAATGGGAGTCCGGCTTCGGCACGACGTTCCCCGGTTACTACGCGATGTTTGCCAAGCGGCACATGCACGAGTTCGGCACGACCAGAGACCAGCTCACCGATGTTGCGATCAAGAACCACTTCTACGGGGCGATGAACCCCAAGGCGCTGTTCCGCAAGGCGATCACCAAGGAGAAGGCCGCGGCGTCGGAGGACGTGGCAACGCCGTTTCAGGTGTACGATTGCTGTGCCAACGCCGACGGAGCAGCCTGCGTGATCCTGGCGCGTGAAGAGGTGGCAAAGGAGATATCGTCCGTGCCAGTGTGGCTCAGCGGTATGGGCTGCGCCACGGCAAGCATGTCGGTGCTTCGGCGCCCGAGCCTCGTGGGTCTTCCCAGCGCCGAAGCGGCGGCAGCTCAGGCGTACGCGATGGCGGGCATCACGGCCAAGGACGTGAAGGTCGCGGACGTGCACGACTGCTTCACCATCGCCGAGATCATGGCCTACGAAGACGTGGGGTTCTGCAAGAAGGGCCAAGGCGGGCCCTTCGTGGCCGACCGGCAGACCTACATCGGCGGTACGGTGGCGGTGAACGTGGACGGCGGCCTCAAGGCCAAGGGCCACCCCATCGGCGCGACCGGCGTGTCGATGACCTACGAGATCGCAAAGCAGCTCCGCGGCCAAGCCGGGGAGCGGCAGGTGCCCGATGCCGACGTCGGGCTCACCCACAACGTGGGCGGCATCGGGCAATACTGCTTCGTCCAAGTACTCACGAGGGATTGAGCGATGTTCAAGTGGTTCGGAAGGGTGAACTACACGCCGTACACGAAGGTCTCGGACTTCGCCCGACACCTCAAGAACGGCCGTCTCATGGGCTCCCGCTGCAAACACTGTGGGGCGACGTCGTTCCCTCCGAAGGCCGACTGCGATGCCTGCATGAGCGGCGACTTCGAGTTCGTCGAGGTGAGCGGCACCGGTACCCTGGTCACGTTCACCAAGATCGTCGCGGCGCCGACCGGGTTCGAGGACGTGGCTCCCTACACCATCGGTGTGCTGGATCTCGCCGAAGGTGGACGAGCCCTCGCCTGGTTGGGCGAGACCGTGCCGGAAGCGGACATCGCGATCGGGATGGAGCTGCAGCTGGTTCCGCAGGTCCTCGAGGAGCTGGAGGAGATCAAGGTCTACTACACCCTGGAGCGCCCCGGCACCACCTGGTCCACGGCCGCGACAAACGCCTGAGGCGGCCGGCGCCGAGATCCGCGCCACGGCTCGCAGAGAACCGCACAACGAGCGTCGAGGGAGTGATGGGATGAGCGTATGACCGCAAAGGTGACATTCGAAGTCGGGATGCCGACACCCAATGCACTGCACGGACTCACGGCATTCCTGGAGAACCGGCAGCCCATGTGGACGGACCAATGACCGACGTCATCACGTTTCCCGAGTGGCGAGACCAGCCGCTGGACGAAATCCTGTTCCAGTGCCGCGAGTTGCTCGACGATCCGAGCTACCCCACCGTGCGCCGCTGGCGCGACGCGGGCGGCAAGGTGATCGGGCATTTCCAGGTGTATTTCCCCGAAGAAATCGTGCACGCCGCCGGTGCCTTGCCGTTCAAGGTCCGCGGCGGACCGGTCGAAGCCACGCAGGCCGAGTCGCGATTCGGGTCGTATCTCTGCTCGATCGTCAAGACCTCGCTCGAGTTGGTGCTGAGCCGTCACATCGAGCTGGAGATGTTCGTCACGCATCCAATCTGCGACGCCGCCCGTAACCTGGCGGCCGTCTGGGGCCGCAACTTCACGTACCCGTGCCAGATCCTGTATCTCCCGCAGAACGCCAACTCGGCGCACGCCGTGGAGTACCTGCGCGGGGAATACGACCGCCTACGCCGAGCGGTGCAGGATGTCACGGGCGGCGAGATCACCGAGGAGCGGCTGCGGGCATCCCTCGCCATCTTCAACGAGAACCGCGCACTGCTGCGCGATCTATACCGGATCAAGCGCGAGTCCCCATGGCTCGTCGCGGCCGAGGACGCGTATGCGCTGATCGCGGTAGGCGGTATGATCCCGCGGCAGGAACACAACGTGCTGCTCAGGGCCGTGTTGCCACAGATCCGCGAACGCCCGGCCAAGCGCCAGGACCGCATCCGCGTGGTGTACGAAGGCGGATTCTGCGAGCAGCCGCCCCTCGACCTGATCCGGGCCATCGGCCGTTCCTGTTACGTGGTGGACGACGATCTCCTGATCGGCCTGCGGTGGATCCTCGCCGATATCACCGCCGATGGCGACCCGCTGCACAGTCTCGCCGAGGCGTATCTCGAGCGGTCGTCCTACAGCCCGGTCCAGCATGACCTGCGAAAACCCAAGGAGCGCATGCTGCTCGAACGAATCCGGGCGGCCGACGCCCAGGCCGCGATCGTGACCGCCGCCAAGATGTGCGAGCCGGGGCTCGAGGAGCAGGTCGCTTACACTCGCGCGCTCGACGATGAGAACGTGCCGTACTTCGTGAGCGAGTTCGAGGAAAATATGACGAGCTTCGAGCACCTCGAGGTGCAGCTCGAAACCTTCGTCGAGAACATCCTGTTCGATTGAGAGAGGACCGACCGCTATGGCAGACCTGACCACCGATACCACGATTGTCGGACGGGGCAACAAGGACGGCGCGCGGCTCTTCCGGGAGTGGTTCGACGGGCTCACCCAGGCTGCCGCCGAGGAACGCGGCGGAGCCTATGTGTTCGTGATGGGAAGCCTGGTGGAGCTGCTCCGGACGTTCGATCTCCCCATCGTGTTTCCCGAGATCAACTCGCTCCAGACCGCCGTGCGCCGAGTGGCCCACGAGTATCTGAACGAGGCGGAAGACTACGGATACTCACCGGACATCTGTGGGTACGTCAAAGCCGACGTGGCCACGCAGCTCCGCGGTGGAGAGTTGCCGATGGGTCGAATCCCCAAGCCGGCGATCGCGGTCTACACCAATGCGTGCAACACCTACATCAAGTGGGCCGAGATCTGGGAGCGGATGTACCACGTGCCGATCTTCACGCTCGACGTCCCTGGCACCCGGGGGGAGGGGGCACAGACCTGGCGCGGCGACCCCGACTTCGAGAACGACTGCCGCTACGTGCAGGCACAACTCCAGGAGCTGATCGCGCTGCTCGAGAAGGTCACCGGCATCGCGTTCGACATCGACCGGTTACGCGAGAGCATGCGCGAAGCGAATACGATGAGTCGCGCCTGGAAGCGGGTGCTGGAGCTGAACCAGGCCCGGCCCTCCGTATTCAACGCGCTCACCGACGGCACGATCTTCCTCGGTGTGGCGAACGGCTTCCGCGGCTCGCCGGAAGGGGCGCGCTATTTCGAGGACCTGGTTGAAGAGATGGAGTACAAGAGCGCCAACGGAATCGGGACGCTCACCGACGAGCAGTACCGCCTCATCTTCGTCGGCGTTCCCTGTTATCCAATCTTCCGCCGCTTCTCGGAGATGTTCACCGAGCTGGGCGGCAACTTCGTCACGTCCACCTACCTCCGATTTGCCTCGGGCGGCACGAGTCGGGGGTTCGAATACGACCTGGACCGCCCCATCGAGAGCCTGGCCGAAGGCGTGTTGATCAGCGTGCGCGACGCGATGGACAACATGTTCTTCCAAACCGGAATCCTGCTCGAGATGTTCGATGATTTTCGCGCCGATGGTATCGTCTATCATCCCATCAAGAGCTGTCGCACCGTCTCCACGGGGCTCGCCGACAACCGGCGTGCCCTCATGAAGCAGCGCGACGTGCCAAGCCTGTTCATCGAGTCGGACATGATGGATCGCCGCGTCGTGTCGGAGGCGCAGCTCAAGAACCGGATCGACGCCTTCTTCGAGGGCCTCGCCGGCCGCCGACAGCAGGCGGCGATCCGCGATCCGCAAGCCTAAAGGACGGAGTACTCGATGGCGTATGCAGCAGGAGTGGACGTCGGATCGACGCAGACAAAGGCCGTGATCATCGACGAGGACCGGAACATCGTCGCCCGGTCGCTCACCGATACCGGGGCCAACGTGATCCGGGCGGCCGAGCAGGCCTTCCATGAGGCGCTGCAGGCTGGCGACCTCCGCGAAGAAGAGGTCGAGTACGTGGTGGGAACCGGGTACGGCCGTTACAAGGTCACGTTCGGCAATACGCAGGTCACCGAGATCAGCTGCCACGGGCGCGGCGCGGTGCACATGTTCCCCGAGAGCCGAACGGTGGTGGACATGGGGGGCCAGGACACCAAGGCGATCAGCGTGTCCCCGACGGGCGAGATCGTGGACTTCTGCATGAACGACAAGTGCGCGGCGGGAACCGGACGCTTCCTCGGGGCGGCCTCGAGCGCGCTCGATATCCCACTCGACGAACTGGGACCGACGGCGCTCCGCGGCGAGAAGGCGGTCAAGATCAGCACCACGTGCACAGTCTTCGCCGAGTCGGAGGTGTTGTCGTGGCTCGGTAAGGGGAAGAAGATCGAAGACATCCTGCTTGGCGTGCACCAGTCGATCGCGGGCCGCTCGACCGGCCTCCTCCGGCGGGTGGGCATCAACGAGCAAGTGACCTTCACAGGGGGTGTGGCGCGGAACGTGGCGATGGTCGATGCCCTGAACCGGAGCCTCGGCCTCACCGTCAACGTCAGTGACGACTCCCACTTTATGGGCGCGCTCGGCGCGGCGCTGTTCGCGCTCGACCACATTCTCGCCGCACGGGCACCAGCCAGGCAGGACGCATGAGTTACACGGTAGGTATCGACGTCGGATCGACGTACACCAAGGCGGTCATCCTGCGTCACGATCAGGAGATCGTGGGCCGTACCATGCTACCCACCGGCTTCAAGCTGACCGAGATCGCCGAGCGCGTGCAACAGGACGCGCTGGCCGATGCGGGGCTCGGGCCGGACGATGCGGCCTACGTCGTCGCCACGGGGTTCGGTCGCCACCAAGTGACCAATGCCGACGTCAAGGTCACCGACATCACCGCGGCCGCGCGGGGGACCACCCTGCTCTTCCCGGGCACCCAGACGATCCTCGACGTCGGTGGACAGACGATGAAGGCGAGCCGCCTGGGTGACGGAGCCAAGGTCAAGTCGTTCCGCCTGAACGACAAATGCGCCGCCGGCACCGGGGCGTTCCTCGAGAAGACCGCCCGCTACATGGGGTACTCGACGGAGGAGATCGGCCCGTTGGTGGCCACGTCGAAGGAGCCGATCACCATCTCCGGCGTCTGCGCGGTGTTCGCGGAATCCGAAGTGATCAATCATCTGTCGCAAGGTGTGGCGCCCGCCGACATCATGCACGGCGCGATCGTCTCCCTGGTCGGCCGATCGGTACAACTCATGAAGCGCGTGCGGATGGAACCGGAATTCACGCTGATCGGGGGGATCCTGCGCTTCCGCCGGATGGTGGACGTGATTCGGAAGGAGCTGGGGACCGACGTGAACGTCCCCGAGGGCGACCTCGTGCAGTTCACCTCGGCGCTCGGTGCGGCGGTGCTGGGCCACCGCCGGCTCGCGCAGCTCGCCGCCAAGGGAAGCGAAGCGGCGTCGTGACGACCGATTGGTGTTGACGTCGTGACGGACGATCCCACCACGCGCTCGCCTCGCGACGGCGACGCCTCGGCAACCGACCGTCACACCGCCCGGTCGCTCGGACCCATCGTGGAGCAGGAGGCGCGGCGGATGCTCTCCGAGGCCCAGCTGGCCCCGGATCCTGCCCGTGTGGCCGAAGGATGGGAGCGACGATTCATCGCCGATGGCCAGCGAGCCAAGGAAATGATGGCACTCTACCGCGACTTGGGGTTCGAGGTGTGCGCCGATCCGATCACGCCCGAGCAGGTCGGTGACGACTGCGCGGACTGCCGACTCCTCATGTTGCTGGACTTCAAGACCATCTACACCCGCAAGGCGAAGCCCGCGCCCTAACCGCCTTGGTCAGCGCCGACGCAGACGCTCCACGACCATGTCGCCCATCGCGGACGTCGACACCCCGCTCCGCGCATCCGCCGACGGGACCGCACCACTGCGCAACAGGTCGGCCACCGCTTGCTCCACCCGCGCTGCCGCCTGCACATCGCCCAGGAAGTCCAGCATCATCCCCACGGCACTGATCGCACCGAGAGGGCACGCGACGTTCTTGCCCGTGTACTTCGGTGCCGAGCCGTGAATAGGCTCGAACATGGACGTCTTCCCCGGATGGATGTTGCCCGACGCGGCGATCCCCATCCCCCCCTGCAACATGGCACCGAGATCGGTGATGATGTCGCCGAACATGTTGGTCGTGACGATGACGTCGAACCACTCGGGATTCTTGATCATCCACATGCAGCAGGCGTCCACGTACGCGTGGTCCGTCTCGACCTCGGGAAAGTCCCGTGCCACCTGTGCATAGGCACGGGTCCAGATATCGTGCGGCCGGAGGGCGTTGGCCTTGTCGACCAGCGTCACCTTGGCGCGACCTCCCGTCCCACGCTGACCGGCGCGCTGACACGCCAGTTCGAAGGCGTAGCGCGAAGCCCGCTCGCATCCCTTCCACGTGTACACGCCGTTCACGAGCGCAACTTCGTCCGGGGTGCCCTTCTTGAGATGTCCACCGATCTGCGAGTACAGCCCCTCGGTGTTCTCCCGCACCACCACGAAGTCGATGTCGGCGGGCGTCTTGCCCTTGAGCGGGCACAGGTGCTCGGCGTACAGCTTGATAGGACGCAAATTGATGTACAGGTCAAGCCCAAACCGGAGTCCCAAGATCACCGACCGCTCGACCAACCCCGGCTCGACGTCGGGGTGACCGATCGCTCCCAGCAGAACGGCGTCCAGCGTCCGCCATTCGTCGATCACCCGGTCCGGCACCAGCTCCTTCTTCTTGAGGTAGTGTTCCCCGCTGTAGGGATACTCGATCAACTGGTACGCAAACCCCTCCACCGCGGCCACAGCCTCCAGCACCTTCAACCCTTCCCTGAGGACCTCCGGTCCGATGCCATCACCCGGAATCACCCCGATGTCATAAGACGCCATGCCCCCTCCCTCGCTGCGACGATGCCCAAAGTTGCGCGGCGGGTCGCTGGCGCGCGAGTGCCACGGCTCTCGCCCTCCCCCGCGCGCGTTGTGAGTTCCCCTTCCGGAGCGCATCTTTCCCATTACGGAGGCCGGTACCTGATGGCGCGATATCACATCGGGGTGATCTACGAGCGCATGGGGTGATCTGGGAGCGGCGGCGCGGAGTTCCAGTGGAGTCTGGACGACGGGATCGAGGAGGTGAGCAGCCTGCATCACCTCGCGCACATCTATCGGGAACAGGGCGACGACAAGAAGGCCGCCAAACTGCTCGAGCGGGCGCGACAGTTCGGACACGCAGCGGTCTGACGCACACCCACGAGGATGCCATGGGGACGGGTCTCACTGAAGAGCAACTGATCTACGATTGGTCGAGCCAGGGAGGCGCCGATGCAACACCCCCGCGCCTCGCGATGCTGGACGACGAGACGTTGCGGGATGGTCTCCAGAGTCCCTCGGTGATCGATCCGCCACTTGGGGTCAAGATCAAGATTCTCCATTTCATGGACAGCCTGGGGATCGAGACCGCCGACATCGGCCTTCCCGGATCGGGCCCCCGGCAGCGCGAGGCGGTGGAACGGCTATGCCGCGAGATCGCCGACCACAAGCTGCGCATCCAGGCCAACTGCGCCGCCCGCACGATGGTCGTCGACATTCAGCCGATCGCCGACGTCATGCAGAAGACTGGCGTTCCGATTGAGGCGTGCGTGTTCATCGGCTCGAGTCCCATCCGGCAGTACGCCGAAGAGTGGGATATCGATCACATCCTGCGGCTCTCGCGGGAAGCGGTGGCGTTCGCCGTTGGTGAGGGCCTCGATGTCATGTACGTGACCGAGGACACGATCCGCGCCAACCCTAGGGACTTACGGGTCCTGTTCACCGCCGCCGTCGACGCGGGGGCCAAGCGCCTGTGCCTCTGCGATACCGTAGGTGCAGCCGTCCCCCAAGGGGTCCGCAATCTCGTCACCTGGGTCCGGCAGCTCACCGTGGAGCTCGGCGTGGCCGATCGGGTCGGCATCGATTGGCACGGTCACCGCGATCGCGGGTTGGATGTGGCGAACACCCTGGCGGCGCTCGAGGCCGGCGCCACCCGCGTGCACGGAACCGCGCTCGGGGTAGGTGAACGAGTCGGCAACACCCCGATGGAGCAGCTCCTTGTGAACCTCAAGCTCCTGGGATGGCGCAATGACGACCTGACGGCGCTGCCGGACTACGTCGACACCGTCTCGAAGGCGGTCGGCGTGCCCATCCCCGTGAACACGCCGATCGTGGGCCGCGATGCGTTCCGCACGGCGACGGGCGTGCATGCGGCCGCCGTGATCAAGGCGCAGCGGAAGGGTGCGGCCTGGCTCGCCGACCGAGTCTACTCGGGCGTGCCGGCTAGTTGGGTGGGCCGAGGACAGGAGATCGAGATCGGCCACATGTCGGGCGCGTCGAACGTGATCTTCTACCTCCAGAATCGCGGTCTGCCCACCGATCAGGACGTGGTGCAGGCCGTACTTGCGGTGGCGAAGAAGTCGGAGCGGCTGCTCACCAAAGAAGAGATCCTCGAAGCTGTGGAGTCGGTGACAGCCAGGTCGTGACCCTGGCGGGCGGGAGGCGCCATGCACCCACCGGCAGTCGAGCAGCATTATCTCGTTCCCACTCGGTTCATCGACGCGGATCACGGCACCGTCGTCGACTTCGCGACGCGAGCCGCGACGAGCTCTGAGGACGCTATCGCGCGGGCCACGGCCCTCTACTACGCCGTACGCGACGGCATCCGGTACGACGCCCACAACATCGACCTTCGCTCCGATGCGATGCGGGCGAGCAGCATCCTCGCCCGCGCAACTGGTTTCTGCATTGCCAAAGCAGTGTTGCTCGCCGCGGCTGCCCGAGCGGTCGAAATCCCTAGCCGACTCGGCTTTGCGGACGTCAGGAACCACCTCGCAACGGAATCGATGCGCCGGGCAATGAAAACCGATCTGTTCGTCTTCCATGGCTACGCAGAGCTGTGGCTCGAGGGACGATGGGTGAAGGTCACGCCGGCGTTCAACCGCTCGTTGTGCGAGCGTTTCGGCGTAGATCCCCTCGAGTTCGACGGGCGACACGATAGCCTGTTCCAGCAGGCGGACCGAAACGGGAAGCGCTACATGGAGTACGTGCGCGACCGCGGTCAGTTTCCCGACCTGCCGCTCGAGCAAATCCGCGCCGCCTTCGAGGACCACTACCCGGGCCTCGTCTCGGGCGGCGTCTACGCCGTGGACCGACGGGAGGGATCTGGATCGTGAGACTCATGTCTGGCAACGAGGCCATGGCCCGCGGCGCGTGGGAAGCCGGCGTGGCGTTCGCGGCCGGCTACCCCGGCACGCCGAGCACCGAGGTGCTGGAGCGGCTGGCCGAATACAAGGAAGTGGACGCCCACTGGGCCACCAACGAGAAGGTCGCGTTCGAGGAAGCGATGGGCGCAGCACTGGGCGGCGCCCGCAGCATGGTGACCATGAAGCACGTAGGCCTCAACGTGGCGGCCGATCCCTTCATGGTCTTCCCCTACGCAGGGACCAACGCCGGATTCGTCGCGCTGGTGGCCGACGATCCGGGCATGTACTCCTCGCAGAACGAGCAGGACAGCCGCTACTTCGCCAAGGTCGCGAAGGTGCCGATCCTCGGGCCCGCGGACGCCGCGGAGGCTCGGCGGTTCACGGCCGCGGCATTCGAGTTGAGTGAACGGTTTGGTACACCGGTCATGCTGCGGAGCACTACCCGCCTGGCGCACACACGCAGCCGCGTGGAGCCGGGCGAGCGACGCGAGGCGGAGCGACAACCGTTCTCACGGCAGGTGAGTCAGTACGCGATCCCGGTGTACGCGCGCTTCCGCCGCGTGGAGCTGGAGGAGAAGCTCGCACTGCTCAGGGAATTCGCTGAGGAGTTTCAGGGCAACGTTGTCGAGGAGGGCAGCAGCCAGATCGGGGTTGTCACCCACGGCATCCCGTATCAGTACGTGAAGGAAGTGTGTCCCGCCGCGACGGTCTTCAAGCTGGGGATGCTGTATCCGTTGCCACGGCGCCGACTCGAGGAGTTCTGTCGCCGGTTCGACACCGTCTTCGTAGTGGAAGAGAGCGAGGGATTCGTCGAGCAGGAGCTGGCGAGCTTCGGAATCAACAACGTGATCGGGAAGGTGCGGTTTACCAACATCGGCGAGCTGAGCGCCGATTTGGTGGCGGCGGGTCTCACGGGGGCGCCGGTGCGACCCGACTTCAGCACGGACGTCGCCATCCTACCGCGCCCGCCTGTGCTGTGCGCCGGGTGCCCGCACCGCGGGGTGTTCAACGTGCTCAAAAAACTCGGCGTGCTCGTCACCGGCGACATCGGGTGCTACACCCTTGGGTGCCTGCCGCCGTATGAGGCGATGCACACCACCTTCTGCATGGGCGCCAGCATCGGCAACGCCACGGGGTTCAGCCGCGCCGGCGAGGAGCGGGTGGTGGCGGTGATCGGTGACTCGACGTTCCTGCACAGCGGCCTGCCGGGCCTGATGAGCGCGGTCTACAATCGAGTCCCGACGACGATGGTGCTGCTGGACAACGGCACCACGGGCATGACGGGGCACCAAGCACACCCCGGTACCGGCCACACGCTGAAGGGCGATGCGGCTCCCGCGGTGGACTACGAAGCGCTGATTCGGGCCACCGGGGTGCAGCACGTCGTGGTCGTGGATCCGTGGGACCTGGAGTCCACGGAGCGCGCAATCCGCGCCGGACTCGCCCACTCGGGGCCGGCAGCGATCATCGCGCGGCGCCACTGTCGGCTCCTGCCGGTGGAGAAGGCGGAGCAACGTACGCCGTACAGCGTTGTGGTCGACGAGTGCATCGTGTGCGAGGAGTGCATGGAGGCGGGGTGTCCCGCCCTCGTGTGGGAGGACGACGGCCCCCGGATCCGCGAGTGGGAGTGTGTGGGGTGCTCACTGTGCGCGCAGCTGTGCCCGGCCGACGCCATCGTCGCTGCGGGGGTGGCGTAAGATGCCGGTGACCAACGTGCTGATTGCCGGCGTCGGCGGACAGGGTGCGATCTTGGCCAGTGAACTCCTCGCCATGGCCGCGATGGCCGCCGGCCACGACGTGAAGCAGGGAGAGTTTCACGGCGTCGCGCAGCGGGGCGGCTCGGTGTTCAGCCACGTCCGCTTCGGGGAACGGGTCCACTCCCCCATGGCTCCCCGTGGCAGCGTGGATTACTTGCTGGCGCTCGAGCAACTCGAAGCACTGCGGTACGCACACTTCGTGAAGCCCGGCGGTACGGTTCTCGTCAACGAGCATCGAGTGGAGCCGATCCGCGTGGCGGACGAGCGTCCCTACCCCGAGAACGCAACGGGCTTCCTCGAGCAACGGGGCTTCCACGTACTCGTGCTCGATGCCACCGGCACTGCGAGGGAGTTGGGCAACCACCGTGCGGCCAATGCGGTGTTGCTTGGCGCCCTGGCTGAACTCCTGGACCTGCCGGCCGACACGTGGGAACGGACGCTCGAGCACCGGATTCCGGGGCAGCTGCTCGAGTTAAACCGGCGCGCGTTCGCGGCCGGGCGCGCTGCCCTCACTCGGGCCTGACACCCCAGCCCTCACTGGACACACAATGACGCTGGATCGGCCGGTCCGATTGACCAACCGCATCGGCAAGGAACTACAGCTCTGTCAGTTCCACTTCTTTCCGTGGCAGGTGAAGCACGACGGCTGCCCGCTTGGGCCGCCCATGAGGTTGGCACCGTGGCAGGCCGTGCAGTTCACCACGGGATCGTCGAGCCCCGGCTTGTGCATGGCGCCGCTCTTGCTGATCGTGTGATCGGCGGGCGCGTTGCCCGATCCCGCGATGTCGTCGTCGCTGCAGGCGGTGAACGCCACAACGGCCAGAAGCACTGCGCAGCCGACCAGTCCGGCCGGTCGCCGATAGCCGCTTCTCGGTTTCGGCTTGCCGATCATACCTTCTCCGTCTTCATGTAGTCCGCTCCCACCACACCCGAGCGGCAGGCGTCCGAGACCATGAACGCCGCCGAGAGCTTGGCCTGAAGCCCGAGTGCCTCGTCGAGCGGGACCCCACAGGAGCGTTGGATGCACTCCATGATGGCCCGGCGACCCGCCTCGGTGTCCGGAGCGCCAGCCGGCGGGAGCCCACTCACGTCACCTGGCACCTGGACCTTTCCAGCCACGAGCTTGCGCTGCGAGATACGGTGCCTGCCCCCGCTCGCGATCTTCCACGCCGTGGCAAGGGCCTCGTCCAGCGGCCCGGTATAGTCGATCAGCCATCCCACCGCTTCGGGGGCGCGCACCGGACGCCCACTCAGGAGCAGGTGCACCAGCTTGTGCCGATCGGCCTCACCCACTTTGCGGAACGGCCAGTGGCACGCCTCCATCCCGGGCACGACCGGAAGGGTCACCTCCGGAAACCCCAGAGAGGCGCTCTCGACCGCCACGAGAAAGTGGCAATGCGCAAGGAGTTCCAGCATGCCGCCCAGCGCTCGCTTGCCAGCGACGAAACCCACCGACACGGCAAAGTCGTCATGGAGTCTGCGCGCCGTGCGGGACCAACCACCTGCGATCCGCTCACCGGCTTCCTCGCGCTCCAGCGCGGGATAGAACTCCGCTGTGTCGGCGCCCACCATCTGCGTGGACAGGTGGAAATCGCCGGTCACGATCACCCGGTCGATCTTCGCAGCGGTGAGCCAGTCGAGCGCCCGGTTCAACTCCGCATCGACGTCGCGGTTGTACGACTCTCGGCTGATCGTCACCAGGCCGACGGCGCCGTCGTGCTCGGCATTCACGTAGAGTTGCTGCCAGTCCGGCGTGTCCATGCCGCCAATCGCCTTGGGATGCCACGCCCTCTTCGCTGCCGCGGGATGGAGGCGATGATACGCCCTGACGGTCTGGACCACGCCGTCGGGCCCGTCTTCCCGCATCAGGGCGAGCACACCGCGACGGAATTGGGCACACAGCTCCCCGATGGCGTTCAGATGCGTGAGGTGTGCCCGCTCCTCGTGCAACATGAGGCTCACCATCTGGTACACCGGTCCCAGGAGCCACGTGCGGAACTCCTCATCGTCATCATCGTCCAACGACCAGTTGACCAACGGGCGAAAGTGATTGGGCGGATACCAGTCTCGCCCGCTGTCCTTGTGGGCCTCCAGCTCCGGGGTCGGCCGGAACACCTCACCGTACTGCTCTGCCAGGTGATGGAGGCACGACCACGTGAGGAAGTTCGCGCCCTTGGCGCCGATGGCGTCATGCGCGCGAAACGGGTTGGGTCCCGCGAGCTTGCGCGCAAACTTGTCGATCTTCCAGTACGGCATGTTGCGCGCGTGGTGATACCGGAGTCCCGCAAGCGTGAACCCGCAGAACAACACGTCCAACACGAACGACCAGTGGTCGCTCACCGGCACGGGGATGAGCCCGAGCGCCCAGAGCAGCTGCGTAAACGCCGACGGCTTGGCCTCGACGATCTCCCACACCTTGTTGATCTCGTGGGGGAACGCCGGATGCGCGATCCCGACACCCAGCTCGGCGCTGGGGAAGCCCGAGGTCACCGACCGGATCTCGATCTCGGAAAACGCCTCGCGGAAGATGCGGTAGTGCGCGCGCTTCACCTCGAGGATCTCCGGGACCGCCTCGAGCAGGAAGCGCGGCTTCAGATTGGACAGCTCCGACGGGAGGTGGGTCCCGTCGTACGTGAGCCGGACAATGTTGGCCATGATGCGCGCCGCCCAGTCGGGGCCGAACGCCTGCACCAGGCCGGGATACTGTCGACCGATCCCGTCGGGGGCGTTGGGGAAGTCGAGCGCCACGATTCGCACATCGTACGGCTCGAGCCGGGAGCCCAACTGCATGGTCTTTCCCGCGCCGACGATCCCGTTGGCACCCGAGATCACCATGGAGCCGCGAGCCGCGGCCGGACCGAACACGCGGTCCACCAACTCTCCTACATCGGCCGGCGGCCGACCGTTCTTGAACAGGTCGAGAACGTTCCCCAGCCCGATCGTCTGGAGGGTCGGCTGTCTCATCCCCGTGGTCATCCCCTCACGCTCCTTCCGACACCTTCAGGATCGCTGCGATGCCGACGTCCCCCGCTGCGCACCCAAAAACCAGCACGTAGCCACCGCCGAGATCGACTGCCTCCTCCAGCGCTTCGATCACGATGCGTGTGAGCGTCGGACCTTGTGGGTGACCCCACACCAGCGAGCTGCCCGTCGTGTTCATCTTCCTCCAATCGAAGTCCATGACGCGGGTGAACACGGCATCGTTCACGGCAAACGGGTTGTGGTTCTTCACCACGGCCATGTCGGCCATCGTGAGACCCGTATCCCCGAGCAGTTTCCGGACCGCGAGGGCCGGCGCTTCCGGCATCAAGCTCGGCTGCGTGCGCACCACCGACTTCGCCACGAACCGGATGTCTATCTCCGGGCGCGGACTCAGCTCTTTTGCCCGCCCCCGCGTCGTCACCAGGAGCGACGCCATGCCATCGGACGCGTGGGTCTGGGTACCGCCCGTCACGCAGGTGTCCAGCTCCCGCATGGCGCGCAGCCCCTCAAGCGTCAGCTTGCGCACGCCCAGATCGTCGTCGATGCGCCCGAGCGGGCGACCCTGGATGTTCAACACCTCGAGCGGCACGAGCACGCGGTCGAGAAAGCCGGACCGTTTCGCCTCGAAGTACTGCTCGTGCCGGTGGAGCGCGACCTCGTCCACCTCTCGGCGATCGATCTTGTACTTGCGCGCGGCCAGGCCCGCCGTGGTGATCATGGCGTTCCCCGTGGCCGGATCGAACCCGAAGTTGTCCCACACGTCACTGATCGGCAGAGTCCGCTCGTGCGCCCGTCGCTCGGGAAACACGCCAACCGGCGAATCACTGGTGCGGTCGAACGTGAGCACACCCACCACGTCGTGCGCACCCGTATCGACCTCCGCCCCGGCGAGGAGAACCGCCTGGAGTCCCGTAGCGCACGCCTGCTCCATGTGAAAGCCCGCAACCCGGTGACCCATGCAGCTCGCCACGAGTGGCGCGTTCCAGAACTTCCAGTGCCAGGGAATGGTGGAGCCGATCACCAGATAATCGAGCGTGTTGGTCGGAACCCGCCGCAGACCCAGTATCCGGTTCATTGCCTCGCCCGCGAACTGCCCGATGTTGACCTCGGCCAGGGCGGACGTCTGCCACGCGGGGAAGTAGCTGCTGCCCCACGTGCCGTAGGGGATTCGGGCATTGCCGAACATCGAAGAAGTCTTCGTCACGACGATGTGGGTGGTTGGGGTGAGAGCGCGCTGACGGAGCGCCAGAATCCCGTCCGCGTCACGATGGGTTGCCCCTCAAGCTAACCGCGCGGCCCAATCGGCGACTACGCGCCGCCTCGAACGTGGGCTGCGCGGCGCCGATCACAGCCGCCCGTGGTTTACCAGCGCGTAGAACGCCAGCACGGCCCCGGTGATTTCGATGAACAGAAACACATACATCAGTCGGCTCGCCACGCCCTCGACGAGGATGCCGATGAGCCGGCCCGCCGCGAACCCAGCGAGGGCCAAGCCTGCAGCGGCCAAGCCGGCGCGCGTCCAGTCGGGCCACAGCGCGCTCACGCCAAGGAAGACCCCGAACGCGAGCACGAACCCTCCATACGTGGCACGCAGGTCGGTGCGCGCCGTTGGCGTTGGGACGAGGATCCCGATGTAGCGCGCCCACGCCACCGGAGCCCAGAGAAAGCCCACACCAATGGCCGCGAACCCGACGGCAACTACCCAGAGGAATCCCTGCTCGAGAGTCATGGCGCCACCTTCACGTCGCGAAAGACGGCCTAGTGCTTCGAAGATATCCCTTCGCCGCGGAGAGACCAGCGTGCGGCGATTGCCCCACGGCGTCTAGGCGGAGGATGGGGCCGCGGGCAAACTGGCCGACCGCTCCGCCTCACGTGCCACTCGCCGGCCTTCGTCGACGTTCACCAGGGTGAGCAGGATCGCTCCGACGATGAAGAAGACGACGATGGACAGGATGGCGCTGCGGCTCGACCCGGTGAGCGCCAGCATGAGGCCGAATATTGCCGGGCCGAAGATCCCGGCGAATTTCTCAAACACGGCGAACAGCCCGAAGAACTCACCCGACTCGTGGCGCGGGATCATGCTCCCGAACAAAGACCGGCTCAGCGCCTGCGTGCCGCCCTGGACCATGCCCACGAGCGCGGCCAGAACGAAGAAGTGCGTCGCCGTCCGCATGAAATACCCGACCACGGTGATGCCCACGTACGCCGCAAGGCCAACGAAAATCGCCGACTTCGAGCCGATGCGCGTTGCGAGTTGGCCGAACAGGAACGCGAAAGGGATCCCCACGAACTGCACGAGCACGATCGCCCCGATCAGCGCGCCGCGTTCGATCCCGATCTCTTCGCCATAGATCGCCGCCATCCGAATGATCGTGCCAATGCCGTCGTTGTAAATGAGAAACGCGACGAGCAGGAGGAACGCATTCCGGTAGCGCCGGAGCTCGCCGAAGGTCCTGCGTAGCCGGCTCACCGCGACCCGCACCGGGCCCAGCCGCCGCTCCGCTTCGTCCACGACACGCACCCTGGGTTCTGGCACCCGCCGGAACAAAGGGATGGCGAACAGCGCCCACCACACGGCGGTCGCCACGAAGGCAAGCCGCGCCGGTAGCGACGCCCCCGCGGGCGTGAGACCCTCGCCCGAGGGGAGCCCGACCACATCCGGCCGCTGGATGGCGACCAGGCTCACGAGCAGGATCAATCCGCCGCCGACGTATCCCAAGGCGTATCCCGCCGTGGACACGCGGTCGATCTCCTTCGTGTTCGCCACGTGCGGGAGCAGGGAGTCGTAGAACACGAAGCTCCCGTTCGCACCGATGTTGGCCAGCACGAAGAGCACTGCGCCAATGAGCCAACCGCCGCGGGGGATGAAGAACATGAGCGCGATCGCCACGACGCCGAGCGCCAAGAACCCGCCCAGCATCTTCTTCTTGAGCGGCTTGTAGTCGGCGATGGCGCCGAGCAGCGGCGACAGCAGTGCGATGATCGTCAGGCCGATCGTGGTCGCGACGCTGTAGCGGAACGTGGCCGTCGTGCGTGGCAGGTCGGCAGCGGCGTAGGACGAGAAGAAAATCGGGAACACCGCCGTCACGACGATGACGATCATGGCCGAATTGGCCCAGTCGTACATCGCCCACGCGCGCTGCTCGGGTGTCCGGAGGCCGATGCGGGCGAGGAGGCCGGGGGAGCGCTCGGAACGTGCCGTCACGGACGGTGCATCCGCGGCCATGAGGAGGTCCGCCGGAAAGAGATCAGGGGCGCCGGAACCCGGTCAGGGTTCCGGGAGCGTTTCGACGAAGATACTGGGGATCGAAATCGGCGCCAGCGAACGACGAGCCGTTTAGTGATTCGCCGCCGGTCGCAGCTCGTCTGATGCCCTCAGGCCCAGGAACGACCGCATGACCGACGCGAGCTGCGAGTGGTGACTCATCTCCCCGCTCCGCATGCCGATCAGCGAGAGCGTTCGTCCCGAGATCAGTACGAGGCGAACGACGTAGCACTGCTGCGTTAGCTTCGGCAGCCACCGCTCCACCACGGTCCGGGGCATGCGGGACCGGAACTCCGAGAAATCGACATCCACGACGTCGTGCATCCGGACGGTCACCCGCTCGGAACCCATCAGCCCGCGTCGCAAGACGATGACCTTGTCCTCCTGCTTGTCGAACGTCGCCGTCACCACCCGCGCCCGAATGCCAACCAGAATGGGCGGCACCACGATGAGCGCGAGCCCCAACACAAACACCAGCGGTTGCCGCTCCAGTGTGCCGTACGCGGTGACGAGCACGCCCACCAATGCGGCAAAGCTCGTGAGCAGCCAGGCGGCCCACGGCTCGTGGCGAATCACGAGTTGTGTGTTGGTCTGTCGGACGATCTCCATCCTGATCCCTGCGAACGCGCCGACCGCACGCCGGCGCGAATACGGAGTGCTACTCCAGCGGGAAGATTCCCGATGAAACGCCAGGCGCAAGATGACTTATTGTTGATCGATGAAGTTTTATTGACAAACAATAAATGCTCTGCTATCGTGTGGATGGATCTCACGACGGCACGGGCGCCGGAGCGCGACAAACCGGAGGTGCTCGCAATGACGCGACCTGCCAATGCAGTGGCACGCACGGCCAAGGTGTGGCTGGATATCGTCTTCTTCGTCGGTGCGGCCGCGGGAATCGGAATGGCCTGTTGGCTCGTCGTATCGCCGCTCGTGCTCCGCGGTGGGCAGGTCGGTGACACCGCCATACCCGTCGCCGTCGGGTCCGGATCGCTTCGTCCGGCCCTGACGCTCGACGTGGATACCACGGCCACAGCGAGCATCCGCCGGGCTGTGCTGGTCGAGGCGCGCGGCGAGTTGCGCATTCAGTCTACGAGTTGGTCGCTGCAGTTCTTCCCCAACCTCGGTATGCTCTTCGGCATTGCGATCGTGCTCTACGTGCTCTTGCTGCTGCGCCGGATTCTCGGCTCGGTGCTCGCGGGTGACCCGTTTGCCGCCGCCAATGCCAATCGCATGCGCATCATTGGGGTCATCCTCGTGGCGGCAGGCGCGCTCGGTCCCGTGGCCGAGTACCTGGCTGCCCGCAGCATGCTGCGGATGGTGCACGTCAGCGGCGTCGAGCTGACCGCACCGTTCGATCTGCGGCTGGACGTCATCCTGGCAGGTCTGCTCCTGTTGGTGCTCGCTGCAGTGTTCGGATACGGCAGCGAGCTCGAGCGGGAGCGGTCACTCACGGTCTGACCCGCGAATGGCCATTCGCGTGAACCTCGATTTCCTGCTGGTCCAGCGTGGCCTGAGCCTCACCGAGCTGGCTGAGCGGGTGGGGATCACGATCGCCAACCTGTCGATCCTCAAGACCAACAAGGCGCGAGCCGTGCGGTTCTCCACGCTGGAGGCCATCTGCCGAGAGCTGAACTGCCAGCCCGGTGACGTGCTGGAGTATCGGAGCGACAAAGTCCGCTAGCGCATACGACCGCCAGCGTGGTTGCGATTCAGGGAATCCGGGCGGCCCGCATATCGCGACCGTTCTGATGGAGCGTCAGTGCAACGACCTTCCCTTGCTCCACGACGAAGCTGAGTTGGGCATCCACCACCGTGTAGAAAAACTCGGTCGCAGCAGAGGGGTAGACTTCGAACCGAGGTTGCCCCGTGAGCTGCGCGAAGAGCCTCCCGTCCTCGGCGGTCACGTCGAACACCACGCCCGGCGCAAGTTGATACCGTCCAGCGTACGTCGCGAGGGCCTCGGGGTCGACAGCCGCCGCGACGCGGACATCTTCGAGCGGCAGGCCCGGGTCCAGCAGGTGGTACCCGATGTCGTCCACGCTGCGGTTGGAGTTGGTCAGGACTACGACCCCAAGGCTCCCGTCACGCTGGAACCCTGCGAAGCTCCGGTATCCGCCCGTCCCCCCGTTGTGCCACACGATCTGACGACCGTCGCGAGTGAGGATGTGCCAGCCGAGCCCGATCTGCATGGCATCGGATCCCGCTCGGTGACGCGGCTCGTGCGATGCCTCCATGGCCGGGAAGAGTGGCGTACCCAGCAGGCCCATGTTGGCCCGAACGAACCGGACCATGTCGCCGGCGGTGGAGTGCAGCGCTCCCGCCCCGGCGAGTGTCGGGATGTCCCACTGCGACACCGCCGTCGTGCCGACGTGTCCCTGCGCCAGACGAGCACGCATATCTGGCGTCAAGGCGATGCCCGTGCTGGTCATCCCCAGTGTGTTCGCCATCCGGGCTGCGATCAATGCCTCGTATGTCGTGCCGGCACGGAGCGCGAGAACGTGTCCAAGCAGGCCGAAGCCGTAATTCGAATACTCGTACTCCGCACCGACGTCACGGCGGAGCGTGTGGCCTGAGAGAAAGGCGTACAGCTGCTCCACCGTGTAGTCGGCGTATGGATTGGCCGGATTGGCCGGCGTGAGGTTGGTGGGCAGGCGCGGTAGCCCCGAGGTATGGGTTGCGAGGTCCACCATCGTTATTGGGCGTCCATCGCGCGTCGGGACGCTGAGCGTGGGCGGCAGGTACTTCTGGATGGGGTCGTCGAACGCAATCTCGCCGCGGCGAACCATGTCGGCCAGGAGGATCCCAGTGAACGCCTTGGTGATGGAGCCGATCTCGAACACGGTATGCTCGTCCACCGGTGCGCCCATGGAGTCCCGCACGCCATACACGGAGTAGGTCGTGCC
>JBDHEI010000027.1:0-66736 GCA_039591075.1 Gemmatimonadota bacterium
CGACGCGCGGGCGTGGACGGTCACCGAGCGCCGCGCCTTGGGACCGGATACATTATTGGTGGTCGATCGAGAGCTATGTTTACTGGAATCGTGACCGCATTGGGCTCGGTGGAGGCCGTGAGCCGTGACGGTGATCGGCTCGCCATCTCCATAACGGCGCCGTACGAGGATCTCGCCGTGGGCGAGAGCGTTGCGGTCAACGGTGTCTGTCTCACGGTGGTCGAGTGTGGCCCGCGCTGGTTCAAGGTCGAGGCCGTCGTCACCACACGTGGGCGAACCCGCCTCGGCGAGATCCAGGACGGCGAGCCGGTGAATCTGGAGCGGGCCATGCAAATGGGAGATCGATTCGGTGGGCACTTGGTGCAGGGGCATGTCGACGGTGTGGGTGAAGTCGTGGCGGTGCGCCCGACGGCCGATGCGCTGCTCATCGACATCGCCGTCTCCGGCGAGGTGGCCGAGATCAGTGTACCCTACGGCTCCATCGCAGTCGACGGCGTGAGCATGACCGTGAATGCCGTTCCGGCACCTGGCGTTGTTCAACTCTCCGTGATTCCGTTCACCCGGGATCACACGACGCTCGGCCGTCTGGCGCCGGGTGATCGTGTTCATGTGGAAGCCGACGTGATCGGCAAGTACGTGCGCCAGCTGCTGCAGCAGCGGGGCGCGGTGCAGGCATAGGAGGCCATTATGCCGTTCGGGACCATCGAACAGGCGATCGAAGACATCGCGCAGGGCAAACTCGTCTTGGTGGCCGACGACGAAGATCGAGAGAGCGAGGGCGATCTCGTGGGCGCGGCGCAGCACGCGACACCCGAGATGGTCAACTTCATGGCAAAGCACGGGCGGGGCCTGGTATGTCTCACGCTCACCCCAGAACGGACTCTGGAGCTCGGCCTGCCGCAAATGACCGAGACGAACTCCGATTCCTATGAAACCGCCTTCACCGTGAGCATCGATGCGGCCAAACGGTTTGGGGTGACGACGGGGATCTCCGCCGCCGACCGCGCCAAGACGATCCAGGTGGCCATCGATCCTGCCACCGTGCCCTCGGATCTCCGTCGGCCCGGACACGTATTCCCGCTCCGGGCCCGGCCCGGAGGTGTGTTGCAGCGGGTGGGACACACAGAGGCGAGCGTCGACCTCGCGCGGGCGGCGCGTCTCGCCCCAAGCGGCGTGATCTGCGAGGTCCTGTCCGACGACGGCACGATGATGCGGCGGCCCCAACTCGAGCGGTTCGCACTGGAGCACGGGCTCACCTTCGTGACCGTCGCGCAGCTCGTTGCGTACCGGCTGCAGAACGAACGGCTGGTACACCGAGTGGCCGAGGCGCGGTTGCCCACTCCGCACGGGGACTTCCGGGTCATCGGGTACGAAAACGATGTGGATGCACACGAGCACGTGGCGTTGGTGTACGGCGAGGTGGATCGCAGCGAGAACGTCCTGGTCCGCATGCACTCCAAGTGTCTCACGGGCGACGTCTTTCGGTCGTCGCGGTGCGACTGTGGACCGCAGCTGCACGCGGCCATGCGCCTCATCGTCGAGGAGGGGGCCGGGGTGATCGTATACCTGGACCAGGAGGGGCGGGGAATCGGGCTCCTCAACAAGCTCAAGGCGTATCAACTTCAGGACAAAGGTCACGACACGGTCGAAGCCAACCAAGCACTCGGGTTCGCCCCGGACCACCGCGACTACGGGATTGGGGCGCAGATCCTCATCGATCTCGGCCTGAGCTCGATCCGTATCCTGACCAACAACCCGCGCAAGATGGTCGGACTCGACGGGTATGGTCTGGAGATTGTCGAGCGTGTTCCCCTGATCGCCAGCACGACAGACGAGAATCGGGCCTATCTCAAGGTCAAACGCGACAAGCTCGGTCACCTCTTTGCCAGCTAAGGTGCCCAGCGATCCCCGCCCCGCGACCCCCGCCGATGCGTGGGCGCTGGTGGTCGTCAGCCGGTTCAACGAGGGTGTGACCCGCCGGCTCCTCGACGGGGCGCGTGCCGCACTCCGCGAGGAGGGGTTTGCGGACGGCCGCGTCAACGTCGTGTGGGTTCCCGGGGCCTTCGAACTGCCGGTTGCGTTGCACCGAGGGATCGAGACCGGGCGCTACGCGATCGCCGTCGCCTTGGGCGCGGTGATTCGGGGTGAGACGCCACATTTCGACTACGTGTCCGACACGGCGAGCCACGGGATCATGGCGGTTTCGACCCGCTTCGGCGTTCCCGTTGGGTTCGGTCTGCTCACCTGCGACACCCTGGCGCAGGCCCTCGCCAGAGCCGGCGGCGAGGCGGGCAACAAAGGTGAGGAGGCGGCGCGCGCGGCGGTGGAAACGCTACGGGCGCTCGCGGCATTCCGCCCAGGTGCTGCGACCTGAAAGTCGGGTCCGGGCCCGTGCCCTGCAACTCCTCTACGCGTGGGAGCTTCAGGGACGGCCACCGATGGGGAGCGTTGTGGTTGGGCTTCTCGCCGGGGAGCCGCTCCGGCGATCGGCCGTCGAGCACGCAGAGCCGCTCGCGAGCGCGGTTGCGGCGAACGTGGCGCGGCTGGACGAGGAGATTGCCGCAGCTATCGAGCACTGGCAGCCGCAGCGGGTGGGTGTGATCGAGCGGACCATCCTGCGGCTGGCCCTGCACGAGTTGTTGACCGATCGCGCCCCGCCTCGGGTCGTCATCTCCGAGGCCGTTCGACTGGCACATTGGTTTGCGGGTGCCAAAGCACCGGCCTTCGTCAACGGCGTACTCGACGCGCTCGCCCGACGCGCGGGACGGTTGTGAAGATCCTGGCGGTGAACTGGCTGGACCGGGAAAACCCCCAGGCCGGTGGTGCGGAGGTCCACTTCTTCGAGATCTTCCGACGGCTGGTGGCGCGCGGTCACGAGGTGACGCTCGTCGCGTCCGGGTGGCGAGGGGCCGCACCCCGTTCGACAATCGACGGCATCGATGTGCGACGGTGTGCGGGGCGGCACACCTTCGCGCTCGTTGCACGCCGGCAGGTGCGAAATCTGCTCCGACACGATACCTACGATGTGGTCGTGGAGGATATCAACAAGCTACCGCTCTTCTTGCCTACGCTGACTGCAAGACCGGTGTACGTGATCGTGCCGCACTTGTTCGGCACGACGGCCTTCCGCGAAGCCTCGTGGCCGATCGCCTCGGTCGTATGGCTCGCCGAACGCCCAATTCCTCGCGTGTATCGGCGCTCGGCGTTCCATGCGATCAGCGAGAGCACGCGGGACGATCTGATCGACCGCGGCGTGCCGGCCCAGGCCGTACGGGTGATCTATCCCGGCGTAGACGCGTCGGTGTACAGGCCGGATCCGACCCGGACCCGGCGGCCGGTGCCGACGTTTGCCTACGTCGGCAGGCTCAAGCGGTACAAGGGACTCGAGCTGGCGCTCGAGGCGGTGGCTCTGGCACGGCGCCAGGTGCCCACGATCCGGTTGGACATCGCGGGATCAGGAGACGACCGTCCTCGATTGGAGCGGATCGTGCAGCAGCGGGGGCTCAGTGACTGTGTGCGCTTTCTCGGCTTCATCGGCGAGGACGAGAAGCGTCACCTGCTGCGGGAGGCGTGGGCGGTCGTGTTCCCGTCGCCCAAGGAGGGCTGGGGAATCACGAACGTCGAGGCGGCGGCCTGCGGCACCCCGGCCGTGGCGTCTGACAGCCCCGGCTTGCGCGAGTCCGTCCTCAACGATGAAACTGGAATACTGGTTCCCCACAACCAATCGGAGGCTCTAGCGGACGCACTACGACGCCTGAGTGGCGATCTCGATCTGGTCAACCGCCTTGGACGCGGCGGCCGGGCATTTGCGGAGACCCTGTCGTGGGACCGAGCCGCCCAGCTCACCGAGGCGCACCTGCACGAAACAGTTCGCAACGCCCCCCCGAGGGGGAAGGAGTGAGCGAGCCATGCGAATCATCGTGACCGCACGTCACTGTGAGATTTCCGACGAGCTGAGAGCGCGAGCCGAGACGGTGGTCGAAAAGCTCGCCAAGGCGGCCCACCGGCCCCAGCGGGCCGAAATCATATTCGATGCCGACCATGGGCACAAAGTTGTCGAGATTCAGCTCTACCTCCCGCGCGGTCAGGTGAAAATCGCCTCGGCAGAGGCTGAGGACTTTCGTTCCGCCTTGGATCGGGTCGGGGCCAAGCTGCGGAATCAACTGGACAAGAACTCCGGTCGGCCGGTGCGAGGGCCGGCCTAGCATGGGCAAGCCAACACTCACGATCCGGGACATCCTGGAGCGCAAAGGCGAGTCCCTGAAGCTCGAGGTCCTCACGGGAGACGCGGGGCTGGATCGCGAAGTCAGTGTGCCCGAGGTGTCGAGCCCCGGGCTCGTCTTTGCCGGGTTCACCCGCCGGTTCGCCGCCGAGCGCCTGCACGCCTTGGGCGAGACGGAGATCGCCTATCTGGACTCCCTCACGGCCGACGATCTGAAGCGCGCGCTGGAGACGTTCATGAGCTACGAGCTCCCGTGTGTGTTCGTCACCAAGGGGCAGGAGGTTCCGGCCGGGCTCGTGAGTCTTGGCAAGGAGCGCGGTATCGCAGTCCTTCGGTCCCAGCTCGGGACGGCGGAGTTCTACCGCAAGATCTCGCCCTATCTGATCGAGATGTTCGCACCGGCGACACAAATCCATGCGTCGATGGCCGATGTGTACGGGGTGGGACTGCTCTTCGTCGGTCGGTCGGGCATCGGCAAGAGCGAGTGCGTGCTCGACCTCGTGGAGCGCGGTCATCGGCTGGTGGGTGACGATGTCGTTCACGTCACCCTGCGGGGCTCGGGAGTGCTGATTGGGCGATCGCACGAGTTGGCGCATCGGTACATGGAGATCCGGGGTATCGGGCTCGTTGACGTCATGGCGCTGTTCGGCGTCCGGGCGGTTCGGCAGCAGAAGCGTATCGAGGTGGTCGTCGAGCTACAGGATTGGGAGAGCGCCCAGCAGGACGTGGAGCGAACGGGTCTGGACGGTCGCACCGCCACGATCCTCGGCGTCGAGCTGCCCCTGGTTCGGATTCCGCTCAACCCGGGCAAGAATCTGACAGTGATCTGCGAGGTCGTTGCCATGAACCACCTGTTGCGCTACAGCGGGGTGGATGCCGCGCGACAATTCAACGAACACCTGATCCAGCGACTCGTCGAACAGGCGGAACTCCGGGAGTACCTCGCGGAAGACTATGAGTGAGCCGCTCCGAGGCGTGATCGTGTCGCATGCCGGCATCGCGACCGCGTTGATCGACGCGGTGAAGGGCATCGCGGGAGACACCAGCGGGATCGTCGCGATCACGAATACCGGGGCGTCCCCCGACCGCCTCTGCTCCGACATCGGCGCGGCTGTCGGATCCGGCCCGGCCGTGGTGTTCGTCGACATGCCGGGTGGGAGCTGCCTCCATGCCGCGCTGGCGGAGCTGCGAGCCCGGTCTGACGTGGCTGTCGTGGCGGGGGTCAATCTTCCGATGCTGTTGGATTTCGCATTTCACCGCGAGCTGCCGCCGTTCGAGGCGGCCGAGCGCGCGGTGGCAGCGGGCACCCGGGCCATCCGGTCAGTGACGCTGTCCGCGGGATGAGCATCGTTCTCACACGCCTCGATGATCGGCTGATTCACGGTCAGGTGGTGGTCGGCTGGGTCCAACACCTCGGGGTGAAGCGGATCGTGTTGGTCGACGACGAGGTTCGATCCAATGCCTGGGAGCAGGAGTTGTACACGCTCGGCGTGCCCGGGGACATCACGGTGGAATTCGCCTCGGTAGACGAGGCGGTCCAAGCCGTGAGGGACTGGAACGCCGATCCGACGCGAACCCTCCTTCTCGCCGGTCGCGTCGACGTGATCATTCGTCTCTGCGAGGGCACCGACGTGATTCGCAAGATCAATGTCGGTGGTCTGCACGAAGGTAGTGGGCGAACCCAACGGCTCGCCTTCGTGTACCTGACCGGTGAGGAAGCGGAGCAGCTGCGTCGGCTCCACGACCAGGGAGTAGAGGTCAGCGCCCAGGACGTGCCAACCGCCAACCCCGCTCCGTTGAAGGACTGGGCATGACCCCCGAGTGGGGATGGCTCGTGGTGTGGGGGGCCATTGTCAGCCTCGATCTGGTCAGTGTGGGCCAGTTCATGCTGGCCCGGCCACTGGTCGCGGGGACGGTGGCAGGCGTGATCCTGGGGGATCCGCTGGCCGGCGGCACGGTCGGCGCCATCCTCGAGCTGTTTGCGCTCGACGTGCTCCCGATCGGCGGTGTTCGCTATCCCGACTACGGGGTCGGCGCCGTGGCGGCCGCGGCGACCGCCGCAGGGGCACCAGGTGCGCTCGGGACGGGGATCGCCGTCTGCACGGGACTCGTCGTGGCCTACGTCGGGGAATGGGTGATGCTCGTCGTGCGGCAGGCGAACACCGCGGATGTTCGGCGACATCGGGAGGCGCTGGATGCGGGACACCCACCGACGATCGCGGCGGTCCATGTCCGCGGCTTGGGGCGGGACTTGGTGCGCTCGGTCGTCCTGACGGTTGGCGGCCTGGCACTGGCGGCTGCGGTGTATCGCTGGCCCCCGGTCGACGAGGTTCGCGGGGCGGTGCTCGTGGGCATCGTCGTCATAGGTGCCGGCCTCGGGGCCGCGACTGCCGGCGTGCTCCGTGCCGTGGGGCAGACCGTCACGGTACGGTGGTTCGGCCTCGGGCTCATCGCCGGCGTGATCTGGACGTTCAGCCAATGACGCGGGGCCTGGGGGCGAGTTGGCTGCGGACATTCCTGCTGCAGGCGTCGTTCAACTTCGACCGCATGGTGGGGATCGGGTGGGCCTGGGCGGCGGAACCGATCTTGCGTACCTTGCCCGGCGGCCGTGGCGGCGAGGCGTACCGCGGCGCCATGCGGCGGGCCACGCGCTTCTTCAATGCGCATCCGTACCTGGCCGGGATGGCCGTGGGTGCCGTGGCGCGGGCGGAACACGAGGGACTGCCGCCGGAGAAGGTGGAGCGGCTGCGGCAGGCGTTGGTTGGTCCATTGGGCTCGGTCGGCGACAAGCTCATCTGGGCGGGGGTCATGCCGGCCTCGGTGGGCCTCGGACTTATCGTCGCGGCACTGGTGTCGCCGGTGGCGGGGGCAGTGGTCTTCTTCGTCGGCTACAATGCCGTGCACCTCCCGCTGCGCTGGTGGGCGCTGCGTGAGGGGTGGCGCCGCGGCGCGGACGTTTCGGGCGCCCTGACCGCGGGGGGTATCAAGCGCGGTATGCGCCTGTTGGGCCCCCTCGGAGCCCTGCTCGTCGGCATCGCCATTCCCGTGCTAGGGGGATGGCTCGCCCGGGACTATGTTTTGGAGACGAAACTCAGCATCGCCCTGGTCGGTGCCCTCGGGGTCGCGTTTGCGCGGTGGATCCTGCCGGCGTTCAGAGGGCTCAGGTTCGGACTCGTGGCGGCGGCAGTCGCCTTGCTCGTGGGGTGGGTGTCATGACGATCGAACGCACAACGACAATCCGGAATCGACTCGGACTCCACGCCCGACCGGCGGCGGACTTCGTCAAGGTGGCGGCGAAGTTCCAGTCCGAGATCTCACTTGGGAAAGATGGCGTGTGGGTGAACGGTAAGAGCATCATGGGCGTCATGACCCTCGCGGCGGAGTTCGGCAGTACCGTGACCGTGCGTGCCGAGGGCGAGGACGCAAAGAATGCGATCGAGGCATTGGCACAGTGCCTGAGCCGGGAGTACGTGGAACAATGACCGAGTCGCGGCTGCTCAAGGGTGTCGGGGTGGCGCCGGGCATCAAGATCGGCATGGCGCGAGTGGTGCAATGGGAACTCCCGACCGTGACGCGGACCTTCGTGACCGCCGACGAGGTCCAGGGCGAGATCGCGCGCCTGCACGAGTCGCTGTCCGCCGTGCGCGTCTTGCTCGAGGAGCTTCGCGACCGCACGCGCGAGCGAGCGGGCGTCGAGGAATCCAAGATCTTCGACGCTCAGATCCTGATGCTCCAGGACCCCGAGTTTGTCCGCGAGGTCGAGGTCCTCATTCACGACAACCACCTGTCGGCGGAGCGGGCCTTCGAGTTCGAAACGCTCGAGATGCGGGCTATGTGGGCGCAGTCGTCGAGCTTCCAACTCCGCCAGCGGGTTGCCGACATCTCCGGCATTCAGGTCCGCGTCCTGAATCACCTCATGGGCCGGTCGGTGGGTGATGCCATCCCAACGATCGAGGAAACCCCGACGATCGTGTTTACCCGCGAGCTCACGCCAGGGCTCACGGTGCAGCTCGAGCGTGAGGATGTCGCCGGCCTCGCGAGCTCCGAGGGCGCTCGGACCGCACACGCCGCGATTCTGGCCCGGAGTCTCGGTATCCCATCGGTCATGGGGGTGATCGAAGGGTTTGACCGCGTGCAGGACGGCATGGAGGTGATCCTCGACGGGACACACGGCATCGTGCTGCTCACGCCGACGGCCGAGGAAATGGCCGCGGCCCGGGCCACCGAGCGGCTGCGCGTCGAGCTGGATGAGAAGCTCGGGGAGATCGTCGGGCTCCCCGCCGTCACGACCGATGGTCGCCAGATCGCGCTCCGAGGGAACGTCGACATGCCCGAAGAGCTGGATGCCACCGTTCATCACGGTGGCGAAGGGGTGGGGCTCCTGAGGACCGAGTTCTTGATTCTGGGTCGGACCGAGCTCCCGACCGAAGATGATCAGGCCTTCTATTTCGAGCATGTCGCCAAGAGTTTTCCGGGTCACCCGGTCGTGGTCCGCACCTACGATCTCGGCGGCGACAAGTTCCCGGCGGTATTCCGCACTGCACCCGAGGCCAACCCGTTTCTCGGGTGGCGGGCCATCAGGGTCTGTCTCGACCAGCCGGAGCTGTTCCGGGTGCAGATCCGGGCTGCGCTCCGGGCGCGGCTGCACGGTGACGTGCGGCTCATGATCCCGATGGTGTCACAACTCGAAGAGATCACCTGCACGCAGGAGCTCGTGGCCGAGTCGGCTCGGCAGCTCGAACGGGATGGGATCCCGGCCGCCGACTCCATCCCGCTTGGCGTCATGATCGAGACTCCGGCGGCGGCGATCCTCGTGGATCAGTTCGCCAACCGCTGCGATTTCATGAGTATCGGGACCAACGATCTCACCCAGTACACGCTGGCGGTCGATCGGGGGAACGCGAGGCTCGCCGATCGGTTCACGCCGCACAACCCGGCGGTGTTGCAGCTGCTGGAGCGCATTGCGGACGGCGCGGCACGCTCGGGCATCGAGGTGAGTGTCTGCGGCGAGATGGCGTCCGATCCGCTCTCGACGTTCCTCCTGCTGGGACTCGGCTATCGGGTGCTCAGTGTGTCCCCGCCGTCGCTCCCACTCGTGCGATGGGTCATCCGGCAGGTGGACGTCGATGGGGCAGCGGCTGCAGCCAATGCTGCGTTGCTCGCTCCGACGAAGGACGAGGCCGAGGCGATACTGGAGCGCGGACTCGCGGAGTTCGTCGACCTCGAGCTCCTCAAAGGCGGGCGGTTGCCCACTATGGTGGGCTCCGCTAGGTTGAGAAGCTTCTCTACCGGACGGCTCTAAAGGCGCGAACTGTATGACCCCCACGCGATACATCATTTCCGCGGAATCGGTGACCGAAGGGCACCCCGACAAGATGGCCGACCAGATCTCCGACGGCGTCCTGGACGCCGTCCTGGCCGGCGATCCGGCGGGTCGGGTGGCCTGTGAGACGCTGGTGACGACCGGCATGGTGGTGCTGGCGGGCGAGATCACCTCGACCGTGCACCTCAATGTCCCCGAGCTGGTTCGACGGACGGTGGAACAGATCGGGTACACCGATACGTCCTACGGCTTCGATGCCAAGACCTGCGCGGTGCTCACGGCCATCGACCCCCAATCCCCTGATATCGCGAGAGGGGTGGATACTGGTGGGGCGGGCGATCAGGGCATGATGTTCGGCTACGCCTGCGACGAAACGCAGGAACTCATGCCGATGCCCATCATGCTGGCCCACCGTCTGACCAAGCGGCTGGCCGACGCGCGCAAGACGGGCGTGCTGCCGTGGCTCAGGCCGGACGGGAAGAGCCAGGTGGCGGTTGAGTACGCCGACGGACGCCCGGTTGCCGTGCGGGCGGTTGTGGTTTCGACGCAACATGCAGAGTCTGCGTCCGACGCTCAGATCGAGGAGGGGGTCAGGGAGCAGATCATCCGGACCGTCCTGAGCGAGTACCCGTTGGAGACCGCCGACGTGAAGCTCTATATCAACCCCACGGGACGCTTCGTAGTTGGGGGGCCCCAAGGGGATGCCGGTCTCACAGGTCGCAAGATCATCGTCGACACCTACGGCGGGGCCGCGCGCCACGGAGGAGGTGCCTTCAGCGGGAAGGATCCCTCGAAGGTCGACCGGTCCGCGGCCTACGCGGCTCGGTGGGTGGCCAAGACGATCGTGGCTGCGGGCCTGGCCCGTCGCTGCGAGGTGCAGCTCGCGTATGCGATCGGCGTGAGAGAGCCGGTCTCGATCATGGTCGACACCTTTGGCACGGCGGCGGAGCCCGACGACGTGCTCGAGGCCGCCGTGCGCTCCGTCTTCGACCTGACGCCCGGCGGGATCGTTACGTCGCTCGACCTCCTCAACCCCATCTACCAGGCGACCGCCGCGTACGGCCACTTCGGCCGCACGCCGCAGACGGTGGAGGCACACGGTAAGCACGTGCGGGTCTTCACCTGGGAAGACCCGACGCGGAGCGCCGATCTGCGCGAAGCGGTCAAGAGCGCGGCGTAACGCTGAACCTCGAATACACGACGCACCAACCACCACCTGCAACCTCGACGAGTCCGTGACTGCCAAGACTGCCATAACCGATATCCCCAGCGACGTCAAAGACCTCAACCTCGCCGACGAGGGTCGGCGCCGGACAGAGTGGGCAGAGCAGTTCATGCCCGTGCTCCGGCAGATCCGAGCGCGGTTCGAGAAAGAGCGTCCGCTCAAAGGGAAGAAGCTCTCCGCCTGTCTCCATGTGACCACTGAGACGGCGAACCTCGCGATCACATTGAAAGCGGGCGGCGCCGACGTGGCGCTCTGCGCGTCCAACCCGCTTTCCACGCAAGACGACGTCGCCGCGCACCTCGTTCGCGATCACGGGATCAAGTCGTTCGCCATCAAGGGCGAAGACAAGAACAGCTACTACGAGCACATTCTGGCTGCACTCGTCCACCAACCGGATGTGACCATGGACGACGGCGCCGACTTGGTGGGCGCGCTGCACATGATCGCTCTCGACCGGCTCGACGACTTGGAGATCCCCGTGCGCCGGTGGGTGGAGGGGCTGAGCGCCAAGGAGCGGAAGCAGGTCGTGGATCACCTCATCGGATCGACCGAAGAGACCACCACCGGCGTGATCCGTCTGCGAGCCATGGCGGAAGAGGGCGTGCTCCAGTTCCCGGTGATCGCGGTCAACGATTCGCAAACCAAGCATCTGTTCGACAATCGCTACGGCACCGGCCAGTCGACGGTGGACGGTATCCTCCGCGCTACGAACATCCTGCTGGCAGGGTCGACACTGGTCGTGGGCGGGTACGGCTGGTGCGGTCGCGGTGTGGCGATGCGCGCTCGCGGGGCGGGGGCCGACGTGATCGTCACCGAGGTGGACGCGGTGCGGGCGCTCGAAGCCCGGATGGATGGCTACCGCGTCATGCCGATGGCGGCCGCGGCTCGGATCGGCGATCTGTTTGTCACGCTGACCGGCAACACCAGCGTGATCAACGTGGAGCACATGCGCCTCATGAAGGACGGTGCGATCATCGCCAACTCCGGTCACTTCAACGTCGAACTCGACCTCGAGCCCCTCGCCAAGGTCGCGAAGGGACCAAGGCGGGTCCGTGGATTTGTCGACGAGTGGATGCTGGGCGGGAAGCGGCTGTTCGTCTTGGCCGAGGGTCGGCTGATCAACCTCGCTGCCGCGGAGGGACATCCGGCGAGCGTCATGGACATGTCGTTTGCCAACCAGGCGCTGGCGGCCGAACATTTGGTGAAGCACGCGGGTACATTTGGCAAGGCGGTGCATCGCGTCCCCGCCGAGATCGATCGGCGGGTGGCGGAGCTCAAACTCGCGTCAATGGGCGTCGAGATCGACACTCTCACGCCGGCGCAGCAGAAGTACCTGGCGTCGTGGGACGCCGGAACTTGAGGCTCGATGATCGAAGTCAAGGTCGCCCATCTCGGTCTCGATCGTGCCACCAATACTCCAGTGGTCATCCTTCAGGAGAAGGAGGGTGAGCGGGTCCTGCCCATATGGATCGGTCCGGCGGAGGCGAGCGCCATCGCCATGGAGTTGGCCGGGGTGAAGTTCGCCAGGCCGCTGACCCACGATCTCGTCAAACAGATCGTGATCGGGCTTGGCGCGACCCTTTCGCGGGTGTTCATTACGCAGGTAAAAGAGAACACGTACTTCGCCGAGCTGCATCTCCACCGCGATGACCACGTCATTCACATCGACGCCAGACCGTCGGACAGCATTGCGGTCGCGCTCAGGCTGAAGGCTCCCATCTTCACGCAGGACGGCCTGTTGGAGCTCACGACCATCGATACCGTCGAGCCCATGGGGCCCGAGTCTGGAGACGTGGATGCCGAGTCGCTCCGCTCGTATCTCGAGAACCTGGATCCTGAGGATTTCGGCAAGTTCACGCCGTAGCATACTCATCGCGACACTCGTAGCCCTGGGGCTCGTCGGAACCGTCGAGGCCCAGGGCCTTCGTGTGACCGGTAGGGTGGTCCGCATTGTCGGCGGCGACTCGACCGCCATTGTAGGACGATGGGTGGTGCTGCATGCCGTGGGGCCGATGGAAGGAGCGGCGATCGATTCGCAGCGCACCGATCGCGCAGGGCGCTACGCGTTCGGCCGGTCATCGGTCGACACCTCGGCCAGCTACCTGACCAGCGTTGAGCACCAGGACGTTGCCTACTTCAGCGAACCGTTCGCACCGCCACCGTCTGGCGTCGCGGGGGTTCCTCCCCTGGTCGTGTACGATACATCCGCCACCGGTCCCCCGATCGTGATCGCCGAGCGGCATGTGCTCGTGCGCCGTCCCGAGACGGGTGGTCGCCGGGTGGTCGAGTTGTTCGTGTTGGTCAATCGTGGGGAGCGAACCCGGGTCGCGGCGGATTCGCTCACTCCCGTCTGGCAGGGGGCGGTCACGCCGTTCGCTCGGGAATTCGAAATCGGCATGAGCGACCTTGGCACGGATGCGATCGAGTACCGTGCCAACACCCTCACCGTGTTCGCCCCGATTCCCCCGGGCGAGCGGCAGATCCTCGTGGGATATCTGCTGGCGTCGAACCTGGATTCGATGGCCGTCATCGTGGACCAGCCCGTGGAGCGCCTCAGCGTCCTGCTGGAAGACAGCCTGGCGTCGCTCGACGCGCCGGCACTCGCCCTCCGCGGCGTGGAAGAACTGGATGGCTCGACGCTGCGCCGCTACGGTGCGGAGTCCATCGACCGAGGAGTGCGGGTCACCGTGCGATTCGGGACCGGCAGACAGGCACGATCGCCGGTCTTGTGGATCGTGATTCCGCTGGCCGCGGTCGTCCTGTTCGGTGTGTTTGCCATGTGGTGGCGCCGGACTCGGACGTCGGCGGCACCCGCCGCGGACGATCCCGCGGCGCTCGCGGCCGACATCGCCGCGCTGGATGCGGCACGCACGACCATGGATGAGGAGACGTACCGCGCGCGCCGAGCGGAGCTGAAGGCACGGCTGTCGGCTGCCCTGGCGCTGCCTTCGGCACCCCACTAGACTTCGATCGAGTACGTTTTCGACCATAGTTGCGACCGCGACGGCGGAAGGCCGGTGAGAATCCGGCGCGGCCCCGCCACTGTAACGGGCACCGTCAGCTGCTTCAGCACGCCACTGGGAAACCGGGAAGGCGAACCAGCTGCCCGAAGCCAGGAGACGCCACGCGCTCGCACCACCACACGGATCCCTCGCGGGGGGGTAGGTGGACACGCCAATCAGCGTCATCATGATCGCGTCCGCTCACTCTGCGAAGGTCGGGACAGCGTGAGCGGTCTTGTCATTCGGACCTAGGGCTGCCCTCCTCGCGGCGGCACTGGCCCTCGCCTGTGGCGAGAGGCCGGAGCTGGCCGCCGTGGTGGACCACGCGGGCCACCCGGTGCGGCTTGCCTCGCCTCCGGAACGGATCGTCTCGCTGTCTCCCTCGCTCACCGAGTTGTTGTTTGCCCTGGGGTCGGGCGAGCGGCTCGTGGGGCGTACGCGGTGGAGTGCCTATCCGCCCGAAGCACAGGCGATCCCCAGCGTGGGTGACGGTCTTGATCCCAACCTCGAGATTGTCACCGCTCGCCGGCCCGACCTCGTGGTCTTCTACCACACCCCTGCCAATGCCGCCGCTATCGCCCGGCTCGACGACCTCGGCATTGCGTCACTCAGCGTCCGACTCGATCAACTGGACGACGTGGATCCCGCGGTTCGACTCCTGGGACGGGTGACGGGTGACAGCGTCAGGGCGGACTCGCTCGCGGACGCATTCCGGCGTGAACTGAACCGACTGCGTCGGCGATCGTTCGATGTCCGAGTCGGCGCGTTGCTGCTCGCATGGGATGCTCCACCCATCGTGATCGGGGGAGGAAGCTTCCTGTCGGAAATCGTCCACCTGGCCGGTGGTCGGAACGTCTTCGCCGATCTCCGACAGCCGTCGGCGACCGTGAGCATCGAAGCGATCGCCGTGCGAGCGCCGGACGTGGTTGTGCTCGTAGAAGAGAGCGAGCTCACCGTGGCAGGCCGGCCCGAATGGGAGACGATCACGGCGGTGCGCGAGCGGCGGTTCGTCCGGGTCCACGGGTCGGAGTTCAGCTGGCCGTCCCTGCGTGCCGGTCAGGCGGTGGCGCAGCTCGCAGGGGCGCTTTCCACGGGGTCACCGTGACGCGCTGGCTCGTGCTCATCGCGGCGGTGGCGGCGATCCTGCTCGGTGCCGTGGCGCTCGGTCCGGCGCCACTAGGAGTGGGGGACGTGTGGCGTGGCCTGACCGGATCGGCGGAGGGACCTGCGGCCACCATCGTCCGCGACCTCCGGCTGCCGCGCGTGCTGCTCGCGTTTCTCGTGGGCGGCTCGCTCTCGGTGACGGGTGCGGCGTTGCAGGCCCTGGTCCGCAATCCGTTGGCCGACCCGTACCTCCTCGGTCTCTCGGGTGGCGCGGGACTCGGGGCCGTGACGGCGATCGCGCTCCAGCTCACCAGCCCATGGGCCGTTCCCGTCGCCGCGCTCGTCGGCGCCATCGGTGCCATCCTGCTCGTGTACCGCGTGGCCGTGGTCACTGGCAGCGTGCTGGACACCCGCGTCCTGCTGCTCGGAGGTGTCGTAGTGGGTGCGTTCGCCGCCTCGGTGATGGGAGCCATCATGGCGCTGTCGCCGGCACCGGAGGTACGCAACGCCCTCATGTGGCTCTTGGGAAGCTTCGGGCGGGCGTCGTGGCAGGCGGTCGCGGTCTTTGCCGTCTATGCCGTGATCCCGCTCTCCATGCTGTACGGGTTGGCCCGGCCGCTCGATCTCCTGGCGTTGGGCGAGGAGCCGGCCCGGTTTCTGGGCACCGACGTCGAGCGCACCAAGCGCGTGCTGTATCTCACCGCCTCGGCGCTCACGGCGGTCGCGGTATCGCTATCGGGAATCATCGGATTCGTCGGGCTCGTAGTCCCGCATGCCGTGCGCCTCACCTGGGCCCGCCTCCATCGGGCGCTGCTCCCGGCCGCATTCGTCGTAGGTGGTGCACTGATGGTGATCGCCGACGCGCTTGCTCGAACGGCATTCGCGCCACTCGAGATGCCGGTGGGCGTCGTCACGGCGCTGATCGGTGTTCCGGTCTTCGTGCTCTTGGTGCGGCGATGGGCGAGCTGATCGTCCGAGCCGATGCGGTGTGGTTCCGGTACTCCGGGGCCGAGGCCGACGCGGTACGCGACATCACGCTGTCGGTCGCGCCCGGCGAGCTGGTCGGAATCGTCGGTCCCAACGGGAGTGGCAAGACGACGCTGCTCCGACTGGTCCTCGGCGTGCTCCAACCCACGGCGGGAGCGGTGGAGGTGGCCGGTCAACCGGTTGCCCGCTGGTCGCGCCGTGGTCTGGCACGGTTGGTCGGTGTGGTGGCGCAGCGGGAAGAGCCGATGTTTCCCCTGCGTGTGGACCAAACCGTGCTGTTCGGACGCTACCCTCATCTCGGTCCGCTCGGCGCGCCTCGTCGGCACGATCTGGAAGCGGTTCAGAACGCGCTGGACCGCTGTGACGTGGCCGACTTGGCCGAACGCTGGGTCGATACGCTGTCGGGTGGCGAGTGGCAGCGGGTGCGGATTGCCCGTGCGCTGGCGCAGGAGCCGAAGGCCCTCGTGCTCGACGAGGCCACGGCCAACCTCGACATCCGGCACGAGATGGAGGTGTTCGAGCTCACGGCGCGGCTGGTCCGCCAGGAGGGGATCGCCGCCATCGTGGTGACGCACCACCTGAATCTCGTTGCACGCTACGCCGACCGCATCGTGGTCATGGATCGCGGCGCGGCTCGCGCTAGTGGCAGCCCAGGAGACGTGCTGCGGAAGGACATCCTGGAAGAGGTGTTCGAGTGGCCGGTCGCCGTGACCCAGTGGGGCGGCGTTCCACAATACGTACCGCTTCGGCGCGACGAGTCCGGGGCAGATCGGGCAGCAACGCCATGAGGTCCAGGACCACCCCGACGTGGCAGACGGTAACGCGAAGCGGCACACCGATCGTGGTGGCCGCGCTGCTGCTCGGTAGCGGTAGCGGAGCCGTGATGGCGCAGGAAGCGCCGGACACGGTCCGGCTGAGCCCCGTCGTAGTGACGGCGAGTCGGATCCCGACACCCCGTGAGGCGGAGCCGGCGACGGTCACGGTGCTCGAGGGGCGCGAGCTGGAGACACTCGGCGTCCGCTCGCTCGCCGAGGCGCTGCGTGACGTGGCGGGCGTCGATCTCGCCCGAAACGGATCGTTCGGCGGGACCACCAGCCTGTTCGTGCGCGGCGGCGAGAGCGACTATGTGAAAGTCTTGGTCGACGGCGTACCGCTCAACGACCCCGGCGGCGCCATTGATCTCGCCGATCTCGGGATCGACGCCGTCGAGCGGATCGAGATCGTGCGGGGACCCGTGAGCGTCCTCTACGGCTCGGATGCCGTCACCGGAGTGGTGCAAGTCTTCACGCGGCGAGGAGACGGGCCGGCCAGGGTCGATCTCGGTCTGCGAGCCGGGTCGTATGCTTCCGTCGATGCCACGGGCGGCGTTCGCGGTCGCACCGGACCCTTCGGATACGCGATGACGGTCTCCCGCGCGCGCACGGACGGGATCTACGACCTCAACAATGTCTTCACCAACTCGATCTGGACCGGACGCATTTCCGCACGGCCGGATTCGCGCACCGACGTGACGCTGGGCATGCGGTACGGGGGGAGCCGATACCACTTTCCCACAGAGTCGTCGGGACAGGCGAACGACATGAACGCGTTCCAGGACCGCGACCGGCTGACGGCCGCGCTCGAGATCGGCCACCGCTTCACGCCCGCACTGGAAGGCCGCGTATCGGTGTCCTGGAGCCGGAGCGCAAGCGGCATCGATGACCGACCGGACGATCCGGCCGACACGCTTGGTTTCTACGCGTTCGCAGACGATCGAACGGTTCGCCGCCGCAGCACTGACCTGAGGCTTACGGCTGCCCCGGCGCCGTGGACGACCGTGACGACAGGCGCATCGGTCGAATGGCAGGACGAACGGAGTGCGAGTGAATCGTGGAGTGAGTTCGGGGTGAGCACCTCGGCGTTCGACGCCAGGCGCGTGAGCGGCGGGGTCTACGCGCAAGTCCAGATGATGCCGGTGCGCGGGATCACGTTGGTGCTGGGCAGCCGAATCGATCGAAGTGACATGTTCGGGACCTTCTTCTCCTACCGGGGCGGCGTGAGCCATAGGCTGGCGGGCGGGACGCGCGCACGCGCGTCGCTGGGGCGCGGGTTCAAGGAGCCGACCTTTTTCGAGCAGTTTGCGGACGATCCGTTTGCCCGCGGAAATCCGGCGCTTCGCCCCGAGAGATCCCGGTCCTGGGAGGTCGGGTTGGAGCAGGAGGTGTTGGGTGGGGCCACGCTGCTCGGCGCGACGTATTTCGACCAAGCTTTTTTGGATCTCGTCCAGTACGTCTTCGCGCCCGATCCGGCGGAGCCTAGCTACGTCAACGTCGCGGCCGCGACGGCGCGCGGGCTCGAGTTGGAGGCCGAGGTCGATCTGCCCGGCGGCCGTCTCAGGGGATCGTACACGTACCTGCGGACCGAAGTGACCGACGCGGGGGTGGAGTCTGGGTCCGGTGGGGCGTTCGTCGACGGGGCGCGGCTCCTCCGACGACCCACACACGCTCTCAGGCTCACGCTGACCGAGCGACTCGGCGCACGTGTCACCCTCTCGGGCACCCTACGGTATGTCGGAGACCGGGACGACCGGGACTTCGCGTCGTTCCCCGCTGATCCGGTCACGCTGGGAGCGTACGCCACGGTCGACCTGTCGGCTGAGACCGAGGTCTGGCGCAGCGTGGGTCGTGGCCGTCGGCTCGCAATCACGGGTGCGGTCCGCGACTTGTTCAACCGGCACCCGGCAGAGGTCTTCGGGTTTCTAGGTCCCGGCAGGACCGTGATGGCTGGGGTTCGTGCAGGGTGGTAACCGGCCTGTCAGCGCGGCGCACGCCCACACCGTCTAGTTTTCTCTCTATGCCGCCGGTGCACACCCGGGCCCTGATTCTGCACGCCTTCCCCTATGGCGAGACCTCCAAGATCGTGCGGCTGCTCACGCGGGAGCACGGATCGCAAAGCGCGATCGCGAAGGGGGCGCAACGGCCCAAGAGCACGTTCGGGGCGCGGCTGCAAGTGCTGAGCGAGGGCACGGCCCACGTGTACCTCAAACCCCATCGCGACCTTCACACCCTTGCCGACTTCGACGTGACGAGACAGCACGAGACGTTGACGCGAGACCTCAGGCGGTTTGCGGCCGCGGCTGCGCTGGCCGAACTCCTGATCCGGCTGTGTCCCGCGGAGCCGCACCCGGAGATCTACGATCTCACCGTGTCGGCGCTTGCACAGCTGGAGACCGTTCCCGACGAGGCGCTCGACCTGGCGAGCCTCTCAGTCTTGTGGGCCGCCGTCGAAGCACTGGGGTTCGCCCCGCAGCGGGACGCCTGCGCGCGGGACGGGCGGGCGCTCCCAGCCGGCGCGACGGTGTTCTCGGTGGCGGATGGCGGGTTCCTCTGTTCGCGCTGCGCGCGCGGCACCCGGAGCACGCGACTCGGCGCCGACGACCGCCGCGTGCTGGAACGTTTGATCGCCGGCGAAGTCTCCGACATCGCGCTGCTCGATGCGAAGCACGCCGCCGCGCATCGGCGGCTCCTTGTACGGTTCGTGGAACGGCATTTGGCAGAGGATCGGGAGCTCAAGGCCCTGGCCATGTGGCGAGAGCTGGCATGACGCGACACGTGGTCATCGGCACGGCCGGACATGTCGACCACGGGAAGACGGCGCTCGTGAAGGCGCTTACCGGCATCGACACCGACCGCTGGGAAGAGGAAAAGCGCCGCGGCATCACCATCGACCTCGGGTTCGCCCGCCTCGACCTACCCGACGGTCTCCACGCGAGCATCGTGGACGTTCCGGGCCACGAGGATTTCGTTCGCAACATGGTGGCGGGAGCCACCGGGATCGACGTGGCCCTCATGGTCGTGGCGGCGGACGAGGGCGTGATGCCCCAGACTGCGGAGCACCTCGCGATCCTCGAGTTCCTAGGCGTGCGGAGCGGAGTCGTGGCGATCACCAAGGCCGATCTCGCGGACGACGAGTGGCTGGACCTCGTCGAGAGCGACGTCGAATCACGGCTCCGCGGCTCCGCGGTGGCGTGGGAAGCGCCGGTACGCTGCTCGGCGCTCACGGGGCAGGGGCTCGACCATCTCAACGATGTGCTCGCACGCGCCGCCGGCCGCGCCGCCGACCGATCCACTGATGACCTGTTCCGCATGCCGATTGACCGCGTCTTCAGTATTGCCGGTGCCGGCACCGTCGTCACGGGCACCACGTGGAGCGGGACGGTAGCGGTCGGCCAGGAAGTTCGGATTCTGCCGGGAACCGCGACGTCGCGGGTGCGGTCGGTGGAGGTCCACGGGACCACGCGGCCTGCCGCCGAGCCCGGACGGCGCACGGCACTCGCCCTTCCCGGCCTGGAACGGTCGGCGATTGCCAGAGGCTACGTGGCAGTGGCCGATCCCGCGTGGCGAACGACGACCGCTCTCGATGTCACCCTGCATCTGCTCCCTGAGACCAAGCCGCTCGGGCAGCGGACACGGGTGCGCCTCCACCTTGGCACGGCGGAGGTGCTCGCCCGCGTCACCCCGGAAGCCGGCGACATCGCACCTGGGAGCACGGGGTCGGCGCGCTTGCGTCTGGAGGCTCCCGTGGTGGCACGCTGGGGCGATCGGGGCGTGCTGCGCTCGTACTCGCCCATGCGCACGATCGGCGGATGCGTGGTGGCCGACCCCATGCCGGCGCTCCGTCCGCGACGACCTCGACAGCTGGAGCGACGGCTCGATCCCGATCCAGCCGCGCGCCTCATGGCGCTCGTCGGGGCGGCCGGCGACGACGGCGTGCCGCAGGCAGATCTACCGGTTCGGATCGGCCTCCATCCGGCGTCAGTGGAAGGCGTGATCACTGCTGCTGGCGACGCACTGCTCCGGGTGGGCGACCGACTGGTCCGCCGCCCGGTGGTGGCCGACGCGGAGGCCTCCACACTCGCAGCCCTCCAAGGCCACCATCGGCAGCGTCCCCTCGATCCAGGGATGCCCCGGGAGCTCCTCCGGGCCACACAGCGCTCACCCGCATTGGCCGACCTCGTGCTCCAGCGGCTGGCTGATCGCGGGGCGATTGCTTTGGAGGGCGGGTCGGTCCGACTCGCGGGATTCAGCCCGACCCTTTCCGGGGAGGCCGAGGCGTTCACCTCGTCGCTTCGGACGGCGCTCGAGCAGGCGGGGCCGCAGGGCCTGACTGAGCAGGAAATGGCGACGGTCGTCCCCCCTGATCGGGCTCGGGATCTGGCAGAGTATCTTGTGCGGGAGCGCACAGCCGGACGGATCGGCCGCGACCGATATTACGATCGGCGTGCGATCGAGCGGCTGAGGGCCGACGTGGTCGCAGCGATCCGAGAAACTGGTCGAGCAACCCCGGCTGAACTGCGTGATAGGACCGGACTTACGCGGAAGTACCTCATTCCGGTTCTCGAATGGCTCGACGGGCTCGGTGTGACCGTCCGGGACGGAGATGCTCGACGTCTCGGACCCGCGGCCGACCAGGCGGCAACCGACTCTTGACACACCTTGCGGTTGCGACCTAACTTCACAAACGTCGGACAGATACGCACTCAAGCCAAAGGGGTAGCAAGCCACGAACATTTCCGTCAGATAGGAGCTGGTGATGAAAAGTCTAGCCTGGGCGGCCGTTGCGCTCGGGCTCCTGATAGCTGCTCCGGCGGCCGCCCACGCTCAACAGGGCACGCCCGCTCCGGAGGTCCAGCTACACAGGAACTACCCGAATCCGTTCAATCCGGAGACGACAATTCCGTTCACCCTGGACCAGGGTCTCTGGGCAGGTGGACAGCAGCCCGTCGTCACTCTCCGGATCTACAACATCCTCGCTCAGCTCGTCGCGATCCCCATATTGCAGGGATCCGGAGAGCTGCTGGACAATGTGGCACTCCAGTGGAATGGGACGGGTGAGTACGCAGCGTACTGGGATGGGACGGTGCAGGGGACCAACCGCGAAGCGGCTTCAGGAGTCTACGTGTATCAACTCGTGGTGAACGGTAAGTCGTTCACCAAGAAGATGACCATCGTCAAGTAGGGAGAACCGAACGAGGCACAGACATTTCTGTCAGGATTACAGGACGCGCCGGCTCCAGTAGCCGGCGCGTCTGTCTTTGTGGCGCATTGCTGCCAGGTTTGCGTAATTCCCAAGGCACGTGGCTTGCCGCTTAACTGATGGGAATCAAGTGCGTCTCGCAACCGAAGTTGGAATTCGAACATGATTCGACCTGACCGTCTGACCGTAAAGGCCGGTGAAGCGGTCCAGAGTGCGGTGGCATTGGCCGCCGCGCGCGGCAACCCCGTGGTGAACGATGCCCATCTGTTTCTCGCTCTGCTGCAGCAGGACGAGGGGATCGTCGTGCCCGTATTGCAGAAGACCGGCGTCAACGTCACCGAGCTGCGCACCGAAGCGGAGCGCGAGTTGGATCGGCTCCCTCGGCAGGAGGGCGGGGCCACCCCCACGCCGTCCCGCGAGCTGAACGCTGCGCTCGACCGGGCAGATCGCGTCGCCAAGGACCTCGACGATGCCTATGTCTCGACCGAGCATCTCTTGATCGGCCTCGTCGAAGCCAAAGGCACCTCGGCCAAGGCGCTGCTCAACGCCCGGGGCGTCGACAAGGCGCATCTCCTGGAAGCGCTCGAGGGCGTGCGCGGCAGTCACCGCGTGACCGACGTGGATCCGGAACAGAAATACCAGGCGCTGGAACGGTTCACGAGGGATCTCACCGAGCTGGCACGGGCAGGCAAGCTTGATCCGGTGATCGGTCGGGACGACGAGATCCGGCGGGTGATGCAGGTGCTCTCGCGCCGGACCAAGAACAATCCGGTATTGATCGGTGAGGCCGGCGTCGGGAAGACGGCGATCGTCGAGGGACTCGCGCAGCGGATCGTAGACGGTGACGTGCCGGAATCGCTGCGCGGCAAGCGGATCATCGTGCTCGACATCGGTCAGTTGCTGGCTGGCGCCAAGTATCGCGGCGAGTTCGAGGAACGCCTCAAGGCGGTGCTCAAGGAGGTCACGAGCCAGGAAGGGCAGTTTATCGTGTTCATCGACGAGCTGCATACGCTGGTGGGGGCCGGCGCAGCCGAAGGCGCGGTGGATGCGTCGAACATGCTGAAGCCGGCACTGGCGCGCGGCGAGTTGCACGTGGTCGGCGCCACCACCTTGGACGAGTACCGCAAGCACGTCGAAAAAGACAAAGCGCTCGAGCGTCGGTTCCAACCGGTCTACGTGGGCGAGCCATCGGTGGAGCACACCATCGCCATCCTGCGGGGACTCAAGGAACGCTACGAGGTCCATCACGGCGTGCGCATCACCGACGCTGCGCTGGTGGCCGCAGCCACTCTGTCGGACCGCTACTTGGGCGAGCGGCACCTCCCGGACAAGGCGATCGATCTGGTCGACGAGGCCGCGAGTCGACTCCGGATGGAGATCGACAGCCTACCACAGGAGATCGACGAGGTCGAGCGGCGCAAGATTCAGCTGCAGATCGAAGAGCAGGCACTGACGCGGGAAAAGGACCGGGCCAGCAGAGACCGACTCACGGTGCTCCGCAAGGAGCTCTCGGAGCTCGAGGAGCGCGCCCAAGCGATGAAAGCGCAGTGGCAGGCTGAGAAAGACGCGATCACCAAGCTGCGAGAGAAGAAAGCCGAACTCGAAGATTCGCGACTCGAGGCGGAGCAGGTCACCCGGAGTGGCGACCTGCAACGCGCCGCGGAAATCCGCTATGGGCGCGTGCCGCAGCTCGAGGCCGACATCGAGCTGGAGAAATCGCGCCTCGCTGAAATCCAGACGAAGGCCAAGTACCTGAAGGAGGAGGTCGACGCCGAGGACGTCGCCCAGATCGTGGCACGATGGACCGGCATTCCGGTGAGCCGGATGCTCGAGTCGGAGCGCGCGCGACTCACGAAGCTCGAGGCGGAGCTGCACCGCCGCGTGGTGGGGCAGGACGCGGCGGTCGCGGCGGTCGCCAACGCCGTGCGCCGGGCACGGGCAGGCCTCCAAGACCCAAACCGCCCCGTCGGGAGCTTCATCTTCCTGGGTCCCACCGGCGTCGGCAAGACCGAGACGGCGCGAGCGTTGGCCGAGTTCCTGTTCGACGACGAACGGGCGCTGGTGCGCCTCGACATGTCGGAGTACGGGGAAAAGCATTCGGTGGCCCGCATGCTCGGCGCACCGCCGGGCTACGTCGGCTACGAGGAGGGGGGGCAGCTCACCGAGGCGGTCCGTCGCCGTCCCTATTCGGTCGTGTTGTTCGACGAGATCGAGAAGGCACATGCCGAGGTGTTTGACGTGCTGCTCCAAATCCTCGACGATGGACGGCTCACCGACGGGCAGGGACGCACGGTCGATTTCAGGAATGCGGTGCTGATCATGACTTCCAACCTCGGTGGTCAGTGGATCCTCGAGCTGGGGCGAGACCACTGGGACGATGCCGAGCATCGGGTGATGGAGACGTTGCGGCAGCAGTTCAAGCCGGAGTTCCTGAACCGGGTGGACGACGTCATCGTGTTCCGGCCGCTGGAGCGCGACGACCTGCGTCGCATCATCGACCTGCAGTTAGAGCGGGTCGCCAAACTCGCCGCCGATCGCGGGCTCACGCTCGACGTTTCGGACCGGGCGAAGACCGTGCTAGTTGAGGAGGGCTACGATCCGCTCTTCGGGGCCCGGCCACTCAAGCGGGTGATCCAGCGGCGACTCCAGAACCCGCTCGCGCTCGCATTGCTCGAGGGCGGATTCGCCGAGGGAGACACGGTGCGGGTCGACGTTGGTGCGGACGGCGAGCTCGCGTTCGAGCGCGTTGCGTCCGCAGCGCCCATCCCCCCGGAATCCGCACGTGCCGGCGCCTAGGCGGGGCGCACTGAACGACAGAGACCGCAGTGGGATGGAGGCGGCGTTGGCGGAGGCCCGTCGCGCCCGCGACAGTGGTGAGGTCCCGGTCGGTGCCGCCGTAGCGGTGGGTGGGCGAGTCGTGAGTCACGCACATAACGAGACGGTGGCACGACGCGACCTGACGCAGCACGCCGAACTGCTGGCGATCCAGCGGGCGATGGCGGCATTGGGGAGCGACCGGCTGGACGACGCGACGCTCTATGCCACGCTCGAACCCTGCGCGCAGTGCGCCGGCGCCGTCGTCCTCGCGCGCGTGGGCCGCGTGGTGTTCGGGGCCCACGATCCGAAGGCGGGTATGGCAGGAAGTGTGGGCGACCTCCTTCGCCACCCCAAACTCAACCATCGTCCCGAAGTGATGGGCGGCGTCATGGAGACCGCTTGCGGTGAGCTGTTGCGCGAGTTCTTCGAGGCCCGCCGGTGAACCGGACGCGTCGGCTCGTCGCGGTCACGCGACCGCCCACCGAAGCGCTGGCACGCTGCGAACTGACCTATCTCGACCGACAGCCCATCGACATCACGGTGGCACTCGCACAGCACCGCGCGTACGAGGCGTGTCTGTCCCGACTCGGTGCGGAGGTGGTGTCGCTCGCCCCGGAGCCCGACCTGCCCGACGCCGTGTTCGTCGAAGACGTCGCGGTGGTGCTGGATCAGGTAGCGATCATTACCTGTCCCGGCGCTGTGTCGCGTCGGAGGGAGCGTGCGTCCATCGCGGCGGCGCTGAAAGCGTGTCGCTCCGTCCAGCACATTGCTGCCCCAGCGACCGTGGACGGGGGAGACGTGCTCTGTGTCGGCAACGTCCTGTACGTCGGAAGATCCACACGCACCGACGCGGCCGGCATCGCAGAGCTCGAGCGGATCGCGGTACCATTCGGATACGTGGTGCAGCCAGTCGCCGTCACGGGGTGTCTCCACCTGAAGTCGGCATGTTCGCACGTGGGTGACGGGGTGCTGCTCGTGAACCGGAACTGGATCGACGCGGCCTCAATTCAGGACGAACAACTCGTAGACGTCCCGCCGGGGGAGCCGAATGCAGCTAATACGCTGATGGTGGGTGATACGGTGGTTGCTGCCGTCGGCTTCCCCCGGACCGTTGCGCTCCTGGAGCGGCTCGGCCGTACGGTAGAGACCGTTGAGCTGTCCGAGCTTCGCAAGGCGGAAGCCGGCGGGAGCTGCATGAGCCTCATTTTCGAAGCGTGAAAAAGAGGTAGGTGGAGAGCCGGGGACCGGCGCGACGACGGCCGGTCCCCGGCTCGGTGGAGTGGGTCTACTGCACGAACTCCGGCTTGACGGTCAGGATCACGGTCCCGCCACCGCTGGCCAGCTGTGCGTTTCCGACCACGATCGTCTGACCAGCTCGCGCGTTGACCGTCGTCTCCAGGGCCCCCCGATAGACATTGCGAATCCCCACGCGGAGTTCGACGCTGCCCGAGTCGCCGAACGACCGCACCGTGCCGATGTTGGCACTGATCATCCACGCGTTGCTGTCGGGCGGTCCTGCCATGTCACCGACCGCCTGCTCGATGTGGCTGCCCTCGGTTCCGCCGATCACGGCGTCGTTGAGTAGTCGGTAACGCTGGTACCTGAACAGTTTCCGCAGTTCGGCTTCGACGTCGGCGATGGCTGGGTCGAATCGTTCGGCGGGGCCACGGTCGCTCGCTTCGATGATCTGGAAGTGGAGCCGTACGCCCGGTTTGGCGCGGTCGAACTCGGTCAGCACGCGAGAGATCTTGTCGAGGTTGTCTTTCGTCTCACGTACGGTGAGGGTGTTCCCCGCATGACCCACGCGTCCCGGCGCCCCCTCCCGGTCGTGGTACACGTACGGGTCGATCAGTTGGGCAGCTTCCTGCGCGTCGAGGTGCTGCAGCTGAAAGGTCTGCGTGTCCAGCCGATCCAACGCCGAGCCGCCGCATGCCGCGAGGGACGCGAGCACTACGGTGCTCAGGATCTGGAATGTCCGCATGATGTCTCCCTTGATCTAGAAAAACCACACCACCACGATATTCGGGTCGTCCGTATTGAAGACCGCGACATCGACCCCCATGGGCTGCTCCACGAGGGGACTGGCGACTCGTGCCGCTTGCACGGGCAGACCGATCTCGGAGCCGACGCTTGCCGTGTCCGATGTGAGCAGCAGGGTGGCGAGTCCTGCCGCAGCGAGGACCGGCGCGGCGACGAGCCTGCGGCGTCGCCGCTGCTGGAGCCTTCGCGCGCGCTCCAATGCCCTCGCCGGCGGTTGGGACGGCACGCTCGCATTCATCGCCCGCCGGAGCGTGTCCGTGTGCGAGAGGATTGCCGCGGCCGCGGTGCCGCACCGGGAGCAATCGCGGATGTGCCGTGACAGCTCGGTCGGCGCGTGTCCGGTGAGCTCGGCCGGGTCGGCGGTCAGCAACTCCTGAGAGGCGTCCAGGCAGTTCATTCTCGATGGTCCTCCACGAGTTGCGGATGTCGTTCCAGCATGCGGCTGCGGATCGCCCGGCGGGCGCGGAACAGGTGCGCGCGAACCGTGTTGGGGTTCATCTCGAGCAATGCGCTCGCTTCGATTGGGGTCATGCCCTGCAAGTCCACGAGATTGAACACCTCCCGCTGCATCCGGGGCAGGTTCCGAAACAGCGCCATGATCGCGTCCACCGTGTCGGCGCGCTGCATCGCGTCGACGGGGTCAGGCGGCTCGACCGGCGTCGGGATTCCCCCGTGGGCCGCGCGCGCAGCGAGCTTCGAGCGACGGCGGTGTCGCCGCCGATGGTCGATGACGAGGTTGCGCGTCACCTGATACAGCCACGTCGTAAATCGCGACTGAAACCGGTACCGACCGAGATCGGCGTGAAGCCGGATGAGCACGTCCTGCGCGACGTCGTCGGCCTCGTCCGGATGCCCCGTCTGTGCGACTGCCCAGCGGTACACCTGTGCATGACACTGCTCGGCCAGCTGGCTGAAGGCATGTCGGTCTCCGGCCTGGGACCGTCTCACCAGCGGTTCCAGCAGCGCGTTGAGCTGTTCGAGCCCGCTCACGGGTGATCCCGGTCCGCCCTCATTCCGATCTTGAGACGTCCGAGCCGGCCATGGCGTTTACCGACAGAGACCCCGCGACCGGTATGCCGGCCGCGGGGCCAAGGAAGGGGTGAAACGTGAAGTACAAAATGTGGGCTGTTGAGCAGCGGTGAGCTGGAAAAGCTCGGTCACATTTCACGCTTCACGTTTCACCTTTTCTCTCGTTCTCGTCTTCCCGTCTCTCTCGTCGCTCCCCGTTTCCCTTTTCGCTTCCCGCTTCCCACTTCGCGCTTCCCGCTACACCACCTCCACCCCCGAACGCCCCAGTAGCGCCTTGGCAGCGGCCGTCGGCAGCCCGAACACCGCGGTGGCGGCTGCATCGGCCGCGAGGCACGACGGGCCCCGGACGGTGACGCTATGCACCGCTGTCACGCGGGGTGCCCCTGTCGAGGGATCGAGCAGGTGATGGTACACGCGGCCGCCGTACTGAAAGGCGCGCAGATAGTCACCCGACGTGGCGACGGCGGCGTCACTCACCGTGATCCTTCCTGACAGCATCCGGGGATCCTCTGGAGATCGGATGCCGACCGTCCACGAGTCGCCGTCCTCACAGGTGCCGAGCGCGTAGAGATCCCCGCCGACGTTCACCAGGCCACGGCGTATGCCCCAATCGCGCAGCGCCGCCACCGCGCGGTCCACACCGTACCCCTTGCCGATGCCACCCAGGTCGATCGCCACGTCGGGATCGGTGAACCGCACGCGAGCCATATCGCCCCAGCGATCGAGGTCCAGTCCCCGATACAGCACTCGGCCGGCGAGGCGCCGAACGTCCGCAGCGGCTGGCGGTGCCTGTCGGTGCTCCACGTCCCACAGCGTCGCCGCCCGCCCCAGACACGGATCGAACCTGCCCTCGCTCGTTTCGGCCCACTGCAGGGCTTCGGCCAGGACGAATCCAGTGTCGTCGGATACCGAAACGGCATCCTGGGCCGCTGCCGCATTGGCCCGACCCACGTCCGACGTGGCCGTGAACCGCGTCATCAGGCGCTCGGTGCGCCGCAGTTCCGCAAACGCCGCATCGATGGCCGCCTGGGCGTACCCGGGGTGGGCATGCACCACGCCGACCTCCGCGACGGTACCCATGACGGGGATTGTGCGCCGTATCAGACGCGACCGCCGTGCTCGGAGGAAGGGCACGGCGCTCACCACAAAGGCGCCGACGCCGAGCGCGATCACCTCGCGCCGAGTGGGGTGACGCACGGGAGAATTATCCTGTTCCATGCGAAGTCTCCGATTGCTCGTGGAGCAGCTCACACATATTGCAGTCGCGGCCATCCGACTTGAGTCCGCACGAGCCGCAGCGGTCCTGATGGCCCTTGCGGTTCATCAGGCCGAACACGATCGCCAGCGCGGCGAGTCCGAGGATACCAAGTGCTTCGTTCATGACGAGCTCAACAGGCCGGCGAAGCCCATGAACGCAAGCGATAGGCTCCCGGCGATGATCAGCACCAGCGCCATCCCCTTGGCGAGGGCCGGGACGTCTGCCATCTCGCTCGATTCGCGAATCGACGCCATCAGCACCAGGGCGAGCGTCAAACCGAGCCCACCGCCGATGGCGAAGAACAGCCCCTCCACGAGGTTGTAGCCGCGATTGGTCTGGAAGATCGCGAGTCCGAGGATGGCGCAGTTCGTGGTGATGAGCGGCAGGTAGATCCCGAGCTGCCGGAACAGCACGGGGCTCACCTTCTTGATCACCATCTCGACGATCTGCACCAGCGAGGCGATCACCACGATGAACGAGATCAGCCGAAGATACGGCGCGTATGGCAGGATGAAGGTGTTGAGGAACCACGCGCACACCGAGGCGATCACGAGCACGAAGATGTCGGCCAGTCCGAGGCGCAGAGCCGTGGAGACGCGTGCCGACACCCCCATGAAAGGACACAGACCCAGGAAGTAGGCGAGAGTGAAGTTGTTCACCACCATCGCGGAGAGCAGGATCCAGAACAGCTCGCCCATCACGCCGCCTCCTCCCGTGCACCTACGCCGTGCGGCCACTCGCGCACGCGTGCGCGCTCCACCCGGCGCTTCTCGATCCATCCGAACAGGAGCAGCCAGAAGCCGAGGGTGAGAAAGCCACCGGGCGGCAGTATGAAGATGACCCACGGCTCGAATGGGCCAGGAATGACTTTCATACCGAGCAGCGTGCCGGTGCCCAGGATCTCGCGGATCGACCCCATCATCAGCATCGCGATGATGAAGCCAAACCCGGTGCCGAAGGCGTCGAGCAGTGATCGGCCGATGGGATTCTTCGAGGCAAAGGCTTCCTGTCGGCCCAGTATCATGCAGTTCACCACGATCAGCGCGACGAAGGCTCCCAGCGCTTTGTGGATGTCGGGGACCAGTGCCTCGAGCGTCATGTCGGCCACCGTGACGAACGTCGCGATGATCAGGATGTACGTCGATATCCGCACCTCACCAGGCACCGCCTTCTTCACGATCGACACGAGCAGGCTCGATCCGGTGAGCACGAAGAACGTCGCGATTCCCATGACGAGCGAGTTCTCTACGGTGTTGCTCACTGCCAAGGCCGGGCACAGGCCTAGCATCTGGATCAAGACCGGGTTCTCGCGCCAGATGCCGCGGAAGAAATCCTGTTGCGGCGACGTCTTGCTCATTGCGCGACCTCCGCACTCGCCGGACCCGTCGCGGCAGCTTGATACGACTCGAGCATCGGTCCCATCCGTTGGAGCGCGTTGTTGATGATCTTGATCACCGTGCGCGATGAGATGGTGGCGCCCGTGATCATGTCCACCTCGTGCGGGTCTCCCGTGCTTTGACGGGGCTTCACCCCCGTCAGCGGCGTCTGCACACCGTCGAATTGCGAGACGAAGTCGACGTTCTTCTCGATCTTGTCGCCGAGCCCCGGGGTCTCCTTGCTCTCGAGCACCTTCATGCCCAGCAGCGTCTGCGTCGCATGGTCGTAGCCAAAGATGAGCCGCACGATGTCCTGAAACCCCGGCTCGCCGGACGCGATCGCAAACCCGATAGGGGTGCCGTCGGCGTGATAGCCAAAGTAGATCTGCTCGACCTTCCTCGGATCGGCCCCGGCCGGCAGCTGACGCGTGAGCGTCCCCTGATAGACGTAGAGCGTGTCGTAGTGATCGGGTGCCTTGAGCACCTCCTGGATCGCCGCTGCCAGGCGCTCGGCCCGGTTGCGCTCGATGGTGGGCAGCGTCGCCTGGTAGACGAACACCAGCACGAACCCCGCCAGGGCGCCGGCCAGTCCCAGGGTCACCAACAGGCGCCACGCCGGGACGTCGGGCTTTGGCTGGAACTGCGCGGGGCCGCTCATTCCGTCACCTTCACGGCATGCGTCCCGAACACCCTGGGTTGCGTGGCGCGGTTGATGAACGGCACCATCGCATTCATGAGCAAGATGGCGTACATCACCCCTTCGGCGAGCCCGCCCCACAGCCGGATGACCACCACGAGCACTCCGATGCCGAAGCCGTAGAGCCAGCACCCGCGGTTGGTGACCGGCGAGGTCACCATGTCGGTGGCCATGTAGACCGCGCCGAGCATGAGACCGCCCGAGAACAACATGAACAGCGCCTCCGGAAACGCCGGGTTGAGCCAATGCGTGAGCGTGGCAAGCGCCGCGACGGTGAGGAAGATGCTGATCGGAATGCGCCAGTTCAGGTAGTTCCGCCACGCCAGGTAGGCACCGCAGAGCAGAATCAGGATGCCTGCCGTCTCACCCAGCGACCCGCCGGTGGCCCCGATCATGAGCTTGCCCAGTTCCGTGCCCTCCTGCTCGAACTTCATGAGTCCGAGCGGCGTAGCGCTGGTGAGCACGTCCACCTCGCCCGGACTCATGAGGGGCAGCGCCAGATTGTCGCCCCGGAGCGCCCACCAGTTCTCGCGAATCACGGGCCACGTGGTGAGCGCCACGGGGAACGCCGCCTGCAGGAACGCGCGGCCCAGTAGTGCCGGGTTGAAGATGTTCTGGCCCAGCCCGCCGAAGATGAGTTTCCCGAATCCAATGGCGAACGCGCCGCCCACGAAGGCCATCCACATCGGGAGTCCGGCCGGCAGGCAGAGGCCGAGCAACAGGCCCGTGATCACCGCGGAGCCGTCGAACAGCGTCTCCCGGTTCCCGAACAGCCATTCGGTCGCGAGACACCCCGCGAGGGCCGCGATGAGGACCAGCACGGCGCTCGGGCCGAAATAGTAGATGGCCGCCACGATCACCGGGATGAGCGAGACGTTCACCGTCCACATGATCCGCGGCGTACTGTCGCGCTCGGCCAGGTGCGGCCACGCGGTGATGAGCAGGCGTGGCGTGGTCATGCAGCCTTGGGCTTGGGCGGCTGCCGCTTGAGCTGGTTCTTCGCCAGCGCGAACAGCTGTGTGAGCGGGATATTGGACGGACAGGTGTAGTCGCAGCAGCCGCAGACCATGCAGTCCATCAGATGGTTCTCCACCATCTCGTCGTACCTGTCGTGCATGGCCAGCTGCCCCAAGAGCTGCGGGTTGAGAAACACGGGACACGCGTCCAGGCAGTGCCCGCAGCGGATGCACGGGTACGAGTGCTGGGGCTTCACTTCGGCGCCGGTGAGCGCGATGACCCCGGTCGTGCCCTTGGTGATCGGCACGTCGAGGCTGGCCTGCGCCGCACCCATCATGGGGCCACCGAACACGATCTCGCGCGCCGTCTCGGTGAGGCCACCGCACGCCTCGAGCAGGTCGCGCACCTTGGTGCCGACCGGCACGATCAGATTGGCCGGCCGACGCACGCCGGGACCGGTCACCGTCACGATCCGCTCGATGAGCGGCAGGCCTGTCTCGAACACCTCCGCGATGGTGGCCACCGAAGCCACGTTGTGGACGACCACGCCCACGTGCAGCGGCAGCTTACCCGACGGTACCTCGCGGCCGAGCAGCGCCTTGATGAGCATCTTCTCGGCCCCCTGCGGGTACTTCACCGTGAGGCCGTGAATGGTGACGTGTCCTTCCAGGTCGTCCGGGAGCGTTGCCCGCAGGCGTTCGATCGCGTCTGGCTTGTTCTTCTCGATGCCCACCATCACGCGATCCGCCCCGATCGTCTTCATCATCAACCGGATGCCGAGGTGCACGCGCCCGGGGTATTCCACCATCGTGCGGTGATCGGTCGTGAGGTAGGGCTCGCACTCGCACCCGTTGATGACGATTGTGTCGATCGTCACGTCGTCGGGTGGGACGAGCTTGACGTGGGTGGGGAACGCGGCGCCGCCCAGGCCAACCACACCGGCCTGCCGGACCGCGTCCACCAGTTGCCTGCGGTCCAGGCCGCGCCAGTCGGGGATGATCCGTTTCCTCGGTACCTGGGCGTCGTATGGGGCCACGGCAATCCGGATCGCGTCCTGGTAGCCGCCTGTCGGGTGCGGCCACAGCTCGATCGCCGTTACGGTCCCGGCCGCCGAAGTGTGGATCGGCGACGAGATGAACCCGTCGGCTCCGGCAACCTTGTCACCGCGCTCCACGCGGTCCCCGACCCGCACGATGGGCACGGCCGGCTTCCCCGTGTGCTGACTGAGCGGCAGCACGATCTCGTCGGGGAAGGGGAGCCGGCGGACCGGAATCGCCGCCGTGAGCTGTTTCAGCTCCGGCGGGTGCACCCCGTGGCGGAACCGCATTCGCTTCGCCATGACTCGCTCAGTTGAACGGCTCCGCCCGTTTCATCCACTTCTCGAGGTCCTTCTCCTTCGGATTGAGCGGCGTGCCCGGGTGGATGATGCGCACCGGACACCGCTCGGCGGAGGTCACCAGCTCCTTGAAGCTCCCCGCCTTCGGGTCCTTGATGTACGCCTGCTTCTTGTCGTCGTAGACGAACATCTTCTTGTTGACCTTGATACACTCCTCACAGCTCGTGCACCGCACCGTGTCGATGTACGGCTCGAGTGCGAGGCCTTCCTCCTCCTCGACGGCAGGGGCGACGACTGCCGCCGTGGCAACGGACGCGCCACCTCCACTCGGAGCCTGCGCCACGGCGGGTCCGGTGTCGAGGCTCAACCCGCCCACATCCAGCTTGATCGGCTGGATCGGCATTGCCTGCACCTCGCTCAGGAGGTCGGCAATGGTGCGCTGGCCGTTGCCGGCCCTGACCAGACCTTCGGCGAGCCGGTGGGCGACGAGTTGCGGATACCTCTGCTTCAGGTCCGCGATTCTGGCCTCGTACTCCGCCTTGATCTGCGCCGCCTGCGCCTCGAACTCCTGCTCGGCCTCCACCGAGACGTCCACCGCGAGACCGGCCATCTCCTTGAGCAGCGACCACACGTGGAGCCGGTCCTCGGCCAGCTCCACCATCTCCGATGCGACGGCCACGCGGCCGAGCGTGCGGTCGAGCTGGAGCACGTAGATGAACGGGGTCTTGCCCTCACGATCCTCCGGCGATGCTGCCAGGAACTCATGGAACGGCGTCATGCTGTCCTCATCGACGTCGCCCCTGACGCGCTTGAAGTGCTTCTTGAATCGCGCCTCGGTCGCCGCCCAGTCGGCCGTCGTGACCGGCAGCTCCATCACCTGCCCTTGGCCGTTCTCGTCCACGTACTTGAGGTCGTAGCTTGGCCACGTGTCGTCGATCGACGGATTGCCGTCGAGCGAGAGCCGCTCCGCCATCGTGTAGCCATCGGCCGGGTCGTACACGAGTACCGGGTAGGACCGGCTCTCCAGCATGAGCTTCGCCGCGTCGGGCGCCTGATCGTCACCCACCCCATGCTCGGGCGGGCACGGACAGTGCAGCGCCAGCACCGACGGGTAGCGCGACTGCAGGCTCTTGAGCACGCCGGCCAGTAGGTGCGACGGGTTCGCCTGTGATGCCTGGAGCACGAACACGTTGCGGTGTGCCATGGCGATCAGCGCCAACTCCTTGCGCGTCTCCTCCTTGCCGTGCTGCGCCGCGCCGTAGGCCGCCATGTCGCTCACCTGACCCGTGAAGCCGCTGGTGCAGGCCTGGCCGCCCGTGTTCGAGTACACCTGGGTGTCGAGCACCATCACGCGAATCGGTTTCCCCGACGCCAGGAGCCGCGACATGTTCTGGAACCCGATGTCCAGCATGGCCCCGTCGCCGCCAGTGGCGAAGATGGGCGGACACAGGTCGAACTCTTCGTCGCTGAACTGCCGCCACTCGAACCGGGTGAAGAACGGCTCGTGGACGGCCGGATCGTACTCTCCGGCCAGTTCCAACTCCCCGCGGCGCACGGCCACGAACCCGTCGGCCATCTTCCGCATGTGCCCTTCGAAGATGCCGATGGCGATGGACGGCGCATCCTGGAACAGGTGGTTCACCCACGGGAAAGGATAGGGGTTGAACGGATAGGTGCTGCCCCATACCGAGGAGCAGCCAGTGGCGTTGGTCATCGCCATGACCGACCGGCCCTTGCCCGTCGGGCCTTCGACGTACCGCCACCTGAGATCGCGCAGATCGTCGATCATCTTGCGGATCCGCGCCACCGCCTGCTTCTGCTCGTCGTCGAGCGTGATGTCGGCCTTCCCGCCGGCCACGTCCACGGCGTTCAGATCGGCGTCGGCGGCGAGGAGCGTCCGGGCCTTCGTATCGAGCCCCGCGATCAGCTCGTCCAGTTTCGCGATATGCCGCTTCACCCGCGGCTGCATCAATGCGTTCACGGCCGACAGCACCAGGTGCACGACGGTCTTCTCGCCGCAGCCCATGCAGGCGCCGTCGCCGCCGGCCATCGAGCGGTAGGTCTCCTTCTTGAGCAGGAGCGACGACAGCACGCCGATGCCCTCCTCGATGTCCGACACGTTGACGTACCGGTCGTTGGTGTCGGGCAGCATCTCCCAGAGCCTCCAGTCCTTGCGGAGCTTGTCGACGATCTCGTCGGTCTGCTTGACCGTGATGAGCGCCTCGTCGGGACACACGTGCACGCAGATGTTGCAGCCCTTACAGGCGTCCGGATTGATGGTGATCGAGAGCAGCCCGCCCGTGTTCTTCTCGCGTGATTCCGGCAGGTCGAAGAACGCTCCCGTCTTGGCGAGCGGGAAGTCCTCGAGCGCCGCATAGACGGGTGCGAACTCCGCGTCGAGCGCCGCCCGGCGTTCCGGGTCGAGCTTCATCTTGCCGACCACGGTCTTGTAGGCCTCCGATAACACGGCGCCAAACGTCGTGAACGGCACGCCCTTCATGATCTTCCGCGACTCGTTGCCAAGGTGCTTCGTGATCTGGCGCAGGCGATCGAGCGACCGGCCGTTGGAGACGAACCGGATGGCCGTGTCGAGTACTTCTTCGACCTCGTTCACCAGACCCGGAATGGCGGCGTCGGGGCACTGCACCCAGCACTGCCCGCAACCGGTGCACTTTTCCGCGATGAACTCCGGGACTTCGAACCGCACGTCCGTCATGTCGCGGATCGTGCTCGTGGCCGCCGGAATCGCGCTCACTGCGGCAAATGGATCGGCGATGCCGTCGTCACCGGTCTTGTAGAGGTAGCAGACTTGTTCCCAAAACCGGCCGGGGTTTCCAATGCCGGCCCGGACCTTCGAGCCGTCGAGCATTGCGGGCATCTGCGGTGGCGGGATCACCACGTCCTGCGACACGCCGAACGCCTCGATGTCGACCGGCTCCACTTCGTCGTAGCCGCGACGGATTACGCGGACGTTGTCTTCCACCACCCGCTCCCCAAGGTGACCGAACTTCTTCTGCAGTTGCTTGCGGATCCCCTCGAACAGTTGCTGCTCCTCGAGGCCTTCGCGCTCGGCCAGGCCGGAGACGCGGAAGAAGGCACCCATGAAGGCCGCGCCCTGCATCCGGTACCGCAGCTCTGCGTCCGACGCCTCCTCCATCGCGATCTTGAAGGCGTCAAGCTGGGAGAGCCGGATCTTGCGGTCCTTGATGGTCTGTTGGGCATCGGCGGGCAGGCTCTGCCACAAGTCCGCCGCGCCGCGATCGCTCTGGAGCACGAACACGCCGTCGGGCGCGAGACCGGCCAACGGGTCGGAGTTGCGGAACACGTTCGGATCGGGTGAGAGCACCACGTTCACGTGCTTCAGCTCGCAATTGAGCCGAATGGGCTCGTGCGCCAACGTGGTGTAGAACGTGGTCGGCTGGCCCTTCTTTTCCGAGCCGTACTTGGGGTTGGCCTTGATGTACATCCCCATCAGCTCGGAGGCGGTCATCGCCAGGTTCTTGCCCATCGTGATCGCGCCCCACCCACCCACGGAGTGAATGCGGATGGAGGTCGCGCCCTTGGGCAGGAGGTTCACGCTTTCCGTGGGGAGGAGCGACAGATTGGCCACCTCGGGATACGCCGCAAGCAGCTCTTCCTGCCAAATCTGGAGCTTGGGCAGCTTGGTGCCCTCCCGCACGAAGTCGATGCCGAGATAGTACTGGCGCTGCTTCTTCCCGCCGTCGAGCATGTTGTCCACGGCGGCGATGAGGTCGGCCGGCTGGAGGTCGCGGCTGCCGAGGCCGAAAGTCCCCGAGTAGAACGCCGGTGCGTCACCCGGGCGATACTCGGCGATGCCAGCGAACGGCAGCTTCCCGTTACCCGCCACGCCGTTCTCCATCGCCTTGCTCACGGCGGCGCGGATCTCCCGCAGGATCGGCTGGTCTACTGCGAGCGGCTGGTCCACGCGCTCGAGCACCGCCACGGCCTTCTTGCCCTTCAGCAGATGCGTGATGAGGTCGGCCGGGAATGGCCGGAACATCGTGATGTTGAGCACGCCGATCTTGAGCCCGCGCGTCTCGCGCAGGTAGTCGCACACCGCCTCGGCGTTGGGGATGAGCGAACCCTGACCGGCAATCACGTATTCCGCATCGTCCAGCCGGTACCCCATGGCGCGGGCATACTGGCGGCCGGTGAGCACGGCCAGCTCCGCCATCGCCTGGTCGGTGAACTCCGCGACGTGGTCGAAATAGAACGGACGCTGCGCCGCCACGCCCTGCTGGTAGCTGTCCTGGTTCTGGACGACGCCCAACATGGCGGGGTAGTCGAGGTCGAACATCTCGGGAATGCGTCGCCGCTTCTCGCCGAACACCCATCGCTGCGCCGGCGTGGGCGAATCGATCATCTCGGCCGGGTCGCCGAGGAACTCCTTCACCAGCTCGCGCTCGGGCAGCTTGATAGATTCGATCACGTGCGTGGTGAGGAACCCGTCCTGCGCCAGGATACCGGGCGTGAGCGACAGCTCCGCCACGCGATGCGCGATCAGGTTGAGATCACCGGCTTCCTGCGCGTCCTTGGCGAACAGCTGGAAGAACCCCGTGTCGTCCACGGCGTGATAGTCGTCGTGGCCGGCGTGCACGTTGAGCGCGTGCTTGGTCATGGCGCGCGCGCCAATGTTGAGCACGTAGGTGAGACGCTTGCCCACGGCGGCATACAGCGACTCGTGCATGTACGCGATGCCCTGCCCACTCGAGAAGTTGGCAGCACGCAGCCCCACCATGCTCATGCCGGCGGTCACCGCCGCAGCGGCATGCTCGCCCTCGGGCTCGAAGAACAGCAGCCGACGGCCATGCACGTTGGTCTGGCCTGCGGCGACCGCCGCAGCCCAGCCCTCGCCCATCTGCGTGGACGGGGTGATCGGATACGCGCCGGCTGCCTCGCTTCCCGCGGTCTCCATGTCGACGACGGCTTGCGTGCCGTCGACGGCCATGGGGATACCAGGGTACTTCGGCTGCTCGGGAGGTTTGGGATTCGATGTGCGCTTGAACATCATGCAACCGCCTTCTCGAGAGGCTGTGCGGACGCTTGGAACTGCGCGCCCTCGACCCAGACGATGGCGCCGGTCGGGCATCGCGCGATGGCCGACACGTCCGCCAGATCGTTCTTGCTGTAATCCACCACCGCCAACCCGTCCCTGATCTCGATGAGCCCGGGCGTGGCATCCGCCACGCACCGCTCGCAGGCGGTGCAGGCCACCTGGCACAGGGCTTCGATCTCGTCACCTTCCAACGCGCTCTTGCACTGCACGATCAGCTTCTGCTCGATCGGCATGAGCACGAACAGATCCTTCGGGCACGCGTCCACGCAGTCTCCGCACGCGGTGCACTTGTCCGGAATGACTATTGGAATGCCATACTGGTTCATGTAGATCGCGTCGAAGTCGCATGCGATTTCGCAATCGGCGAGGCCGCAATCGGCGAGGCCGAGGCAGCCCCAGCGGCAGCCCTTGCCGCCGCCGGCCACGGCTGCTGCGGCCTTGCACGTGTCGAGCCCCAGATAGTCGGCCTCCTGCACCGCTACGTTGCTCCCGCCGGCGCAGAGGAGCCGTGCCACGCGCTTGTTTGCTTCACCCGCTTCCACCCCGAGGAACCCAGCCAGCGAGACGACGTCGTCTGCACCCAGCACGGTGCAGGTAGCGGGCTGAATACGGCCCAGCACCACGCCCTCCGCGAACGCACGACACCCGGCCTCGCCGCAGGCGCCGCAGTTGGCGCCCGGCAGCATGTCGGTCACCGCGTCGATCCGCGGGTCCTCCCACACCTTGAACTTCCGGTGCGTGAGCGCGATCGCCGCGGCGAACGTGAGGCCCATGCCGCCCAGGATGGCGACCGCGAGCAGAATGGCGGTAATGCTCATGCCGCGTTCCTACGACAGGTCCGACAGGTTGGCCTGCGACAGGAGCCACGCGGCGAGCTTGTCGACCGGATCGGAGGGTGCGACCGGCGTGTCCGGACTCGCCGGCGAGTCGACCACGACCGCCGGTCCTGCTCCGACCCTGATGTCCGCCAGTGACCGCAGTTGTCGGATCTCCTCAGCCTGCTGGGATCCGCTCCGGCCGCCGACAGACATCTTGGGCTCGGTCGCGGGTACATGCTCCACGCTCAAGCGACCGGCCAGATGCTGCCCGCCCCTGGGATCGTGAACGAACCGTGCCGCCGACTCGGGGACCAGGGCGCCAATGCCAGGCCCGTCGTGCGTCGCCAGCCGGTCCAAGCCCGCGCCGTCATGGGTTTGGATGACGAAGGTGCCCGGCGTAATGAGCCGAACCAGCGGGGCGGGGGAACATGGGCCACGCACCACCAGCACGATCTTCTGCGATCCATCCAGGAAGTCCGTGAGCATTTCGGCCCGCAGATCGGCGCCGTCGACCGCCACCACCAGCGGGGGCGCGAGCCGTCGTTCGCCTTTGCTCCATTTCTGGAAGGGGAACGAGCCCAGGGAGCGTGCGTGCTCGTTGCCCCGATAGCTCCCCGACCGGGTCAGCTCGAAGATCCGCACGGCCCCGAAGGCGCGTCCAATCTCCTCGAGTGCCTTCGCGACGGCGGTCCGGAGGTCTCCGCCCGGATTCACCTTCACCAGGAAAAGATCATGATTCCGCTGCGACAGTTCGTTCATCGTGTCGCGGGCTTTCTCGATCGTCTCGACGGTGAGCGTGTCGAGCTTCAGCGAACCTCCGAACAGCTTGGCCAACTGGTCGGTGTCGATGCGATCTGCGGCGAACGGTCCCAACTCGGCAGCCACGCGGTTCACGCCCCCGTTGTGGGACTGCCGATGCTCGGCGAGGAACGTCTGCACCTGCTCGACGGTCGTGCCGAGTGCAGACCGGAACGCATCACGCTGCCCGGCCAGTGCCGTGAGAGCGAGCTCCACTCGGTCGTCAGAGGGCATAGGTGTCGAGCTCCGCGTTGAGGATGGCAATCTTCTCGTCCGCCGTCTTGGCGGGTACCCGCCGGACCTCTTCGTACACGGGCAGATCGTCATTTCGGTAAAACACGCCAAGCCGGATCTTGTCGTCGAGTTGAGCCAGCCGAAACGCGTTCACGATGTCTGCAGGATCGTGATAGACCTCGTTCTTGTAGATCTGCTTCAGTTCCGGCAGGTCGACACCGTCGGGGTGGACCAGCAGCTCGATCGTATTGGGATCGCGCATGGCGTTGAGGTACAGCTGGTCCGTGTACTGGGGACACCGCTGCAGGATGCGCACGAACGAGAACCCCCGATGCTCGTAGGCCGCCTTCAGCACAGCGTAGATGTGATCGGGCGCCCAGTCGCCCGTCTGCGCCACGAACGAGGCGTTCTCCACACCGAGGGTCGTCGCGATCGGGTTCATCGCCTCGAGGAAGGCCCCTTGGGGCTGTGTGTTGCTCCGCACGCCCTTCGGGCTCGTGGGCGACGTCTGGTTCTTGGTGAGCCCGTAGACGCCGTTGTCCAGCATGAGGGCCACCATGTTGGGGTTGTAGCGCGTGGTGTGGATCCAGTGTGCCGCCCCGATGGAGCAGCAGTCTCCGTCGCCCATGACCACGAACACCTGTAGCTCGGGCCGCCGCAGCTTGATACCGGTTGCCAGCGGTAACGCCCGGCCGTGGAGGCCGTGGAAGCCGTACGAGTTGATGTAGTGAGGGAACCGGCTCGAGCAGCCGATGCCCGAGACGAACACCGTCTCTTCGGGCGGGAGCTGCAGGTCGGCCAGGAAGCGTTGCACGGCGGCGAGCACGGCGTGGTCGCCGCATCCCGAGCACCAGCGGGCGGTCGCCGCCTGGTAGTCGTCCATCTCCCAAGAGCGGTCGTCGGCGATCGCGCTGCCAAGCAGTGAGCATCCGAGTTGAATCATGATCAGGCTCCCTTGGGCATGTGTGCCCGGATCGCCTCGTGGATCTGGCCCGGGCGCAGCGGATGGCCGGGCACCCGGGTCCAGCAGTCCACATCCACCAGTGTCGTAGCGCGCAGCAGCCAGGCAAGCTGGCCGCGACGGCGGTTCTCATCGGTGATGTAGGGCGCGTTCGGGTCGTCGGAGTAGTTGACCTCCACGGTCATCACTCTCGTGAACCGGCTGAAGATCTCCTGGAGCCCCGGATCGAGCGGGGAGAGGAATCGGAGGTGGAGCGACGAGACGGCGAGCCCTTCCTCACATGCTCGGTCCACCGCTTCCTCGATGGCGCCCAGCGTGCTGCCCCACCCGACCACCAAGAGGTCGCCGCGGTCGGCTCCGTACACTTTTGGCGGTTTCAGTGACTGCTGGAACACGGCCATCTTGCGCGCCCGCATCTCACAGCCGCGCTCGTGCACGTCGGGGCTGTAGGCGATCTCGCTGTCTTCGTCGTGTGACAGGCCCGTCGCGCGGAACATCCCGTTCTGCCGACCCGGAATGATGCGGGCCGACAAACCGGTCTTGGGATCCCAGTCATACGGCTTCCGGCCGTCCGGCACCGGGCTCAGGTCGAGCGGTGCCGCGATCCAGTCTCGGGTCACGTTGGGCCGCGGGAATGGCTGAACACCTGTGGCCAGGTTCGCGTCCGACAGGACCATCACCACGCAGCGGAACGCCTCGGCGATGCGGCGGGCCGTGATCATGCAGAGGAAGCACTCCTCCATGGTCGCCGGCGCCATCACTACCTTGGGTGCGTCGCCCGGCTGGCCCCAGATGGCCGCGAGCAGGTCCGACTGCTCGATCTTGGTGGGGAGGCCAGTGCTCGGTCCGCCGCGCTGCACGTCCACCAGCACGAGCGGTGTCTCGGTCATGACGGCGAGCCCGATGAACTCGGTCTTGAGCGCCAGACCCGGCCCGGACGTGATGGTGAATGCAACCTTGCCAGCGAACGATGAGCCAATCGCGACGCCCACGGCGGCGATCTCGTCTTCGGCCTGGTGCACGATGCCACCATAGTTCTCGAAGATCTCGCTCAGATGGTGCGACGCCGACGTGGCCGGGGTGATGGGGTACATGGCGCACAACTCCATGCCCGACGCCACCGCGCCCATGGCGATCGCCTGGTTCCCGTTCATCACCACCATGGGCACCGGCGGCGGCTCGATCGGCACGTCGACCTTGAAGTCGAGGTTCGCCTCGGCCCACGCATGCCCGAGGTCGAGCAGGGCCAGGTTGGCGTCGATCACCGCTTGGGACTTCTTCCGGAACTCGAACTCGATCTGCTCCCGAAGGAGATCCAGGTTGCGTGAGTAGATGTTCGCCAGCATCCCGAGGACGAACATGTTCTTCCCCTTGCGGGGATTGTCGACCACCGTGAGGCACTGCTCTTCCATCGGCACCTTGATGAAGCGGTAGCGTTTGCCGCTCATCTCCTCCATGGCCGCCGCCCACTCCTTACGGATATCCTCGTCATCGTGGGCTTCCCACATGCTCTCAATGAGCACGGCGCAGTCGTCGTTGAGCGCGTTCGCCCGGTGGCGGTGGAGCAGCGCCTGCTCGTTGAACGCCACCACCAGGTGGGCGGCATCGCCCCAGTTCGTCACCGGCTTGGTGCCGATGCGTACCCGGTTGCCGCTGGCGCTCGGTGGGGTGCGGGGCGGGGGCTGGATCTCAGCCGGGATGATCTCCACGGTCCAGATGCCGTTCCCCATCTTGGCCGACACGCGGCCAAAGGTCTGCGCACACTTCTGCGCGCCCTCGCCGGGGTCGGAGACGACCTCGACGGTGTGCTCGGCGACCTTGATGATGCTCTTGTTCTGGGGGGACGGCTTCTTGGCCTTCTTCTTTTTCGCGGCGGGTGCCGCGGCGGATGAACTGGCCATCACACCCTCGCTCGAACTCGTGGTCGTGTGGAGGTCGAGGAGTCCGGGCGGAGCTCGGCTCGGCACCGAGAGGCAAACCACCACCTCGGCGGAGAGCCGACCAACAGCTCCTCCACCCCTCCCGACCGTCTATGCGGTAGGTGGTCCGACTGGGGGGCGCGGCGCCGTGGCGCGCGCGCACGTGATCCTGTCGATCAGAATCCCACTCACCGCTGCTCAAGCAACAAGTCTAATCAAAACGGGCCAGCCGAGGGGAAAACCGGGATGAAGATGTCTTTACAAGACCTTGTGCCACTTGGGGTTTGGGGATGTTCGCCCCCAAGGTCCGCCCGCCAGGAGCTCTCGCTCAGGGACGGATCAATGACCAGCGCATCGGTTGTCGACGGACAGGGTGGGATTCGAACCCACGGAACCCTTGCGAGGTTCACACGCTCTCCAGGCGTGTGCCTTCAGCCGCTCGGCCACCTGTCCTTGCGAAGCTAAACGGAAGAAGTAAAGCAAGTTACGGCAAGGCGGTCAACCCTGGCGATCCGCACTGGTGTCGATTTGAATCGAGCCAAATCCACACCGCGTGTTCGCCGAAGGTTCGACGCTGCACGAGCGGATCGTGCGTTCGGTCCTCGTCCGCTTGCTGATAGCACGCCAGCCGGGTCGTGAAATCCTTCCACCTCCGATGCAGACCGTGCCGACATGCTCGTTTGGGAGGCGTGATCCCGGCGCGGCGGGCGGCCTTCACCAACCACCTATCCGACGTTCCCTTCGGACTCGGCCGCACCTGCGCCGTGCGAGCAAACGGCGTGACTGGGGCGGGCGCCCGGCTCTGCCAACGAAGCGCCGGGGGCGCGCTGGACTTGCGTATGGTAGATTGTTAATATGATTGTGGCTAACCTAGTTAGGGGTTACTTGATTGCGGCAACCCTGCTACTAGTTATGGACTAGGGGCGACAACCGACTTCCTACCCGCAGGAGCACACCCATGGCGATGAGTCGTAAGGTCCTTTCCGTATTCCTCGTCAGCCTGTTGTCGGCGGGCCCGCTCGCCGCGCAGACCCAGACGGGCAACATCTCCGGACGGGTGGCGGACGCCACGACCGCGGATGTCGTGGTTGGTGCCAGCGTCCTACTCGAGGGAACGCGGCGCGCGACGAACACGGGATCCGACGGTACGTTCCTGCTGACCGACGTGCCCGCGGGAACGCACTTCGTGACCGCGCGTCTCATCGGGTATGGCCCCCAGACGCAGGAAGTCACGGTCAGGGCCGGACAAACCACCACGGTGGAGTTCGTGCTGCCGCGTCAGGCCGTGGTGATGGACGAGATCGTGGTGACCGGCTACGGTTCCCAGCGCCGCGCGGCCATCACCGGATCGGTCGCGACGGTCAACGCGGACCAGGCCAACGTCGGAGTGACCACCAACGCCGACGATCTGATCAAAGGCCGGGTGGCCGGGGTGAACATCACGCAGAACAGCGGTGAACCTGGAGCGGCGGTTCAAATCCGGATCCGCGGTGGCACCTCGATCAACGCCAGCAACGACCCGCTGTACGTGATCGACGGGGTCGCCATCCAGAACCTGTCGACTGAGGCGGGCGGGATCGGCATTGGTGGTGACCCCCCGCTGGACCGCAACCCGTTGAACCTCCTCAATCCCAGCGATATCCAATCCATCACCGTGCTCAAAGACGCCGCGGCGGCCGCCATCTACGGCGCCCGAGGCGCGAACGGTGTGATTCTGATCGAGACGAAGCAGGGCCAGCGGGACAGGACGACCTTCGAATACGACGGCTATGTCTCCGTGGCGAACCGGGCCAACTCTCTGGATGTGCTGAACGGGGACCAGTACCGGCAGTTCGTGGAGCAACAGGTTTCGCTTGGCAATCTCTCGGCCGAGCGCCTCGCGGCACTCGGGTCGGCAAACAACGACTGGCAGAAGGCGGTTACCCGCACTGCCGTTTCGCACAACCACAACCTGGTCTTCTCCGGCGGGACGGAGGCCACGCAGTATCGTGCGTCCCTCAACTACATGAACCAAAAGGGGGTGGCGATCAGCGACGGTCTGGAGCGCTTTCAGGCCCGGCTCAACGGCACGCACTACGCGTGGGACGACCGGTTGCAGCTGCGTGTTAATCTGACCGCCTCCCACGTCGAAAACGACTATCTGCCAGCCCAGGAGGCCAGCAGAAGTTTTACGAAATCGGAGCCGGAGTGCAATCGGTGCGGAACCCGGTGGCGCTGGCGGAGCAACTCCAAGATTTTGCCAGCTCGGACCGAACCCTCGGCAACGTCAGGGCCCAGCTCGATATCGTGCCGGATCTCCTGAGTGGCCAGTTGACGGTAGGCGTAGACCGGAGTGAGAGCACGCGGCGGATCTACTACCCCGGCATCAGTCCCGCCGGCGCCCAGTGGAACGGGCGTGCCGCTCAACGGAGTCGCGATCTCACGGCTGTGACGGTACAGGGCCTCCTCACGCTGACTCAGAATTTCGCCGACGCGCACGACGTCGAAGTCGTCGGCGGTTACGAATTCAATGACTTCAGCACCGACGACTTCGGGGCGGAGTCCCGCGACTTCCTCACCGACGCGTTCAGTTTCGACAATCTGGCCGGCGGTGCGCAGGTCGAGACCCCGTTTTCCTTCAGGACGGATAGGCGGCTCATCGGGTTCTTCAGCCGGGCCACCTACGGTTTCAAGGACCGTTACTTCTTGACCGGCGTGCTCCGCTACGACGGATCGTCCGTGTTCGGAGCCGACAACAAGTGGGGGGTGTTCCCCGCCGTGTCGGGCTCGTGGCGGCTGAGCGAAGAGGGCTTCCTGCAGAACGGGCCCTTCTCCGAGCTACGCCTCCGCGCGGGCTACGGTGTGCAGGGCATCGAGGCCGTGCCTGCCTACGCATCCCTGCTGACGCTGGAGCCAAGCGACGGCAACAGCTACCCCTTCGGAGACAACAAGACGGTCGGGGTGGCGGGGACCCAGAATCCGAATCCGGATCTCAAGTGGGAAAGAACGTCGCAGTTCAACGTGGGCATCGACTACGGGTTCTCGGACAACCGGTTCTCGGGCAGTTTCGAATACTACGTCAAGAACACGTCGGACCTGTTGCTGAGGGTTTCCGTACCGCAGCCCGCGATCGTGCCGGACCAGCTGCAGAACATCGGGAAGGTCAGGAACCGGGGTATCGAGGCCACCCTGGATGCGTTGCTGATCAATAGTTCCAACATGACCTGGGACGCCGGGCTCGTGTTCGCGGCGGAGAAGAACGAAGTGCAGGATTTGGGCGACCAGAGTTTCATCGTCACGGGGCGCGTGAGCGGACAGGGGCAGTCCGACCAGTTCGCCCAGCGCATCATCCCGGGCTTCCCGCTGGGTACGTTTTTCGGGCGGGACTTCGTGCGTGTCGACGAGCAAGGGGTGGAGGTGTTCAACGACTACGACGCGGACGGCAACCTTATCGGGGAGACCACGTCGCCGGGCGCGGATGACTTTGTCGCCATCGGCGATGCCAATCCGGACTTCGCCCTCGGTATTCGCAGCCAGATGACGTGGGGCCGGTTCGACGCGAGCTTCCTCGCTCGGGCCAAAATGGGGTTCGACGTGTTCAACAACACCGCACTCGTCTACTCGACGAAGAGCAACGCCCTGCAGGGCAAGAACTTCCTGGCTTCGGCGTTGGACGACCCGACTGGGATCACCCAGCCGGCGATCTACTCATCCCGCTGGATCGAAGACGGTTCGTTCCTGCGGCTCGAGAACATTACGGTGGGATACAGCTTCAACCTGCCGGCGTTTTTCGGAACCGCCCGCAGCGGCCGGTTCTACGTGTCGGCCGACAACTTGTTGCTCATCACGGGCTATTCCGGGTACGATCCTGAAGCCCACACGGATAATGGTCTGGCGGCACGCGGGACCGACTATCTCAGCTATCCGCGCGCGCGCTCGTTCACGACCGGCGTTCGGTTCTCGTTCTGATGCGAGTCGACGAGACACAGAGACTACATGACGACCTCACAAGGGTTAAGACACTTATGAATACACGTCGTAAACTCATCAATCGGGTGATTCTCGCCCCGGCCGTGGCATTCCTACTCGTCGCAGGCTGCACGGATCTGAGTGAATCGCCCACGAGCGTGATCACGCCGGACAACTTCAACCAGACCGAGCAGGAAGTGCTCGGTAGTCTGGCGTCCGTGTACGCGGTGCTGCGCAATACGACCAACTCTTACTTCGACGTGAGCACGATCAGCTCGGACGAGCTGATCGCGCCCACGCGCGGCAGCGACTGGTTCGACAACGGGAAGTGGCTCGAGCTTCACCGCCACACCTGGACGGCGATCAGCCCGCTCGGGCTCCAAGATGTCAACAACATCTGGAACGATATGTTTAGCGGCGTCACGCGGGCCAACGTCTTACTCGAGGCGCTCAAGAGTGTCACCGTAGCAGATCAGGCGGCCGTCGAAGCCGAGGTCCGGACGCTCCGGGCCTTCTATTACTACATACTGCAGGACATGTTCGGCGGTGTGCCGATCGTCACGACCATCGAGCTCGCGGCGCGGGCGAGAAACACGCGCGCCGAGGTGTTCCAGTTCATTAGCGACGAGCTGAATGCGGCCCGGGTGGACCTGCCGGACAACTGGCCGGCGGCCCAGCACGGGCGCATTACGAAAGGCGCGGCCGATGCCATCCTGGCCAGTTTGTATCTGAACGCCGCGGTGTTCACGACAGACGCGCCCGGTGCGACCGCCTACAACTCGTGCACCACCGTGCAGGTGGGGGGGGAGACCGCCTGCGCCGCCGCCATCGCAGCCGCGGACCGCATCCTGAACTCCGGTGTTTACAACCTGGCTACCGAGGGCAGCTGGCGTGACAACTTCGGACCCGACAACGCTTCGTCGCCGGAGAACATCCTGGTCGTCAAGTTCACGAACCAGTCAGGCTTGGGACTCAACTTCCTGATGCGGGTGCTGCACTACAACATGTACACCCCCAGCCCCTGGAACGGCTTCGCGGCCTTGGCAGAGACGTACAACGCCTTCGATGCGGACGACCAGCGCCGGGAGATCTTCCTCGCAGGACCGCAGGTCCATCTCGACACCGGCGACCCGGTCTTTGAACGGGGCGGCGCGCCACTGGTCTTCACGGTGGACATCCAGGACCCGACCCAGGCCACGGAAGCTGAGGGCGCCCGTATCATCAAGTGGCCTCCGGATCCGGACCGCGTTGCCCAGGAGTCCGGCAACGACTTCGCCTTCTTCCGCCTTGCGGAGATCTATCTGATCAAGGCCGAGGCGGAGTTCGAGCTTGGGACGGGCGATCCCCTGGGCACCTTGAATATGCTCCGCGCCCGGGTCTTCGAGCCGGACGAGCCGCTGGCCGCCGTGGACCGTGACGCGATTCTACAGGAGCGACTGTTCGAGCTCACCAACGAAGCCAAGCGGCGACTGGATCTGATCCGGCATGGGAAGTTCACGGATCCGTGGTCGTTCAAGACGCAGGGAGCACCCCATCTGGTCCTGATGCCGATTCCGCAGCCGCAGTTGGACGCCAACCCGGACCTCACGCAAAACCCCGGGTACTGATTGGGGGACGTCTTTGCCTGACGGTTGCCGCCATAGCCTGGTCTCGCATCGAGGCCAGGCTATGGCGCAATAGGCCGCTTCCGTGCGTCACACACCTCTCGGTGATTTCGACCCAACGACATGAACATGGTATCAAGCTGCAGGCTCCGGTTCCTGCTTGCTGCGTCGTGCCTCCTCGCCGGCTGCTCCGGCGCAGACAGGTCTGCTGCGGAAACGCGGCTGCGTGAGCCACCCGCGGCCGGTGACCAGCTCTTCAGCAGGCTTCCGTCCAGCTATACCGGCGTCCGCTTCGAGAACCGCCTCGCCGATACTCGCGAGCTGAACGTCTTCACCTATCGCAACTACTACAACGGCGGCGGGGTGGCGCTGGGCGACCTCTCCGGTGACGGGCTGCCGGAGCTCCTATTCACGTCGAATCTGGGCGAAAACCGGCTGTACCTGAACGAGGGTGAGTTCCGCTTTCGGGACGTGACCGAGGTGGCCGGTGTGGCCGGCAAGGGGTCATGGGCGACGGGGGTCACCTTCGCCGACGTCAACGGTGACGGACTCCTCGACATCTACGTCTGCTACGCCGGCAACGTGGCAGGCGAGCGCCGCGCCAACGAGCTCTACATCCATCAGGGCCTCAACGCAGACGGGGTGCCCACCTTCGCCGAAATGGCGGCTGCGTACCGTATCGCGGAGGAGGGCTACTCGACGCACGCCGTGTTCTTCGACTACGATCGTGATGGATACCTGGACCTGTATGTGGTCAACAACTCGCCCCGGCCTGTCTCGAGCTTCGGTCTCAGAAACATCCGCCACGTGCGCGATGCGCTCGGCGGCGACAAACTCTACCACAACGTGGGCGGACGCTTTCTCGACGTGAGCGAGCGGGCCGGGATCTTCGGGAGCGAGATCGCCTTCGGTCTGGGTGTCGCCGTTGGCGACGTGAACCGCGACGGCTGGCCGGACATCTACGTCTCCAACGACTTCTTCGAGCGGGACTATCTCTACATCAACAACGGAGATGGAACTTTCGCCGAGCTGCTCGACCGGCAGATGCCCTCCATCAGCCTTTCTTCTATGGGACTGGACATCGCCGACATCGACAACGATGGGTGGCTGGACATCTACGTGATCGACATGCTGCCGGAGGACGACTACCGGCTCAAGACGACGTCCACGTTCGAGGACTGGAACAGCTACCAATCCAAGCTGAAGAACGACTATCACCACCAGTTCATGCGCAACATGCTCCAACTGAACAACCGCAACGGGACGTTCAGCGAGATCGGGCAGCTCGCCGGCGTGGCGCGCACTGACTGGAGCTGGAGCGCACTCATTGCGGATTTCGATCAGGACGGTTACAAGGACATCCATGTCACGAACGGCATCCTCGCGGATGTGACCTCGCAGGACTACGTCTCCTTCCTGGCCGACCCGCGGACGATGAGGGCAGCCGTCAAGGGCGAGCGGGTCGACTTTATGAAACTCATCGAGGCGATGAGCTCGACGATGCTGCCAGACTATGCATTCCGGAACGCTGGGAACCTGACCTTCCGGAACTCAGGCGCAGCCTGGGGCCTGAACGCGCCGGGCTTTTCCAGTGGCGCGGCTTACGGTGATCTGAACAGCGACGGCGCGCTCGATCTGGTCGTCAATAATGTCAATCAGGAAGCCTCCGTCTATCGGAACAACGCCCGAACACTCTTGGACAACCATTATCTGCAGGTCGTGCTCGAAGGAGAGGGCCCCAACCGCTTCGGCATCGGGGCCAAGGTGACGCTCCGGAGCGCGGAGCGTTTGTTCTTTCAGGAGATGATGCCGTCACGCGGATTCCAGTCGAGTGTCGACGACGTCCTGACCTTCGGGATCGGTCAGATCCAGACGGTCGATTCGGTGCTGGTCGAGTGGCCGGACGGGCGGGTCAATGTGCTGACCGACGTCACGGCGAACCAGCGTATCAAGGTACGGCAGGCCGAGTCTGCAGCAGCGACGCCCGTCACGCCGGAGTCGGCCCCGCTGTTGTTCGCCGACATCACGGAAAGCATCGCGCTCGAGTTCGTGCACCGGGAGAACGCGTTCGTCGATTTCGACCGGGAGCGTCTGATGCCAAAGATGCTCTCCACCGAGGGGCCCTTCCTGGCCGTGTCGGATGTCAACGGGGACGGCCTCGACGACGCGTTCATTGGCGGCGCCAAGGATCAGCTGGGTCAGCTCCTCATCCAGCAGCGCGTGGGCGGGTTCGTCCGGAGCAACGAGGGACTGTTCGAGCAGGACCGGGTGTCGGAAGATCTGGGAGCGGTGTTCTTCGATGCGACCGGAGACGGTCACCCGGATCTCTACGTGGTCAGCGGCGGCAGCGAGTTCTCGGACATGGCGCCCGCCATCCAGGACCGGCTGTACCTGAACGATGGTGGGGGGACCTTCCGGAAGGCAGACGGCCACCTGCCACCCATGAACATCAGCGGATCGCGTGCGGCGCCAGCCGATTTTGATGGCGATGGTGACATCGATCTCTTTGTCGGCGGGCGTGTCGTTCCCTGGCGGTACGGCATCGATCCCAGAAGCGTGCTGCTCGAGAACGATGGCCGGGGCCGCTTCCGCGATGTCACGCAGCAGGCGGCGCCCGATCTGGCGCGTATCGGCATGGTCACCGATGCCCTGTGGAACGATGTGGACGGCGACGGTCGACTGGATCTGGTAGTGGTCGGCGAGTGGATGCCGATCGAGATCTTCCGCAATACGGGGTCCGGGACGCTCGAACCGATGGCCCCACGTGGGCTCGAGCGGAGCCACGGATGGTGGAATCGGATCGTCGCTGGCGACTTTACCGGAGACGGCCGCACCGATTTCGTCGTCGGCAACCTGGGGCTCAACACGCGTCTCCGAGCTTCCGAGGACGAGCCGGTTACCATGTATGTCAAGGATTTCGATCGCAACGGGTTCGTCGAGCAGATCGTGTCCTCGTATAACAACGGAGTCAGCTATCCCCTAGCGCTGCGCGACGATCTCGTCAGAGTCCTTCCGGTCTTCGAGGCGCGCTACCCTACATACGAATCGTATGCCCAGCAGACGGTGGCGGACATCTTCCCGACCGCTGACTTGGCCAATGCCGTGCTGAAGCAGGCGTATACGTTCGCCACGACACTCGTGCGGAACAACGGTGAGGGGTCGTTCACGCTCGTGCCGCTGCCGCTCGAAGCGCAGCTGGCTCCGGTCTACGGCATTCTGGCCGCCGAGCTGGACGGCGACGGAACGCTCGATCTTCTCCTGGCCGGGAATTTCGACGGCGTAGAGCCCAAGATCGGCCGGATGAGCGCCAGCTATGGACTATTTCTGCGCGGAGACGGTGGTGGAGGATTCACGCCGATCCGAACGTCTGAGAGCGGATTCCTCGTGCCCGGACAGGCACGTGACATCCAGCGTATCGGCACTCGGCAGGGCGACGTGTACGTGGTGACCCGGAACGACGACCGTCCGCTCATTTTCCGCACCGCTGCCGGCGGTCGCCCGCTAGCGCTTGCCGGTCACTGATCTGGTTGCTTCGTCTCGATGACGATGACCCCGTTAGCGCCCCGCACGCCGTACATCGTCGTGCTGGCGGCGTCCTTCAGTACTTCGATGGATTCGATGTCGTACGGGTTGATCCCAAATAGGGCGCCTCCCGGTCCCGGCTCGATGGGGACACCGTCGATCACGTACAGCGGCTCGTTGCTGCCGCGGATCGACGTGGTGCCTCGGATGCGAATCGAAAGGCCGCCCTCGGGCGATCGCACCACTGTGACACCGGGGAACCGACTTGCGAGTACCTCTTCGATAGGCTTGCCGGGGGTGCGCTGAATATCTTCCGCTGTTACCGCGCGTGGCGCACTCGGCTCCGGTGAATCCTCGACGCCACCCGCGGCCGTTCTGCTGGCCTGGGAACATCCGAACAGGAGCCCGACGAGCAGAGCGATCGGCAATAGGACGCGCGATGAGACCATAATGTAAGATACGTCAGTCCCCGGACCGACGCTCGGGCCCGGCACGGGCTCGTGCCCTCACGAATGTGAATGGAGAGACCAATGAGGACCTGCTGCTCGGCTCGCCGCATTGCGCTCGGCGTCACCTGCGCGACGCTGATGGCGACGACCGCCTCAGCCCAAGACCAGGTCCGCGTCGCCTCGCCCGACGGTCGGACCGACGTCGCGGTCGAGATCCGGGAGGGCGGGCTCCACTACAGCCTTCAGCGTGATGGTCGAGCGGTGCTCTTGCCATCACAGCTCGGTCTTGAGGTCGAGACCGCGGAGGGCGCTGAGACAACCGTGATGCAATGACGGAGCAGATCATCGGGGCTGCGATCCAAGACCTCCGTTCGCTGGGGCCCGGTCTGCTCGAGTCCGTACGTGCGGCGTGCCTGGCACACGAGTTGGCTGAGCGAAACGCTCGCACGGTCGTCATGAACAGCAGTGCTTGGCGACTTCTTGCCATCAGTGTACTGGTACTCGTCAGCTGCGGCCGTACGCAGCATTCTCCGCCGCTGTTCGAGCGTCTCCCCCCGGAAATGACCGGGGTCACGTTCGTCAATGAGTTACCGGAAACGGCTGAAATCAACATCCTCAACTATCTGAACTACTACAACGGCGGGGGCGTAGCCGCTGGCGACATCGATGGCGACGGTCTGGCAGATCTCTACTTCACGTCAAACCTGGGTCCCGACCGGCTCTATCGCAACAAGGGCGATTACCGGTTCGAGGACATTACGCAGCGGGCCGGCGTGGGTGGGGCAGAAGGCTGGACCACTGGTGCCACGATGGCCGACGTCAACGGCGACGGGTACCTCGATATCTACGTGTCGACCGTCACCCATCTCGCGCTGCGCGGCGGGAATGTGCTGTACATCAATGATGGCGACGGCACGTTCACGGATCGGACTGCGGAGTACGGGCTCGGGCATGTCGGCTATTCGACCCAGGCTGCCTTCTTCGATTATGATGGGGACGGCGACCTGGACATGTACCTCGTGAACCATTCGACTCACGAGGAGCGCGGGAGAGTCTGGAACCCGCAGCGCGAGACGCGACATCCGAGAGCAGGCGATCGCCTCTTCAAGAACGACGGCAACCGCTTCGTGGATGTCAGCCAAGCGTCCGGCATCTACGGCGGCGTCGAAGGATACGGTCTGGGCGTGATCGTCAGTGACCTGAATGTCGATGGCTGTCCCGACATCTTCGTGGCCAATGATTTTCACGAGAGTGATTTCCTCTACTTCAACAACTGCGACGGCACGTTCACCGAATCCGTCGCCACCTCGACCGGTCACACAAGTTTTTCCTCGATGGGCGTCGATGCCGCCGACTTCACCAACGACGGCAGACCGGACCTGGTGGTCCTCGACATGCTTCCGGAACGGGAGGAGGTCCTCAAGAGCGCTGCCAGCGCCGAAGACATGAACGTCTATCAGATGAAGCTCCGGGCCAGCTTTCACCCTCAGTACGTGCGGAACACGCTGCAGGTGAATCGCGGCCGGGGCCGATTCAGCGAGATCGGCTATCTGGCAGGCGTGTATGCCACCGACTGGAGTTGGGCGCCGCTCTTCGCCGATCTGGACAACGATGGCGACAAGGATCTCTTCGTCACGAACGGGATCTACCGGCGGCCGAACGACTTGGACTACATCAGCTACGTGGCCGACCGGGAGGTTCAAGCATCACTGGCGGAAGGGATTACCGAAGAGCTCTTGGCGACGCTTCAGGAGAAGATGCCCCAGATCCCCATTCCCAACTACGCGTATCGAAACAACGGGGATCTGACCTTCACGAACATGGCTGAGGCGTGGGACCTGGCGCAGCCGGGATTCTCAATCGGCGCCGTCTACGTAGACCTGAACAACGGCGGCGCGCTCGATCTGGTGGTGAACAACATCAACGCGCCTGCCGGCATCTACCGAAACCGTGCGCGCGAGATCAACAGCCACCATTACCTGACAGTACGACTTGAGGGATCGGGAGCGAATACGAACGGCATCGGCACGAAAATCATCATCGAACATGACGGCATCATGCAGCTGCTGGAACAAATGCCAACCCGCGGCTTCCAGTCGTCGATCGATCCTCGCCTGCATTTCGGGTTGGGGGTTTCCCCGCGGATAGACTCGCTGATCGTCATCTGGCCGGATCATCGCTATCAAGTTCTGAGCGATGTGGCGGTCGATCAGACGGTCACGCTCGCGCAGGACGATGCCGCCGGCCGGTATCCGTATCGGGATGAACCGGCGGGTCAGCCGCTGTTTGCAGACATCACCACCCAGCTGGCCATCGACGTCAGCCATCACGAGAACACGTTCTTCGACTACACCCGCGAACCACTGATCCCGCACCAACTCTCTACCGAAGGGCCCGCCCTCGCCGTCGGCGACGTGAATGGCGATGGTCTGGACGATCTCTACGTGGGCGGAGCCAAGTGGCAGGCCGGACAGCTCCTGGTCCAGCAGCGTGATGGCCAGTTCCGCGGCACCAATGAGGGCGTCTTCCAGGCCGACAGCCTACACGAAGATGTGGACGCGGTCTTCTTCGATGCCAACGGCGACGGATATCAGGATCTCTACGTTGTGAGCGCCGGGAACGAGTTCTGGGGAGATCAGGAGGCGTTGCGGGATCGGCTGTACGTCAACGACGGGCAGGGTCGTTTGCACCGGGAGGAGGACGCCCTCCCGGCCTTCTTCGAGAACGGCTCCTGCGTGGTGCCGGGCGACTTCAACGGGGATGGCCATCTCGATCTGTTCGTCGGCGGGCGGGTGGTCTCCCGCCGCTACGGTCTCATCCCCCGAAGCTACCTGCTGCAGAATGACGGCACGGGACGGTTCCGCGACGTGACCGTCGAGAAGGCGGAGGCGCTGGCCGAAGCCGGGATGGTGTCCTCGGCCGCTTGGGTGGATTACGACGACGATGGACGGCTCGACCTGATCGTTGTCGGAGAATGGATGCCGATACGTGTTTTTCGGCAACAGGCTGGCCGGTTCGTGGACCGCACCACCGAGGCTGGCTTCTCGGGCACAAACGGTTGGTGGAACAGCGTGACGGTGGCCGACCTGCGGGGAACCGGGCGCCCGGATCTCATTCTGGGCAACCTGGGGTTAAACTCCCACATCCGGGCGTCACCCAAGGAGCCGGCCCGGTTGTACATCCATGACTTCGCGCAGAACGGCGGGCTCCAGCAGATCCTGACGTTGTATAAGGACGGCGTGAGCTACCCGCTGGCGGGTCGGGACGAGTTGGCCCGAGCGATTCCGCAGCTGCGCGACCGGTACCCCTCCTACGCCGATTTTGGCGCCAGCCAAATCCAGGACATCTTCCCGGCGTCGGAATTGCGACAGGCAGAGGTACGGGAAGCGTATCTGTTTGCCAGCTCCGCAGCCCTGAACAACGGAGACGGTTCCTTCGACCTCAGGCCCCTACCCACCGAGGCCCAGTTCGCCCCGATCTACGCCGTGATGCCGGGAGACTTCGATGGCGACGGGTACACCGATCTCGTCGTCGCAGGAAACTTCTTTGGGGTCACGCCGGTGCGCGGGCGGTATGATGCCAGCTATGGCCTGTTGCTTCTCGGCGACGGAGCGGGTGGTTTAGCAGCGGTCGACCTGGAGGCAAGCAATCTGGTGATCGTTGGCCAGGTGCGGGACCTGGAAGTGCTGCGACAGGCGGACGGCGGCCGATTGATCATCGTGGCGCGGAACAACGACGCGCTTGGGATCATACGCCCCCTGCGCTCGCCTCATCCAGACGGTAGCTTGGTCACCACGCGCTGATCGGAGGAGAAGGATGGGGCCGCCCGCGCATCGGGCTGCCCAGCCTTCGCACGGGAGGTCCACCGCATCTCGACGAGCAGCGCGACCGGCCCCACGAGGAAGAGTGCGTAGAACGGTGCATAGATGACCTCGGCCAGCCGCAGAAGCATCTCTACGAACGCGATGACACCCACGACCACGACGGCGCCCCGCCTGGACGACACGGTGGTTTTCGGATCCGTGATCATGAACAGCGCGAACAGCTGGTACATGGGACCGGTGATCGGGGCCACCTCGGTCACGAACGCACTGCCCGTGATCAGGCTCCGCACGAGGGCCAAGATGAAGAAGGACACCACGTAGGCCACCGTGATGTGCGCGCGCTTGGCACGCCAGATCGTGAACAGACCCACTGCCCAGATCACGAGCATCGGCCACAGGTCGTTCCCCCACTGCACGCTCAAGGGCGCCACGGCAAAAGGTGCCAGGAAGAGCAGGGCACAGATTCCGAAATTGGATGGGTTCCAGAGGTGCCGCCCCCTCAGGCGCAGGACGTACTTGGACATGATGGAGAGCACCCCGCCGACGGCGTAGGGCCACAGCATGGGCGAACGCACGAGGATCGCTATGCTGATGCCGGAGATGTAGGCGCTGGCGAGCTGATGCCGCTCACCCGTGAGGAGTCGCCGCAGCGAGACTTCCGTCGTAATGGCCGAGAGAACGGCGAGGGCGATCGCCTCGTACCCGCGCAGCACCCCGTACGACCAGTGGGCGCCGAGCAGGATCAGCGTGATGAGGAGGGGAGCCGTCAGGCGCCGGTCGAACGTCACTCGGGCTCCCTGATGGCGTGCAGCGTGTTGATGGCGGGCGTCGGAATGGTTTGCACGATGCCCGAGGGCCAGCGGATCACGACGCTGTCGACCTGTGAAGCCGCGCCGAGTCCGAAGTGTGCCCGGCGCTGGTTCTGCGCGGCGAACCCGTTGCCGCCCTCAATCTGCCGAAGCTGCTCCATGCCGGCCCGATAGAGGCGAATCTCAGCTCCGATCGCGCTTCGGTTGCTCCGTGTGCCCTCCAACGCGAACGCGATCCAGCCGTGCGTCGGGGTGACCGTGTTCCCGTAGACCAGGAGCGGCCCGCGCTGGTTGGCCACGACGGCGTCTAGCACGCCGCGGTTCCACAGATCGGCGAACGCCACGGCGCGCCCATCGTTCGCGTTGACCGCTCCGACCGCTCGCGTGACGTCCCGAAAGCGGCCCGCACCGTCATTCAACCACACGCGGTCCTCCTGGTAGCCGGAGAGGCTGCGGCCGCGCATGGCCGGCCAATTTGCTGCGTCGGCGATGATGTCGCGATAGCCACCAGCGACCATCGAGTAGTCGTACCAATAGCTCTCGCGCGTCTCGCCCGACACGTATCCGTTTGTCACGAAGAGATCGAGCCAGCCGTCGTTGTTCAGGTCGCCGAACTGGGCGCCGAAGGCGAAACCGGCCAGCTCGACACCCAAGGCGCCAGCCAGGTTCCGATAGGTGGGAGACTCGTCCGTTCCATGCGTGGGCACCCACAGGTCATTGCCGTGGATGAGCACGCCGGGCTCGGAAATGTTGCTCACATAGAGGGTCCACTCCCCGCGGTTGAACACGTCCCCGAACGATGCGTTCATGCCGCTCTTGGGGGTGCGGGCCACATTCGCAGCTCGGCCGATCTCACGAAAGCGCCCACCTCCCTCGTTGAGATAGAGCTCGTTGATCCCGTAGTCGTTGGCCACGAAGAGATCCGGATCGCCATCGCCATCCACATCGGCCGTCGCCGCGGCGAGCGTCCAGCGCCTCGCGACGAGACCGGCGCCCTCGGCAACTTCCTGGAACGATCCATCACCCCGATTGCGCAACAGATAGTTCTTCCCACCGTTTTGCGCGTACTCGAAGCTCTCTGGCATGATGCGCGTGTGCGGCAGGTTCCACAGATCCACTTCTGCGGGGTAGAAGGCGCCCACAAAGAGATCCAGCCAACCGTCGCGGTCGTAGTCGAACCAGACAGCAGTGTTGGCATTGATCCACGCAGGGAGCTCGACGCGCTCGGTGACACGCGAGAAGCCCCGGCCACCGTCGTTGCGGAACAGCTCGGGGTGACCCCACCGGTAGAGGAACAGGTCCTCGTAGCCGTCGTTGTCGTAGTCGCCCCAGACGGCGCCCATCGAGACGCCGGTGGCTCGCCGGTTCACGTCTGCCACGCCCAGTCGAGCGGCCACGTCTTCGAATGTGCCGTCGCCCCTGTTGCGGTAGAGCGCATTCCGGCCACCCACCGCGCTATTGGTCACGTACAGGTCCTGCCAACCGTCGCGGTCGAAATCCACGACCGAGACAGCGGCACCGTACGCTGCCACCGCCGGCATGATCGGCTCGAGTTTGGGGTCGAGCGCCGGGGGCTGGTGGGTGAACCGGATGCCGGCGGCATCCGAAACCTCTTGCAGCGCGAAGCCGTACCGCTCGATGGCCGCCGGCGCGCTCAGTCCGGCATCGACTACCCGAGAGGTCGACGAGAATCGCCGAATGACAAGCGGCGCGGCGAGCAGCGCGACGAAGACGAGGATCGCAAGGATGCGAATGACGCGGTCCGGCGGCCGCGCCGCGCCTCCATCACTGGTCGCGCTTGGGGACGAGCGCACGATGGAAACCCCGCGGAGTCACATAACGAGTGTGGAAGACCCTCCAATCTTCCGGGTGGAGCCGATATGCCGGATCGTCCTCCAACCGGCCCGGCGGGCGGGAATAGTCGGACATCCCATGATACGGTAGCGGGAGGACCGTGGTCGAGAAACCGGTGTTGTAATCGCCGTCCTTCACCCAGCCGTCGCCGATGAGCACGTAGTCGCGCGTCCACCCACCCTGCGGCGGAGGCGGGGCTGGGAACCTGAGGACCAACTCGTCGCCCGCGTTCATGATGGTGTATCGGTCATCGACCGCCTCGTTCAACGGACGCACGTCGCCGAAGCGGGTGTAGAACCCTACGAGGTCCCGCCACAGCGGTGCCGTGGTGGTAATCGTGCTGTAGTTGGGAAGCTCGGGCGCTTTGCGGCTGACCTGAGCCACTTCCGAGAAGCCGCGGTAGCGCAGCTCGGCAGTTGCGGGAAGGATCCGGCGCGTGGTGACCGGGGCGTCAGGCTGGCCCACGGCCCACGCGATCCGGTCCCAGTAGATCTCCATGTTGGTGCGCAGGCGCACGTGGTGCGGCGTGCCGGGCCGGAACGCGTCCTGCAGGTCGATGAGCATCGTTTTCGTCTTCCCGGCCGGGAATCCGAGATCGGCCTCGACCATCGCCCATCCCCCTTGGCCGTCCGGCACCTCGAGCTGCAGCCCGCGCGGTAATCGATTGTCACCCTGGCTGACGGCGACATTGATCGAGGCGTCGGTGGGATAGACCCATCCGGATGCCACGAGCCAGAGCGGCCCCTCGGCGGGAACGTCGTCGCCCAGCGCGACCTCGACGTAGTGCTCGCCAGCGATGCCCTGGTAGGGACCCAATTCGAACGTGTCCACGAAACGCTCGTCACGGGCGCGGATCAGTGCGGTCACGTCCCGACCCGCATGATCCCAGGCCTGCGCCACGGGACGAAGCGGTTGCATCGCATGAACGGCGGGCGTGGGCGCCGGAAGCGTGAAGCGCTCGTCGACGAACACTTCGGTGCCCTCCGGATGGTCGACGACCATCAGGGCAACGTGGTCGAAGAAGTGCGTCTCCCACAAATCCGCCGTGATGCGCACGTCGTAGAAGCCATCGCGGGGAACCAATTGGTCGCCCCGGATCTTGATCCAGTCCTCGGCGTGGATCACCGCGGCATTCCCCTGCGCGTTGATGCGCAGGCCGAGCGCCGTGCGCCAAATGAAATCCGTGACGAATTGCATCCTCTCGCCGTCGAACGTGAACACCCAGGGGCACGATCCCTTGAGACGCTGGCGCGTCAGGATGGTCTCGTTGGCAGCGGCGAGGTTGAACTCGGGTTGGACGGTCCCGTTCGGCCAGATGATGCGGGCAACGTTGACCAGCGGGTGCTCCCCCGTTCCGAAGTGGACGACAGGACCGTCGATCAACTGCTTCTGGTAGAGCAGGCCCGCCCGGACCTCGATCTCGCCGCCGATGCCGAAGGAGTTGATACGTCGGTCCCCGGTGGTTTGTGCCGCCCGCGGGCGGATGCTCGCCGAGTAGTAGTCCTTGGTGCCCTGGTTGGTGAGCAACAGCGCTTGGCCTTCCGATGACACCGCGATCAGATCGAGGCGACCGTCACCGCTGATGTCGGCGACGCTCGTGATCTGGACGTCGATCGGCGGAAGGTGCCGCGGCTCGGGCTCGGCGCTCAGCCAGGCCCTGGAGCCCTGGGGCGTCGAGGCCACCAGATCGAGGTCGCCGTTGTTGTCCAGGTCGGCGACGAAAAGCCGCGTCGATGCAACACCGGCCGTTGGGAAATCGGGCCACCGCGCGAGCACGCCGGTTTCCCAACCGCTCTCGTTCAACGAGAGGCGGCGCACCGTCCCGTCTGCCCCGAGGAGGATCAGGTCGAGTGTGGCGTCCTGATTCATGTCGGCTGCGGCGATCGCGTGCACGGAGCCGAGCATGTCCGGCAGTGGGTGTGCTTGGAACTGGGGGACGCGGTAGCGCCCGTTGCGGAAAACGACTAGGCGTCCGGCGGCATCGAGGAGCGCCGCATCGGGGTCACCGTCAGCATCCAGATCGGCCCACACGAAATCTCGTAGACGGGCCACGCCCGCAAAGGCGGGATAGGGCTCGAAGGTCCCGTCGCCCCGGTTCCGCAGCACGACGGGCCCACCCTCGACTCCTGCAAGCACGAGGTCCAAGTCGCCTTCCATGTCCAGGTCGGCGGCCCAGGCGCCGGCGTAGGCGGCACGTGCAATTTCTGTCGCAACTGCCTCGCCGGTCACGTCTGTGAATGCGCCGACGTCGTCTTGACGGAGCAGGCGAAGTCCACCGGGACCCGCCAGCACGAGGTCCATCCGGAAGTCGTAGTCATAGTCGACGGGAGCGACGGCAGAGGGCGAGAGCGGTGAGGCGGATGCCCCTCCCGGAAAGGCGAATGCCTCGGCCTGACCGGGCTCGGGTGAAACCCACAGGGTTCCGCGACTGGCGGTGACCAGCGCGAGCGGTCCCTCCTCGCTCAGCCAGAGCGCCCGTACCCACGCCGCGGGCCCCTCACCCACTGCAAGTGTCTCCGCCACGAACCTGAGACCCGTGTCCGCCGGCGCGGACTGAGCGGAAGGGGCCGGCAGTCGCACAAAGCGCGTCAGCAGAAGCTCCGTTCGGCTCGGCGACGTCAGCACAGCGTCCTCGTCGTCGCGGTAGGCGGGCTGGAGCTGTAACACCGTCTGCAGAAACGGGATCAGCGTGGCGGCGCGGCCGAAATCCCCGGTCTCTCCAGCGGTCCGCAGTGCCCCGAGCTCGGCGATGAGGGGCAAAGACAAGGAATCGGCCCGGGCTCCAATGCGGTCGAGCGTCTGGCGCAGTGTCTCGATGTCGCGCAGTTTTGCGGCGAGGCGCGCGCGCTCGAGCAGGGCTACCAGATTCCCCGGCTGGACGGCCAGAATCCGGTCGATCAGCTGGTGCGCCTCGGTCGCGCTCCCAGAGCGGCCCTCCTGCTCGACGAGCTGGGCCAGGAGATAGAGCGCTTGCAGGCCCTGAGGGTCGAGTTCAACGGCGCGGCGGAGGTGTTCCGTTGCCGCGTCTGGGCGTCCGCGCTCGCGCTCGACGAGCGCGGAAACGAGCTGGATGTGGCCGCTCTCGGGCGCCAGCATGCGCGCCTCCTCCAGCCGCTCGGCCGCCTGTTCCAGCTCACGCCGTTGGAGCGCGATCAGGCCGAAATCGGCCCAGCCTGCCGGCTCTCTGGGGACGAGTTCGGTCACGCGCTGAAACGCCGCCGCAGCCAGTCCGCTCTCGCCCGCCTGAGCGGCCGCCACGCCCCTGTAGAAGGCCGCGACGACCTCCTGGTAGGTTGGAGACGATGGGTCGGGCAGATCGCGCTCGCAGGCCGCGGCGCCCAGAACGAGCAGGAGCGCGGCGGGAAGATGAAGAGCGAATCTCAAGGGGCGTGACCGATGCGAGACTGGGAAGTTGCTCCGGGAGTCAGGACAAGCTAGGTACTGAAATCATAGGGCGCAAGGCGACGTCCAGGCCTCGGGGCGGGCCGCCGCGTCATGGCTTCCGTGCGGGGAGCGTTCCGCGTCGAGGCGCATGGGCGTATACTAAGCCGTTACGCGAGGAAATCCCGAGTCTAGTCATTACCGAAGCCGGCGACCCATCGTCGTGGGATCCCGCCACAGACCCTGAGCCGAAGAGGTACCCGTGGGCCTACTAGCGAGCGTGGACTGGGTGGTGATCGGTGCGTATTTCGTCCTGGTCTTTGGCGTCGCCATCTGGGCCACGCTGCGGGAACGCTCGGCCCGCGGGACGTCGCAGGACTACTTCTTGGCAGGCCGTGATGCCGGTTGGTTCCTGGTGGGCGGCTCGCTGTTCGCCTCAAATATCGGCTCCGAACACCTGGTGGGGCTGGCGGGAACTGGGGCGGCAAGCGGTGTGGCTGTGGGGCAGTTCGAGGTCCTCGCCTCGCTGATCCTCCTGATCCTCGGCTGGGTGTTCGTGCCGTTCTATCTGTCGAGTGGCGTCTTCACCATGCCGGAGTTCCTCGAGCGACGATACTCCGAGGGCGCCCGGTGGTATCTGGCAGTGATCTCCATCATCGGCTATGTGCTGACCAAGATCTCGGTGACGATCGCCGCCGGCGGCATCGTGTTCGAGGCGATCATGGGGATCGACTTCTGGACCGGCGCGCTGGTGGTCGTGGTGGTGACGGGCGTGTACACCATCTTCGGCGGACTGCGCGCGGTGCTGTATACGGATCTGCTGCAGATGTTCGTCCTGATCGGCGGCGCGGTGGCCGTGACACTCCTGGGGCTCAACGCCCTGGGCGGCTGGAGCGCGATGACGGAGACGGTGGGGCCCGGGTTCCTCAGTCTGTGGAAACCGATGTCGGACCCGGACTTTCCCTGGACCGGCATTCTCTTCGGGGCGCCGATCCTCGGCGTCTGGTATTGGTGCACCGATCAGTTCATCGTGCAGCGCGTGCTTGCGGCGCACAACCGCGAACACGCCCGCCGCGGGACCGTGTTCGCCGGGTACCTGAAGCTCCTGCCGCTCTTCATCTTCGTGGTCCCCGGCGTCATCGCCTACGCGTTGTCGCAGCAGGGCCGGCTGCAGCTCGCCGCCCCGGACCAGGCGCTTCCCACGCTCATGGCCGTGCTGCTCCCCATCGGGCTTCGCGGGTTGGTGGTGGCTGGGCTGCTGGCGGCGCTCATGAGCTCGCTTTCCTCGGTGTTCAATTCCACGTCCACCCTGGTCACGCTGGACGTCTACAAGAAGCTCCGCCCGGGGGCATCCGAACGGCGGCTCGTGCTAGTCGGGCAGATCACCACTGGGCTGCTCGTGGGCTTCGGCCTGCTGTGGATCCCATTCATGAAGCTGATCTCCGGGCAGCTCTACCAGTACCTGCAGAGCGTGCAGGCCTACATCTCGCCGCCGATCGCGGCGGTGTTCTTGATCGGCGTACTGTGGCAGCGGGTCAACGCGAATGGCGCCATCGCGGCCCTCATCACGGGATTCGTGCTCGGTATGGGGCGGCTCGTGGTGGAAATCAGCCAGCCGCTCCAAAAAGGGTTCTTGGTCACATACGCGGAGATCAACTTCCTGCACTTCGCCGTCATCCTCTTCGTGATCTGCACGGCGGTCCTCGTGATCGTGAGTTTGCTGACGCCCGCACCGCCCGCTTCCAAGGTGGCGGGCCTGACCTTCGCCACGCAGGAGCCGGCCACTGCGCAAGAATCCGATCGCGGCTGGCGCCGCAGGGACCGGCGGCTGAGCCTGCTGCTCGTGGCGTGTGTTGGGCTCGTGTGGATCTACTTTTCGTGAGGAACCGGCTCTTTCTGCATGGGTGAAGGCTGGTGATGAATCATCGATCTGGCGTAGCGGTCTCCCGAGGCCCTCGGCTTATTTGGGCGTTCGCCTGGCTCGTCGTCGCCCTCGCGCTTGCGTCAGGATGCCAGAGCGGTGTGCCCTCCCGTGGGGTCCAAGCGCCTCTTCCCGCCGCGCGCTACGACCCCTCGCGTGATCTCGGCCCGCTCTTCCACGACATCCAGTTATCGGGGCTCTTCCAGGACTCGAAGACGTTCGTGGATGCACGGCCGCTCCTCCCTCCAGCGGAGATCGCTGCCCGCTACGCCACCGCGCGAACCTCCGCACGGCTCGACCTGCTGGCTTTCGTGGAGCAGCACTTCGAGCTGCCGCAGCCGGTCGGAGAAGGCTTCCGGACCGACACCTCGCGGACCATGGAGGAGCACATCCGCGCGCTCTGGCCGGATCTCACCCGGACGCCCGACGCCACGGACGCGCGTTCGTCGCTGATTCCGTTGCCCAACGCCTACGTGGTCCCGGGCGGCCGCTTCCGCGAGGTCTACTATTGGGATTCCTACTTCACGATGCTCGGGCTCATCGAGAGCGGTCGGACGGACCTCGTGCGGAGCATGCTCGACAACTTCGCCTACCTGGTCCGGACTATTGGACATGTGCCGAACGGCAATCGCACGTACTACCTCAGCCGGAGCCAACCGCCGTTCTTCGCCGCCATGGTCGGACTCTACGCCGCGGCGACGGACACCGCGGAGGCGCTGCCGTACCTCGACGCCCTGGAGGCCGAGCACGAGTTCTGGCTGGACGGAGCAGCCAGCCTAGCGCCCGGTGAGGCGTACCGCCGCGTCGTGAGGCTAGGCGATGGGTCGGTGCTCAACCGGTATTGGGACGACCGGCCTGAGCCGAGGCCGGAGTCCTACCGTGAAGATTACGAGCTGGGTGAGACGCTCCCGCAGGATCGGCGCGAGGCATTCTTCCGGAACGTCCGTGCCTCGGCGGAGAGTGGGTGGGATTTCTCGAGTCGCTGGATGCGTGACCCGTCGGACCTCCGGACGCTCGAGACGACGGCGCTGGTCCCGGTGGATCTGAACAGCCTCCTCTATCACGCTGAGCGGATGATCGCCGCGCTGCGGATCTTCCGCGGGCGTCCAGGCGACCGCGAAGTCGCGGAGCGATTCGCGCGCGCGGCCGAGGATCGTCGCCGCGCCCTGCTCAATGCCGCCTATGATCCGACCGACGGGTTCTTCTACGACGTCCGCTGGCGAACCGGCGAGCGCGTGACAGACCGCCCCACGCTGGCTGCGGCCGCTCCGCTCTACTTCGGGCTCGCCACAGCCGAGCAGGGCAAGGCGGTCTCCGACCGGCTGGAGCGGGACTTCCTGTCGTCGGGCGGGTTCGTGACGACCCTCATCGCCTCGGGTCAACAATGGGACGCCCCCAACGGGTGGCCGCCGCTGCAATGGGTGGCGGTCCAGGGACTCTGCCGCCACGACCGTGCGCCTCTGGCCGACCCGGCCCGCGAGCGATGGCTCGCCCTCAACCGGCGCACGTTCCTGTCGACGGGGAAGATGACCGAGAAGTACGACGTGGTGGACGCGAACCGACGTGCGGGTGGCGGGGAGTACCCCACGCAGGACGGGTTCGGGTGGACCAACGGCGTGGCGCTGGCTTTTGCGGCCCAGGAGCGCGCCGCCTCTACTGGGTCGACACTTGGCGCGCCGATGGGGTGCGCGGTGGCGTCACGCTAAGCGCTCTATCCGAGACCACTCCCAGCTCCCAGCCCGACGCTGCTCCCCGATCTCGCCGCGAGGTGGCCGGGGTCCGAGGGCCGTGCTACGGTGTGCGCCGGATCTACAAACCTCCTGTGCGGCGGTCGGGGCAGGAACTGCGAAAAGGGCGGCGCAGGGCACGGTGGGGCTGCTGCATACTATGGAGGTCTCCGACGATCATTGGTGGTGTCCGAGGCGAACAAGGTAGCCCCGTTCCGTTTCCCGGACGACCATGCGGTGGCACGCGGCCGGTCGTGTCGCAGAGATCGTTCGCCCCACGTACATTAGAATTCTGACCACGGTCTCCTCTTAACAGGACTCGGACGGTTCGCCGATGCACGTGCGCGCATGTCTCCTCGTCGTGCCGTTTCTTCTGCAGGCGTGTCAGGCGCCTCGAGGGGCGGAGCAGACGCCGGTCCTGGAGTTTCCCGAGGCGGGCGTGGATGACCCGGCGGCGTACGAGGGGTATGCCACCCGCTTCTTTCGGGATGCCCGCGGCAAC
>JBDHEI010000028.1:0-40141 GCA_039591075.1 Gemmatimonadota bacterium
TGGCGTCCACGATCTCCCGCAGGTGCTCGTGCGCAGCGGCTTCGGTGGGCGCGTGCACCAGGAGGGATCGCTCCGAGAGTAGTATCTCGGCGCGCGGGAACGTGGCGATCCACGCGCGGCAGGTCGTGCGATGTTGCTCCAGGCTGGCAAGGCCGGCCAACACCTGCTGAAACACGGTGGCGGGGGATGCGCCCCTGCTGAACATCGCATTATGAGTTTGCAGCGCCGCCAGCAGGTGCCGCCGTGCGGCAGCAGGTTCCCCGCGAAACCGGACGAGTTCCGCAAGGCCGATGTTCGCCTCCGGCGCGTACCCGGCGTCGAGAGCCGCGTTGAAGAAGTCCGCAGCGACGTCGTCCAGTCGGGCCACGCCAAACGCGTGCGCCACCGCCAGCAGCCCCTCGCGCGCGTCATCGAACGTGCGGATGACGTCAGCCCATTCCTCTGCTTGTGGGAGGTCGCGTTGCATCAGCGCGGTGCGCACCATGAGGTATGCAAGGCCAGGATCCGTTCTCGCGTCCTCCGCGTAGGGCCTGAGCCGTTCACCTGCCTCCCGAGGGCGTCCCGCCGCGAGGAGCAAGGCTACGAGCAGTTCGGTGATTGCCCGGTTCGACGGCTCGAGCCGGGTCGCGGTCTCCGCGTTCCGGATTGCGCTTTGCACCTTGCCGCGAACCATCTGCGACCGGGCCAACAGCGCTGCGAACGTGGCCACCGTGGGCCGAAGCTTGTGTAGTTGTAGCAGCAAGCCCTCGGCCAGGGGCTCATCCAGCAGACTGAGGGCCCAGGCGGCGCCCCACTTGGTGGTGATGGAGCGGAGTCCGGCCTGCGCGCGGACCACGCGGAGCGCCTCGTCGGCCTGCGCGGCGTTGCCGAAACCTGCGGCGGCTATCGCATACAGGAGGTTGGCATTGACCGACTTGGGTGCGAGCTCGCGCGCCAGCCGGGCGGCGACGTGGGCGCGTAGGAACTTGCGCGTGACGAGCGCGTCACGCCCGTGCGCGAGAAGCACGCGCACGCGCTGGCGCTTCCAGCCGGTCTTGGTCGCGGAGCGTAACTCGGCCTCGGTCGCGTGCTCCTCGTCGCGCACCGTGTCGCTCGAATCCCAGCGTTTCGGGTTGCTTAGAGTACCATAGGCCGGAACGGGCAGGTCCAGCCGCGGGCTGCGGACGACGCTGAGGGCGAAGAGCAGCACACCCAGGAGGAGGCTCGCGACGGCCACGAGCCAAACCGGTGCCAACTCCTCGGACAGTCCCAGCAGCGCCAGCAGCACACCAAACCCGATGAAGATGACGCCAAGCAACTTGCTGGGGGTCGTCCGGAGCGGTGCCGCGAGCTTGCGCGCCTCCTTCACAAGCCGCTTCGTGTCCCGCAACTCCTGCTCCGCCGCCACGCGTTGGATCTCGGCCATCAAACGGCTCGCGATGGCATCGGGGTCAGCGAGAAGCGTCACACCCATCGGCGTGGCGCCCTGCCGCGAGCTGGCACCCTCGGTGACCGGGAGCGCCGCAAGGCGGTCCTGCATCGACGGATGCGTGGAAAACGGGTCGGGGGAGTGGTAGGCCAGATCCGATTCCGCGGCGTGACCTCCGTGTCCCAGCTCGCCGACGATCCACTCCGTGAACTGCGCCCCGGTATGGGCGCGCGCCAGCCGCTCGTTCCACGGCAGCCGCTGCAGGGCTGCATCCATGAACTCGAGTTTCGTCAGCGCTGACCGGACCGCTCCGGCGCCGCAGAGCTCGGCGGCGAGCCGGTCCGCCTCGAATTCGTCCTGGCGCGAGTACGTTGCCACGAGCCGCGCCGCGCGCAACGTGAGCGGCTTGAAGACCCGTTCGGTGGCATCGGCGAGGTCTGAATCCTCGCCAGCCCTTCGCTTGAATTCCGCGAACGCGATCAGCTCGGTGGTCACGGCGGACAAACGGCTCAGCCCCTTGTTGAGCCAGCGGCTCAGGCCGCGCTGGACCAGTCGCGCGTGCGCGAGCTCGTGGGCCAGGACAGCCTCGACTTCGGCCGTGGTCAGCCCGGCCAGGAGGTCGAAGCCGACCCCGAGCGTGGTGCGTCCCGAGCCGCGGGCGAAGCCGCGCATCATGACCCACGCCCCCGCATGCATCTCCACGAAGACGCGGGATGGTGGCTCCAGCCCGAGGCGGTCGGCCAGCGTTCGGAGGATCTCGAAGAGGCTGGGTGCGTCTTCGGGCGCGAGGGTCACCTGAGAGGTCGGAGGCGATGGAAGCCACATCCGGCGCGCGAGAATGCCGAAGATGCCGGCGGGCGCCGCCATGAGCCGGCCCACGACGGTCGCCAGGCCGAACCGTGTGGCGCCGAGGAGGACCAGGAAGAGGACGATCACCAGCGCGCCGCAGAAGAGCATCAGCGCCAGCGCGGCGAGGTAGAAGAGCGCCATCGCCAGCGTCGCGCGCAACACCAGCGCACCGCGTTCCGCGGGATTGAGAGGCCGCTCGCCGGTCCTCCCCCCGGGGGGCACTGAGCTTTGCATCGGAGGAGTCTAGCTCGCGCGACCGCGCGCAGCGAGCGGCACCCGGGCGCCGCGATGACGATGGGCGCGCGGCCAACACCGACGCAGCTGCCGACTCCCGCCGAAGTCCGGCCGCAGTGATGAGGGATGTGGTGGAGTCAGTCGCGCGGTCTCTCCAGGGCGCGGATTGCCTCCATGCTCGGGATCGGCACCCACTTCCCCTTCTGCCGCAAATACGACTCGTATGCCTGGCCGATGAACCAGATCACGTCCTCCACGTCTTCGTGGCCATCGATGTCAGCGATCTTGAAGACGCAGAGTAATAGGATCCCCGAGCCGTTCTCCTGCGGATCGATCCTGCGATCCAACCTCGCCCACGACCTCGTGTGCGGGATGTGGCCGGTCTTTCGGTACGGCATGTACCAGGAGTACGGCGTGTCGTGCTCGTCGATCAGCGCGAGGATCGTGTTGCGGTGTTCGGCGGCGGGGGGCAAGAGCTCCATGCCGGCCAGGACTCCGACGACGGGGTGTCGCATGCGTACCCTCTTGCCGGTGAGAGGATGTGTGCCCTCCGCGTTCTTGTCTTCCCTCACCTTGCCGATGTCATGCAATAGTGCGACGGGCGCCAAGATGGTGTGGGCGGCACCAGGGTCCAAGCCGGCGGTCTTCAGCGCACTCAGCAGGTGATCGAAGTACTCATGAGGCGTTCGAGAGGCGACGAGGAATTCCAGATTTCCGTACACCGCATCCAGATGATCTGACAGGTGCACGCCGGCGTCCTCGTCATAGTGGCGATCGGGCATGGCTTCCGCCAATCGCCACCATTCGGACTGTCTCACACGGTCCACGAGACTCATGTCATTCCTCTAGGGTATTCCGCGCGGCAACAGGCCTCTCGCCCCGACTGGTTGTCTGAGCCGATGCCGGAACAATGAGGCAGCACCTTCGCCGATGAGCCTAGACTGGGAGCTACACAAGAAAGCCCGCGCCCTTCAATCTCTCGCGAATCGGCTCGGGCAAGGTATCAAGAACCGAGTATATGGCCCCCGCGAGCTGCCGGAGGTGCGTGTCTTTGGGATTCCCGAAACGCAAGTCGGCCCTGAATCCGTCAGTTCGGAGCGCCAGGGAGTACGCGATCCCGTCAGACACGGCCGGTGGTGGCTCCCTGTGGAAGAAAAGGGGCATCGATCCCGCCGCGAGCTCGACCGGATCGTCGTCGAGATCGATGCAGGCGGTGTCGGTGTACGGGACGCCGTTGCGCAGCCAGGGCATCTCCACGGCAGCCCGGTGCCACCACGATCCTTCTGCGTCGCCCTTGGTGTATTGAGCGCGGGCGCACAGGATACTCGGGCCCCGGCACGTTCCAAAGATGATCCGCGCATACCACGACTTCGTGACCCAGAACCTGACCGCTGGCCATCCTCGTTCGTGGGGTATGGCATGATCTCCGGCCCGGAATCCTTCCATCTGCAGTGCTGCGAGCAGCGCCTCGCTCGGCGTGATCATGTCCAACCTGAAGCCGTCAGCGTCCATCGTGTGCACCTCCTCCTGTGGCCGCCTGCGGGGTCAGGTGATCGACATCGGACCGATCATCACCCTCAGGGCCCGCCAGCCGCGTGAGCAGCGTCTCATCCACCCGGCTCTTGACGGTGCGTCGATCCAGCTGTAGCCGTCGCGCACACTCCTGATAGTTCCCGGTCTGCGCGTACACGAGCGTACAGTACGTGCTCAAGAGTTCGTCAGCTGTGAGCGTGCCATGCTCGATGTCCCGGAGCATCGCCTCGATGGGGGATACCGGGCGGGTGCTCGGGGGACGGTATGATCCGCGAATCATGATGCTCCTGACACATTGCTCGAGCTCACGGATGTTCCCCGGCCAGGGGTAGGCGGCGCCGAGGTGTTCGAGGATCCATGCCTCTGCGTCGGCGACGATGGGTGCCGGATCGACTCCTGCAACCTGACCTGCGATGAAGACGATGAGCTCATGAAGCACCTCCGGAGCTTCCCGCAGTTGCTCACGTAACGAGGGCGTGACGATCACGTCCGAGCACAGCCGGTAGTAGAAGTCCTCTCGCAGGGCTCCGCTCTGCATCGCCCGGGCCAGATCGCGGTTCGTTGCCGCGACGATCTTGCCCGCGAACCGTTTCTCCATCGTGTCGCCGATCGACTGGAACGAGCGCGTCTGGAGCACGCGAAGCAGCTTGACCTGAATCGATGGCTCGAGCTCACCGATCTCGTCGAGGAACACGGTCCCGTAGGGCGAGCAGATCTCCAACCATCCCTTCCGGTCTGCTACCGCACCCGTGAACGCACCACGTGTGTGGCCGAACAGTTCCGACTCGATGAGCGTACTCGGCATTGCCGAGAGGTTCAGTGCGTGCAACCCTGCGAACGGGTCTTCCGCGAAGCCAGTGGACTCGGCGTCAAAGGGGATGTAGCGCGACAGGCCAATTGCGCGTGCCACCAGCTCCTTCCCAGTGCCGGTCGGGCCGGTGATGAGCGTCGTCGCATCACCCATGCGCTCGCAGAGTATATCACGGTATCGCCGCATGTCGTGGGTGAAGATGGACTGCCAGACCGAGGCCCGCAGCGCCGCCGCGACTTCGGAGCGTCCGACGATCGCCGCGAACGTGTGGTGGAAGGCTCGTTGGATCTGATACAGGCACGCAAAGACGTGGGCCGCTTCGAGTGGCGGCTGCCACCGCATAGCGGGGATCGCGAAGAAGTGTCGCCAATCACGCAGGAACGATGCGTACATTCGGACCCGCCCCAGCCTGCGACGTGACCCTTCGAGGGGCGTGGCAAGCTCGCGGAAGCCGTCGAGGTGCCGTCGATAGAGAAGGAGGAACACGGCGTCCTGGTACAAGACCAGATCGTCGTCCAAGACCTCTGCACCGCCGGCAAGCCGGCTCCGCACGGCTGGGACCACCTCCTCCAAGCGCCGGTCAGTGCGCATCCGGTTCGGGTCCGCGCGCGACGGATCCTCTACGGTGAGGCTTCGGATCCCTCCGACATCCTCGAACTCGCGACCGAGCACCTCCCGCTCAGCGTCGAGCCGCTCCGGCAGGTAGGGGTTGGCATAGGCCAGCTTCGAAATCGCCCGCAAGAATGCACGCTCACGTCCGGTCAGCAGCGACATTTGCCCGTCCCTCAAGCCATTTGGTTGTCAGCTCGCATGTACATCTCATGTATGGTGGCGATCATTGGATGTCAACCACGAGCGACATCACACCGTTGCGGCAGCGGCCGTCGCCGTGCGTAATCTATTGTGGCGTAGCTAGTTAGCACGTTGCTTGCTACGTGGCACAGGCGCTGCTTTTCCGGATGATGCAGTTGCCACAGCAAGGAGTGACATCATGTCTCAGACGGGTGTGTTCGATGCGTTGCGGCAGGTCTTCATCTACGTCGGCTACCCGGCCGTCATCATCGCCGCGTTTCTGGTCATCGCCGCGAGGATGAGGTCGCTCTTCGCCGAGTACGATGCCGACCGCCAAGTGCAATGGAGGTTGGTGGTCGCTGGCCTGCTGCCGGTGGCGGTCCTGACGTTCGTTGTGGTCGGGGAGTTTCCGGCCGCGATGTCATCGCTACCGATGGTCGATCGCTGGGAGGTTCAGCTTCCACTGGGGGCGTTGATGGCCATCGGAACGCTGGAGGCCTCACAGCACGTGTCGGGAACGAGACAGGCACTGTCGTTCATGCTCTACCTGTCCACGTTGGGCACTGGTCTCCTGTACGTGGTCATGGAGGGTGAGTTGGCGAGGTTCCAGCCCGCCGTGGTCGCAATCGTTCTCGCCGGGGGTCTCCACTTCGTCTTCAGGGAGCGGGAATCGTTGGATGGCGAATCGCGGCAGCGTATCGAGCAGGAGCCGAAAGACGAGCCTGCCGCCCGATCTGAGGCCACGCGGTATGCCCGAGGTCAAATCGTGAGGCTCAGGCTCACAGAAGAGCGGATCACGGGGCAGCGCGGGGCCGAGTGAGAACCCGGTCCCGCGAGGCGGCGGCTGCGCGTTTCGCCGCCCCGCCTCTCACAGAACAGACACGAGCAGGGGGGTGGTGTATGAAGACGGCGACGATTGCGGGTATCGCCATGGCGTCCTTGGGGACTACGGTCCTTGGAGCCGGAGGGTGGTTCTTTGGCGCCGTCAACTGGAGGGAACATACCGTGAAGTCACAATCGCATCGTGAGGAAGGCAATGTGCGAGCAGGAACGTACTTTTCATCCGATTATGGAACGGCGAGACAGAAGTTTCTCGAAGCGGCTCGGGCGGCCGGCGCGGGCGTCGAGAGTCTGCGGAGCCCCCACGAGGGGCCAGATGGTGAACCGCTGTTCACTGATGTGGCCGTGATCGGTCCCGACGAGGCGCGGACCGTCCTGGTCCTGAGCTCCGGCACCCACGGTGTGGAAGGGTTCGCGGGTTCGGCTCTGCAAACGGGGTTGTTGCAGGGAGGGATCGCGTCGCGGCTCCCGCGGGGGGTTCGCCTCGTGATGATCCACGCGATCAATCCGTATGGGATGGCGCACGTGCGGCGGTTCACCGAGGAGAACGTGGACCTCAACCGCAACTTCCGCGATCATGGCACGCCGCCTCCCCTCAATCCCGGGTACGGGCGTCTGGCGTCCGCGATCGCTCCCGGGTCACTGGGGTTCTGGTCGGAGGTACGGGCGTGGGTGCGCCTGCTGTGGTTCCGCATAACGGCCGGAGCCGTTGCGGCACAGCAGGCAATACAGGGCGGACAGTATTCGCATCCTGCGGGCCTCTTCTATGGCGGGACATTTGAGGCGTCGGCGAATCGGACAGTTCGCGCCATCGTCCAACAGTTCCTTTCGACCGCCGCGCACGCAGTCGTGATCGACGTGCACACTGGCCTCGGTGCCTACGGGCACGCCGAGCTCATCATGAACGTCCCGACCGAGACGCCCGAGTATCGGCGGGCGGTGGCAATCTGGGGAGGCGACGCGGTGCGGTCGACGGTCACGGGTGCATCGGTGTCCGCGCATTTGGATGCATCGCTGAAGCTCGCATTCACCGACATGCTGCCGGACGCAGAGGTGACTGCAGTGAGTCTGGAATTCGGTACCTATCCGCCGATGCGGGTGTTCAAAGCGCTCCGGGCCGAGAACTGGCTCCACCATCACGGAGCCTCCGATGATCAGCGTGCCCGCGCGATCAAGAACAGTCTGCTGCGGGTGTTTCACCCGGCCGACCGCGAGTGGGAACGCCGGGTTTGGGTACGTGGGCGGGAGGTGGTGCAACAGGCGATCGACCGGATCCAACCGGCGCTCGGGGCCAAGGTCTCGTCCTCGGACGCTCTTGGAGGATAGCGCGATGGATCCCCGGCTTGCCGAGCTGCAGCGCGCGGCAGAACAAGGGGACCCCGTGGCCCAGTGCGAGTTGGGTATCAGGCACGAAGAAGGCCAGGGGGTGCCTCGAGGCTACGAACAGGCGGCGTTCTGGTACAAGAAGGCCGCGGAACAGGGCCTGTCGGAAGCGCAGTACAGGCTCGGCCGGTACTACGACCAAAGTGAGGCGCACGAACTTGATGGCGAAGCTGCAAGGTGGTTTCGTGCAGCGGCCGAACAGGGACATGCACGGGCGCAGTACGAAGTGGGAGCGGAAAGCGACGACGACGCGGAGGCCGTGAAGTGGTTTCAGCTCGCTGCCGAGCAAGGACTGCCCGAAGCACAGTTCCATCTCGGGGATCACTGCCTATGGGGCTCAGGCATTCGGCGCGACTACGTGGCAGCAGTCCGCTGGTTCCGAAGAGCGGCGGACCAGGGTCTTGCCGAGGCGGAGTATGCGTTGGGAGAGATGTGCAACGAAGGTTGGGGTTTGCAGCAGGATCGGCCGGAGGCAGTGGCGTGGTTTCTCCGCGCCGCCAAGCACGGATATGAGCCGGCGCAGGAAGCATTGGGAAAGATGGTGGCGGAGGGCGTCGCCCTGCCACAGGATCCGCAGGAGTTGAGGAAGTGGAGTATTGCCCCTGATGCAGTGGAGCGGTGGTGCCCGTGCTGCGAGGACTCCCCCCGCCCCCTTCTCGACGGTACGTGTGGCAGTTGCGGGGAGCAGATCGCGCCCCGAGACACTCGAAGCGCGGAGGAGTTGGGACAGGCTGCACAGACGATGTCGACGCGCTATCGAAGTGATGTGCCGTGTGTGGTGATCGCAGGCGCAGGACTCACCGCGCTCATTGCGGTCCTCGTTGTCCTGCTGGTGCTATGAAACGGCTGCGCTGCTCACGCCCGACCCGCCGCGACAGTCACCACCGAATGGCCCGAGCGTGGAGGGCAACTAACGGACAGCGAGGAAGCGCAACCTCCGCCGTTTCGTACTTGTTTCTGCGTGATGCCGCGATGCGCGGGGGGTCCGCCTGCAGATCGTAGCTATTGGTGTCTCTCGGTGGCTGCCGGTGCGGCGGGTGCGCTCACGGTTGGCGTTGCGGGCGGGTCATCTGATTGTGTGCCGTCCGAGTCGGTCGGGCACAGCTTATGGAAAGGCCCGCGGAATGGACGTGCCGGGGGGTGCAGCGAGCGATTCTCGGTCTCGAATGTACTGCTTGGTCATCGACATCCAGGCCCAGTAGGGGACGCCTCCGGTGTGGCGAGGTCCTGTCACACCGACACAGTAGGCTCTCTGTGGAGGAGGAGCCAGGCTGCATCAACGACAGTCGTCGTACTCGCAGAGGGAAAGGCCATTTCAGAGATCAGGCGAGACTCGTCGACAGGGTCAAGCCGTGGATGGACTACGTGACTCGGCTGACCGGGCCCGTCGATCGAGTCGTTGAGCGGGGGAGCACCACCGACGCGAAGGCGCTTCGGCGTTTTGACGTGGAGTGCGCGGAACATGCCGAATGCCTGCCGGATCCGTTCGCCTCCTCTCGATGCGTCCCGCCCGGTCCCGCGGCCACACGGTGCCGGTGAGAACGAACGATGCCGACCATGCGGATCAATGACGCCGAGCTCTACTACGAGGAGCACGGGTCCGGCGCCCACGCCATCGTGCTAGTTCACGGGTTCTTCTTGTCGTCCAAGATCTGGCGTGCGTCGTACCTGACCCGCCTCCCGAGCGACTATCGCGCATACGCCATCGACATGCGGGGCCATGGTCGGTCGAGCCGGACCACCAAAGGCTGCAACCTGGTCCAACTGGCCAACGATGTATATCGATGGTCGCAGCGGCTGGGAATCGCTCGTAGCGCGAGAATCAGTCCTCCCAAGGGCTCCAAGGTCGCGATCCAGAAGCCGAACATCCACCTGAGCAGGCTCATGTGGCAGTCGGAGAGGTCGGTACCGATCTCATCCCTGAGCACTGCCAATTGTGCGTCCGCCTGCGCGAACTGTTGCTCGCGCTTGACGTCGGCCTGCGCAAACCGCTGCTCGAGCTTGGCATCGAACCGCTGGAAGTTCAGCTCGTTTCGAGGGGCGGTGTGACGGTAGGACGGTATCACGGTAGGTCTCTGGGAGGACATACCGTCCTACGGTCCTACCGTCCTACCGTCCGACATCATGCGCTCGGCCAGCCGAGGAGCGAAAGAGCCTGCGGACGATCCAACCATCCCGCCATCCAACGATCCTGCCGGAGCGCGCCGAGGGGGAAGTGGCTCCCACGGTGAGCCCGGACGGGCGGTCTGTGTTTCGGCCCGGCGTGGCCAGGCTCAGTCCGCGTGAGTCAGGGCGCCCGCTCTGGGCTTGGGGGGAGGTGCGGAAGCGCGCAGGATTGCGCGCGTAGGTGGACGGCGGCAAGTTCTGCGACGCCCCATGACGCTCGCCACCGACGAGGCCGCTGGGACGATGGCGTTGCAGACCGTCGGACGCACGAGGTGCGACCATGCGACGACCCACGCGAACCATGCTGATCGGAACCGCGTCGCGAGAGGTGACGTGATGCGGCGCCTCCGACGGTGCGTGCTCATCGCGGTCGCCGGGACCGCGCTCGCCTGTCTGTCCGAGTCACGACGGACGACCGGCACTGGGGTCCGCGACACGCTCCCGAACGGCACGATCGTGGTGCGCTATGACCGGCGTCCCGAGCCGGCCGCTGTGCCGCTCGAGCCCGACCTCTCGATCGGGGTCGTGGAAGGCGACCCTCATCTGGTGTTCGGGGACGTGCGCGGGATCGAGGCCGACCGCGATGGGACCATCTATGTGCTCGACTACCAAGCGTCTGAGATCCGTGCGTTCGATGCCGAGGGACGGTTTCTCCGCACCCTGACGCGCAAAGGCCAGGGGCCGGGCGAGCTTACCGAAGCGAACGGCATGATCCTCGTTGGCGACTCGGTGCTGTGGATCCAAGATCACGGGAAGGGGCGAATGATCGCCGTGGATCTGCAGGGTGCGGAGCTGGCGCGGGTGCCCATGCACGTCCGTTCGTACGGGTACATCTGGAGCGGAACGATCGACCACCAGGGGCGGTTCTGGAAGCCGGCGTCGCACTCCGACGAGCCCTCGGTGTACCCGCCCAGCGAGGGGCTGCAGGAGAGCCGCTCACGCGTTTACTACAAGTCCTACGATCCGGCAACGGACGTGGCGGACTCGGTCTACCTCGGGGAGCAGCCGTGGCGCGCCTTCATCGCACGCAGCAGGGGCGGATACAGCTATTACACTATCCCGAACGATCCGAAGACGATCACCATCGTCGATCCGGCGCGAGGCTTCTGGCAGGCGTCCGGCACGAGTTACCGGATCGCACGGCTCGACGAGCGGGGAGACACGACACTGGTCATCGAAGTGGCGGAGGAACCGGTGCTCGTGACCGAGGAGGAGCGTCAGCGATACGTCGACCTGTCCAGCGAGTCATCCCGCGTCGACCGCCGGGTCGCCGAGGAGGTTGCGGCGCTCATGCCCGCGGCGAAGCAGGCGATTTCCCAGCTCGTGGTGGACGACCGTGGGCGTCTCTGGGCGCGGAGGACGAAGGCGCACGGCGAGGCGCCGACGTACGATGTCTTCGCCTCTGACGGTGAACACGTTGGCACCGTCACGCTGACGTTCGAGCCTTCTCAGTACTTGCCGTTGTGCATACGTCACGGCCGAGTGTACGCGTTGGTGCGGGACTCACTCGACGTTCCCGCGGTGGTGCGGACGGGGCCGATACCGTTGGAAGGGTGGTAGCGCACCGGCGCGCCGAATCCTCGCTTGCCCTCCATGGGCCATCCTTGTCCAATGAATGACCGAGTCCGAAAGCGCTTGAAGGGGATCCAACGATCCCGCGATCCGACGATCAGACGACCCCAACCGCCGACAGTGAGAGAGCCGGGGGCCACTGCCTCCCGGACACACGCCTCGAAAACATCACAACGCACCCGTAGGCTATCGGACGCGGGTTCGCCGTAGGCGTGAGCAACGGGGAAGACCGGCGCCGGCGCCCTCGACTTGACGGCGGTCGCGCGCCGGCCCCACCGTGGACCTGATGACGAAAGACCAGCCGGACCGACTCATCACGGTCGGGCTCTTCGTGCTCGGCATGATCGGCGTGGGGCTCTCGAACGGGCGGTATGCCGCCACGGTCGGTCCGTGGGTGGCGCTGCCGCTGCTGCCGGTGTTTCTCGACCGTGCCGGACCCTGGCGCGGTCTCGCGTGGCTCGTACCGGCGCATGTGCTCGTGCACATCGTGTGCTGGCGCGGGATCATCCCAGCACCCGGCTGGATCTACATCGCGGTCGCGGCGGCGTACGGCCTCTGCTTTGCCATCCCGTTCGTCGTCGACGCGGTGGCCGGCGCGAGGGACCGACGTCCTTTCGCCGGCACGCTCGTGTTCCCCGCCGCGTGGGTCGCACTCGAGCTCGGGCTCGCACGGCTCACGCCATACGGCAGCTGGGGAGCAATGGCGTACACGCAGATGGAGGTGTTGCCGCTGACGCAGCTCGCCTCGCTGGCCGGCACGGCGGGCGTCGCATTTCTCATCGCGTGGACCGCTGCGATCGTGGCCTGGGTCGTGGCGCGGCGGCGGGCGGCGCTCCCGGTGCCGCGCGCGGGATGGGTGACCTGGGCCGTCGTGACGCTGGCGGCCGTGGCCTATGGAGAAATCCGTCTGGGACGGTCGCCCGGACTGGCGGAGCACGTGCGGGTCGCGCTGCTGGCGCCCTCGCCCGAGCTGCGCCGGGCGTTCGATCGGGAGTTCTGGGCGTCGCTCCAGTCTGGGGACGCCGACGAGGCGGTCGCCGCGCGACTGCGGACCACCTCTGAGGCCGTGATTGCCGATCTGGTCGCCCGGACCCGGCGCGAGGCCCGTGCCGGGGCCGCCATCGTCGCATGGGCCGAGACGGCCGCCAAGGTGTTCGGGACCGAAGCCGACGCGTTCACGGAACGGATGGGTCGGCTCGCGGCCGAAGAACGCATTCATCTGGTGGTCGGGTTGGGGGCGTGGACCGCGGACGCCACGCCGCCGCTGCGCAACGCGCTGCTCGCGTTCGAGCCGGACGGCCGCCTCGCGTGGGCGTTCGACAAGGCGCATCCCATCATCGGCGGCGAGGCGTCGCTGGTGGACGCCGGCGACGGGATCCTGCCCGCATGGGACACGCCGTACGGACGGCTCACGGCGGCGATCTGTCACGACTTCGACTTCGCGCCGCTGCTGCATCAAGCGGGTGACATGCGGGCTGCGGTCGCACTCGCGCCGTCGGACGACTGGCGCGACATCGCCTGGCTGCACGCCGACATGGCCCGCGTGCGTGCCGTCGAGCAGGGGTTGACGCTGCTCCGACCGGCATACGGCGTGTCGCTCGTGGCGAGTCCCGAGGGTCGCGTGCTGGCAGCCGGCAACACGTTCGATGGTGCGGGGACCGTGGTGGCTACCGTCCCGGTGCGACGGGTGCCAACGGTGTACGCTACGCTTGATGACGCGTTCGCGTGGTTCTGTCTGATCGGTCTGCTCGTGCTGATCCCGGTCGTCCGCCGCTCGAGAAGACGGTAGCGACACGCTGAGCGATCTTGCTTCCCGCCTTCGAGCTTGGCGCGCACCGGACGGGCGCAGGACCTTGAGCGCCATCCTGCGATGGTGCTTCACGTCCTTGGCGGGATAGACCGCGGCGATGCCGCCGGCCCCGAGTTCACGCGCAGGGGCGTAGCGGCCGGCACTCGGAACTTTTTCCTGCGCTCACGGTCGTTGCGCGCCCTCCACGCACGCATCCGCACGGAATCCCAATCAAAACACTTCCACTGTCGCATCTCTGCGCTATTGCGATAGCTCAGATCCGGCCGCACCATAGCGACACGTAGACACTCGGGCTCGTGGTCGAGAAGGGGCCCTCAACGCTCGACGCCTGCCCGACGACGAGGTTGCGAGGAGGGATCATGAGACGGACTCGGAGCATTGCGGCTGCGGCCGCCGCTGTGTTCACGCTCGTGGGCTGCGGAGAGTCGACCGGTCCGATCGTCATCGATTTCGATTGGAGCGGTGTGGTTGCCCAGGGTGACGTGGTCGAGATCAAGGGTACGAACGGCGCGATCAACGCCTCGTTTACCACGGGCAACGAGGTTGTGGTAACGGCGCAGAAGGAAGGCGATCAAAGCGACCCGGCTAGCGTGGACATCGAGGTGGTGACCCACGCCGGTGGGGTGACGATTTGCGCGGTTTATCCCGACGTGCCCGGGCAACCCGTGAACGTGTGTGCCCCCGGCGACCAAGCTCGCTTGAACAACCAGAACAACGATGTCGTGGTGACGTTCACTGTTGCCGTGCCGACCGGCGTCGATTTCGACGGTTTGACGGTCAACGGTTCCGTCACCGGGACCCAACTCCAGAGCGACGCCTCCGCCATCGTGGTCAACGGCGGGGTAACCATCACGACCACGGAACTCGCAGAGGCCGTCGTCGTGAACGGCAACATTGCGGTGACGATGGGCGAAGGGGATCTGGATCGGGATCTGGAATTCGTCACGGTCAACGGAAACGTGATCGTCGAAGTCCCGGCAAACACGAATGCCGTCGTCGAGCTCACCGCGGCGAACGGGAACGCGTCATCCGACTTTTCCCTGACGCGCATCAATGCCGGAAGCATGGAGGGAACGCTTGGCAGCGGCGGGTTCGATTTGGCATTGGTGACGGTGAACGGGAATGTGACGTTGTCGCGGGGGCCGTGAACGGTGTGCGCGAATGGGCTGGACGATTACGAGACCACCGTGTTCCTCCACCGGCCGCGCCCGTCGCGTCTCTCACAGAGAGGACGCAACCGAGGCACTACCCCAACTGCCGGTTCCTAGGTGGAGACTGTCTTCTTGGCCTTGCCAACGGGCATGTGAAGGTTTGGCAGCAAAGCACTGGCTCAATCCGATGCCAGAGCAAGCCCCGAGCGTCACGCGGCGTTCGGGGCTGAGAGCGTGTTATCCTGGTGAGGAGAGTTGGCCAAGATCGTAAGAAGGCCGGGAGTGGTGACGTGTGCCACGTGACCTCGTGCAGATGGTGAACGAGAGGCTCCGAAGGATCGTGCCGTTCGCTGGCCCCGCCACCGCCCTTGGAGCGGTGGCTGCGGCGTGGGTGGTATCGAGTCCTGACACAATACGTCGAGCGTTTCTCGCCAACGTCGCATTCGTTGCCATTGGCGCCGGTGTGATCCTCGTGATCCTGCCGCGCACGGTCCGACGGAAGCAGGCGATCACACTGATGTGGTTCATGTGCGGGGGGTTGCTCGTCGCCTCGCTGGTGGGTCCTTTGCCGCTCGCCCCCTGGGTTGCGCTCGCGGCGTTGGGGGTGTCGTTCGCGGCAACACGATTGGGATCGTCGTGCCAACCCCGCCTCCTCGAACGGCTGGGACTTCTCGCTGCCGGTGCGGTGCTCAACGGCGTACTGCTCTGGGTGCTGCTGTTCGGGGGCTACCGGCCGCTTCGTGCGACGGAGTTCGAGGCACAACCGCTGCGCGCGCACACGTTCCTGGCGGACGTACCGCTGCATGACGTGTGGCGAGTGCGGCTGCGTGGCGGCGGCAGCGGTGACCGAACGATCGAAGACGTCCTCAGGCGGTTGAATGACGGATTTGCGGAGCCACCGAACGCCGCGGTCGCGGGACTGGTGGCGGTTCGGTCGCTGATCGGCCTGGTGTTTTCCCTCGATGACCAGGAGTGCGCGGATCCCGTGGCGTCATATGCGCATCGGCTCTCCGCAGCAGATCGCGCGCGGTCGCATCGCGAGCCGAGCGAGAACGGGGTCCTCTATGTATTCGAACGGGAAGCGCTACTGGAGTTGGTGAACTGCACCGTACACGCGTTCATCGTCGCGTTCGTGGAACCGGCCGAGGACGGATACCGACTCACCGTGGGCGTGTACGTCAAGCAAAACCGCGCGATCACGCCCTACTACATGGCCCTCATCGATCCGTTTCGGCGGCTGATCGTCTATCCGGTCGTTATCGAGCACATGGAACGCTATTGGGCGCGCGTCATGAATGCGGCCCTTGCATCGTCGCCTACGACCTCGCTCACCTACTGACCGCGACCCTGCGCCCGACGCCTGCGCCGCTGCCGAGCGGTGAAACCACCGACAGCGGCCGTCACTGAGGACTGACGAGTCCAACGCGCTCGCGTCACCTGTCGCTTGTTCCCTCGATCACCCGAACCGAGCCCCCGCAGTGGCTACGGCGATTGCACCGCCCGACGCCCCCGCTCCAGCCGCCAGAGCGTCAGCCGCTCGACGTCCAGCTCGTCCCTCGTCAGCCCCAGCACGTAGTCGGTCCCAATATCGAGCGGGAGGGTGCGTTCGGGCATGGTGAGCCGTCCGGTCGCGCGGCCCTCCGGATCGACGATGGTGTAGGTCCGAGCGACCTGGTCGGGGAGAAGGTACTCGCCGATCCACAGATGCTCTACGGCGTCCACCGCGAAATGCTCGTACGGTGGCACCAGCTCGGGCGACGGCATGGCGGCGTGCCGTTCGCGGAGTTGGCGCGCCTCGCCGGCGTCGTCGACGTCAGCGAGTTGTTCCGCCAGGTACGCATTGCGCAACGCGTCCGTCACGCGCGGCTGCGGCCGGACGAACCGGACGATCCGCACGAGTTCCGCATCGAGCGTGTACCCGCGCACCTCCCAGGCATCGCCCGTGCCGAGCCAGAACGCGTCGTGCCCGACAGCGGCGGCCGTGCGGCGGCCGAACGGGAGGCTGGCCGCCTGGAACATGCCCCCACTGCTCCGCGCGAACATGTCCGCCGCCGGGACGTCCCCGAAGTCGCCACGGATCGAGCCGTCGGGGGAGAGGATCACATAGCGGGAGTTCGGCCGCACCCGACCACTGGGAAAGCCCTGGTCACTGGAGAAGAACATCCCGCCGCCGATCGCGAGCCCGCCCTCGTCGGTGACGCCGATCGCCAACGGAAAGCCCCCGCCCTCCGTTCCCACCAGAAAGGACCGCACGAATCCCGCATCGGGGTTGAGCAGCGAGACGCGTCGCAAGCGGCTGTCGTACACCACCAGGGTGTCTGGCCCGAGCACGCCGGCGAGGCGTGGACTCTGATACTCCCCGGGACCCTCCCCCTTCCGTCCGTGCGCGTGCACTAACGCGCCACGACGGTCGTACACACGGACTTCCGCCGACCCGCCATCGACCACCGCGATCCGGCCGTCGGCCAGGCGTCGCGCACCGCTCACCTGGAACAGTTGCTGTGACTCCGGCACGTCGAGCCCGCCGATGGTCAGGATGGGGGCTTCGCCAAGCGCCGAGCCACCCCGAGCGCGGGCCGTGTCGATCCGGTTCTCGACGAGAGTGATCCCGGCGCTGTCACGGACCGTGGTAGTGACGGCCCTCGTGGCAGCCTGTTCGGCGCACCCGGAACACAATGCCGCCAAGGTGAGCATTGCGAGCGTCGGCTGTTGAATCCGCATGGTATCCTCGGAGCACATGGAGAGCGACATCGACTTCATCGATGCATGAGTGACGGTGTTCGTCGCAGCTGAGTCGAGAGGACCCCGTGCCTGATCCTTTCCGGCTGCGGCCGCCGCGGCGGACCGACGGCCAGCACGGTCCACCGACCCGAAGGAGACGAGCGTCAGAGCCGGGGGATCAACAAAGGGGTGCGCCTCTTGTACGACTCGTAGTCCGTGTGGCCACCCCATGTCTCGTCGGCCCGTTGCTCCAGCAACGGCACGCCGCTGACGAAGACCAGCAGCAGCGTGACGAACACCGGGGACAGCATCGTGACCCCGGCCGGTAGGACGAACTGCGCCACCCGATCTGCATGCCGGATGAGGTATCTCCCGATCAGTCGTAGACGAGGGAACGGCGGACCCGACCGCAGCTATCATCCTAGCAACTGGTAGTGCGACCGCGGGGCGGACCCACTCCCCCCACGAGCGTCAGACGCTGGAATTCCCTACGGGCCTCCGTTTCGGCGGCTGATCGCTATCCGGTCGTTATCGAGCACATGGAACGCTATTGGGCGCGCGTCGTGAATGCGGCCTTTGCATCGTCGCCTACGACCTCGCTCACCTACTGACCGCGACCCTGCGCCCGACACCTGCGCCGCTGCCGAGCGGTGAAACCACCGAGCAGCGACAGGAGCAGTGGACCGACAGAGCCTGAGGGATGCTCTGTCGATCCCAACGGCCTGAGCGCCTGACTCCCTAACCGCCTAACTCAACCGCCCAACCGTGCAACTGCCCAACCGCGCAACCGCCTAATCCGGACCCCGCCGTGCCTCAATTCGGGCATCAGTGCTCTTGGAACACTTCCCTGGCGACCGAGATCGCGGTCACCGCATTCGGCCAGCCTGCGTAGAACGCCAGGTGGGTAATCGTCTCGATCAACTCCTCCTGTGTCACGCCATTAGCGCGTGCTCTGGCGAGGTGCGATCGAAGCTGGTCGGGACGGTTCATCGCGATCAGCGCACTCACGGTCACCAGGCTCCGGTCCCGTTGGGAGAGCGCAGGGCTCGCCCACACCTGGCCGTAGAGGACGTCGTCGGTGAGGTCGGCCAGCCGGGGGGCGATGTCGCCCATCAACTGCTGGGCCCGTGAGGGCCGATCGGCTTCGCCGGCGGAGTCGGTAGGAGCGGGCGCCGGCCGGCCGGCGTACTGGTCGCCCGTGACCTCCTCCATCCACTCGGTGGACGGCCCGTCCTCAGGGCTTTCCACGAGGGCAACGTGGGTCATGGGAGCGTCCGGTGACGCGCCGTGCCAGTGCTTCGCGCCGGGCGGGATCAGGACCACGTCACCCGGGCGGATCTCCTGAACAGGGCCGCCCCAGTACTGCACTCGTCCGGTGCCGGCCGTGACAACAAGGGTCTGGCCGAGGGGGTGGACGTGCCAGAAGGTCCGGGCCCCAGGCTCGAAGGCGACGGTGGCGCCGTAGATGCGGGCAGGGGCCTCCGCCCGGAACCGGTTGCCCACCCGGACGGTGCCGGTGAGATTCTCCGCCGGTGACAGATCGGTGGGTGGCGTCCCCCGGACCACGGTCAGGCTGTCCTGGGCACGGGCAATCGCAGGGGCTGCAAGGAGGAGTACCAGGGCTGTCGCGATGATTCGGGTCATGGCGTCTCGGAGGTAGAAGTGAGCATGTCGGTTCCCGGGCGCGGGTTGTAGGCGACGCCAGCACCGCGGAGGTTCTCCTCTCTCGCTAGATGATTCTGCTGATGCCAGCGACTTGAATTCCGTAGTGTCTCGAGGTTTTCGAAGTAGAGCTCTGAAACTGCTATTAGTTGAGTAGCCTGGTGAACGAGAGCGAGCCCAACTTCCAGGCACCATCTTGCCGCACATACACTTCCGTAACCACGAACGGATTGGTGACCTCATTGCCGCCGACAACGGCGTCCAGACGAATCCTGTTCAACAGGATGGCCGTGGTGCCAATGATGCTCACCGACACTTCCTGAATTTCGGCGTGCTTGTAGTGAATCCCTCCACTTCGGATGACGTTGAGTTCCTGGTCCCCGGACATGGTTCCCCCCATGTGGACGAAGACTGCCTTTTCATGGAAGAGAACGGCCAGGGAATCCACGTGGCGCTCTGACATCCAGCGCCACTTCACTCTGGAGAGATCGACGATCTCTTGTTCCGCATTCGTTTGCTGTGCGCCAGCCGATTGCACACTCACCATCAATACAAATAGTCCGAGAATTGATGCTTTCATATCAGGTCAAGCCTTTCTCCTTTGATGCTGCGCGTTCATTGTGTTGCCGCCTTGGCGGCGTCTTCGGTCACGTCCAGCCGTGCTTTCCAGGGATCGGGGGTAGCGACAGGCCGGCGACCCTGAGGTCCGAGGATTTCTGGTTGATTCTACTTAAGGATCAATGCTATGGTCGTTCCGCACACTGCTAAACGTCAAGGCTAACAATTTCCAACCATTCTCTTGTTTTTTATAGACTTCGGTAACCGTAAAAGGATTCGACACCTCATTGCCCCGAACCTCAGCCAAAAGAGTAATGCGGTTCCAAAGGATGGCAGTGTCGTCAAACATTTCTACCACAACTTCGTGGACATCAGCTTGCTTGTAGTGAATTCTCCCGCTTCTAATGATATCGATCTCTTCGTCCTTACCCCAGGTTCCGCTCATATGGACAAATTTTGCCTTGTCGTGGAAGAGTGTAGCAAGCGTATCCGCGTTTTGCTCTGACATCCAGCGCCACTTCTCTCTGGAGAGTTCGACGATCTCTTGTTCCACATTCGCTTGCTGTGCGCTAGCCGATTGCACACTCACCATCAAGACAAACAGTCCGAGAATTGATGCTTTCATGTCAATTCAATCCTTTCTCCTCGAGAAATGCAGATAGAAGATCGGCGATTTGGAGATTGTTCAGGTCTGAAAATGGAAAGTGTGTATTGCCTCGGATACCTCTTTCGGGCAGGTGCACCAACGTCACATCACCACCATGCCGATTGACGGCATCCCTCCACAACCGTGCCATTGCAAGACGTACCCTCCATCCATCCTGGCCCGGGTTGGCGGTTGGTTCATCGGGTATGTTATCACCGTAGTAGATGACGATTGGGATTTCAGTGAGCCGCATGAACTCCGACAAAGGCACTGCAACAGCTTCGAGTGTACCACCAGCGCTCGGGATGGGTGGAGGTACTTCTCCTTCCGGAAATAGAAAGCCGCTTCCCGGCTCATAAGACACTATAGCTCGTACATTCCGATTGTTGACTGCGGTAAGCCAGCCCATCCCACCGGAATGTGAATGCGTGACAAGAATTGCCGGACCAATCTTGTTGAACAGTGCTGAAACCGCATCAGACATGACGTCGATATCGATTGGTCCTGTGCTGGGTGTCATGGAGCGGAAATACTGATTGAGTGCAGCCGAATCTCGCGAAAACTGTACACCCTCAAAGTAGTCTGGCCATATACCGACACGAAACGTACCAAACCACTGCTGTTCGTTGGGTGTTGGTGTGATGGTGGCAGCTACCGTGCTGCGACCGGCATCACCTCTCCTTGGCTGGTCAATGAGATAGACAGGAAAACGCCGGCGTAAAAAGATGTTCTGAAATCCTTCCCGCCCGTCTGGTGTTGTTTCCCACGTCTTAGAAAACTGTCCGAAACCATGCCACATGACTAATGGAAACTTGTGTGCTCCAACCGGAATCTGATAGAAAGCATAAGCATGATCACCATGAAAAGTTTGTCCTGCCGGGGTCGGGTTGTGTGGATCGAACGTGCCGGGATTGGTGATCACTGTTCCACCGACGGCAAAGCTGCCTTGCTCCTCAATGATCATCAAATCGCTACTATCGGTCTCCGTTCTACTGACACAAGATGATACCGTGAGCAGAATGAAGATGACGCCAGTCAATGCGATGTTGTTGAAGCGTTTGTTTGAAGGTGCATGCATCATTCGCTCCACAAGGCCGAGTACCGAATGCGCGTGGGGGCGGAGGGAAGGTGGGGCGTCTTCAGCCGCCGGTCTCGATTGGCTCTGCCCGGGGACGCTTGCGAGCCAGCAGATAGAGGGTTCCGGGAGCCGTGTCCATCTCGACCACGCGGAGTCCCGCGTTCTCGAGTCGGACGCGCCAGCGCTCGTGATCGGTGCGGCCGCCGAAGTAGCCGTGGTGCACGAAGAACGGATACGCAACGCGAATCCACAGGTCCGGATTGACCACCATGAGCAGGAACTCGCCGTCCGGGCGCAGCACCCGCTCGATCTCGGCCAGCGACCGCTCGACCCCGTCACGGTCGAGGTGATCGATCACGTAGGCGCTGACCGCGGCATCGAACGAGCTGTCCTCGAGCGGCAGGTCACGCAGGTCTCCGACCTGGGCGTCGACCCGGTCCTCGACGCCGGCCTTGGCCGCGTTCTGGAGCAGACGGTGTGGCGTGTTGTCCTCGATCCCGAAGCCGCCCTCGTAGAGGTCGACGGCGAGCACCTCTGCCTGCGGCCGCTCGAGCAGCACCATGAGCGAGGCTCGACCCGAGCCGGCACCGCCGTCGAGCACCCGTCCGGTCCCCTGCGCAAGAAACTGCTGGGTGGGGAGCGCGAGCGGCAGATTCAACCGCATGGCGTACTGGATGATCAGGAGACCCGCGACCCCCCACGCCGCGAGCACGAGCGAGACGACGCCGATCCACCGAGGCCAGCGGAGTTTCCAGCCGAGCCCCGCAAGGACCCCGAACGGCACGATGGCCAGCAGGTGGCCATAATTCCATAGGAATCCATATCCGAAGTCGTACTGGAACAGGTTCATCCGCTGCCCTCACTTCCCTACCGTCTTCCATCATACGCTCGGCCGGCCGAGTATCGAATGAGCCCGAGGGATGCTCGATCGATCCCAACCGCCCAACCGCCTAACCGCCTAACCGCCTAGCTCAACCGCCTAACCGTGAAACCGTCTTCCATCATACGCTCGGCCGGCCGAGAATCGAATGAGCCCGAGGGATGCTCGATCGATCCCAACCGCCCAACCGCCTAACCGCCTAACCGCCTAGCTCAACCGCCTAACCGTGAAACCGCCTTACATCATACGCTCGGCCGGCCGAGTACCGAAAGAGCCCAAGGGATGCTCGATCGATCCCAACCGCCCAACCGCCCAACCGCCTAACCGCCTAGCTCAACCGCCTAACCGCCTAACCGTGAAACCGCCCAGTGGACATTTTCGGTCTTGACCGGCATTCTCTTGGGAACTCAGCCGCAGGTGACCCGTGAGCGATCCCCTCCAGAACGCCGCGGACTTCCGTGAGTTGCTACGCGACGACGTCGCCGATGGTCCGTACGTCTACCGTGAGATCTTCTCCGACACAGGCTGGCGCCAGCGCGCTCTCTCCAAGAAACGGCTTAGACTGCTCAAGCGCATCGACCCGGTGCTCCGCAGCATCCTGTGGGAGAACGAGCGGGTTCTGTTCGTCACCCACGGCGTCATGGCGCGGTTTCTCGAGTGGTATTTCCTGGGATGGGCGCTGTACTATCTCGCCCGCCGAGCGATCATCGTCACCGACCGTCGCATCGTCTTGCTGCAGATCGGCATGCGGGGGAAGCCGGGCGAGCTGGTGTCGCAGATCGATGAGCCGGCCATCGCCGATGTGCGATCCACGATCACGGGGTACATGACCGTCGAGTTCCGGAACGGCGCGAAGGTCCTGTTCGCCGCCGTGCCTCGGCCCGCGCGCAAGAGGCTCGCGGAGCTAACGGCGCAGCTCTCAGGCGAGCCCACTCCCATGAAGTCGCTGAGCGGCGAGGTCCAACACCTGTGCCCTCATTGCTTCGCGCGGGTTTCCGGGCTGCCAGCCGGCTGCACCGAGTGCGGCGGGGCGTTCAAGTCGGCCACCAAGGCTGGCCTGCTGTCGCTCATCTTCCCCGGCGCCGGCGATCTGTACCTCGGTCACCGGGGGTTTGCCGCGGTCGAGCTCGTGATCGCGTCGACCACATGGATCGGGTTGATCACGCTTGCTCGGAATCCGACCGTGGGGGTTATCGCGTACGTGTTCATCGCCGCCTTCACGGTGCTGGTCGTTCATGGGTTCGACGCCTTGGCGACTCGCTACATCGCCCGTAAGGGATTGCACCCCGACTGGCCAGGGCCACGGGGAGACTGGTGGCACTTCGCCGCCGCCGTGACCATTCCGGCACTCGCCCTGTTCTGGGCCGGTAGCCATCTCGCCAAGAAGACGGCACTCGCCCCCGGGGACGAGGTCGTCGTCGGCTCGGCCGTGCCCGCAGCCCACCGAGCGGCCATCGTGGATGCGGGGATCGTGGACGCCGAGGAGGAGATCCTGCTCTTCTACTCGAACGGACCGGCCTCGATCCTTGCGCACGGCAGCCTGCTGACGGATCGCCGTGCCCTGTCGTACGTCTACGACGGCCAGACGATGCAGCTGTTCACGGCTCGGTACGACGAGATCATGGACGCAACAGCGCACTTCAGTGGGATGGCCGAGGTGCTCTCGGCGATCATCGTCGCCCGCTCGGATGGCGACGGCGTTGTACTTCTGGTACCCTCCGCCGGCGCGCAGGATCGGGCGTTCATGGACACCCTGACCGCGCGCTGGCGTCGCGCGCGGGAAGCGTCTCCCACTGAGGGCTTCTGGTTTGTCGGTGGTTCGGGCGACTCCGCGAACGACCCCGTCGTGCTGCTCGGCGATGGGAACGGCTCACCCACGGGGTGGGCGGAGACGATCTGGATTTCAATGCGTCACGGCGAGCAGGACATCCACTGGCAGATGGACTCCCAAATCCGTCACGTCCGGAACGGCCGGACGATCGACGAGGTCACCGTGGTCAGCCTCGACGGCGAGGTGCTCACGACCTTCTTCGACGTGACGGAGGCAATCGCGCGGCCAAGCGTCCGGTAGCCGCGGCGGACAGGTGGACGTGAGGCAGGTAGGCGGTAGGTGGCTCTCGTGACCCCCAACCGCCTAACCGCTCAACCGCCTAACCGCCTAACCGCCTAACCGCTCAACCGCCTAACCGCTCAACCGCTTAACCGCCTAATCTCACAGACTCAGCCAATAGTTGAACTTGATCAGGAACGTGTTCTGCTGGTCGTCTCCCAAGACCTTGCGCAGCTCGTCGAACACCCGGAAGCTCGGATCGCTGGAGAAACCCGACTGTCCGTGATTCCACACGAGAAACACCGTGGAGCCGGGCATGTACTCCCAGCGGACCACCAGGTTGCTTCGCAGTGACCGGAAGCGGAAATCCGGATTGCCGAACGTGATCGTGTCCGCGGGACCATCACCGTCCGGATCCGCGGTGTAGCTATTCGCCTCCTCATCGAACGTGAGCGTCGACGCGCCGTCCTCACCGTACCGCAGAAATCTGAACGTGCCGGGCGCGACGAGTTCCTTGAACCCGTCGTAATCACCTGCCGCCACGAACGGTTGGGCCCACAGCTGGATGGACAGGTTCGGCGTCAGAGACAGGTCCATGCGCACGGTCAGATCCAGACCGGTCTGATCGAGCTCACTGAACAGGTACCGACTCCCGTACGTCGCGGTGGCGGTGCTATCCTCGGCCTGCGTCACGTAGAAGCCGATCGAGTGTGAGCGGTTCCAGGAAGGCGAGATGCTGAGGTCCAACGCGCCGGTCGGCCTAATCGTGAGCTCGGTACCGACCTCGGCTCCCCAGCCGCCGTACTTGTTGCGGGCGAAGTAGCCGAACACCGCGGCAGACACGGGCTTGCGGAAGTCGCTGCCGATGAACCCGTTCGCTGACCACTGCCGAGGGCTCTCCATCAACGGACCGCCACGAGTTGCCTTGTCGCTCCTGCCTCCGAAATCGAACGAGCTGCCGAAACTGAAGTTCCAGTAGTTCAAGAACTGACCGCCGAACCCGGCGAACGCCGATCGCCACAGGGTTGTGCCGCCGAAGTTCCAACTCTGGGCCCATGTAGACTGGACGCGGAAGCTGCGGAACAGTTTTCCCGGATCGAGCCAGCGGCGCGTGAGCCGGATACCGTGAAAGATGCGGTCCGTCTGGATCTCGAATCCGGCGTCGTTGACCTCGAAACCGGGGGAGTACGCGTACAGGTCGGTGCCGTACACCCAGTTGCCCGACACCTTCCCGGCCTGCAGAGAGCCGGCGAACCCGCTCATCGTCGTGGCGGTGGTGTCGAGCGACACATAGTCCTGGTCCGGTCGCTGGTAATAGCGGGTGGACGAGCGCTGCGCGAGCGTGATCGATTCTGCGGATCCACGGATGTGCGAGCCACTGATGGTGCCGTTCACCGTGAACTGGTTCTGACCGAACCGGTGGAAGAAATCGACACCCCCGGAGTAAGCCGCGGAGCGGAGCGCGCTGAATACCGGGTCGCCCACGTCACGGTGCACACTCGTGGCGAGTCCCCCGATCCCGGTCGCGCCGTTGCGAAAATCCTTGCGCAGCGTCAACACGCCATAGTTGGCCACTGGCTCGACGGGTTCAGTGGTCCGCGTGCCGTCTTCGAGTTGGAGGCGAGCCGATTCGCGAGCTGTGAGGGCGTCCAGCACACCGATCGACCACCCCGCCGTCTTGCCCGACAGTTTGGCTGCCCCGAGGATTTGGGTGGAGACGGGATTGTCGACGTAGCCGGCGCCCGCGTCCGCCGATCGCGACGGACTGCGCCCGATGCGACGTGAATAGAACAGTTGCGGCGCTCCGAAGATGAACCCGCCGCTTCCGGCACCGAACCGGAAGATGTTGGCGCCTTCCACAAAGAACGGCCGCCGCTCGCTGAAGAACGTCTCGAATGCACTGAGGTTCACCACCGCGGGGTCGGCCTCCACCTGTCCGAAGTCCGGGTTGACCGTGGCGTCCAGCGTGAGGTCACTGGTGAGTCCATACTTGAGATCGAACCCACCGGTCACATCAAACACGCTGCCATCGTCGAATGGGTTCGAGGCGTCGGCCCCTTCCGTGAAATCGCTTTTGACGACCGTGTACGGCAGGACCTCGAGCTGTTTTGGCGGGCGGATGTCGCGAATGCCCTGGAGGTGACCAAACAGCGAGGCGTATCCCTCTTCCGTGTTGGGAGCCCAGCTCCACCGTATGAACTCGTTCTTGCGATGGATGGCACGGCTGAAGTTGATGCCCCATTCTTGTTGGGTTCCGCCGGGGAAGCGCAGCTGCGAGAACGGAATCCGAATCTCGGCCGTCCAGCCGAGGGAATCCACCGTGGTGGCGACTGACCACACAGGGTCCCAAGAACTGTCGCCGTCGGCGTCGTCGTTGGTCGCGATCTCATCGCTGCGGACGCCAGCGGGATTCACCGAGAACTCGAAGCCCGTACGGTGGTCGTGGTACGAGTCGATGGCCACGGTGAGCGCATCGCTCGAGGTATAACTGTCGCGCCGGCCGAGCCGTCCCACGACGCCCGCCGGATCGGAGTCGTACATCCGCGCACCGATATACAGCGCGGCGTCACTATACACGACGCGGATCTCGGTGCGCTCGGTTGGCTCGGCTCCGTCGCTGGGTTCCACCTGCGTGAACGCTGTGATGGGACGCGCCGATTGCCACGCCGGGTCATCCAGCACGCCGTCGACACTGGGCGATCCCTGTTCGGCCCGGGCGGCGACGGCAATCGGCGGCACGGAGCGCTCGACCCCGCGGTCGGACTGTTGCTGGGCGACAACCTGTCCCGCAGCGGATGCCAGGACGAACAGGCCCAGGATAGGCACCACCACAGCAGTCCGAGCGATTCTCGTAACGTGATGTAGGGTAAGCATTTGCAGCGGCCTCCCCCCGTTCCCGTTCGGCGGGCGCGGCGTGAAACTATATATTTAGTGTGGCTAGCCAGTATTCGCCATACCTATGCCTTAGATGCCTGAGAGGGGGGAATCGGTTGCTTTGGACGCCGCTGAGGGGGGGATCGGTGCACGAAGGCACGGGGGGACGAGGGCGAGGGACCCATCGAGACGGCGTGACATGATGACGGGGTCGGAGGCGGTGCGGCTTGGTGCTGGGGCACCAACGATGTCGGGCACTTGGGAGATGGCACGACGCGGGCTCGAAGTCCGGCACCGACGATCAGGCGGAGTCCGTGTCGAGCCGAAACCCGCCGTTGCGGGCGTCCGTAGCGCAGGCAACGGAGGCCACACCTGTTGAGGAGGGTCCGCATGCGTATGTGCCCGTCCGTCTCGCGATTCGTCCTTCCGGCGTGTCTCGTGCTCGCACTCCCCACCACCGATTCCGCCGCGCAGGAAGCGCCGCCGTCCCGGTTGCTCATCGACCGGGAGCCAGCGGCGTTGGCGGCGGACCTCAACGCACGCATCCCCGATCTCATGAAGCAGGCGAGGGTCCCGGGGCTCTCCATCGCGATTGTCCACGAGGGGCGAGTGGTGTGGGATGGGGCGTTTGGAGTGAAGAGCACCGAGACCGGAGAGCCGGTCTCGCCCGAGACGCTGTTCGAAGCGGCATCCCTCACCAAACCGCTCTTCGCCTATGCGGTTATGCGTCTTGTCGAAGAGGGCGTGCTGAACCTGGACACGCCACTGGTGCAGTACTTGCGCCAGGAGGAGGTCGAGACGTTTCTCACCCATCCGCTCGACATGGCTGGGTTCCGCCGAGACTGGTTCGAGCGTGTGACTGGGCGGCACGTCCTCTCCCATTCGTCCGGATTACCGCACGGCGAGCCGATCGATCCTCACTACCCGCTGTTCTTCGAGCCTGGCGCTCGGTTCAAGTACTCGGCGGCCGGTTACTACCTGCTGCAACTGACCGCAGAGCATCTGACCGGCAAGTCCTTGGAGCAGATCGCGCGCGAGTACGTCCTCGATCCCTTGGGGATGACGCAGAGTTCCATGATCTGGCAGGACGACTTCGAGACCGCTGCCGCGCACGGCCATGGTCTGCTTGGGACGCCCGAACCGTTCCGCAAGTACAGGCGAGCCCATGCAGCGGCGTCGATGTACACGACTGCGGCGGACTACGCGCGCTTTGTCGGTGCGGTGCTGAACGGCCAGGGATTGGAGCCCGACGCGCTTGCTTCGATGCTCACACCGGAGATCGAGATCGACGAGCACAACACGTGGAGCCTCGGTTTCGGAGTACAACGCGATGGCAACGGCGATGCGTTCTGGCAATGGGGTGACTACGGGATTTTCCGTAACTTCGCGATCGCGTACCGGGAGCCGAAGATCGCGGTGGTCTACCTTACGAACAGCTTCAACGGTCTCAGCATTGCCGGGGAGATCGTCTCGCGCACCATCGGTGGAGCGCTCCACGCAATGGACTGGCTCGGATATGAGCCGTATGACACGCCGGCCGCGAAGTTCACATCGGCTGTGCTGGAGGATGGTGCGGAGGCGGCGATCCAGCGGCTAGGGGAGTTGCGTACGAGCGATCCTGAGGTTCCCGGCGAGAGCGCGATCAACAGTCTAGGCTACGCGCTGCTCAACGCGGACCGGTTCGACGACGCGATCATGCTGTTCGAGCTGAACGTCAAGGAACATCCCCGATCGGCCAATACCTATGACAGCCTGGCCGAAGGATTCATGACGAGAGACGCGGAGGGGGACATCGAGCGAGCCATCCGGTACTACCGGAAGTCAGTGGCGGCCATCCCCAACGACCCGCGTCCCGACAAGCAGTTCCTCGAAAGCCTGAGGGTCGGCGGCGAGCAGCGGATCCGAGAGCTGGAGGCAAGGCTCAAGGAGCGCTAGCGGCGAGGTCGGTAAGGCCTCGAGTCAGAGGCGCGTCAATTCAGCTGCGATGGGTCGATCCCGCCATGTGTGGCGGATTTGCGGGCCAGTACTACATTGACCACACTTCTCCTCGGAGACTGTTCTCATGGATCCGAAGCGTTCAGGCAGCAGGGTGGCCCGCGTGGCAGTGTTGGCTGCTGGGTGTGGAATCGGCGCCCTCGTGTTGCAAGCCTGCGTGGTCGCCGCTGCGGGAGCCGGTGCGGCCGCCGGCATTCACGTCACGTCGCAAGGCGCCGAGGCCCAGGTCAGCGCGGGCATCGAACGGACGGCGACGGCCGTGCGCGAGACGTTTCGCGAGCTGGGCATCCGACAGACGGGCGAGAGCAGCGAGCAGAGCGGGGCCGAGCGGGAGTTCAAAGGGGAAGTGGACGACCTCGACGTCACGGTCAAACTGCGGACCAAAGAGGGTGGGACCCAGGTCGAGGTCTCCGCGCGACGCAGCCTCGCATCGTGGGACAAGGAATACGCTCGGCGCGTGGTGGGACGCATCGTGCAGCGGTCGGGGTGACGCCGGCGGTCCGGTCTTCGCCGAGGCGTCGGCTTGCGAGGGCCGGACCCTTCCTTCAGCTTAGGCGCTGGGTGACGAAGGCGTAAGTGCTCCGATCACACGCCCGTCCCGCCGGGCGTGTTCCAAGGAGGTCGACATGGCTGGCACCGGCGAACACGACCTCACCTGCGCCGACTGCGGCATCGCGATCACCGGGGTGCCCGTGGTCCCCGCCACGGGGGAAGGCCCGACGCAAGCCCAGATCGAAAAGCTCAAGCCCACGGTCTACCTCTGCACCGAGTGCGCCAGGGATCGCGGCCTCTCGTTCGACGGGATCTCCGTCGGGAGGCCAGGGAAGCCCACGCCGTGATCACGCGTCCCGCCAGGAACGCCGGTGACAGCGCCTCGAGCTGGCTCACCACCCGGCTGGACCTCCTCGTGAACTGGGCGCGGTCCAACAGCCTCTGGCCCATGCCGTTCAACACCGCGTGCTGCGCCATCGAGTTCATGGCGACGTGGGCGTCGCGGTTCGATGCCGCGCGCTTCGGCATCGAATGGCTGCGGTTCTCGCCCCGACAGGCTGATGTGCTCATTTGCAGCGGGCGCGTGCCGTTGAAGCTCGCTCCCGTCATCCGCTGCATCTACGACCAGATGCCGCAGCCAAAGTGGGTGATCGCGATGGGGGCGTGTGCCTCGACCGGCGGAGTGTTCGACACGTACGCGATGGTGCAGGGAATCGACCTTGTCGTTCCGGTCGACGTCTACGTCCCGGGGTGCCCGCCTCGTCCGGAGGGCCTCATCTACGGCATCCTGCTGCTCCAGAAGAAGGTACGCAGCGAGACGATGGGCGATCCGTCACTGCGCGAAGAGCATCCGATCAAGCGCGGACGGCTACGGATCCCCCCGCAACTACTCGACGAGCTTGCTGAGCCGTTCGGGAACTCGATCCATCAGACGCGATCCGGGTAGGGTCACGGCCCATTCGAGCCGCTTACCGCCCAACCGACATCCCGTCGCCCATGCTCTTCTCTACCGTCTTCCATCTTACGCTCGGCCGGCCGAGTACCGAAAGAGCTCAAGGGATGCTCGATCGATCCCAACCGCCAAACCGCCTAACCGCCTAACCGCCTAGCTGAACCGCCTAACCGCCTAACCGCTCAACCACCTGTATCATACGCTCGGCGCGCCAAGTACCGAAAGAGCCCGAGGGAGGACCCAACCGCCGATTCTGCTAACGCAGCTGCTTGATCCGCTCTCTCCCCCTCGGCCGCTTGCGCGGCCTCAGGGTCGCACCACGACAAATCCCGCCGATGCTCCTCGCTTTCGGCTCGGAGCTTAGGGTCAAATCGCTTTCGTTCTCAGCGCCGTGTCTGCTTGTGCACGGGGACGCCAGTCAGGCGCTAGGGACCAATGGTGCGTACGTGGTTCTTGGCGATGAGAAGCTTCCATTGCCCCGCTTCCCGGACCCACAGCGTGGCTATGTGGAATGTCTGGTCCTGCCGCACCCCAGCGGTGTCCACGCGAACGGATGTACCGGTCGACGTCACGGCAGCGGCATCCGGGCTGAACACCATGACCTTCATCTCGTCGTCCTCGACGCTCTCGATGTCCCAGCGCTCCCAGGAGGAGGTGGCCATGGTACGCAAATCATCGAGCGTCTGGCAGCAACCCCACGGCGTGCCCGCCCAGTCAGACGCGTAGGCGATGTACCCGTCGAGGTCCTCCTGCCCTCGCCACTGTGCATTGTACTCCGCAGCTGCCTGCGTGACGGCGGCCTCAACCTCAGCTCGCTGACCGTCGGTCATTTCCATCGTGGCAGGCTGACACGCGACCACGGCAACCAGCATCGCGGGGAGAAGCGTGCGGGACATGGCTTCCTCCTTGATGGGAATGGCAGAAAGTACGCCCGGGTCAAGAACCAGTAAAGAAGTTGTCGGCACTGCTGCCGTCGGACACGTGATTCGTGGCAGTGGCCGGAACGGCCGACAGCCTACGCCTTCAGCCCACAGCTTTCAGCCAACAGCCAACAGCCGACAGCCGTTCATCGTCGAGCTGGCTCGCACGCCGTCGACGCGGAGCGTCCCCCTACCTTTGTGCCGATGCCCCGTGCACATTGGGTGGGCATGGCAGACTTTGTTGAACTCCTGCGGGCCGCGTTGCGCGGTCGCTACTCGATCGGACGCAAGCTTGGCGAGGGCGGGATGGCCGTCGTCTATCTCGCGAAGGACGAGCGCCATGACCGGAGCGTCGCGCTCAAGGTGCTCCGGCCGGACCTGGCCTCCGAGATCGGCGCGGAGCGATTCTTGAGGGAGATCAAGATCGCGGCCAAGCTGACCCATCCGCACATCCTCCCCCTGTATGACTCCGGCCAGGCCGACGGCTTCCTGTTCTACGTGATGCCCACCATGGAGGGACGGTCGTTACGGGAGCGCATCGACAAGGAACGGCAGCTTCCACTGGACGAAGCAGTTCGCATCACGCAGGAGGTCGCGTCGGCGCTCGACTACGCGCATCGCCATGGTGTCATTCACCGGGACATCAAGCCAGAGAACATCTTGCTCCACGAAGGGGCGGCCATGGTGGCCGACTTCGGGATTGGCAAGGCGGTGAGCACGGCCGAGGGCAACATCACCCAGACCGGGATGGCAATCGGCACGCCAGCGTACATGAGTCCGGAACAGGCATCTGCGGAGCCCGAGGTGGACGGCCGCAGCGATCTCTACAGCCTCGGATGCGTCCTGTACGAGATGCTGTCTGGTGAGCCGCCATACACGGGGCCCACCGCGCAGGCGGTGATCGCCAAGCGGCTCGGCGCGCCGGTTCCCCACGTCAAAGTGCTTCGTGACGTCGCCGATCCGGTGGACGCGGTTGTCACGCGGGCGCTCGCGCGCACGCCGGCCGACCGGTTTGCATCAGCGGCCGAGTTTGCCGCGGCGTTGCGGGATGCACAGAGCGGGACGTTGCATACTCCGGAGGCCGTGCTGGCCGTCGGGCAGGCCGCGAGCGACATCAAATCCGTCGCGGTGCTGCCGTTCGCCAACTTGAGCGCGGATCCTGAGAACGAGTACTTCAGCGACGGCATGACTGAGGAGATCATCAACGTGCTCGGCAAGGTCCCGGGCATCCAGGTGGCGTCACGCACGTCGAGTTTCGCCTTCAAGGGCAAGGACGTCGACGTGCGACAAATCGGAGAGAGACTGGACGTCGGGACCGTGCTCGAGGGAAGCGTACGCAAGGTGGGGCAGCGGATCCGCATTACCACGCGGCTCACCGACGTCACCAGCGGCTACAACCTCTGGAACGAGACGTACGACCGACAACTGGAGGACGTGTTCGCCATTCAGGACGAGATCTCCCGAGCCATCGCGGTCGCCCTCAAGGTCAAGCTCGTCGGCGATACGGGGACACGGGTGGCCCCCGCGCCGGAGAACCTGGAAGCGTACAACCTCTATCTGAAAGGACGCTTCTTCTACAACAAGTTCACCGAGGTCGATCTCCGGCGAGGCATCGAACTGTTTGAGCACGCCTTGAAGGAGGCCCCGGGATATGCTCGTGCCCACGCCGGCATCGCGGACTGTTGGGCCTATCTCGCGGACGATTGGGTGGCTCCCGACGAGGCGTACCCCAAGGCGAAAGCGTCAGCGATGCGCGCGCTCGACCTCGAACCGTCCCTCGGAGATGCGCTCACCGCGCTGGGCAAGGTGCTGTGCTGGTACGAGTGGGATTTCGCAGGTGCCGAACGCGAGCTGACGAGTGCGGTGAACCTGAACCCGAACTCGGCCGAAGCGCGCTTTGTGTTCGGCAGTGCGCTGCCCTGCGTCGGCAAGCTCGACAGGGGACTCGAGGAGCTGCGCCAGGCGCTCGTCCTCGATCCGCTCGCCCCGCTGTTCAGTCGATGGGTGGGTCGCTACCTGCTCTTTTCCGGCGACTACGACGGCACGATCGAGCAGAGCCACAAGACCTTGGAGCTGGACCCGAACTCCTTCCATACGTTCCTCGATCTCGGCTCCGCCTACCTCGGCAAAGGCGCTCCCGAACAAGCCCTCGAGTGGTACCGGAAGGGTCAGTCACTGCCATCCAGCGTCCGCTCGTACGATGCACACCTGGTCCGCGCCCTGGCGGCCATGGGCCGGCAGGAGGAAGCACACGCGATCCTCGAGCGGCTCGAGGATGAAGCGCAGCAGCACTACCTCAGGTCCGAAGTGCTCGCGATGGGTCATGCCGCCGTGGGGGATTTCGACGGGGCGTTCGCCCGCCTCGAGCAGGCACTCCGCTCGCGTTCGGGAGGGCTCATCTTCATCCACCTGGATCCTGGCTACGAGCCGCTCCGGACGGATGCGCGGTTCGCCAGGATCGTCGAGCGGGTGGGGGTCAGGTAGCGGTCATGCCGCGCGTCGCCGAGGCTCCGCGACGGCGTGCGCACCTGAATGTTCTCGAGGGCCGTGAGCTTCGCGACGCCACGCGCCCACTACTCCGAGGGGAGCCGCTTCAACGCCTCCGCCGCATAGATCCTCACCTCGAAGTCTTCGTCGGCCAGCATCCCCTCGAGGGCCGGCCGAGCGGTGGCGGAACCGATGCGGAGCAGCGCGATGACCGCTGACCGCCGCACCCACTCGTGCTCGTCGGTCAGGTACGCCTCCACCACCGGAACGGCGGATTCCGCACCGAGGTCTCCCAGTGCGTCTACGGCCTGTCCCCGGGTCCAGTAGCCCTCGGCCGCCAGGAACTCGGGAACGCGCTCCAACACGACGTCTGCTCCAAGGCGGGCAAGGCCCTTCACCGCCTCGAAGCGGATGTGGTTCTCCGGGTCATCGAGGAGGGGCGAGAGGCATGCCATGGTCTCCGGGGTGCCGCTGGCGTTGAGGGCCATGACGGATCGGTATCGGACGTTCTCCACCGAATCGGACAGGGCTCGGCAGAGGGCCGGCACGGCCCGCCGCGACCCGAGCGCTTCCAAGGCCTCCGCAGCGAGGACTCGGAGACTCGCTTCCTCGCGCTCCAACAATGCCACGAGCGGGTCCACCGCCGGCTCTCCGAAGGACGCCACGTCCATGGCAAGCTGGTATTGGCGCCGGGCGCTGGGTTCTGACTCCAGTTCGGCCACCAGTTCCTGAACCATGGCGGCACGCGTCTCGGGTGACGCAAGACGAACCCTGGTGCGTTCCAGGCCCCCGGCATAGAACGCGGCCGACCCGACCATGAGCAGGACCGTCCACAGCCCCACCACCGCCGCCACCTCCCGTCTCCGGTCCGGCCGATCCTTCTTGAACAACAGCCGGAAGGGGGCGGCACAGACCCGCTCCACGAAACGGGGCACGGGGAACAGGAACGGCGCGCTCCTCCGATAGGTCTCGTAGGCTTCCCCGTGGTGGCGGCGCATCCGCAGCTCCTCCATGAGCGCCACGCCGATGATCACCATGGTGGAGATGAGCCAGGGGAGGCTGGCGCCGATCCCCCAGGACCGCTTGGGATACCGCATGAGCTGAATCAGCAGGAAGGCGCCGTAGGTCCAGAGAATCCACCCCAGATACTGCGGGTGTCGGCTGATCCGGTACACCCAGAAGTCGGCGACCGCCTTCCCCCTGGACCGGGCCGTCAGCCAGGCGTAGACCCCCAGGAGGAAGATCAGAATGCCGGCCCCGGTGAAGAGGATGATGGTGGGCCACGGGGAGTGAACGCCGAACTCTCCCAGGACCCAGCGCAGCAGGTCGTTGGGGGCTCGGATCACCAACCCCCAGTTCTGGAGCTCGTAGGAGACATCCAGCACGGGAAGCCAGATCGCGTTCAGGACCCCGAGCCCCGCCAAGAAGAACATCACACCCGCGAACTGGGCGAAGGCAGGCAGCATGACGCCGACGGCACCAAGGGCCGCGAGCCCCGTTCGCCGGGTGGAAAAGCCGGCGACGATGAGGCCGATGAGCAGGAAGAACCCGGCGTACCCGATGACCCGCACGTGGAAGTGGGCCATGAACAGCTCCGTCTTGAGCCGGGAGATCGCGTCCACATGGGAGTCAGCATTCGGCGTGACGATCGTGCTTTGCAGGACGCCATCCACGTAGTACGGCAGCTCGAGCGTCGCGAAGGTGAGGCCCACCGTGAAGACGACGGCCAGCAAGAGGAGGGATCCGGTTCGCACTACCCTGCTGCTCATGCCGCACGCTCCAGTCCTGGTTACGTGCCGTACCCGGATGCACAAACATAGCCGCCACTTCTCGGGCGGCTATCCCGGAGGACGTGCAAGGCCGATTCCCATGCACACGGCAGCACGAGTCTTGTGGTAGGTTTTGTGGTCAGTGGTCAATGCACCGAGGCTCCGCATCGGCCACCATTCGCGGCACTTCAACCGGACTCGGTCCAATGGTCTACCGGAATCTCTTCCCCGGACTCTCTCTCCTGGCGCTGGTGTGCCTACCCCGAGCGTTCCACGCCCAGCAGGTGCTGACGCCCGACCTCAACGGAATCGCCATCGGCCAGGGGTGGGAGATCGTGAATCGTGCGGCCACCGCGACCGTGGAAGACGGACAACCCGTCGTCACCTTCGATGCTCGCGTCGGCGATGGGGCCGCGTGGCTCGAGGGCGTAGACTTCCACAACGGAACCATCGAGGTGCGCATTCGGGGGAAGAACGTTCCCCAACGGAGCTTCGTGGGGATCGCGTTCCGGGGGGTGGATGACGAAACCTACGACGCGGTGTACTTGCGGCCATTCAATTTTCTGGCAGACAACGACCTCTCGAGAAGCCACCACGTCCAGTACATCTCGCATCCGGTACACACCTGGTTCACGCTCCGGCGCGACCATACCGGGGTCTACGAAAGCGAGATCCTGAATCCGCCCGACCCGGACGGCTTCTTCACGGCCCGCATCGAGATCGCCAAGCCCGAGATTCGAGTCTATGTAAACGATGCCGTCGAACCCAGCCTGGTCGTGAACGAGCTGACAGACCGAGCGGGAGGACGGATCGGGCTGTGGATGGGGAATGGTTCCGACGGATCCTTTGCGGAGCTGGTGCTGCGGCCTGCCGCAACGCGGTAGCCTGAGCCGCCGGGGTACTCGTCTCTCTCGTCAGAGTCCCGGGTGCGTGCGCACCAACGTCAGTAATCCCTTCCGGCAAGGCACACGACGTAGTCCGGCACCAGGGTCCGATACTCTGCCGCGAGCGTCGACGCATTCGGGTAGGTGGCGTAGCGCTGCCGCGCCGATGCCTCCCACCCGGCGTCGATCGCTGGCAGGTCGACTCCTACCAGCGACAGAGCGACGGCGTCGGTCACGTCCCGCGCGGAATACGCGACGGCCAGTGTGGCGGCGCGACCGTACGTCTCGTCGAGGTACCGGAACCACGACGCCCGCTGCGTATAGCTCTGGTTCTGGCAGGGAAGATTCAGCGCATGGTGTCGCTGCCGGAGCACGGCCGGCGGAATGGCCAGCCCGGACGTGACCCAGTAGCCGACGACGATCTCCTCCGGGTACCCGAAGAAGGGAAAGCCCGGACTGGTCGGGTCGAAGGTCTGCGCGACGAACTCCGCGAAGCCTTCCTCGAAGAACCCGAACGTCGGCCAGGACGACGATTGCACGTCGTGCCAGAACTCGAACCGCACGGCGTGCACGAGCTCGTGGGTCAGGGGACTGAGGTATCCGCCCAGCCAGTCGGGGTACCGGTACAGCAAGATGCGGCCGTTCCCGTCCAGTCGGGGGATGCTGTCGGCGGTGACCGGACCACCCATCACGATGGTGATGGGCGACGAGGGCATGCGCGCGTTCCCAACCATCTCGGCAATGGCGTCGAAGCGCGCCTCGGCGCCCTGGCCGACCTGCTGTACCTCCGCGTCCGTGGGCAGGTCGGACGTGACGACGATTCGAACGTGCTCGCTCACGAATGCCGTCGGCTCTCCGCAGGCGACCAGGCACACCAGCGCCGCCACGCAAGCCGCTCGTGCGGCCGTGGCACAGGGTGTGGACACGATACGCTCCGCTGGATCGGAAGATACCGGCGGTGAGCGCGAGCTGGTATCTGCCAGACTTCGTCACTCGATCTCGTCACGAAACAGGTTTGGGATGGCTTCTAGTTTCTTGAGACGTGACAGCCCACCTTTCGGCGAATCAGGGATCGGCGATTGCAGGATCACATGACGCCGGTAAAGCGTCTTGCCTCGGTATGACACGCTGTGTGGCCATGATGACGACTAGGGAGAACCAGGCTTCAATATCCTTTCTCCTGTGCGACATTCACATATGATGAATCACCGTATTGGATTGCAGAGTATGGTCATCCAGACCAAGAAACTGACCAAGTTCTACGGCGCGTCGCGCGGCATCCAGGACATCGACCTATCCGTTTGCCAGGGGGAGGTCTTCGGCTTCTTGGGCCCCAACGGCTCGGGAAAGACCACCACCATACGCATCCTGCTTGATTTCATCCGGGCCACCTCCGGCTGGGCACGGATCTTCGGTATGGACACACACACGGACTCGACCCGCATACGATCGTGCATCGGCTATCTCCCCGGGGAATACGGTATGTATGAGGACATGACGGCAGCGGAGTATCTGCACTTCCTGGGATCGCTGCGTGGCGACAACGACCCGCCCCTGAAACACCGACTCGTGGACCTCCTCGACCTGGATACGTCCCGGCGGATAAAGTCCTTTTCGCACGGCACCAAGCAGAAACTCGCACTGGTCCAGGCCTTCATGCACGATCCGGAGTTGGTGATCCTGGATGAACCCACCAGCGGCCTCGATCCGCTCGTCCAACAGCGGTTTCATGAGTTCATCCTGGAATTAAAGGGGCGCGGCAGAACCATCTTTCTCTCTTCTCACATCCTCTCGGAGGTGGAACGGGTCTGTGACCGGGTGGCGATATTGAAGGAAGGCAGACTGATTGCCGTGCACGGGATAGCGGATCTGAAGAGACTCCGACTCAAGACCATATCGAGCAGGACCTAGACGAATCGATCTTCCAGCTGGAGGGCGTACGGAAGATCGAGAAGGACGGCCACACGGTCCGCCTGTGGGTCGATGCGAATATCAACGGCATCCTGCAGATCCTATCTCAGTATCCCATTGACAGGATCTCCTGTGGGGACGCACGCCTCGAGGATACCTTCCTGGAGTATTACTCCCAATGAGGATCTACTGGCGCTACCTCAAGAGTGAGCGTCTATCCGCATTGCTGTATGCCGTGGCCTTGGTGGCATGCGGCTATGTCATGGTCGTGATCTTCCCAGCGATCGCCAGGATCCAGGTGGCCCAGGAGTATTTCGATGCCATGCCACCGGTCATGCAGGCATTCATCGGTCAGGAGTTCATGGACATCACCACCCTGGAAGGGTTCTTGACCGTTGAGTATTTCAATACGACCTGGCTGCTCATCATGGGCGTATTCTCGTGTCTGTTCGCCGGGGCCCTGGTGGCTGAGGAGACGGAACGGAGGACCCTGGAGATCCTTCTCTCCACTCCGGTCACCCGAACGCGATTCGTTGCGAGTAAGGTTGCTGGTTTTCTCACGCTGCTGGTCCTCCTGGCCCTGGCGTCCTTTCTGGGCCTGTCTCTGGGAATGACCCAGATCGGCGAGCGCATCGAGGCCCGATTGATGGTCTACGCCTTTCTTACCGGTACGGTATGTGTGGCCACCATTGGCAGTATCGCCCTGTGGTTCTCGTGCCTGTTCAATGGACAGCGGCGGGCCGTGGGTGTGGCGATCGTGGTATTCATCTCGCTGTATATGTTCAATGTGGTCGCGGTATTGTTGGAGCAGTATCCGATCTTGGGGTATCTGTCCCTCATGCATTACCACGATGCCGGCAAGATCTTCAGGCAGCAGGCGATACATTGGCCGGATATGGCCATACTCCTCGGGGTCTTCTCTGTGATGGTCGGTGCGTCCATCGTCACCTTCCAGCGAAAAGAGATCTACGTGTAGGCCGGAGGGCCGAATGATGAAGTGGTTGCGTCGCTTGACGATCGTCTTCGTACTCCTCGTTGTCGTCTGCTACGGGTCAGCCCTCGCGTATTAGACATGCCAGCCAACCTAACTGGTCGACTGGCATTGCTTAAGAAAGTGCTCGGCCGGCCGAGTACCGAAAGAGCCCACGAGATGCTCTATCGATCCGAACCGCCTACCCGCCTAACCGCCTAACCGCCTAATTCAACCGCCTAACCGCCTAATTCAACCGCCTAACCGCTCAACCGCCTGTATCATACGCTCGGCCAGCCGAGTACCGAAAGAGCGCGAGAGATGCTCTATCGATCCCAACCGCCCAACCGCCTAACCGCCTAATTCAACCGCCTAACCGCCTAACCGCCTAACCGCTCGTATCTCACGGAAAGGCGCGTCGCAACCAGTCCACCAGCGCCGCCTTGTCATCATCATCCAGGATCCCGTGACTCGTGCTCTCGTTCCATCGGAGCGTGGCCCGAGGGCCGGCGATCCGCTGCAGTGGGCGCACCGACGTTTCGGCCCAGTAGTCGTTGTCGTTGGTGGCGTTGATCATGAACAGCGGCCGCGGCTGAATGCGGCCGATGTAGTTCGCGGGGCACGCGGCCGCTCGGTGCCCGGTCTCGTTGGCGTCGAAGTGTCCGCCGTGAAGAAGCACCACACCCGCAAATCGGCGATCCGCACCCCCGGCGATCATGGCGACTTGCGCCCCGCGGCTGAAT
>JBDHEI010000029.1:0-37647 GCA_039591075.1 Gemmatimonadota bacterium
CGTTCTTCCACGCCTTGTACACGTCGACGCCGAGTGACACCCGGTCCCACAACACGCCGCGGTAGCCCAGCTCGATCACGTTGTCGATCGTGGGCCGAAGCGGCGGGATGTCGCGCGCGTCCGTGACTGGAGCGAACGTGCCAGTGCCGATGTCCAACCGGCCCAGCACCGTGGCCACGTCGGCGCTGGTCGGCGCGGGGATGGCGGACACGTCGATGCCGCGTCCCCTGAGCGTATCCACCAACACCGGCCACAACAGCGTCACGTCGAGCGGGAGATACGCGGTGTCGCCGCCGAGCGCGGTGGGCGTGTAGGGCGACCGCATACAGAGCCCGCCGTCGCAGTCGCGCCGAAAGCTGAAGCCGTCCTTGGGTACTCCCACCAGCCGCACCGGGATCGGAACGGGAGAGGGGAGGACGCCGGCGATCAGGTCGAGAAACAGGTTGTTGGTGTTGGGCGTGCTGAACGCGCGGTTGTAGGTGAGCCGGAACGTGTGGGACTCCCGTGGCTGGAGCACGAGTGCCGCCCGGGGCGAGAATACCAGGTCCGTGAGCCGGTTGTGGTAGTCCACCCGCGCGGCCGCCACGGCGCGGAGCACGGGGGTGAGCTGCACGTCGGCGTGAAGGTAGCCGCCGGCCTCATTGATCGCGTCGTCGTCTTCGTTCCGACCCGTGAGCGTTCCCTCGGTGCGCGGCTCCGTGCGCTGGAGGTCGAGCCCGTACGTGAGGTTGACGCGCGAGCCCACGAAGCTCCCGTGCTGGAGCTGGGCGACAATCATGCGTGACTGGTCGGTGATCGGCGCACCGGTCCGGAGCAGATACGTGTCACCCGAGCCGCTCGTATTGATGAACGCCTGCCCGAACAGCCTTCCGTAGCGCACCCGCGTCTGCACGTAGGCCGAGCGCCAGTCGTCGAGCTGGGCGGCACCGAGCGGGGTCAGCTCGATGTGATGGAGCGCGCCGTTCACGCCGACGGCGGTGGTGACCGTGGTCTCGGCGCCGGGCCGCCAGTCGATCCGCGCCTCGCCGCCCACGCGCTCCACCGTGGTGTCGCGCCGGCCGATCAACAGGGTGTCGGCATCCGCCCCGGTGCCGAGCGCCAGGAGCCGCGCCGCCTGCTCCTCGGGATCCGCGTACGGCCAATCGTCGGCGCGGAGGTATTGTGCCGAGAGCTTGAGCGCCACGCGCCGGCCCAAGGGCTGCGCCACACGGAGCTGCCCGTGCAGCATCCCGCGCTCGCCGCCCGTCAGGGTGAGCGTGGCCGGGCGGGACTCGAACGGCGAGCGGCTTAGCACGTGCAGCACGCCGTTCGACGAGTTGGGACCGTAGAGCGCGGACCCGGGCCCGCGCACCAGCTCGATCCGCTCGATGTCGTCGTCGGTGAGCGGGATGAAGCTGAACACGTTGATCCGAAGCGACGGCACCGCGGCGTAGCGCCCGTCGGTGAGTACGAGCAGCGCGCCGGACGACACGTTGTTGAACCCGCGTGACACCACCTCGTGCGCCATGATCCCGGTGGTGGCCACGTCGAGGCCCGCCGTGCCGTACACGTGGTCGATGGGGGTGACCGCCGGCCGTTCCGCGATGGACCGCTCGTCTACCACCGTGACCGACGCGGGAGCGTCGAGCGCCTTCTCTTCGGCGCGCGACGCCGACACCACGACAGGGTTGATCACGTACGCGTGCGGCACCAGGCGGATAGTGAGCCGGCGGGTGGCGCCTGCGCCGAGCGCCACACCGGCCAGCCGCACCGGACGGTAATCGAGCCGCGTAATCACGACCGTGTACGTGCCGGCCGGGACCGAGAGCGCAAACACACCCTGCACGTCGGTCACCGTGCGGGTCACCGCGCGCTCGGGGGCGATCACGTCGACGCGCGCGCCCTCGACTGGTGCATTGGTGAGGGAATCGGTGACGACGCCGGTGAGCGTCGCGTCCTGGGCTCGGAGCGGTACACACATGAGTGTGACGCACCCGAGCAGGGCGACGGTCAATCGAATCCCGGGTGACGCTGCCGTCATGGGATCAACTCCTTCCGCGTCACCGCGCGGCGAGAAAGCGCTGCCGCTGGCCTTCGGTGATCATGTCCTCCGCGACCACGTGACGCGCGATGGCGGCGACGAACGAATAGCCCCGCGGCTCGGCCGCCAGCCAGCGCTGCCACTCCACCTCGTCGAGTGCGGCCTCCAGCGCCTTACCAGAGACCCCGGTGGCCTTCTCCAGTTCAGCCGGTGCCACGCGGTCGCCCAACACCGAGGCGGCCGCAAGCACCTGTTGGGCGTCGGCCCCGAGCCGCCGAAACCCCACGCGAATCGCGGCCACGATGCTGTCCGGCAGGTCGGAGGGCAGCGAAGAATCCAGGGTGTGAAACGGCTGTGGCCACGCGCCTGCCAGGCGCCCCAGGTCCAGACCCAGCGCCAACGCGTGCAGCAGCTCCACGGCCAAGAGCGGCAGGCCGGCCGTGTCGGCCTCGAGCCGCCGCGTGAGCCGGTCCACTTGCTCTTCGGTGTAGTCGGGCATCGCCCACGCGGTGAGCCGCCGGAGGGCAGCGCGATCGAGCGGGGCCAACACGCACGACGTTCCCGCCAGATCGCGCCCCAGCCTCGAGCGCAGGTCGTCCAGCTCGGGTCGGGAGGGCTCCGCTTGGGTCGCGAACAGCAGAAACACCGGTGCGCCCGCCAGATCCCGCGGCGCAGCGATCAGGGCCCCCATCGAGTCGGGGTCCAGCCACTGCGCGTCGTCGATCAGCACGGCCACCGGGTGTTCGGCGGCGATCGCGCGAAGGACCTCGACCAAGGCCGGCCCGAACGACATCAGCTCGCCCGTCGCGCCACCGAACCGGTCCTTCCACTCGGCAATCTCCTGGGCAAAGGCACCCAGCGCACGCGGTGACGCGGCAGCCAGGCCGTGCGCCTCGAGCAGCCCGCCCCGAGCGAGCCCGAGTGTGCCGCTCCACGCTTGGTCGAGATCGGCCTCGACACAGCGCACCGCGGCGACCGCTGCGCCGGCAAGGCGGGCCCGGGTCATCACCTCCTCGGCGAGCCGCGACTTGCCGAGCCCCGGGGCGGCCACGATGACGCCGGCGGTGGGCGTGGCTCCGGACACACAGCCCTCGAAGGCATCGACCAGCCGCGCCAGGCCGGTCTCGCGCCCCACAAGCGGTGCGCGGCGCAACTCGGCGCCGGAGGTAGGTTCGGCCGGGACGCCCTCGGCCAGCCGCCATTGCCGTTCGCTCTGCACGCGTTCGGCGAGGTCGGCGGTCTCCCGCTCGGGCGCGCCGCCGAGCTGGTCCAGCCGCTGCCGCAGGCGACTATAGCACGCCAGCGCCGCCGCCCGGTCACCCAATAGGGCGAACGTTTGCATGGCGGCGCGCGCCGCCGGATCGGATGCCGGGTCGATCGCCAGTGCTTGTGTCGCCAACTCGGCCGCGGCGTGCAGCTCGCCATGCCTGAGGAGATCGTCGGCGCGACGCGCGAGCGCGTGCACGCAGCGGCCCCGCCAGTGCTCCCGTTCGGCCACGAGCCAGTCTTCGAAGCCCGAGGCGTCAGGAATACCGAACCCCTCCATGAACCCACCGGCCACGAGTGCGGCGGCCGGCCCCCAGTCCTCGGACCGCTCGTGCCGCTCGAATTTGGCCAGGTCGAGCTGGAGGCGGCTCGGGTCGAGCCGGATCTGATCGTGATCGGTGACCAGCCCGTCCTCACCCAGACACTTGCGTAGCACGCGGATCGCCTCGCGCAACGAATGGCGGGCTGCCTGCTCGGGCTTGTCGGCCCAGAAGAGACCGGTCAGATGGTCGCGGGTGCGCGAGTGTTTGGGGGAGCGGGCGAGGTAGACGAGCAGGCCCAGGTTCTTGCGCCACGACAACTCGGCGGGTGGCGCGCCGCCGTCGACACCGATCTCGACGGGCCCGAGCAGCCGGCAGGTGATCATCTTCACACGCTAGGGGCCGCCGGAGCCAACCGTCAAGTGCCTGCGGGGACGAAAGATGTCCCATAACACGACGGCCCCCGGAAGCTTCCGGGGGCCGTGACTCGAGCCGTCGGCCGAGCGTGCGATGCCAGCCTTATTTGGGCAGCAGCACCGTGTCGATCACGTGGATGACGCCGTTCGACGTCATGATGTCGGTCTTTACAACCGTCGCGTCGTTCACCTTCACGCCCTTCGATGTGTCAATCCAGATCATTCCGCCCTGAAGCGTCTTGGCCTCGCTCAGCTTTGCGACGTCCTTCGCCATCACCCTACCGGAGACGACGTGATACGTGAGGATCTTGGCGAGTTTTTCCTTGTCCTTCAAGAGAGCCTCGAGGGTGCCCTTGGGAAGCTTGGCGAACGCCTCATCGGTCGGCGCGAACACGGTGAAGGGACCCTCGCCCTTGAGCGCGTCCACGAGGCCGGCTGCCTTGATCGCGGTGACCAGCGTGTTGAACGAACCAGCGGCTGCGGCGGTCTCGACGATGTCCATCTTGGCCATCGATTCGGCCTTCGCCTTGGCCGCGCCCTCCTTCGGGCTGGCGTACTGGGCCTCCACGGCGCCGGCGCCGGCGATGAGCGCGAAAGCTGCGGCGGCGGTAACGATGCTGAGCTTCTTCATAGGTGCGAACTCCTGTTGGTTGTGCGGTTTCTCGCGAAATTGACTTCAACAACTCCATCTAATCGTTCAGCGGCCACGTGCCCGCCTCGTTGTCCAACTGCTGTCAAGGAATCTATATGACAAAAGGGCGAGTGTCAACCCGTTGTCTAACATCTTACTGAGACTGTGGTTGGGCCGATATTGACTGAACTGGTGGGAAACCAGATCTTGTGTTAGACGCGAAGTGGACAGTCCTGGAAAGGGGCAGAAACGTGACCGGCGAGCACAGTCATCCGATCCAGGTCGTGGTGCGGCGGACGGGGCTGACGGCCGATGTCTTGAGAGCGTGGGAGCGGCGGTACGGTGCCGTCGTGCCCGGCCGGTCGCCGAGCGGCCGGCGGGTCTACTCCGACGACGACATCGAGCGGCTCCGGCTCCTGCACCGGGCCACTGAGGGCGGCCGCAGCATCGGCCAGATCGCCACGCTGTCCACCCAGGCGCTCGCCGACCTCGTGCGGGCCGACGAGGCCGAGGAGGCCGAGTCACCGCCCGCCGCGGTTGGGCCCGAGGCGGGGTCGGAAGAGGCCGGGTATCTCGAGGCAGCGTTGCGCGCGGTTGAGGATCTGGATGCGTCCCGCCTGGAGGCGATCTTGGCGCGCGCCACGGTTGCGCTGAGCGCCGCCGCGTTGTTGGATGGTGTGGTGGTCCCCATGCTCACCGCGATCGGTGAGCGCTGGATGCTAGGCGAGCTGACGGTCGCTCACGAGCACGCGGCGTCGGTCGTGGCTCGGCAGGTGCTGGGCGATCTGCTGCGCGCGGCGGAGAACCGGAGCGATGCCCCGAGCGCGGTGTTCGCGGCGTCGGCTGGCGACAGGCACGAGTTCGGCGCCATGATGGCGGCCGCCACTGCAGCCGCGATGGGGTGGCGCGTCGTCTACCTCGGCCCCGACGTGCCGGCCGACTCGCTCGGGGTGGCAGCGGCGCGGCACCAGCCCCGACTCGTGGGCCTCAGCGTCGTGTCCGGCCAGACGTCCGGACTCCGCGAGGAGATTGCGGCGCTCCGGGCCGCGCTCCCGCCCGACGTGACGCTCGTGGTGGGCGGGCAGGGTGCCACCACCCGGGCCGCCGAGCTGACGGACGCCGGGGCGGTCGTGGTGGACAGCCTGGCCGGGTTCCGGGCGTTTCTTGCCAGAGCGCACCACGCGCCGGGACCTTCCCGCCGCAGGGCGTAACTGGGAGCCGGTCTGCCGGGCAAACTGAGGATATTGATCGGAGCCGCCCCGCGGGGCGCAGCGATGGGCGGTGCGATCGCCCTTTTCATTATTAGTGCGCCTGCACTTGGCGCGCAGCAGTCTCCTCCAGACTCCACCCGCCGCGACTCGATACCCACCGCGCGGCTCGCGCCGGTGGTGGTTACCGTGGCCCGCTCCGCCGACACGCTGGCGTTCCTTCCCCGCGCGGTCTCCGTGATCCGGGGCGCAGCACTCACCCGCGGACGCACTGCCGAGGGGCTCGACGACGTGATCCGGGCGGTGCCGGGTATCCTAGCGGTGAACCGCTACAACTACGCCCTAGATCAGCGCATCGTCGTGCGCGGCGCGGGCGCGCGGTCCGCATTCGGCGTGCGAGGCGTGCAGGTGCTGTTGGACGGAATCCCTCAGACGCTGCCCGACGGTCAGGGCCAGCTGACCAACGTGGACCTGGGCGACGTCGAGCGGATTGAGATCGTGCGCGGCGCGTCGTCGGCGTTGTACGGCAACGCATCGGGAGGGGTCGTCATCCTGCGGTCGGCGCTCGATCGGCCCGAGCGAGCGGCGCTCCGCGGCCGAATTCAGGGCGGGTCGTTCACCTCGGGCAAGGTGCTGGGATCTGTGTCGGCACCGCTGGGAGCCGGGGCAGTCCACGCCACCGGCTCGTGGATGACGACCGACGGGTTCCGGGAGCACAGCCACGCCGAACTGCGGCGAGCCATGGTGCGTACCCGCATGCCGCTCGCCCCGAGCACGCGCCTCACCGTCACGGGCGGCCTGGCGCACATGCCCGATGCGCAGAACCCCGGCGCACTCACGCAACTGGAGCTGGATTCGCTCCCCTCGATGGCGGCACCGCGCAACGTCGCACTCGACGCGAGGAAGTCGGTGTGGCAGGGGCAGGGCGGGATGGCTGTCGAGCACGAGTTCTCGCCTCGCGTCGCGACCGAGGTGGGGGCGTTCCTGGTACGTCGCGACCTCGACAACCCGCTGACGTTCGCAACGATTCTGCTCGACCGGTGGGCGTATGGGGTGCGCGGCGCGATGACCGTCGGCACCGGCGCGGCGCAGACGGCGCCACGGGTGACCGTGGGCGTCGATGCGCAGTGGCAACGGGACGACCGCCGCAACGTGTCGACCGACGGCACCACTGTGCTCCTCGATCAGTTCGAGCGGGTCGGGTCGCTGGGCCCGTTTGTGCAAGCCCGGATCGCCCCGTCGCCAGCGGTTCGCATCGTGGCCGGCGCACGGTACGATCGCGTGGCCTTTGCGGTGGACGACCGCCAGCTCGGCGACGGCGATCAGACGGGCGCGCGCGCAATGGACGCGCTCTCGGGATCGATTGGCGTGTCACTCCATGCGATCGCGGGGGTCGCGCCCTGGGTCAATCTCAGCACGGCCTTCGAGACGCCGACGACCACCGAGCTGGTGAACCGGCCGGACGGGACCGGCGGACTCAATCCTGAGCTGGGTCCGCAGCGCACAGTGAGCGTGGAGCTGGGCGTGCGCGGCACCGCGTGGTCGGTCGTTGGCGTCGAGCTGGTGGTGTACCGGGCCACCGTGCGCGATGCGGTGGTGCCGTTCGAGTCGCCCACCGTGCCCGATCGCCAGTTCTTCCGCAACGCCGGGCGGCTCCGGCATCGCGGCGTGGAGCTGGCGCTCGACGCCACACCGTGGCCGGGGGTGTCCGTGACCGGCGCCTACACCCTGGACGATTCCCGCTTCGTCGAGTTCCGCGTGGACCAGGACACGCTGGACGGCAACACCGTTCCCGGCATACCGCGCCACCGGCTGTTTGGCGAGGTGACCCTCACCCGTCCCTCCGGCATGTGGGCGTCACTCGAGGTGGCGCATATGTCGCGGATGTTTGCCGATGATGCGAACACGGGGGCGGCGAAGCCGTCCACCGTGTTTGGGCTGCGCGTTGGCTGGGAGGGAATCGACGGGCGTCGCGGCATGTCGCCGTTCGTCACCGTGATGAACCTGTTCGATACCCGCTACGTCTCGTCGGTGGTGGTCAATGCGGCGTTCAGTCGGTTCTACGAACCTGCGCCGGGACGAACGCTGTTGCTGGGCCTCACGGTCGGCGGCTAGGCGATCGCGCGACCTCGCGACCGGATCGCCCCGTCACTCATCTCCGGAACGCGCTCGTCTGCTGGAACGTTCGCTCGGCAATGTCGGTGGCCTGCTGGAGCTTTGCCAGCGTGAGCGAGTCGGCGCGCAGGGTCGAGTCGGTTGTCGCCTGAAGCGAGAGGTACTGCGCGTAGCCGGCGTAGAGCAGTGCGTAGAGCGAGAGGATGCCCTCCGATGGGGGGTCCGGCCATCCTCGCGGCCGCTCGCGGGCAGCGCTCTCGGGGTGATACACCTGAAACAGCAATGTGTCGGTGCGGCCGATGTCGACCCAGCCGAGCGAACGCAGGTTGACGATGCCGGGGGCGGCCTCGATCGGTTGCGGCATGATTTTGCGGACCATGCCCTGGCCGAGCATGTAGGGTGTGAACCCCAGTCGATCGGCCCAACCCCCCGTGGTGCGCGAGATGTAGATGGGGCGCTTACCGAGGTTCTGCTGAATGAGGTGCAGCGTCAGGATGTCGGCGCGCTCCAGGTACTGCGTCCCGATGGCGGCCCGCAGGCTGCCGGCGGTGAAGACCGACCGGTCCGGCACGCGTTGAATAGGCGGCAGGCGGTCGATCTCTTCGTAGCTGAACCCGACGGCCTCGTCGGTTGGCAGCGGCCAGCTTTGGTCCTGATAGACCGGAATGGCCGCGGTCGAATCGAACGGGAACACCGCTCGGCGCTTGATCTGACGAACGTGCCACTCCGTGTTGCCAAGTGACGTATTCACCAGCAGCACGTCTTGGCGCACGCCCTCGACCTCCTGCATGTACCACAGAGGGAACGTGTCGTTGTCGCCCGCGGTGACGAGAATGCCGTACGGCTCGACCGACTGGAGGATGTCCCAGGCGAAGTCCCGCGGCAGCTGCTCGCCGGCCCGAGACGCCGTGGCGCGATTGCCCACGAGCGGGATCAGGGCGAGGGCCAGCACCGGGGTGGCGAGCGCCCAAGCACGCGGCGCGTCCACCCGTCCGCGAAACATCCCCGCAAGTCCTTCGAGCAGTGCCCCGAACCCGAGTGCCACCCACACGCCCCACAGCTGGAACGATGCGATGAAGAAGTAGTCGCGCTCGCGCACTTCCCGGAGCAGCTGCTCGTCGGGACGGATGGAGAACCCGTACTTGAAGTCGAGGTAGAAGACCAGCAGCACCGTCACCGTGAGCATGAGCGCGGTCATGGCCACCGCCCCTCGGCGGTCGCGTTGCCAGTGCCGCACGGCGCCCACCAGCCCGATCACGCCGAAGAGTACGGCCACCGCATTGCGCACCCGCTGGCTCCAGTCGTGGGCGAACTGCCAGGTGAAGTACTGCACCCAGTTCAGGTACTGCCACACGATGTCGGCTTGCCGCGGCAGGAGCGGTCCCTTCTGATACTGCTCGCGGGCCAGCACGCGCTTGAGCGCGTCCCAGTTTGTGGGTTCCCCTTCGTTGATCGGCGGGAAGTGCGCGGCTCGGATGCGCAGGAACACCCAGACGCTCACCCCGACTCCGATGGCGCCGAGCGAGACCAGCACCAGGCGCTGATGTCCGCCGCGATACACGACTGTCGCCAGCAACCCCACGAGCGCGGCTGCGGCGAGGTAGAGCAGGGGGAGCCCATTGCTCCACGCGCGCTCGGCGATCATTGTGGCCATTCCGACAGTGCCCAGGGCGAGCAGGATCCTGGTCGCGCTGCTGGTCGGGCTGGTGAACCCGTACCACACGGGCGTAGCGAGGAGTACCATGGCCAGGACGAGCCGGGCGTCGCCCTCGCCGCCCAGCCAACTCTTGAACAGGATTGCGGCGGTGCCCGCCAGCACCAGGAGCGCACCGGTCGTGAAAAGCCGGGTCCAGAAGTTGTCCTCGGCCTCCGCCGCGTCGACGTAGACGAGAAACGCGGGCGCTGCGAGGAGCCCCATCAAGTGGTTCGTGGCGCTGAGGGCGAGCGTGTAGACGATGAGCACGAGCCAGTGGTCCCGGCGCTGGCCGGCAGGCTCGTCGCCCCAGTGCACCACGAGCCATAGCACGAGGGCGATGGAGAGCAGGCTCACCGTATAGACCTTCTCGTTCACGACCGACTGGTTCCACACGGTGAACGACGTCGCTCCCACCAAGATGCCGGCAGCCGCGGCCGCGATCCGCGCCCAGCGTGGCGTGACGATGCCCCGCAAGAAGCGGTCGGCGACCAGGAACAGGAACCCCGAAGCAAGGGCGCTCGTGACGCCGGAGAACAGGTTGATGCGGAGCGCGTAGTGCTCCACGATCGGCAGCATGCCCCACACGTGGGCGAGCAGCACGAACAGTGGATTGCCCGGCGGATGAGGAATGCCCAGGACCTTGGCCGCGGCGATGTATTCGGCGGTGTCCCAGAACTGGGCCGTGGGCGCGATCGTCACGACGTAGATGCCGAGCACCGCGAGGAACAGGATCCCCGCAGCAAGGTAGGGCGGCCGCTCCCGTCCGAGTGCCGGTGCGGCAGGCGCGGTGGTGGACATCAGTGCCGGAACTGCCGCCGACCGGTGAACACCATGGCCATGTCGTGCTGATCCGCGGCCTCCGTGACCTCCTTGTCCCGGATGGACCCGCCGGGCTGGATGACCGCGGTGATTCCTGCCTCGGCCGCCTGCTCGATCCCGTCGGCGAACGGGAAAAACGCGTCGGAGGCGAGCACGGCCCCGGCGGGGTCCTGCCCCGCGTCGCGCGCCTTGTGGACCGCGAGGAACGAGGCGTCGACCCGGCTCATCTGACCGGCGCCGATCCCGATCGCGGCCTCGTCGCGCGCCAGGAGAATGGCGTTCGACTTCACGCTGGAGACGGCCGACCAGGCGAACCGCAGGTCGGGCCATTCGTTGGCGGTCGGCTGCCTGGCGCTCACCACCTGCCAGATCGACTCGTCCCTATCCAGCGCGAACCGATCCTGGACCAGAAATCCGCCCCGCACGCGTTTGAAGTCCAGAGCCGGCCGGCTGTCAGGCAACGGCAGCTCCACCACGCGGATGTTCTTCTTGCGCCCAAAGGCGCTCAGTGCCCCGTCATGGAACCGTGGGGCCACCACGACTTCGACGAACAAGTCGTGCATCGCCTCGGCCGCTGCCGCGTCCACAACAGTGTTGAAGGCGACCACGGAGCCGAAGGCCGATTTGGGATCGGTCTCGAGCGCTCGGCGATACGCCTCTGTGGGGCTCGTGCCGAGCGCGATGCCGCACGGGGTGGTGTGCTTGATGATGGCGCACACCGGGCGGTCGGGCCATGGCGCCACGGCCGCCGTCGCGGCCTCGACGTCGAGCAGGTTGTTGAACGACAGCTCCTTGCCGTGGAGCTGCCGCAAATCGTCGAATCCCCGTCCCTCGCCCGACATGTAGAGCGCGGCCCGCTGCTCCGGGTTCTCGCCGTAGCGCAGGATCTGCATGCGCTCCAGCGCGAGACCCATCATCGCAGGGAGTGTGTCTTCGTCCTTGCCGAGGTATTGGGCGATCGCCGCGTCGTACGCCGCCGTGTGCGCGAACACCTTGGTGGCAAGCTCGAGCCGGAGTTCCTGCGACAGCGTGCCCGCGCCGATGGCTCCCAGCACGCGTTCGTAGTCGTTGGGATCCACCACCACCAGCACGTGGGAGTGGTTCTTGGCCGCCGAGCGCAGCATGGACGGGCCGCCGATGTCGATCTGCTCGATCGCTTCTTCGAGCTTCACGTTGGCCCGGCCCACGGTCTCCTGGAACGGATAGAGATTGACGGCCACCAGATCGATGGGAACGAACCCGCGGTCCTTGAGCTCGCGCATGTGCGCCGTCACATCGCGTCGCGCGAGCAGTGCGCCATGGACGGCTGGGTGCAGCGTCTTGACGCGACCGTCCATGATCTCGGGGAACCCGGTCACCTCTTCGATGGGCGTCACCGGCACGCCGGCCTGATCGATCACGTGGGCCGTTCCCCCCGTCGATACGATCTCCCACCCCGCGGCGGAGAGCGCCTTCGCGAATGATGCTGCGCCCCGCTTGTCCGATACCGAGATCAGTGCGCGCGGCATCCGGCCTCCTCAACGTGATGACTCATCTAGCGGTCTCCGACCGGCTGGAGGTGATCCGCCACCTCCACCGGTCCATGACGGGTGTCGAAATGGTGGTCCGCCGCCGCGAGCGCCACGGCGCGACCGGCTTGGGCGGCCGCGAGCACGACGGCGGGAAGGAGCTGATGCTCAACGGCGAGGACGCGCACGGCCAGGGTGTCCGGGGTGTCGTCGGGAACGACGGGGACCGGCCACTGGGCCAGGATCGGCCCGCGGTCGTACTCTGCGGTCACGAGGTGCACGGTGGGGCCGGAGATCGTGGCGCCCGAGGCGAGCACCGCCTCGTGCACGCGTCGGCCGTACATCCCCTTACCCCCGAACGAGGGCAACAGCGCGGGATGGATGTTGATCATCCGATACGCATATGCTTCGACCACGGCGCGAGGGACGAGCTTGAGATAACCGGCCAGCACTACCAAGTCGACACCGTGCTTCTGAAGCACGCCGAGCAACTCCGTGGCATTCGTGTGGTCCGCGAGCACGGCGGTGCGAACACCGGCATGCCCCGCTCGGTCCAGGGCGCCGGCGCCGGGTTTGTTGCTGATCACCACGACGACGCGGGCCGCCGCGTCGCCACTGCAGCGATCCAGCAAGGCCTGCAGGTTTGTACCTCCACCCGACGCCAGCACCGCGACGCGCATGACGACCCTCCGCTACGGATTCCGTCCCTTGCAGGCCGGTTGATCGGTGGCGGGGGAGATCCCCTCCGTCACCAGAAGCTCGTACGCGCCCTTCCCTTTATTGCGGGCAAACACCAGTACGCGATTGGGACGCTCGTCCTGCGGTGAGTGGCCGATGCGGGCGTTGCAGTTGCCGCCCCCGTCGTCGTCGTTGGCCACGGCCTCGCGCAGCCCCTCGACCAACACCATCGCCGGGTCGAACGCGTCCGAGACCAGGTCGATGGTGATCGGCACCCGACGCTCGTTCCGGATCAGGTAGATCTCGAATCGGGACGAGTCGCTCAACACCCGGTCGTCAGCCGCGAGCTCGCTGCGGATCGTGTCGCCGATGCCGATCGTACCGGTCACCGGCAAGTAGCCCTGACACCCGGCGGTGCTCTCCGGCGGGTGTCGCCCGCTCACGAGCGAGAGCCGATAGCCGCCCACCTCTCCAGAATCGGCCGCATTCACGAAGATGTAGTACCTCCCCTTGCTGGGCAGGTTCAGCGACAGGTACGCGTTGCAGTTGCCGCCGCCGTTGTCGTCGTTCTCGATGACGTTGTCGTCAGCGTCCACGAGCAGGAGGTTGGCGTTGAAGTCGGGCGACGTGAGGAACACCGAGACCGCGGCGCCAGCTTCGCCCTGGAACACGTAGGGCTGGTAGTGGGAGCCGTCCTGAAACGTTGCATGGCCTTGCGTGAGGTATCCGGTGATCGTCTCATCAACGCCAATCGTCTGAACCGGCGGGACATCCTGAGCGGTGAGCGCACTCGACCACGCGAGCGTGAGGCCGAGGAGGATAGCAAATGGAGGAGCCTGGCGCATATCTCTCCGGAAATCTGACGCGTATCGGGTCGTGCCCGGAAACTCAGGATTATACACAGCGGTCCCGGCGCATGCGCGGGTCGCCGGAAGCCGGATCACGTGGCCGCGAATCCCTGCCACCCCGCTCCACGCACTGCCTCGACCACGGTCTTGAATTCGTCGTCGCCAACCGTGCGCACGTCGAGCATGACCCGCGCATCGCGTGCGCGCGCTACCACCGGCGTATCGTGCTCGCGGAGGGCACGCAAGAACGTGTCGCAGCGGTCGACCTCGAGGGCCACAAGTGTGGTGGGGAGGTCGCAGTCGGGGAACGAGCCACCTCCCACGGCGGAGTGTCCCGGGACGGTCCGGGCTTCCGGAATCCGCCGCGCTAGCCGTCGTGCTCTCCGCCGGAGGTCACCGGGCTCGGCCGTCAGCATGGCCAAGACCGGAATGGCGGTGAGGGCGCGTCCCGGATCCCGATAGAGACGCAGCGTGGCTTCGAGCGCCGCCACCGTCGACTTGTCCGGCCTCAGCGCCCGCGCGAGCGGATTCTGCGCCATGCGGTCCACGGTCGCGCGCGGCCCGACCACAAGGCCAGCCTGTGGACCGCCGAGCAGCTTGTCGCCGGAGAAGACCACGGTCGCTCCGGCCGCGACGCTGTCCCGCACCAGCGGTTCGCCGGTGAGGCCGTACGCGTCGAGCGGCAGGAGGAGACCGCTGCCGGCGTCATGGATGAGCGTGATCCCGCGCTCCGCGCCGAGCGCGACGAGTTCCGGAACGGTGGCCTCCGCCACGAATCCCGACATGTGGAAATTGGAGCGGTGCACCTTGAGCAGGACCCGAGTGCGGGGACTGATCCCGAGTGCGTAGTCGCGAACGCGGGAGCGGTTGGTGGTCCCTACCTCGACGAGGACCGCCCCGCTCTTGGCCAGGATGTCCGGGATGCGAAACGCCCCGCCGATCTCGACCAGCTCGCCACGTGACACGATGGCCTCGCCCGCCTCGGCGGTGCTGTTGAGCGCCAGCATGAGCGCCGCTGCCGCGTTGTTCACGACGAGCGCCGCTTCGGCACCCGTCAACTCGCAGAGGAGCGGGCCCAGGTGGTCCTGCCGTGAGCCGCGCTCGCCTTCCGCGACGCCGTATTCCAGCGTGCTGTAGGCCAGCGCGTCGTCGACGGCGCGACGGGCCTGCGCCGCGAGCGGCGCCCGGCCGAGATTGGTGTGCAGCACGACCCCGGTCGCGTTGACGACCCGCCTGAGCGATGGCCGACCGGCCGATTGGACGCGCGCGGTGATTGCCGTGATCCACCCGACGTCCGGCGCGACGCCGCCCCGGTGGCGGGCATCCGCCAGCGTGGCTCTCACCGCCTCGACGAGCTCGGTGCGGGAAGCCAGGTCCTTGAGCCCGGCACGCTCGGCGTCGCCGAGCAACCGGTTCACCGCTGGGAGTGAGCGGCGCGGATCGCTCACGTGGAATCGCGCGGGGCGGGGAGCACGAGCACCGACCGGGAATCGGCCGTCGCCCCGCTCACGTTGGTAGCGGTTGCCTCGACCAGGTATCGACCGCCCGGAGCCAACGTCTCGCCGAGTCGCACGAACCAAGCGGCCCTGAGCACCGGGCGCTCGGCAAGGAGGAGTGCGGCACGTGAGCTGTCGGGTGCCGCCTGCTGGGCTCCGGCGGCGCGGCCGCGCGCCTGCGGCGGTGGTGCGGCGGGGACCGGAACGGTATCGGCGGGTGGCGCGGCGAGGGAGTCCTGCCGGGCGCGCTCGCGTGCGTCGACCGCGGTAAGCGAATCGTACGTGAGCTGATCGAAGAGTCTGCTGACCGCGACCGGCACCGTGTCGGGCAGGGCGAAGACGCGAACCGCCCCCGCGTCCGGCCGCCCGGGCGCGACCTTTTGGATGAACTCGAGCCGCACCGTCACGCTATCGAGGGCCGTCACCTCTCTCAGGACTGGTCCGACCGTATCGCGAGCGAAGGCCCAGAACTCGTGGGACGCTACCGAGTCGATCTGGACCGAGATGGAGTCGAACGGCTCTCGCGGCTCCCGCCGGCCGTTCCTGTTGCCGTCGATGCTCACGACCACCCAGTAAGGGCCAACGGGGATCTCCGAGAGCACGAACTCACCGGCCGAGTCGCTCCGGGCCGTGTAGACCAGCGAATCCGGCAACAGGACTGCCTCGACCATTGCCTGCTGGCCCACGCGCCCGTTTTCCCAGTCGAGCACGACGCCGGTCAGGCGCGTGGCCGGGATCTCGCCGCCGGTCGAGAACACGACGGTGCGTCCTGCCTCCATGCGGTTGTTCCGGAGGTCGGCGATTCCCGGCAAGAGCACCACGCGGTATACGGCGTTCGCCCGCCACCCGGAGGCGGGCTTCAGCTCGATCGCCATCCGCTTCCATGAGACGTCAAGCTCTGTGGTGCGTGGCGAGAGCTCGATCAGCTTCTCGAGCCCGCCTCCCGACTGCTCGTTGATCACCTCATCGAACTCAATCCGGAGACGACCGTCGAATTGGGGCGCCACGCTGCCGGAATCCGGCGTGATCGCGACGATCGTCGGGGCCGTGAAGTCGGGCGGGCCACCGGGAGGGTTCTGCATGACGGCGCAGGCGGCGAGCGCCCAGGCCGTCAGCAGCCCAAGGCGTGCAGCTTGGCGGCGAGCGTTTCGCTTTGCTCGCGCCATGACGACTCCTTTTCTCGTTCACGCTCCACGACGTCGCTCGGCGCGCGCGCCACGAACTGCTCGTTGGCCAGCTTGGCCGCGACCTCGGTCAGCTGCCGTTCGAGCCGCTCCATCTCGCCGCGAAGGCGGGTGCATTCCTGCGCCACGTCGATCGCATCGCCGAGCGCCACGAACACCGCGGAGCCGTCGGGGAGCACAGCGTGTCCGCCGACGCCCGCGGTCGCTTCGTCGACGGCCAATTCGGAGAGCTTGGCCAGGCGCTCGATGGTGGCATGTTCGGCGGCGACACCCCGCCGCGCCGTATCGGACGCGATCGTGACGACGGTCCGTACCTCGGTCGATAGGGGAACGCGATACTCGGCTCGAATCGTCCGCACCGCACCGATGATCGCCTGCACGAGCGCGAATTCGCTCTCCGCCATCTCGTCGATCAACTCGTCCTCGGGTCGAGGCCACTCGGCACCGGCGAGCAGGGCCGCCCGCTCACCAGGCAGGTGCGCCCACAGCTCTTCGGTAATGAATGGCATCACCGGATGGAGCAGTCGGAGCGACGTCTCGAACACGGAGACCAGGATGGCTTGGGCCACCGCAGTGCCCTTGGCCGACCCGTACAGCCGCGGCTTCACCTGCTCGAGGTACCAGTCGGCAAGCTCGTCCCACACGAAGTGATAGGCCACGTTGGCCGCGTCGTTGGGCCGGAAGCGCTCCAACGCGAGCGTCGCCTCCTGCACCGCGCGCTGGCATCGCGACAGGATCCAGCGATCGGCCAGGGTGAGGTCGGACGGGTCCAGCGCATCGATCGGCGGCGGGGCATCTCCCAGCTGGGACAGGATGAGCCGTCCGGCATTCCACAGCTTGTTGGCGAAGTTGCGGCCGGCGGCGAACGTCGCGTCCAGATCGGTGCGGTCCATGATGACGTCGGTGCCGGCCCCGGCGCCGGCCACGATCGTGAACCGCAAGGCATCGGCCCCGTACGACTCCACCACCTCGAGCGGGTCGATCCCGTTGCCGAGCGACTTCGAGAACGCCCGATGCTGGGGATCACGCACGATCCCGTTCAGGTACACCGTGTCGAATGGCCGCTCGTCGAGGAAGTAGTAGCCCGCCATCACCATGCGGGCGACCCAGAAGAAGATGATGTCCGGGCCGGTAACCAGCGTGTGGCCCGGGTAGAACCGCGCGAGGTCCGGGGTCCGGTCCGGCCAGCCCATGGTGGCAAACGGCCAGAGCCACGACGAAAACCACGTGTCCAGCACATCGTCGTCCTGGCGCACGGGTCCGCCGCATTGCTCACAGGCCCCGGGCGGCTCCATCGCCACCGTGATGTGGTCGCACCCGTCGGCCTCGCAGTACCACGCCGGAATCCGGTGCCCCCACCACAGCTGACGCGAGATGTTCCAGTCCCGAATTTCGGTGAGCCAGTGCTCGTAGACCTTGCCCCAGCGATCCGGCACGAAGGTGAGCTTGCCGTCGCGGTAGGCGTCGAGTGCGGGCTGCGCGAGCGGTCGCATCTTCACGAACCACTGATCCGAGAGCCGCGGCTCGACCACGGTGTGACACCGGTAGCAGTGGCGCACCGCGTGCCCGTACGGGTCCACCTTCACCAGCAATCCCGCCGCCTTCAGCAGGTCGAGGATGCGCTGTCGCGCCTCGTCACGGTCCAGACCGCGCAGTGCTTTCGGCACCCGTGGGTCGTCAGCCATGCGGGCGTCGTCGGTCATGATGGCCGGTGTGCCGTAGTCGCCGGGGAGCGCGGCCGCGATGTCGAAGTCGTTGGCATCGTGGGCCGGCGTCACCTTGAGCATGCCCGTGCCGAACTCCCGCTCGACGGCGGTGCTCTGCTCGATCGGGATGGGCACCTTGGACAGCGGAATCTCGACGGTCGCTCCGCGCAGCCCGGCAAAGCGGTCGTCGTCGGGGTGATACACCAGGCACACGTCGCCGAACATCGTCTCGGGCCGGGTCGTGGCGACGACCGCCCCGTCGCGATCGCCCGATCCCACGAACGGATACCGGATGTAGTACAAGTGATCGTCACGCTCCCGGAACTCCGCCTCTTCGTCGGAAAGTGAGGTGAGGCAGCGGGGACACCAGTGGATCACGCGATGGCCGCGATACACGAGCCCTTCGCGGTGCAGGTGCACGAACACGCGGCGCACGGCCGTCGAGTAGGCGTCATCGAACGTGAACCGGGTGCGCGACCAGTCGCAAGAACAGCCCAGCGCCTTGAGCTGGTCGATGATGCTGCCGCCGGTCTCCCGCACGTGCGCCCACACCCGCTCCACGAACTGCTCGCGCCCCAGATCCTGCCGCCGGCGCCCCTCACTCGCGAGGGCACGCTCCACGATGTTCTGCGTGGCAATGCCGGCGTGGTCGGTGCCCGGAAGCCACAGCGCCTCGCGGCCGGTCATGCGCCGGTAGCGGATGAACACGTCCTGAAGCGTGTTGTTCAGCCCGTGACCCATGTGGAGTACCGAGGTCACGTTTGGCGGGGGGATCACGATGACGTACGGCTCCCGCTCAGTGTCGACCTGGGCCGTGAACACGCCGGCCTCGATCCACCGGTCGTAGATCGCGCGCTCAATCGCGGAAGGGTCGTATTTCGTTGCCAGGTCCGGCAAAGTCATCGGGGACTGGGGACGTGGTTTGGGTTCGTGGAAATCGGCGAGCGTCGCGTGCGGGTCGCCGTCAGCCTGCCCGCGGGGGCTTGCGTCGGCTGGATCCGGGCGCTTCACCCTCGACGAGGATCCGGTTGACGACGACGCCAGACGCCGCCACGCCGCGCGCGATGGTGCCGGCGAGGGCGCGGGCTTCCGGATCGGGTGCGGTGCCCGTCAACTCGACGATCCCGTCGCCGAGGGCGTGGGCCCGGACTGCGAGGTGTCGGGTCGTGGCGTTCTCGCTGAGCGCACCGTTCACCGCACGCTCGAGCTCGCCGTCGGCCGGCGCGTCCGAGTCCGCTCCGGACCGCCGCAAGCGGCGGCCCACGGCGTGACGGACCCGCTCGGTGTCGACGCTCCCCAGCAGTTGTCCGATGGCCATACCGGCGAAGACGCCCAGACCCACCCCCACGGCGGCCGTGAGCGTGAGCCCCATCCAATCTCGATTCCGGTTGGGAACGCGAATCACGCGATGTCCCCGTAGCACCCGCAGATGGTCCATAGTACAATTATACGTTTGATCGTAATCCTTTGGTATCCGTGCATCTTCCACGACGCAAGGGTCCCTCTACTCCTCCGCATATTCACGCATGCCGAAACCCATCAATCTGACGTTGCCAGATGGAACCGTACGCCCGGCGCCCGCGGGCACCACCGCGCGCGCCGTTGCCGAGTCGATCGGGCCCCGTCTGGCCCGGGCAGCGGTAGCGGCCCGCGTTGACGGAGAGGTGTGGGACCTCGATCGTCCCATCAGCCGCGACGCGGCGTTCGAGGTGCTGACCGAGGACCACCCGGACGCGCTCAACGTGGTGCGCCACTCCGCTGCCCACGTGCTGGCGACGGCGGTGCGGCAGCTGTTTCCCGAGGCCAACATCGGCTTCGGCCCGCCCATCCAGGACGGCTTCTACTACGATTTCGAGGTCCCGCGCCCGTTCACTCCTGAAGACCTCGAGGTCATCGAGCGCAAGATGCTGGAGGTCACGGCGGCCGACTACCCCTTCGAGCGGGAGGAGGTTGACCGCGACGAGGGGCGCGCGCGGTTCAAGGACGATCCGCTGAAATTGGAGCGGCTCGAGGAGTTCGGGGAGGACGAGGTCATTTCGGTGTACACCGACGGACCGTTCGTGGACCTGTGCCGCGGCCCCCACGTGCCCAGCACGGCTCGGGTCAAGCACTTCAAGTTGCTCCACGCCGCTGGCGCCTACTGGCGCGGCGATTCCCGGCGCCAGATGCTCCAGCGCATCTACGGCACAGCGTGGTTCTCCAAGAAGGATCTCGACGAGTACCTGCGGCGCCTCGAGGAGGCCGAGCGACGCGACCACCGGGTCCTGAGCAAGCAGCTCGACCTGTATAGCGTCCAGGACGACGTCGGTCCCGGGATGATCCTGTGGCACCCCCGCGGGGCGACCGTGCAGTTCGAGCTCCGCCGCTTCATCGAGGACGAGCTCAGGAAGCGGGGCTACGAGTTCGTGTACACGCCCCATGTCACTCGCGAGGATCTGTTTCTGCGCTCGGGACATCTGCCCCTGTACGAGGATCAGCAGTTCCCGGCCATGGGCTCGGCCGGCGGGGAGGCGGAAGACGTGCGGTATCGGGTGAAGCCGATGAACTGCCCGATGCACACGCTCATCTACGCGGCGAGGCAGCGCTCGTACCGCGACCTTCCGGTGCGACTGGCGGAGATCGCGAACGTCTATCGCAACGAGCTGTCGGGGACCCTGCACGGTCTCTTACGGGTGCGCATGCTGACCATGGACGACGCGCACGTGTTCTGCCGCGAGGACCAGATCGAGGACGAGATCTACCGGATGCTCGACCTGACCGACTTCGTGCTGCGCGAGACGTTTGGGTTCGAGTACCGGCTCGACCTCGCCACTCGGCCCGAGAAGAAGATCGGCGACGACGCCCAGTGGGAGGTGGCCGAGTCGGCCCTGCAGCGCGCGCTCGACCGCAAGGGCCTGACGTACGGGATGGACGAGGGCGGCGGAGCGTTCTACGGACCGAAGATCGACGTCAAGCTGCGCGACGCGATCGGCCGCGAGTGGCAGGGGACCACGATCCAGCTGGACTACCAGCTGCCCGAGCGGTTCGCGCTCGAGTATACGGGTGCCGACAACCGTGCCCATCGACCCGTCATGATCCATCGGGCCATCCTCGGCACCGTCGAGCGGTTCGTGGGGTGCCTCATTGAGCATTTTGCGGGCGCGTTTCCCGTCTGGCTGGCACCGGAGCAGGTGCGGGTCATCCCGATCACCGAAGACCAGGCCGAAGCGGCGCGGGCCGTAACGGAGCGGCTCACCGCCAGTGGGATCCGGGCCACTGTTGACGACCGCAACGACACGCTCAACTACCGGATTCGCGACGCGGAGCTGATGAAGGTGCCGTTCATGGCCGTTGTCGGAAAGCGCGAGGTAGCCGACGGCACCGTGGCGGTGCGTGCCCGCGGGGCGACCAAGAAGCAGGAAGTCATCCCAGTGGATGGCTTCGAGGAGCGCCTGCTGGAGTTGATCCGCACCCGGGCACTCCCCGCGTCCTAAGCTCCGATCTGACCGATTTCTCGCCGTTTACCTTCCTTGAGCCGGTCTCACCGTGCCGTTAACTTCCGCGGGTAATTGCGTCTGTGGCATGACCCTGGGAGGGGATCGAGGGGAGGATTCCAACCGTGAGCAAGGCGACAACCCCCGTCATCGTGAGCGCCGCGAGAACCCCCGTGGGGCGGTTTCTGGGCGGGCTGAGTCCGTTGCCGGCGACGCAATTGGGGGCCCTTGCGATTCGCGAGGCCGTGGCCCGCGCCGGCGTCGAGGCCGGGGCGGTGGACGAAGTCATCATGGGCATGGTGATTCAGGGTGGCGCCGGGCAGGCGCCGGCCCGGCAGGCGGCGATTCACGGCGGCGTTCCCGATACGATTCCCGCGCTCACGGTCAACAAGGTGTGCGGCTCGGGGCTCAAGGCCGTGATGCTCGCATCGCAGGCAATCAAGGCGGGCGACGCGCAGTGTGTCGTGGCCGGCGGCATGGAGTCGATGTCCAACGCGCCGCACTACCTGTACGGATTGCGGGGGGGCGTCAAGTACGGAGACACCAAGCTCGTCGACGGCCTGCAGTTCGACGGACTGTGGTGCTCGTTCGGCGACAATGTGATGGGCAGCTATGCCGAGTATACGGCGACGAAGGCCAAGATCTCCCGGGCCGAGCAGGACGAGTTCGCCCTGAACAGTCACAAAAAAGCAGTGGCGGCGATCGAGCGCGGGAGGTTCAAGGCCGAGATCGTGCCGGTGGAGGTGCCCGGGCGCAAAGGCACGACGGTGGTGGATACCGACGAAGGCCCGAGGGCCGACACGTCGCTCGAGGTGCTGAGCAAGCTCAAGCCGGTGTTCCAGAAGGATGGCACGGTGACTGCTGGGAACGCCCCCGGGCTGAACGACGGGGCGAGCGCGCTGGTGGTGACGTCCGAGGCGTTCGCCGCGGCACACGGTCTCACGATCGTGGCGCGCATCAGCGGGTACGCGGCCGCGGGCGGCCCACCGAAGGACATATTCTTTGCGCCGATCGGTGCCGTGAAGGCCCTGCTGGCCAAGACGAAGGCCGACATCGCTGATTACGGCCTGATCGAAGCCAACGAAGCGTTTGCGGTGCAGGCTCTCGCCGACGGGAACGGTCTCGGGTGGGATTGGGATCGGGTGAACGTCAACGGGGGTGCCGTGGCCCTGGGTCACCCCATCGGGGCGAGCGGGGCGCGCATTCTCACTACCTTGTTGTACGCGATGCAAGATCGCGATCAATCGACGGGCCTGGCGACGCTGTGTCTGGGTGGCGGCAACGCTGTGGCTCTCAGCGTGGAGCGGACGTGATGAACGACATCCAATCGACCGTACGGCTCGTCATGACGCCGAGCACTGTCGTGCGGCGGGCGCTGGCGGTGCTCGCGGGCGCGATCCTCGTGGCCGTGGGCGCGCAGGTGGCCGTGCCGCTGCCGGGCACTCCGGTGCCCGTGACTCTGCAGGTGCCCGCGGTGCTGATCGTGGGCGCGCTCCTCGGGCCGCGACTCGGCGCAACCAGCATGGTGGCGTACCTGCTGCTGGGCGGGGCTGGCCTGCCGATGTTCGCGCCGATGGGCGTGCCGGGATTCGCCCGGCTCATCGGGCCAACGGGCGGATATCTGCTGGCCTACCCACTGGCAGCCGCCCTGGTCCCGGTGCTCGCCGGGAACGGGCGCTCGTGGGGGCGCCTGGCACTAGGGCTCGTGGCGGGACTCGTCGCGATTCACGCTGGTGGTGTGGCGCAGCTTGCCATCCTGACCGGCGACGTGTCGGCGGCTATGGCCCTGGGGTCGGTCCCGTTCCTGCTGCTGGATGTCGTCAAACTCGTCATCGCCGGCCTGATCGTTCGGCGATTTGCTGAGTCGATGCGCGCGCTCCTTTGAGGGCGCGCGCTTTCGTTTCGGCGCTGGCCGCGGTCCTGGCGTTCTACGGATCGGTCGCGGTCATCGCCATCGCGCTGGGGGCTGCGGTGCCCCGCGCGTGGCTGGAAGGATCGATGGGTCTTGCGGTGGGGGTCTTGCCGCTCGTGGCCGCGGCAGTGCTCGTCAACGCGATCCAAGTGGGCCAAGGGTGGAGCACTTGGCGCCGTATCGGGTGGCTGCAGGGGTCCCGGAACGGTACGGCTTGGCTGCACGCGATGGGGGTCGGGCTCGCGATGGCCGCGCTGGCGCTGGCCCTGGCGGTCGTGGCGGGGCAGGCGCGGATCGAGATGACCGGCGAGCCCGTTGGCGCCTATGTCGCCGCGGCCGGTCGCGTTGGGGTTGGGCTCGCGGTGGCCGCCCTGGCCGAAGAGTTGGTGTTCCGGGGCTATCCGTTGGCGCGGCTCGCGGAGCCGTGTGGGAGGGTGGGGGCGAGTGTGCTGTTGGCAGTCGCGTTCGCGGCCGCGCATCTCCCCAATCCTGACGTATCGGCGGTCGGGCTCGCCAACATCGGGCTCGCGTCGCTGGTGCTGAGTGCGGCGTTCTTCACGCCCGGGGCACTTCCGGCCGCGTGGGGCGTTCACTTTGGATGGAACGGTGGGTTGGCGCTCGGCGCGGACGCCCCGGTGAGTGGGATCGCGCTCGAGTTGCCAGGGTTGGAGTTCTTTACCGGCCGAGTGTCGTGGGTGACGGGGGGATCGTTCGGACCCGAAGGTGGGATCGCGGCCTCGGTCGCCATGGGGGTGCACTGATCTGGTTCGGCCGCCGAGCGGCCCGAGTCGGGGAGGCAGAGCCGACATGACACGCGTCGCGGTGATCGGGGCAGGGACGATGGGCAACGGGATCGCTCACGTCTTTGCGCAAGGCGGATGGGACGTGACCCTGGTGGACGTGGTCGAGGCGCAGGTGGAGAAGGCGCTGGCGACCATCCGCAAGAACATGGATCGGCAGATCAAGAAGGGCAGTCTCACCGCGGCGGACCGCGATGCCGCGCTGGGCCGTATCGCGGCGGCGTCCGCGCTCGATGCCGCCGCCGGTGTCGAGCTGGTGATCGAGGCGGCGAGCGAGCAGGCAGAGATCAAGTTTGCGATCTTCGAAGAGCTGGATCGCGTGACGCCCCAGACCACGATTCTGGCCTCGAACACGTCGTCGATTTCCATCACGCAGATCGCGGCCCGGACATCGCGTCCCGACAAGGTGATTGGAATGCACTTCATGAATCCGGTGCCGATGATGCAGCTGGTGGAAGTCATCCGGGGGCTGGGCACATCCGACGAGACCATGAAGGTGGTCGTGGACATGGCGACGGCCTTGGGCAAGACGCCGGTCGAGGTGAACGACTACCCGGGATTCGTGGCGAACCGGATCCTCCTCCCGATGATCAACGAGGCCGTCTACTGCGTCATGGAAAACGTGGCGGCGCCGGAGGCTGTCGACACGGTGATGAGGCTCGGGATGAACCACCCGATGGGACCGCTGGCGCTGGCGGACCTGATCGGCCTGGACGTGTGCCTCTCGATTCTGGAAGTCCTGCACGCCGGTCTGGGCGACTCGAAGTATCGGCCGTGCCCGCTGCTGCGGAAGATGGTGGCTGCGGGCCGGCTGGGACGCAAGACTGGCCACGGGTTCTATGAGTATCATTGAGCCGTTCATCTCCGACCTGGACGAGTCGCAACAGGAGATCGTGCGGCTGGCGCGGGAGTTTGCGCAGAAGGAGATCGCGCCCTACGCTGCCGACTGGGACCGGGAGAGGCGGTATCCCGAGTCGGTGATGCGGCAGCTGGCGGAGTTGGGATTCTTCGGGATGCGGGTGCCCGAGGCGTTCGGCGGGCTCGGGCTCGATACGCTGACGTACCTGCTCGTGCTGGAGGAGCTTGCCACGGCCGACGCGGCCACGTCGATCACCCTCTCGGTGCACAATTCGCTGCCGGTCTCGATTCTGACGGCGCACGGGACCGACGCGCAAAAGCAGCAGTGGCTGCCGGCGATGGCGAGCGGGGAGGTGCTTGCCGCGTTCTCCCTCTCCGAGGCGGGGGCGGGCTCCGATGCCGCGGCGGTTCGAGCGCAAGCAGTGCGCGACGGCGACCAGTGGGTGCTGAGCGGGGAGAAGACCTGGGTCACGAACGGCGACCGTGCGAACCTCCTGGTCATGCTGGTGCGCACCGACTCGCCGGAGTCCCGCCTGGGTCATCGCGGGATGACGATGTTTCTGGTGCCGTCGGACACCCCGGGCGTGGTGTCCGGGAAGCCCGAAGACAAGATGGGTCTGCGGTCGTCGGGCACGACGACCGTGGCGTTGCACGATGTGCGGTTGAGCGGTGAGCACTTGTTGGGGAAGGAGGGGGAGGGATTTCGATACGCGCTCCAGGCACTCGACTTGGGGCGGATGGGGGTGGCCGCACAGGCCATCGGCATCGCCCGCGCGTCCCTGGAGCACGCGGTCCGGTATGGGGCGGAGCGTCAGCAGTTCGGGAAGCCAATCAAGGATTTCCAGGCGGTCCGCTTCAAGATGGCGGACATGGTGAGCCGTATCTCGGCGTCACGGGCGTTACTGTTCGAGACTGCACGCGCCGTCGAGAACGGCATGCGGGTGACCGAGCGCGCGAGCATGGCCAAGCTCTTCGCCACCGAAAGCGCCATGTGGGTGACCAATCAGGCGGTGCAGGTCTACGGGGGCTATGGCTACATGCGCGACTATCCTGTTGAACGGCTGTTTCGCGACGCAAAGGTGACTGAGATCTATGAAGGAACGAGCGAAGTCCAGCGAATCGTCATTGCACGGGGGCTCTACCCCAAGTAGAGCGGAGATAACCAAGTCTTTGAACGACGGACTCTTTGAGCTGATCGGCGAACACCGCCACGAGCAGGTGAGTATCTGGAACGATCGCGATGCCGGATACCGCGGGATTATTGCGATCCACAACACCGCCTTGGGTCCTGCGCTGGGCGGCACACGCATGTGGCACTACGAGAGCGATCTCGAGGCCCTGATCGATGTGCTGCGCCTGTCGCGCGGGATGACGTACAAGGCGGCGCTCGGCGGCCTCAATCTGGGCGGCGGCAAGAGCGTGATCGTGGGCGATCCCAAGGCGCGCAATCGCGAGCCGATCTTCCGGGCGCACGGGAGGCACGTGCAGTCGCTCTGTGGCCGCTACATCACGGCCGAGGACGTGGGTACCGGTACGCACGACATGGAGTTCATCCGGCACGAGACGGACCACGTGGTGGGTCTGGCCGGCCGCTCTGGCGATCCCTCGCCGGTGACGGCTCTCGGGGTCTATCGCGGGATGAAGGCGTGCGCCAAGGTCGCCTACGGCAAGGACTCGCTTGCCGGCAAGACCGTGACAGTGCAGGGATGCGGCCATGTGGGTTACTACCTCTGCATGCACCTGCACGAGGAAGGCGCCAAACTGATCGTGTCGGACATCGACGATGGGAAGGTCCAGAGGGTCGTCGACGAGTTCGCCGCGGTGGCGGTCGCGCCGCGCGACATCTACGGGGCGACGGCCGACATCTTCGCGCCATGTGCGCTGGGAGCGGTGATCAACGACGATACCATTCCGGTACTCCAGGTGGACATCATCGCTGGCGCGGCGAACAACCAGCTCCATCAGGAGCGGCACGGTGACGTGTTGCACGAGCGCGGGGTCATTTACGCTCCCGACTACGCCATCAATGCTGGCGGGCTCATCAACGTGAACGCCGAGGTGGAGGGTTGGAGCCTCGAGCGAGCGCACCGGAAGGCGTCGGAGATCTACGACACGATCCTTCGCGTGCTGCAGCTCGCGAGCGAGCGGGGCATTCCGAGTTACCACGCGGCCGATTTGCTGGCCGAGCAGCGCCTCTCCGAGGCGGTCGCGAAGGTACGTCACTAGGGGAATCACCATGGGGGATGTGACGAAACGCATGCAGCCGCTGGAGGCGGCCGATCCCACCATCCACGCGCTGATCCGACGCGAGGTTGCGCGCCAGGAGCAGGGACTGGAGCTCATTGCGAGCGAGAATTTCGTGTCTCGCGCCGTGCTCGAGGCCCTGGGCTCGGTCCTGACCAACAAGTACGCCGAGGGCTATCCGGGGAAGCGCTACTACGGCGGCTGCGAGGTGGTCGACGAGATCGAGCAGTTGGCCATCGACCGCGCGCTGGACCTGTTCGGCGCCGATCACGCCAACGTGCAGCCGCACAGCGGCGCACAGGCCAACATGGCCGCGTTTCTGGCGGTGCTGGAGCCGGGCGATACCCTGATGGGGATGCTCTTGACGCACGGCGGGCATTTGACGCACGGTGCCAAGGTCAACGCGAGCGGGAGGCTCTTCCGCGCCGTGCAGTACGGCGTGGACGAGACTTCGGGCCGTATCGATCTGGACCGGGTGCGGGAGCAGGCGCTGGCCGAACGGCCACGGCTGGTCATTGCGGGCGGCAGCGCCTATCCGCGCGAGATCGATTTCGCCGGATTTGCCGCCGTCGCCCAGGAGGTCGGCGCCACGTTCATGGTGGACATGGCACACTTCGCAGGCCTCGTGGCCGCGGGAGTGTGCGGGTCGCCGGTGCCGCACGCCGACATCGTGACCAGCACCACGCACAAGACACTGCGCGGTCCCCGGGGCGGCTTCATCCTGAGTCGGGCTGCGGTCGCGAAGGCGATTGACAAGCAGGTGTTCCCCGGCACCCAGGGCGGTCCGCTCGAGCACGCGATCGCCGCCAAGGCCGTCGCGTTTTCCGAGGCGCTGACCCCCGGTTTCAGGACGTACGCCAAAGAAGTCGTCGCCAACGCCCGCGCGCTGGGCGAGGCGCTGACCGACCGCGGGTACCGGCTGGTGTCGGGCGGCACCGACACGCACCTCCTGCTGGTGGATTTCCGGGACCGGGAGTACACGGGGAAGGACGCCGAAGAAGCGCTGGGGCAGGCGGGCATTCACGTCAACAAGAACACCGTTCCGGGCGACGGACGCTCGCCGTTCGTGACGAGCGGCATGCGGCTCGGCACGTCGGCGCTCACCACTCGGGGAATGGGGACCTCGGAGATGCAGCGTATTGCCGAGCTGATCGACCAGCTCTTGCGGGCGCCGACGGACACCACGATCGAGCGGGTGGGTCGGCAGGTTCGCGAGCTGTCGCACGCGTTCCCGCTGTATGGCGCTCCGGTGGCCGTGGGTTGATCCAGGCCCTTGCTCTGGGCGGGGGAGGCTCCCACCTTACGTACAATGGACGATCTGGTCATTGCCGACGAGCTGATAGCGCGGATCCGCGACCGCGACGGCCGCTTTCACGAGCGGGCCTACCTGTTCGTGTTGGCAGCGCTGGAGTACTGTCAGCAGCGTCACAAGGTCAGGCGACACATCGCCGGTGCAGAGCTCGCATTGTCGTGCCGCGATTTCGCCATTCGCCAGTACGGGCTCACGGCTCGGACGGTGCTGTCCCACTGGGGCGTCGAGTCCACCGCGGATCTCGGCCAAATCGTGTTCGTCCTGATCGACGTAGGGCTCCTCATCCGGCATCCGAACGACCGGATCGAGGATTTCGACGGCGTGTTCGATTTCGCGCAGGCGTTCGACGGGGACTACCCCTGGGGCGGTGTCCGCGCGGGAGTGGGCGAGCGTACCTGAGCGCCAGCGAACAGTGGCCGTCGGCATCGGACCGTAGACGCGGTCGGTTTTAGGGGAAAGGGAGGACGCAGTATGGAGGAGAAGCAGTTGCCGACCTGCCTGAAGTGCGAGAAGGGGGTGTTGATCCCGCTCTCGGACTACGGGCGCGACGGGGCTCCCATCATGTACAAGGCATGGGCCTGCATGAACCCGGAGTGCGGGTTCAATCTGCGAATTGACAACGGGGAGATTTCCTTCGGCCGCGCGATCGGTCAGAGCTTCAAGTAGACCGTCGCAGCGCTCCCGGAAATCGCCCTCGCCACGAGCCCTCCTTGGAGCTCGCCCGGTCCTGCGCTCATCGGCGCTGGTCCGGCGCAGAGGCTCGCAGGGGGGCTGAGTCGTAAGCGCCATGTTGATTCCCGTCCTTGACGCATCCCAGGCAGCCCAGTGGGATGAGCGCGCTCGTGCCGATGCCGGCATCCCGAGTCGGGTGCTAATGGAGGCAGCCGGCAGGGCCGTGGCGGGACTCGTGGCGCGAGATTACCCCACACCGCTGCGCGACGGCATCCTGATCGCGGCCGGTCACGGTAACAACGGCGGCGACGGATGGGTCGTCGCGCGCGCGCTCGTCGCGAGCGGGGCAACGGTGTGGGTTGCCGAGAGCGAGCACGACCGAACACCCGACTGTGCGGCGAACCGGACGCTGGCCTTGCAGGACGGGATCCCGTGCCTCGGTCTCGATGCCGAGTGGCCCCCAGTTGGGATCGTGGTGGACGCGTTGCTCGGAACGGGCGCCACCGGCGCACCGCGAGGCGAGCTGGCGGCGCTGGCGACCCGTGTGGCCGGACATCGCGGCCCCATCGTCGCCATCGACGGACCCACGGGTCTCGATCTCTCAACGGGCGAAGCGCACGGCCCCGTGCGGGCCGACCTCAGCGTGACGTTCGGCGGTATTCGCCGCGGTCACCTCTTGCAACGCGACTGGTGCGGTAAAGTCGTCGTCGTGGACATCGGCTTTCCACTCCCCGATCCGGCCTGGCCCACCCTCTTCGGCGACGCCGAGGCCCGTGCCCAGCTTCCGCCATTCCGGGCCGACATGCACAAGGGAGATCGGGGCCATGTGGTTGTAATTGGTGGTGCCCAGGGCATGGCGGGAGCGGCGTTGCACGCCGCGTCGGCGGCGTTTGCCGTGGGCACAGGCCTGGTCAAGATCGCCGCGGCTCCCACCACGGTGCAGGCCGCGCAAGGCATGCTCCCCGACGCGCTCACCGTGACGACGGCACTCGGCGATGCTCTCGAGCCCGACCTGCGTGAGGCGATCGGCTGGGCGGATGCGCTCGTGGTGGGTCCCGGGCTCGGGCGGGCTCCGGAGCGTGCAGCGTTCGTTCGAGCGGTGCTGGCAGAGGCGCGCTCGCCAGTCGTGATCGACGCCGACGCGTTGCAGACGGGGAAGGACGCATTCGGTGCGGGGACCGCGCCCCGGGTGTTCACGCCACATCCTGGCGAGTTCCGCGCCGCGTTTCCCGAGCTCGGCTCCATGCTCGGTGAAGATCGGTTCGGGGCCGCAGCCGCAGCGCCGACCACCGCCGCGACGACCGTGCTGCTCAAGGGCGTGCCCACCGTGATCGCCACTGCCGACCGTCCGTTGCGCGTGATCGCGACCGGCAACCCCGCGCTGGCCACCGGCGGCAGCGGTGATTTGCTGGCCGGGTTCATCGCCGGGTTCCTGGCGCGCGGGCTCGATCCCCACGACGCGGCGGCGCTCGGCGCGTTTACCCTGGGTCGGGGAGCGGAAGTGGCGTCGGAGCTGCATTCGGTGCGGGCCACCCGCCCGGCGGACGTGCTGGCCGCCGTGCCCGAAGTGTGGCGGCGCCTGGCGGAGCCTGCCGCCATCATGCCCCCGATCCTGCTCGAGCTTCCCCCACCGGCGTTGGTGTGATGCGGATTGGCGCCACGCTGCTCGCGCTGGCGGCGTGGGGGGTACCCCTCTCGGCGCAGTCGTATCTGTGGCGTCCCGAAGAGCGGGTGGTTCTCGCCGATTTCTCGTATGTTGAGGCCCTCGCCGCGGGGTCCGACCTCGTCTACGTGGTGACCCGCGGCGGCATCGGGGTCTACGACACCCGCTTTCATCGCTGGGAGCCGCCCGTTCCGCTTCCGCCCGGGTACCCCGTCGGGTCGGCAAGAACCGCGATCGTCGATCCCACCGATCGATCGCTGTGGATCGGGACCGCGCTGGGTGTCTCCCGCTACGATCCGCACCTCCGGTCGTTCGACGACGTGTCGGTGGGCGGCGGCGTGTGGGACCTCATGTTCGACAGCGCAGACCCGTTACGCGGTCTCTACGTGCGAAGCCGGTCTGGGTGGCGACTACTCACACCGGGTAGCCTGATGCCGATGGATGCCGGACCCCTCCCGCCTTCTGGACGCCAGCTTCGAGCCGGATCGGTTGAGGCCATCCTGGAGCGGATGCCGAGTCTCGTCGCACGATCGACACTTGCCCTCACCGACGAGCGTCTGCGCCGGTACCGCTTCACCGCTGCGGCAGAGATGCGATACACCCGGGAGATCTTCGTCGGCACCGATGGCTACGGAGTGCTTCGGGTCGATCCGACGACGCTGGAAATCGGACGGCTTCCGTTCGGCCTGCCGTCGGACGGCGTGGCCGCTGTCGAGCCCACCGCAGGCGGTGTGTGGGTGGGAAGTGGCGCACGAGCGCGGCGCGCGTGGCTCGCGCACGTGGCGAAGGACCTGCAGCAATACGACTACGAGGAGGGCCCACCCGCCACGGGATTCCGCTTCGAGGTGGTCTTCGACCTCGTGGTCAAGAACGACGACTTGTGGGCGGCAACCGATCGCGGGCTGTGGCGGATCGTGCCGGGCGGCCAGACTCGGCGGATGGCAGTTGGGGTGATCGGGGAGGCGCAGCGGGTGTACGCCCTGGCCGCTGGCCGCACGGGGATCTGGGCGGCGACCGAGCGGGGACTCGTCTTCGTCGACGAGCGGGAGGGTGACGCTATGGTGGCGGACGCCGCGGTCCGCGAGCCGCTGTACGCGGTGACGGCCTTGGGAGACGCAATCTGGGTGGGCGGCGACCGGGGACTCGGCGTGCTGCGCCAAGGAGACGAGACGATCCGGGTGCCGGCCGCGGTGGCCGAGGAGCCGTTGCTCGCGAGCCCGGTCATGGCGCTCGCCGTGGTGGGAGATACCGTGGTGGCGGCGCTCGCCGACCGCATCGCGTGGAGGGATCCAGATGGACACTGGACGGTCGAGCGGCCACTCGGTGAGATCGGCGAGATCTCGTCGCTGTTCGCCGAGGCTGGCGGCGTGTGGATAGCAGGGATCCGCGGGCTCGCGTGGTTCGGGTTCGCCGGCCGGGCGTACCGGTTTCTCGCCGTGCCGGGCGACCTGCCCGGCCCCATTCGTCGGATCGGGGCCACCGGCGAGTACCTCTGGGTAGGCACCGATGCCGGATTGGTGCGCCTGCGGAAGGACGTCGTGGTGCCGTGAGCGGCGTGCCGCACGCGGGCCTCGGTTCGGGAGCGGAGTTCGACCGGATCCGTGCGGTGTGGGAGCGGTTGGGGACCCGCGCCGCACCCTCCGGCGACGACTGCGCGATCGTGCAGATCGGAAGCGAGCAGCTCGCCGTCTCGACCGACCTCACCGTAGAGGGCACGCATTTTCGGGAGGAGTGGCTGGGTCATACCGAGTTGGGGTGGCGGGTGGCGTCAGCCGCGCTGTCGGATCTCGCTGCGGTGGCCGCCGTGCCCGCCGGCGTGCTGGCGAGCGTGGGGGTGCCGCCGGGGTGGGACGAGCGAGCGGTGGCCGACCTGATGGACGGCATCGGGAACGCGGCGCACGCCGTGGGTGCCATGGTGTGGGGTGGCGACCTGGTACGGAGCGAGCAGCTCGTGGTCGACGTGACGGTCGTCGGCATCGTGGCCCGCCCGGTCCGCCGCTCGGGGGCCAAGCCCGGCGACGCACTGTGGGTGACGGGGGCGCTGGGTGGCCCCGGCGCCGCGTTGGCGGCGTGGGCAGCCGGGCACGAGCCGGGGGTGCGCGCGCGCGAGCGGTTCGCCCATCCCGTGCCGCGAATCGCGGAGGCCCGCTGGCTCGAGGCCGCCGGTGCGCGTGCGATGATCGATCTGTCTGACGGGCTCGTGGCTGATGCCGGCCACCTCGCGGCGGCATCGGGGGTGGCGTGTCGGATCGATCGTGAAGCCGTGCCGATCCATGCAGCGGCCGGGTCGGAAGACGACGCGCTCGTGAGCGGGGAAGAGTACGAATTGCTGGTCGCGCTCCCAGCGCCCTTTGGTGACGCCGAGGCGGTGGAGTTCGTCGAGCAGTTTGCGGTGCCGTTCACCCGGATCGGCACCGTCGCGCCGGGTCACGGCGTTCATGTGTTCGCCCAGGGGTCACCCGTCGACCTGCCGCAGGGTTTCCGGCATTTTTGGTGACGATGCTCTACTCGGTCCGGTATCTCGTCGCCCTCCTGGTGGTCACCGTGTACTACGGTGTCAAGTGCATCGTTGCCGGATACCTCGGTGTGCCGAACGAGGAGGACGGACTCTACGATCAGGCCGGACGACGCTGGGCGCAGAAGCTGATCCGGGCGGCGGGCGTGACGGTTGAGACCAAGGGGCTCGAGCACGTGCCGACGAAGGGCCCCGCAGTGTTCGTGTCCAACCATCAGTCGTTCTTTGACATTCTGGCCCTGGCCGCGACGCTTCCCGGGAAGCTCCGGTTCGTGGCGAAGAAGGAGATGGCGAAATTGCCGGTGTTGGGACAGGCCATGCGGGCCGCCGGCCAGATCTTCATCGACCGGGGCAACCGCGCACGTGCCTTCGGGGCGTACGAGGAGGCGGCACAGGCGGTGCGAAAAGGGATGAGCGCGGTAGTCTTCGCCGAGGGCACGCGCAGCCGAACAGGCAAGCTCCTTCCATTCAAGAAAGGGCCGTTCGTGTTCGCCATCGCGTCCCGCGTGCCGATCGTGCCGGTGTACTCAGCCGGGACGTTCGCGGTACAACCTAAGGGACGCATCGGTGTCCGGAGGGGTTCCGTGACCCTGTATTTCGGCGAGCCCATTCCGACCGAAGGATTGACCTACGACGACCGGGAGCGACTGCTGCAGCAGACCCGCGTCGTGATGGAACGATTCCGCGTTGACGCGGGAGAAGATGAAAGGTAGGTTGCGCGACCTCATGAGCACGATCATCGACGTTTCAGCACGAGAGGTCCTGGATTCCCGCGGGAACCCCACGATCGAGGCCGAAGTGCGACTCGCGAGCGGCGCGAAGGGACTCGCCGCGGTGCCGAGCGGCGCCTCGACGGGCGAGCACGAGGCGGTGGAGCTGCGGGACGGAGACACGGCACGCTACCTCGGCAAGGGCGTGCTCCAGGCCGTTCGCAACGTGAACGAAGTGATCGGTCCCCGGCTCGAGGGGTTGCAGGCCATCGACCAAATGGAAGTTGACCTCGAGATGCTCGACATGGACGGCACGCCCAACAAGAGCAACCTGGGCGCCAACGCCATTCTCGCCGTCTCGCTCGCTGTGGCGCGTGCGGCGGCCGACGATCTGGGTCTGCCGCTCTACCGGTATCTCGGCGGGCCGATGGCCGCGGTCATGCCGGTGCCGATGATGAACATCTTGAACGGCGGTGCCCACGCCTCGAACAACGTGGACGCACAGGAATTCATGGTGGTCCCGATCGGTGCCGAGGAGTTCGAAGATGGACTGCGCATGGGGGTGGAGGTCTTCCACGCGCTGAAGAAAGTCCTGACCGAGGGCGGGCTCTCCACGGCCGTGGGAGACGAGGGTGGGTTCGCTCCGATGCTGCCGAGCAACGAGGCGGCGCTCGACGTGATCATCACCGCCATCGAGGCCGCCGGCTACAAGCCCGGTGACGATGTGGCCATCGCGCTCGACGTGGCCGCGAGCGAGCTGTTTCAGGAAGGGCAGTACGTCTTCAAGAAGGGTGACGGATCACGCCGATCCGCGGAAGACATGGTAAAGCTGTACGAGAAGTGGATCACCACGTACCCGATCGTATCAGTGGAGGACGGTCTCGCCGAAGACGACTGGGATGGATGGAAGCTCCTCACGGAGGCGCTTGGCGAGCGGGTCCAGCTGGTGGGCGACGATCTGTTCGTCACCAACACCGACCGCCTGGCCCGCGGGATCGAGGAGGATGTGGGCAATTCGATCCTGATCAAGGTGAATCAGATCGGGACGCTCACCGAAACGCTCCAGTGTATCGAGCTGGCCAAGGGCGCGAGCTACGGGACGGTCATCTCGCACCGGTCGGGCGAGACCGAAGACACGTTCATTGCCGATCTCGCCGTCGCGACGGGGGCGGGGCAGATCAAGACGGGAAGTGCTTCCCGCACCGACCGGATCGCCAAGTACAATCAGCTGCTCAGGATTGCGGAGGAGCTGGACGACTTTGCCATCTATCCTGGCGGGTCGATCTACGGGTTATGAGGCTCGGCCGCTTTCTGGCAGCGGCGGTGGTTGTCGGAGGCCTCGCCTTCGGGGTGTTCGGCGGCGAGTATGGAACGCTCGACTGGTGGCAGCTCCAACGCGATATGAACGAGCAACGGCAGGCCATTTCGCGACTGCGCACCGAGGTAGACAGCCTCACCACGTGGGCGCGGCTGCTGGAGACCGACCCCGCCACGCAGGAACGGGTGGCGCGTGAGCTGTTCGGATACCTTCGACCCGGAGAGATGTTGTATCGCGTGGAGCGGGTGCCGTAGTCCGGGCTCGGTGCAACGGAGCTCGATTCCCGACAATTCACCACGCATCTCTACTCGGCATGGCACTTGCGCCGATGAGCGTATGTAGGAAAGTGGGCGCGAGCGTCTCTCCCGCTCCGCCCGCCGCTTTTCGGCGGACGAGCAAGCCTCTCGGCCGGGTGATGGACGCCGGCCGCGCTCGTCCGCCTCTTTCGCATCGTTGCGGGCACGACACGGCTCGACGGCGTGCCCGTGCTGGGTCGCAACACCATTCGGACTACTCACATTCGGAGGTGGCCATGCGCAAGTGGCTTGTGGTCTCCGTGCTGGCACTCGTTGTCGCGGCGTGCAACGACGCGCAGGTATTTCAGCCGGAGTTGAACCGGAGTGGTGGTGTGTTAGCCGGCGAGCCGGTGGTGGTCATGTCGCGCAATCTGTATCTGGGTGCCGACATCGACGTCCTACTCGATCCGACGGCCGATCTCCCGACCGCGTTGGCGACCGCGCTCGGGCAGGTCCTGCAGACCGACTTCCCCCAACGGGCCAAGGCGCTGGCGCAGGAGATTCACGATAGGCAGCCGCACCTGGTGGGACTCCAGGAGGTGACGACCTACGCCATAACCTTGGGGGACGGCACGATCGTACCGGCCCTTGGGTTCCCGCAGGATTTCATGCAGATCTTGCTGGCCGAGTTGGCGGCGTTGGGTGACGTGTACGTCGAAGCTGCGCGGTCGCAAAACGTCGCGCTCATGTTCCCAATCGACTTTGTTCAGCCCGGGCTGTTCATTACCTACCAAGACGCCGACGCGATCCTCGTCCGGGACGGCGTGGGCGTGCTCGCCTCGTCGTCGGGGAACTACGTCAACCAGCAGCTGCTGTCGGTGGGCGGCGTCGTGTTCCCCAATCTGCGCGGGTGGGCGCACATCGACGCCGAGGTGAACGGCAAGAAGATACGGTTCGCGAACACGCATCTCGAGATCCAGCTGTTCGCAGCCGTGCAGGAGAAACAGGCTGGCGAGCTGATTGCCGAGCTTGCCGACAGCCCGTGGCCCGTCGTGCTGGTGGGCGACTTCAACTCGGCCGCCAACCACGATGCGCCGGCGCAGAGCAAGACGGCCAGCTACGGCATGTTCCGCAATGCGGGTTACAGCGACCTGTGGCTGCGGGAGCCCGGCAGCGTGGGCGGGCTGACCTGCTGTCAGGTGGCGGACCTGTCCAACACGGTCTCCGACTTGGACCAGCGGCTCGACGTCGTGTTCGTCCGCTGGGGCGCGGCCGGCTTCGGGGGGCAGAGCAGTGTGGAGGTGATCGGCGAGGAGGTGGGCGACATCTTCACCCACCCGCTGGGCTACACCCTCTGGCCGTCGGACCATGCGGGGGTCGCCGCGTGGATCTGGCCGGCGCCGGGTCGGCTCGCGGCCCGCTGAGCGCCGCGTAGTGTGGGTCGGGGGCGGCCTTCGGGGGCTGCCCCTGCCCGTCGTTTCGCCAGGTGGGAGCCCGGGTTGGAGGGAGCAACGGCATGTTTGTATACTTCTCCCCGGCAGCTGGCGGGTCGGTCCGACCGTCCGCGAGACCGTGGCGGAGTAGCTCAGCCGGTTAGAGCAGCGGAATCATAATCCGCGTGTCGGGGGTTCGAGTCCCTCCTCCGCTATCTTCATAACTGGTTGGATCAGAAGGGGTTCTCGCATCAGCGGGAACCTCTTCTTCGTACTTGGAGGGGCCTGCTATGCCTATTGTATGCCTAATGGGCTCGTCCAAGGCGGCGAGCTTCTCGGTTCCCGCGCGAAGATCGTGGGAGGCCACTACCGCGTAGCGCTGGAACACGCTTTCGGTCTTGTGGCCGATGAGTCGGCGAGAGGTGCTGCGGGGTAGCCCAGCTTGCTCCATCCTGCGGGCTGCGCTGCGGCGGAGGTCGTGTGGGACCTTTGGGCGGGCGTCGGCGCCGATGGCGCCTACCCGCCTGCAGGCGCGGATCCACGCGCGGCGGTAGTGCTTGATCTTCTTGCCGTCGCGGTGGAACACCCACGGGACGTCGCCACACGTCCTTCGCTCGCAGTCATCAGTGATCCGACGCTGCTCCTCAAGG
>JBDHEI010000030.1:0-92277 GCA_039591075.1 Gemmatimonadota bacterium
GCCGAACCTGGATGCGCTGGCGGCCCGGGGCGTGCGGGCTGAGCACCTCATCCCGGTGTTCCCGACCAAGACGTTCCCGAACCACTACAGCATTGCCACGGGCTTGTATGCCGAGCATCACGGGATCGTGGCGAACAACATGTACGATCCGGTTTTCGACGCCCGGTTCAGTCTGAGCGATCGGTCGGCGGTGACTGACGGCCGCTGGTGGGGCGGCGAGCCCATCTGGGTGACGGTCGAGAAACAGGGACTCGTGGCCGCCGCCTTCTTCTTCCCCGGGACCGAGGCGGCCATCCAGGGCATTCGGCCCACCTACTGGCGGGACTACGACGGCCGTATTCCCAATGAGGACCGCGTGGCACAGGTGCTCGCGTGGCTCGACCTTCCCCCGGACGAGCGGCCCTCGCTCATCACGCTGTATTTCGTCGACGTCGACGATGCGACGCACCGGTATGGGACCGATGCGCCGGAAACGCTCGCCGCCATCCGGACCGTCGATCGCATGATCGGTCTCCTCGTGGCGGGACTCGAGCAGCGCGGCATCGCTACTGCGACCAACCTCGTGGTGGTGTCGGATCACGGCATGGCGAATACGTCGCCCGACCGTGTCCTCTTTCTGGACGACTATCTCCGGCTCGACGAGGTGGATGTCGTCGACTGGAATCCCGTTGCCGCGATTCGACCGCTCAACGCCAGTGACGTGGACCGCATCTACGGCCTCCTCGAGGCGGCCCATCCGCATCTACGCGTGTATCGGAAGGACGAGATCCCCGCGCGGTGGCACTACCGGGACCATCGGAGAATCCAGCCGATTCTCGCCGTGGCCGACGAGGGTTGGTCCATTTCGAGTCATCCGTATTTCGACCTGCAGCCAGAGCGCATGAACGGGGCAAACCACGGATACGACAACGCGATCCCATCGATGGGGGCCGTGTTCGTGGCCGCCGGTCCGGCGTTCAGGGAGGGAGCGATGACCGCGGCGTTCGAGGCAATCCACGTGTACGCGCTGCTCTGCCGCATTCTCGGTCTCACCCCGGCACCGAACGATGGAAACCTGGACGCCGTCGTTGGGGTCATGAGGTAGTGGCCCGACGGCGACGACGTTCCGACAAGGTTACGTCCCCCGATGCGTCGCCGGCCGAGCCACCGCGGCGCTGGTCCGCGTGGGCGCTCGGATGGGCCAAGTCGATCGCGCTCGCCGTCGCGATCTGGTATCCGCTCCAGGCACTCGTGGTCAAGTCGTTCCGGATCAACTCGGGCTCCATGGAGCCGACGTTGCTGGTGAACGACTTCTTGATCGTCAATCGCGCGGTATTCGGAGCGCGCATCCCCCTCGTCGGTGGTCGGACGCCCACCCTACGCGAACCGCGGCGCGACGAGTTGATCGTGTTACGGGGGATCGAGGAGCCCGTGCTGACCATCGTAAAGCGGGTCATCGGCACCGCCGGCGACACGCTTGCCATGCGCAACGACTCCCTGTTTCGCAATGGTGCCTTCGTGCCGGCCCCCGCGCCCTATCGCCGTGATCCGACGGCTGTCATGGATTCGCTGCAGCGGGTGGCGATCACGCGCTGGCAGCGGCCGCTGCTCGTGGCCGATGCGGTGACCGAGCCCTACCTTCCGGATCTCCATGACTGGGGACCGTTCGTCATTCCTGCCGGCCATCTGTTTGTCATGGGGGACAATCGCGACGCCTCGTACGACGGCAGGCACTGGGGGGTGCTACCACGAGGGAATGTGATCGGGCGCCCCTTCGCTATTTACTTCAGCTTCGATCCCACGAGCTGGCGCCCGCTTCCGTTCATCACCGCGATCCGTTGGAATCGGCTGTTCCGGAGCCCCTGGTAGCGCCGCACCGAATCTGAACGCGCGGCCCCGGCCAGCCTGGGATCCGCTAGTCGCCCGATCCCCCCCCGCGCACGATCGATTGGATCTTGGTGAGGAGCATGTCCACGGCCACGCGGTTGTGCCCGCCCTCTGGAATGATCACGTGGGCGTAGCGTTTGCTGGGCTCTACGAACTCGAGGTGCATGGGCCGCACCGTCTCGAGGTATTGCTGCACGACGGATTCGAGGCTGCGACCGCGCTCGTTGATGTCGCGATGCATGCGGCGCAGAATGCGGAGGTCGGCATCGGTGTCGACGAAGATCCGAATGTCCATCAGCTCTCGGAGATCCGGATCGGCGAGGATGAGGATCCCCTCGACGATCACCGCCCGTCGCGGATGCACCGTCTCGGTTCGCGGCGTTCGCGTGTGGTTGGTGAAGTCGTAGACCGGGATCTCCACCGTTCGGCTGTCGCGCAACACGACGAGGTGCTCGATCAGGAGCGGTGTTTCCAACGCGTGGGGATGGTCGTAGTTGATGTGGACCCGATCAGTCGGGAGCACGTCGCTGCGGTCGTAGTAGTAGGAGTCGTGCTGAATGAAGCTCACGTCGTCGGGGCCCAGGCTCTTGATGATTTCCTGGACCACCGTCGTCTTACCCGAGCCGGATCCGCCGGCGACGCCGATAATGACCGGTTTCACACGCTGGTCCCGTGTGCGAGAAGGGACGTGACGCTCAATGCTCGCTCCCGCGTCGCGCGGCGTCAAGCGAGTCGATGTGCGCTTGTCAGGCTCCATTCACGACCCGGCGCGCCACGGGTCGCCCCTTCCACATGGCGCGGCCAGTCCAGTGAGAGACCGCCGAGTCCAGCTGAAGCGCGGCACCCAGCACCAACGTGGCCGGCGCCAGCAGCGTGACGCCGAGGGGCATCCGCACGAGTCGATCGGCAAGCCACTTGAGGGCGAATATTGGGACGAGGAACCACGGAGACACCAGCGGCGCGAGGACGAACACCGTGAGGTACGTCAGGTGCAGTGGGAGGAACGTCCACACCCGCTCCCCCATGAACGGATAGACGTTCTTCCGGAATCCCATCCAGGCATCCGCCAGACCCTCGTACATGTGGACCTGCACCTCGTCCTGGAGATCGACGGAATACGGCACGACCCCGTGGGACTTGAGGTATCGACCAATGCGGATGTCCTCGAGCACGTCGGCTCGGTGCCGGTAATGGGGTTCCAGCCGGGCGTAGTCGCGGCGGTCGATCATCCAGCACTGACCATTCATGCCGCTCAAACGCGCGCTGCGCATCCGGGCGACCAATGGAAGCGGCAGGTACGTGAAGATCACGAACGGAACGAGGCTCACGAGCACGCGCCCGCCACCGAGGAGACGCGTGATACCGGTCAGTACGGACCCGGGCGGCAGCGCGCGGAAGCGCCGCACCAGCCGCGTGAGCGCGTCGGGATCCGCCAGCATCGTGTCCGCATCGAGGAACAGGAACACGTCCCCCCGGGTCTGTCGGCTCGCCTGGTACAGCGCGTGCACCTTGCCCACCCACCCCGCGGGCGGTCCCTCGCCGCGGAGCGTTCGGAGGTGCGGCGCGCGCACCGATCGCAGCACCTCCGGTGTGGCGTCTTCGGAGCCGTCATCGTAGACCGTGACATCGAATCGCGGATATCGTTGCGCCAATACACTCGGCAGGAACCTCCGCAGGTTCACGGCCTCGTTTCTGGCGGGAATGATGATCGACACTGACGGGAACTCGGTCGGGATGGGTGCGAGGGCACGGCGCGTGCCCCGGAGGTAGCGGACGTTGAGGAGCAGGATCACCCCGAAGACGGCATAGGCGCCGGCGAGCAGCGGAATCACGGCGGGTCGTCGAGGAATTCGCGATACAGTGCGGGCAACTGGCCAGCCAGCAGTCGGGTCCGAAGCGTGTCGGCTTCCGGCGACTCCGTCTTGTGCAGCGCATACCAGAGCCACACTTCGGCTTCGAGCGGATCCACGCCGCAACTGCGACGCCCGTCGGTCCGCCCGGTCAAGGCGCGTAGCCGCTCCACGGCCTTCGCTCTGTCGCCTCCCGCGATCCCCGGACGAAACCGCCGCTCCCACGCCCGCAACACGTCGACGGGTAGTCTCGTGCGATGTGCCACGACCTGGATTGGATGCTTTGGCTCGGCTGGAATCGTCGCCACGCCCACCAATCCTAAAGATGTATGTTATATCTATGTCTAGGACAATGTTCTAACAGCGAGCCATTGTCAAGCCTGCTCGGGGCTCCTGGGTTCATGTACTCGGCGGCCGGTTCTGCCCCGTTTACTCGTAGCGGAGGGATTCGATCGGATCGAGCGCCGCGGCTCGGCGGGCCGGCAGGATGCCCGCGACAAGGCCGATCATCACGAGGATCGACCCGCAAATCAGGGCGATCGGCCACGACAGGATTGGGTTGGCGATGTACTGCATGGCTTGGTCTTCGGCCGGGATCGCGTTGACGGCGGCGACAATGACTCCCGAGACGGCGAGGCCCACGGCGCCGCCCGTGAGCGCGATCAGCATTGCCTCGAACACGAACTGCGCCATGATGTGCCTGCGGCGCGCCCCCACGGCCATCTTGATCCCGATTTCCCGCGTGCGCTCCCGGACCACCACATACATGATGTTCGCCACGCCTACACCGGCCACGAGCAGCGTGAACGCGCCGACCAGTCCGAGAAAGATCTGAATTCCCAGGCCGATGCCGTCCACCATCTTCTGATCCTCGAGGAAGTCCCACATCGGGAGTGCGCGCTCGTCGTCCGGATCGAATGTGTGGCGCCGTCCGAGCACCTCGAACATCCGTCGTTTGACGTAGGCAGACTGCGACGCATCGCGGGGGCGAACCAGGAGATGGCTCACGAATCGGTGGCCATACACCGTCTTCATCGTGGACGCGGGAATCACCGCACGGTCGGCGTCCGGACCGTTGTTGCTCGAATCCTGAAACTTGGCCTGCATGACCCCGATCACGGTGAACGGGAGCGCGTCGAGCATGACCGTCTGTCCCACGGGATCGGTGTCGCCGAAGAGCCGATCCGCGATCTCGTTGCCGAGGAACAGCACTCGCCGCCGGCGATCCAGATCGGCGTGGTTGAGGAACCGCCCGCCCGCCCGCACAAACGTCCGGCGCATCTCGGCGAACTCGGGGTACACGCCTTCCATGTAGGTGGTGGTCTTGTTTTCGCCCCACTTGAGGCTCGTGCCCCACCGGCCGTAGGACGGACTGCCCATCTCGATCTCCGGAATCGAGCGATGCAAGAGACCGAGATCCTCCTCCGTGAGCCGAATGCGGCGACCCGTGGGAAGCCCTTCGAACACGCGGCTCGTGGTTCCGCCGTACACCATGTAGAGCCGCTCGCCGGCGTTCAGCAGTCCCGTCGAGATCGTGTACTTGAGCCCCTCACCGAACGACAGCAGGATCACCACGGCGATCGTCCCCCAGGTGATCGCGAACATGGTGAGGAAGGCCCGGGTCTTCTGTGCCCTGAGATCGCCGATGAATTCTTGGAGCAGGATTCTGAACATCGTTAGTACCGCAGACACTCCACGGGGTCGAGGCTCGCGGCCTTTCTGGCCGGGAACAGTCCTGCCATGAGGCCAATGGCGCCGAGCAGCGACAGGGTGATCAGTGCGACGAGCGGCGAGATGGTCGGGGTCCCGACGAATTCCTGCATCGGCACGAAGCCGAGCAGCCAGACGATGCCCCAGGAGCCCGCAAACCCGAGCACCGCGCCGATGCCGATTATCAGGAACGTCTCGCCGATGAACTGGAGCAGGATGTCCCGGCGGGTGGCCCCGACGGATCGCTTGACCCCGATCTCACGGGTGCGCTCGCGCACCACGATGTACATGATGTTGGCGACCCCAATCCCGCCGACGGTGAGCGTGAAGGTTCCCACGATCGCGAAGAAGATGTGAAAGGCGAGAAACATGTAGCCGAACCGGATTTCCCACTCGGCCGTGTCCCACACCGCCAACGCGTCTTCATCTTCCGGGTCGAACGTGTGCCGTCTTCCGAGCACCTCGTAGAGCCGACCCTCCACGGCTTTCGTCACGGTGGCGTCACGCACGCGGTAGACGAAGTTGTTCACGAAGCGGGTACCGAACAACGCGCGATGCGTGGTAGCGGGAATGAACACGCGGTCCTTGTCGCGTCCGTTGTAGGAGGAATTCTGCGTCTTGGGACGCATGATCCCTACTACCGTGAACGGCGTTTCCCCAATGAAGACCTGTTCCCCAACGGGCGTGGTGTCGTCGAAGAGCAGCGTCGCGAGCTCGTCCCCTAGCACTGCTACGCGACGGCGATGGGCGACGTCGAGGTCGTTGATGAACCGTCCCCCGACATCGGCAATGATGTTCCGCATCTCGCCATAGACGGGGAGGATCCCGGTGATGTTCGGATTCGCCGTATGGGTGCCGCGTCGGACCGGCGTGCTGCGGTTGTTGTACTCTGGGCTCAGCATCACGATGTCCGAAATCTCCTGCAGCAGCAGGGTGCCGTCCTCCTCGCGCAGATTGATGAACCGCCCGTCTGGAAACCCACGGTAGCTCACCGTCGTTCGTCCGCCGAACAGGATCACGATACGGTCGCCCAGCCCGTGGAAGCGCTTGCGCGTCTGCCGCTCGAGCCCGACCCCAAACGCCAACAACACCACCACCGCAATGGTGCCCCACGCGATGCCCAGCACCGTGAGCGCGGTGCGGAGGCGCTGCGCCCGAAGGTCGGCGGCGAACTCGCGAAGCAGGGCTGCGAGTTGCATGAGGCGCTACTTGATCTCTCGGGGTGGGGGCTCGACGAGCTTCTCGCCTTCGCGCAACCCGTCGATCACCTCCAGATTGATCGCGTCGCTGAGTCCTCTAGTGATGATGCGCTCCTCGGAGGTCCCGTCGGGGAGCAACACGGTGACTCTGGCCGTGTCACCGGTCACGGTCACCACCCGCTCCGGGATCACGAGGACGCTGTCGCGCCGGTCGATGATCACGTCGGCGTTGGCCGAGTACCCCGCGCGCAGCGTGGTACCACGCGTCTCCGTCAGCGTGATTTCGACGGGAAAGACCGTCGAGTTGTCCTCGGTGCGTGCCTTGAGCGAGATCCGGTCGAGCCGACCCTCCACGCGCGCTTCCGGCAACGCGCCGATCTTGATTTCGACGGGCATCCCCTCACGCAACCGCCCGACGTCGATCTCGTCCACCGTGCCCCGGAACATCAGCCTGTTCATCTCGGCCATCGTCATCAGCACCGTCCCCTCCTGGTAGGTGCTGAGCGGCACCACCGGATCGCCCACTTCGACGGTCTTCTCCAGAATGAACCCGGCGATCGGAGAACGGACAACCGTCTCGACCGCAGCGTCGGCAACCGTGAGCTTCCCCTCCTCGAGCAGCGTGAGGCGCTCGCGGGCCATCTGGAGCTGGATGCTCCGTTCGGCGTGTCGCTGTTCGGTGTCTTGGAACTCCCGATCCGAGACTAGCCCCTGCTCCTTGAGCGCGCGTTGGCGCTCCAGGTCCCGCGAGAGGTTGTCGATCTCCACCTGCCGCAGTTCCAGCTGCCGTCTGGCGTCGGCCAGCTCCAGCGGAGTGGGGTTGGGCTTGATCTCCAGTAGGGGTTCTCCGGCCCGCACGAAGTCCCCTTCATCGTGGAGCAGGCGCCCCACCACGCCCGAAATCTGCGACTTCACGCTGACCTCGATCTCCGGCTCGATGCGGCCGACGGCGAGGGCCTTGTCGACGACCGTCTGGCGGGTCACCGTCACCGTCTTGACGTCGTCACCGCGGCCGCTCCCGCGCGAGACCCCGACGGCGATCGCCGAGACCACGATCACGGTGATGGCAAGCGTTGTGATGATGAGCTTCGTTCGGCGTTTCATGGGCGGATCCTTCGGGCGTGCGGTACCTCCCGCCTCGGCATCAGCGTGCGCCGGCGGAGAGCCATCGTTCCACTTTGTGACAGGTGACCCTACGACCGCCGGTCGCGGGGGGTTTCAGACAACTCTGTAGAGCTATATTGGCCCTGATGACTCCGCAACCTCAGGTGACGGTCAGGGCGGCCCGCTCGGACGAGCTCTCCGAGGTCGAAGCGCTGCTGCGCCAAGTGCGCCTGCCGATCGCGGGAATCGATCGGTTGGCGGGACTCGTCCTGGTGGCCCACGCTGGAGGGCGTGTGGTGGGATCGGCCGCCCTGGAGCCCTACGATGCCTCCGGTCTGCTCAGGTCAGTGGCCGTGGATCCCTCGTTTCAGGGCCGAGGGCTCGGCGTAAGGCTGACGGAAGCCACCCTGTCACTGGCCCGTGATCGGCGGATACAGCGCATCTATCTGCTCACGGAAACGGCGTCGGAGTTCTTTCCGCGGTTCGGATTCCGCGTTATCGGGCGGGGGGATGTCGATCCTGCTGTGCGGCAATCCGAGGAATTCGCGCGACTGTGTCCGGAAGGTGCCGTTGCGATGGTGCTGAATCTGGGGGGGTAAGCTCCGCGCGGACCACAAAAAGAGGGGCCCCGACGTCTCTATCGGGGCCCCGTGCCGATCGACTGGCTCGGCCGTCAGCTGCCTCGCCCGCGCGCTACCTGCCGCTCCTCGCCGGTCTCGAAATACTCCCGGTTCTTTGGCGTGTAGCTCTGCATCTCCTCCGGGACATCCTCCTCGGGGAAAATGGCGTTCACCGGGCATTCCGGCTCGCAGGCCCCGCAGTCGATGCACTCGTCAGGGTGGATATAGAGCTGATCCTCGCCCTCGTAGATGCAGTCCACGGGGCAAACATCCACGCAGCCTCGATCCAGCGTGCCGATACAAGGCTCGGCGATGATATAGGTCATTCGGTGAACTCTCCGGGAAAAAGTGCAAACCCGTACCGCGTGCAATCTTGATGGGGTTCGGTGGCACTGTCAAGCGGGTTGCGATCTCGTCGCTTTCTCGCTAGCCATCGTGCAGCCATGCGGATCGCGTCGCTTCTCGCCACCGGCACCGAGATCGTCTATGCCCTCGGAATGGGCGAGAGCGTCGTCGCGATTTCCCACGAGTGTGACTACCCGCCGAACGCGCAGTCGAAGCCGCGGATCAGCCGTCCGCGATTCGATCCCGCGGGTCGTGACAGCGGAGAGATCGACCGACTGGTGCGGGAGACCATGGTGAGGTACGGAAGTGTTTACGAGGTGGATGCGGTGCTCCTTCGAGACCTGGCGCCCGACCTGCTGCTCGCGCAAGCGGTGTGCGACGTGTGTGCCGTGCCGACCACGCTGGCCCGCGAGGCAGCCAGCGCACTGGACGAGGCACCCGCGGTCATCTCGCTGGACGCCCACACGATCGACGGTATTCTCCGGAGCGTTCGGGTGATCGGCGAAGCCATAGGCGTCGCCGAACGGGCGGACGCGGTGATTGCGGCCATGCAGGGTCGCATCGATGTGGTGCAGGCGGCCGTGGCGCGGGCGCCACGGCCCGCCGTGCTCGTGCTCGAGTGGCTGGATCCGCCGTTTCTTCCGGGTCATTGGACGCCCGAGATGATCGAGCTTGCCGGGGGACATCCCCTGCTTGCGCAGACCGGTGCGCCCTCTCGGCGGGTGCGGTGGGAGGAGCTGACAGTCCTCGATCCGGATGTGCTGCTCGTCGTACCGTGTGGCTACGGTCTCGATGCGGCGCGTCGAGACGCGGATCGGCACAGCGCGCGGCTCAGCGAGGTCGCGAGCCGAGCGCTGAGGGACCAGCGGGGGTTCGTGGCGGACGGCTCGGCGTACTTCAACCGGTCGGGGCCACGCGTGGTCGACGGCATCGAGATCCTCGCGGCACTTCTGCACCCCGATCGGTTCGCGGGCGTCGCGCTCGAGGGCCGAGCCGACCGGTGGATGCCGGGTGGCCAAGAGGCGACGTAAGCGACGAGCGGCTTGGTGGAGCGGCAGGACATCTTCCCACAATAGGAGTTGTCGGTGCGATACAGCCCATTACTGGTACAGCCGATGCGCGAAGACCTGACGCGAATCGGGTTCGAAGAGCTCCTCGCTCCGGAACAGGTCGACGACATGCTTGCGACAGAGCACCAGTCGCTGTTGGTGGTGGTCAATTCGGTCTGCGGTTGCGCCGCTGGAAAGGCTCGTCCCGGCGTGGCACTTGCTCTCCAGAACGCGAAAGTGCCCCGCAAGCTGGTGACGGTATTCGCCGGCATGGAGATCGACGCAACAGCGCGCGCCCGGTCGTATTTCACGGGCTACCCGCCGTCGTCGCCCCAGGTCGCTCTCTTCGCCGGTGGAAAGCTCGTGCACATGCTCGAGCGCAAGGACATCGAAGGACGGGAAGCCGATGCCATCGCGGCAGACCTGCGGGCGGCGTTCGATCGCCACTGTTGACGGCTCCGGCACGGGCTGCGCTCGGCAGAGCAGGTCGGAATGATTCTGCTCGAGCCGACGGCTCTGCCCGTGGTCGGGCACCGGGGTGCGGCGGGCGACTATCCCGAGAACACCCTGCTCTCGTTCGACAAAGCGTTGGAACAGGGAGCGGACGCGCTCGAACTCGATGTTCGGATGTCGAGCGACGGACAGGCGGTGGTGATCCACGATCCCAGCGTCGACCGTACGACGGACGGCTCCGGCGCGGTTCGATCCTTCACGGTCGCTCAACTGCGAGCGCTTGACGCCGGTGAGGGGCAGGGGATTCCGACCCTCGAGGACGTGCTGGCCCGCTATGCGGACACGCCGCTCATCCTCGAGGTGAAGGAGGAGGAGGTTGCCGCTGCTGCTGCCGCGGCCCTCATTCGGCACGGCGCCGCGAAACGGGTCCTCGTGGGGTCCTTCGTGCACGCGGCGCTGCGCCCGTTTCGCGCGGGGTTCTATCGATCGGCGTCGCGGCGCGAGACCGCACTCTGCTGGCTGGCCTCGAGGGTGCGGGCACAGGTGCCGGGTCTGCGCGTGCACGCCTTCACCGTGCCAGAGCGGTACCGGGCGTTGGAAGTGGTCGACGCGGCCTTCATCGCGGCCGCGCGGCGGCGTGGCCGTCCGGTCCACGTCTGGACGGTGGACGACGCCGATCAGGCCCGACGGCTGCGCGGGCTCGGCGTGGCGGGTATCATTACGAACCGACCGTCGTCCCTGCGCACGGCGCTCACAGGTTAGAGGACCTCCTATGACTTTGTCAGCTTCGACATGGCTCACCCGCACGGCGCTGGCAGCGGTCCTGCTCATCTCGATGGCCGCGCCGGTGGCCACCGCCCAACAGCGTCCGGTGTGTGCACCCGATAACGCCGGACTCACCTTGCCGCCAGGATTCTGTGCGCTGATCGTGGCCGACGACGTCGGCCGGGCACGCCATGTGACCGTCGCAGCCAACGGCGACGTGTTCGTCGCCATCGGCCAAACCGGGGACGGCGATGGGGGCGTGGTGGTGCTGCGCGACATGAACGGTGACGGCGTCGCGGACCGGCGCGCCCGGTTCGGCGGGGGTACCGGGAACGACGTGGAATTCCGCCGGGGGTTCCTGTACTTCTCGACCAACGACGCCGTGATGCGGTATGCGTGGCCCGAGGGGGCCATGGAGCCTGCAGGCGCGCCCGACACCATCGTCAGCGATCTCCCGGCGACGCGAAGCCATCGTGCCAAGAGTATCGCGTTCGATTCCGGTACCTCGCTATTCGTCAACGTGGGGTCGCCCTCGAACGCCTGCCAGGATCCCGACCGGACACCCGGCGCTCCCGGCAAGGTTCCCTGCGACGACCTCACTACACGGGCCGGCATCTGGCGGTTTCATGCCGACCGGCGACGCCAGCGCCAGGAGGACGGAGACCGGTATGCTACGGGGCTGCGAAACACGGTCGCGCTGGCCGTGCGACCCGACGACGGTCAGCTGTACGGCGTGGTGCACGGCCGCGATCAGCTCTCCCAACTCTGGCCGGCGCTGTACTCCGACGCTGAGAGCGCTGAAAAGCCGTCCGAGGAATTCCTGCGCATTGGTCGTGGAACCGATGGTGGCTGGCCGTACTGCTACCACGATCCGGCATTGGGCACAAAAGTGTTGGCGCCCGAGTACGGTGGCGACGGGACAACGATAGGGCGGTGCGCGGACGTGCAGGCGCCCCTGATCGGGTTCCCTGCGCACTGGGCCCCCAATGGGCTGCATTTCTACCGGGGCCGGCAGTTCCCTGCGCGGTACCGCGGCGGGGCGTTCATCGCGTTTCATGGATCGTGGAACCGTGCCCCGCTGCCGCAGGGCGGGTACAACGTCGTCTTCGTCCCGTTCGAGGGAAATGTCCCGGCCGGTGACTGGGACGTGTTCGCTGACGGGTTCGCCGGGGACGAGAAGGGCCCCGGGACGGCAACTCATCGACCGGTCGGCATTGCCGAAGGTCCCGACGGCTCGTTGTACGTGAGCGATGACCGCGGCGGGCGGATCTACCGCATCCTCGCTGTCGACACAGGGCGCTGAGGAGGACGACACGTCTCTCACCGATCTCATCTTGGTGGTGACGGCGGTCGTCTCCGCCGTCATGCTCCTGCTCATCCGGTTTGGCCGTCGCTTGCCTACCCAGGCCGACTTCCGTCTGCTCGCAACTCGGGTGGAGAAGGCGCTGCCGGCGGACCAACCCACGGCGGAACTGATTGCCGCGTGGGTGCAGTTTCTCCGCGATCACGTCCATCAGTCGTCGAGTGCGCTCAACAACCGCTTGAGCGCGATCGTCCTTGCCGTCGATGCGCTGGAGCGCGCGAGGCTCAGCGACGACCAGAAGGCGTCCATGGATGCCATCAGGACGGAGATCGCCCGGGCGTCCGCCATCACGGGCTCGCTGGTCCATCGAGCCTCGTCGGACGCGATCGATCAGCCGCCCCCGGCATGGCACGTCCTACAGGATGCGGTGCACCGCCCGGGGCGGATACTGGTCGTCGACTCCGATGAGAGCAACCGGGTTGCGGTGACGAGACTCCTGAGGAGTCTCGGGCATCAGGTCACGGCCGTTCCTGGGGGGAGGGAGGCGTGGGACGAGCTCAGTCGGGAGCCGGTCGACTGCATCCTCTGCGATCCGCGCATGCCCGTCCTGGGCGGACGGGCGCTGTACGAGCAGGTGACCGAACGCATGCCTCCTCTCGCTCGAAGGTTCGTCTTTGTGACTGGCGATTACTCGAGTGCCGAGTCCCACGCGTTTCTCGAGAGCACCGGACAGCCGGTAATTGGCAAACCGTACAAAGTGGAAGACCTTCTCGCCGCAGTGGCCACCGTGCTCCAGGTCGCCGGCGTGGTGGAGCACGACGGGTAGGACGCGCGGGGAAGACCGAAGCCCTCCGGTTCCCCACCGGTCAACTCAGCAGAGCGGGCACCGCCTTTTTCAAGGCGGCGAGGGCGGCCTCGAGTTCGGCCCGCTCCCCGCCGAATCCCAGGCGCAAATGGCCTGGGAGCCCAAAGTGGTCGCCCGGGACGAGGAGAATGTCATAGTCGGCCCGGATGCGCTCGACGAGATCGCGGGCGGCCATCGGATGGTCGTACCGGAGAAGCGTGATGGCTCCGCACTCTGGCTTGCGCCAGTCGAGGAGGTCGCCGAACCCCCGCAGCCATGATTCCAGAATCGGATAGTTGGCGTTCAGAATGGCCCGTGTCCGGGCGAGAATCGCCTCGCGGTTTCGGAGCGCGAGGGTCGCGAGGCGGTCGCTGGCTGGGCCCGCACCGATGACCGTGTAGTCGTGGCGCCGAAGGAGCGCGTCCTTGCATTCCGGCGTGGAGATGAGCCAACCGATCCGCAAACCGGGTAGCCCATAGGCCTTCGAGAGGCCGCTCACCACGATGATACGATCGTGGCCCCCCCAAAATGACGGGGTCGTCCTGCCGCTCAGCTCGGCCCCCTGATACACCTCATCGGCGAGCAGCCAGGCGCCCACGGCGCGGCTCCGCTCCACGATCGCCTTGCGCGCCTCGTCCGAGAGCAGCTGACCCGTCGGATTGTTCGGATGGGTTACCACCACCAGCTTCGTGTCCGGCGTGATGGCCCGTTCGACATCGCCAGGATCGAGGGCCCAGTCGCAGTCGGGTCGTAACCGAAACTCGGTGACCACCGCACCGAAGTTCCGCGCCAGCCCCGGGATCTGCATGTAGGTCGGGGTGAGCACGGCCACCCGATCACCCGGCTCGAGCAGGGTCCAGCACACAATGAAATTGGCCTCGGCGCTCCCAATCGTGACCGTCACGTTCGCTGGATCGACGCCGTCATACATCGCCGCAATCGCGGCCCGCAGCTCCTCGGTCCCGTCGGACTGTCCGTAGCCCATCCGAGCCTTGAGGAACGCGTCGGGTGGCTCTCCGGCCAGGCCCAGCAGCTCCTCGATCGACAACGCGTGGACTCCGCTCTCCGAGAGGTTGTAGCGAACGTGGTGCTCCCAGGCACTCTGCCAGCGTTCGAGCTCGAAGCTGATGAACGTCATCGATGGGGTCCTCCCTGTCGCGGCGGCGGCCGCGGTCAGATCCTCGCGAGGTAGGTGAGCTTGACCACCGCCCCGCGATCGGTGGTGTCCCACAAGCCGGTCTCGGTGCCTCGCTGCTCGTTGAAGACGACGAAGAAGTCGCTCCCGGGCCGATGGATGAAGTTGAACCGTACGTTCGCCGACACGGTGTTGTCGAGGCTGTTGTACTGCAGCAGTGCGTTCAAGAACACTCGCGTCGAGAACGCGTAGCTGATGCGCAGCGACGCCAGGTCGGCGGTGAACGCGCCGGTCGGAATACTGACGTCGTTGTGCGTGTAGGTGAAGGAGAGGCTCAGGTGGTGGTTCGGGGTAACCGCGAGCGATCCGATCAGACTCAGGAGATCGCCGTCGTAAAACCGTTGGGCCAGCGTCTGGACCGCCGCCACCCACGGTCGGCTCTGACTGGTGTTGGCAAACGCGCCCGCCTGCCAGGTATCATAGTCGCCGGGTGGCACCGGGATGTCGTCCGTCAGGTCGAATGCCTCGTCGAGTCGTGTGAAGCCGCGGGTGTAGAACAGCGTGACATTGTCCCCCGAGTTCCAGAGCGGGCTGAGCGCGACGCCGGTCTCCCAATCCTGAAGCGCGCCATCGGTGCGTGTGATGTAGGTCCCCACCACGAAGGCATCGACACGGCGGAGGCCGGCGATTGGGGGCCGAGTGGTGACGCGGGTGAACGCGTTGGTGCGGAGGATGTCGGTGCGGGTGATGAAGCCCATGTCGGCCGTCGTCTCGGGACCGACGTACAGATGCTGTCCCGTGACTCCCCATCGGTCACTTTGGTAGTCGGCGCCCAGCCCATAGGCCGAACCGCTCGCGCTGTCCGCCGATGAGGCCGTGTGCGCCAGGAACGCCTGGAGATTGAGATTGGCGAGCGGCCAGAGCGAGGCGTCGATGCCGCCGCCGGTGTTCCACCCCTCGCCAGAGCGGCGGTCGACGAGCATCGCCCCCAGATAGCCGCTGCCGGCAATGTCCCGTTTGAGCCGAGCGACGGCGAAGTTCTCCCGCGGCAGGTCGAATGCCGCGTCGGTTACGATGTCGAGGAGGCCCACGGTTTGCCCTCCCACGCGGCCGGTCAAGCGGGCGCCGCCGATGACCGGGACCTCACCGTCCTCCGCGATCCCGATCTGCCGCGAAAAGAAGAGCAGGAACGGAGGAGGCTCGAAGAAGCCCCGTGCCCCGAACTCGAACACCCCGGCGTTCTCGAGGAAGAAGTCCCGTTTTTCCGGGAAGAACAGGGAAAACCTCGTGAGGTTCACCTGCTCGTCGTCCACCTCGACTTGTGCGAAGTCGGTATTCAGCGTGAGGTCGAGCAATAGCCCAGGCCGAATCTCGTACTTGACGTCGAGCCCAGGTTCTAGGCGCGGATCGGTGTCGAGCACCCCGGGCACACTGTCCGCTTCCTCCTGCTGCGTGATCCCGCCGAGCAGGTACGGCTTCAGCTCGATGTTGTGCCCTGGCCGTGGCAGATCGCGCAACCCCTCCAGGTGTGCGGCGCGGCTCACCCGGGTGAATCCCTCGTTGGCGCGCGACCACGACGCCAGCAGCACCTGCTCGTTCTTGCGGCTGATCAGTCGGTAGACGTTGAACCCCCACGTGCGCCCGTCCGACGGGAAGCGGAGGGTGCGGAACGGGATCGCGAACTCGGCCGACCAGCCGTCCGGGGTTCGGGCGGCGGCCACCTGCCAGACGCCACGCCAGTCGATGTTGAACTCCCGTCCCTCATCGGTGATGAGCGCGTCGAATTCGGCCCCGTTCGGGTTCGTCGCGAACACGACCGCGTTGCGGTGGTCGTGAAACGGATCGAGGAGGATGGCGACGGCATCATCCCCCGTGAACGCCGGCCGATTGTCGAATCCGAGCTGCATGAGCCGGTCACGCTGGAGCACTCTCCCGATGATCGCCTCGGGTCGAGCGTCGCGGGCGACGATGCCGACGTACAGCGTCGTGCGGTCGTAGACGACGCGCACTTCAGTGGGCTCAGAGGCCGGAGCGCCCTCGACCGGCTCGAGTTGACGCAGGCCGGAAACGGGGGTGATCTCATGCCAGCTGGGCTCGAGGAGGCGCCCGTCGACGGTGATCGACCCGGACTTGGTGTCGGGAAGCCGTGTGGCCGAGGCGGTCGGTCCGGAGGCGCCCTGCGCCCAGGCGCTGGAAGTGGAGAGCACGGTCGCGAGGGCGATGGTGGTGGTGAAACCGGGCCGCATGGTGTCGATTATACACCCGCGGCCCGGGCCTGCCATTTGGGAAAGCTAGGCTCCGGACGTCGCCCCAGCATCGTGGACGGGGCGACGTACGAAATGGGATCGATTCAGCCGCCCTTGACGATGCGCACGCCGCCGGAGCCGGTATCGATGATCACCTGCGCGCCGCCATCGCCGATAGTGCCGCGCAGGTGCCGCCGCTCCCACCGCTGCATCTCAACTGGGAAATCCACCTCGATCCCGCCACTCCCGGTTTCTACCTCGAGCTGTGCGCCAAACGTCGGCGGCACGGTCATCGTCACGCCTCCCGACCCGGTGTCGATGCGGACCGAGCGGGGGTTGGCACGGAGCGTGAGGTTGACGCGACCGCTGCCTGTATCGATCAGCACGTCCCGCGCCCCAGCCGCGTCGACGTCGACGCCGCCCGACCCCGTGTCGATGGTGAGGGTCGATGCCGACACGCGAGACGCGGACACCCCGCCGGACCCCGTGTCGACCCGAAGCTCGTCAGCGCGCACGTCGGCGAGCTGGACCGATCCGGACCCGGTATCGATCCTCACGTCACCCTCGACGTCGGCTACCTCTACGCTTCCCGAGCCCACGCCGATGAGCAGCGACCCCCGAGTGCCCGTCGCCTTCACCGATGCGGCGTGCGTATCGATCACCAAGCTGCCCTGCACGTTTGCCGCTACCACTCGGCCGACCGCCAAGTACACCTCGACCCTCTTCCCGTCGGGAACCCGAATGCGCAGGTCGGCGGCGGCCTCGATGCCATCCCCGCTCCTGGCGATACGTACCCGTCGGCCGCCGTCGCCAAAGGTGCCGTCGTCTTGCACACGCAGGTCGGACGACCCGCCGCCGGAACCGCGGTAGACGATGCGGTCGCCGGGATACACGACGCGGAGTGTCTCGCGGCCGTTCAGACGACCCTGCTCGACCCGTAACCGAGCCGCGTCGGTGCCTGTCGGCGTGACTTCCACGACCACGGCTGCGCCGGATCCGCGCTCCACGACGATCTCCCCGGCGAGGTTGTACACGGCCGCCCGATCGCCCGCGAGCTCGTATCGGCGTTCCTGGGCGGTCGGCGATGCCGCCGTCGCCAACCAGAGTCCGGCAATACCGATACCGATGGCCGGCAGAAAGAGTGGTCTCATTGGTCATGCTCCTCGTTGATGCTCGAGTGTCGCTCAAGAGGCTGCGATATGCCCCCTACGGACCTCGGGTCTCGGAGGTGTCAAAGCCCACGCCGATCGACTACGGATCAGGCGCCGCGGAGCGGTGGTCGGCCGTCGGGCGGGCGTGTGTCGGGTTTACCTTCGAGCCGGTTATCGTAGTATCGGTACGTGGGATAGGCGAAATCGATGTTTCCTTCGCTGGCGAACGCCTCCAGGACCTCCTCCCAGATGGCCTGCGCCGTGCCCCGCCGCTTCCTGGGCTCGCAGAGGTAGCGGATAGTGAGGAGCACGCCGCTGTCGGCCACCGTGGTGTAGACGGCGGGAGTGAGGGTGGTGTAGAAGATCATGAATCGCCGGGACACCTCGCTGATCTCCTGCTTCGCGGCGTCGGTGAGATGGGCTGCATGTCGAACGGCGATGCCCTCAAGAATGGCCTTCGCCTTCTTCCAGTCGCTCTCGAACGTGACCAGCACCGGGAGCTCGTTCCAGATGTAGTTGAACCCCTTGGTGAAGTTGGCGAGGGGTTCGGCAAGCACCTTGCCGTTGGGGACGTGGATGATGCGACCCGTGCTCTGTTCGGCATCCACCCAGTTGCCGATCTCGAGCAGCGTGAACTGGAAGAGCCGGAAGTCGATCACGTCGCCGGCGTGGCCGCCGATTTGAATGCGGTCGCCGACCTCGAAAGGGCGTCGCCAGAGGATGAACACCCACCCGGCGAGGTTCACGACCAGGTCCTTGAGCGCGATCGCGAGGCCCGCCGAGAGGAGGCCGAGGAATGTCGCCAGCGACCCGATGCCCTCGAACCAGATGCGGCCAACGATGAGGATGCCGATCGGCGCGACGATGTACGCCGTCGTCTTCTGCCAGTGGTACCGCGTCCGCACGTCTTGCGTCCGATGCCGCACGACCGCCAGGACGATGCGCCGCAGAACCCACAGTACGAGGATTGCGCCGAGCGACGCGACGACCCGGTCAACGGCGCCCGAGGAGAGCCCAAAGGCGTTCTGGAGCCAATCGGTGATGGCGTTCATGCCGGGACCGCGGTCCTCAAGAGGTTTCCGGAATCACACCCGGTGGGGCGGCAGCCGTCGACGGGGGCGCGCGTCACGGCGAGGCGAGTCCGGTCAGATGGCCAGGCTCGGCGATCCAGTGGTCCGGCGCCTGAGGCTCGAGAGCGGATCGCGGGAACGGCCCCCAGAGCACCGCCGCCGTCTGCACACCGGCCGCACGTCCGGCCACCAGGTCGTGCGGGGAATCCCCCACGAAGACCGCCTGGGCGGCGGCAACATCCAGCAGGCGCAACGCGTGCCGGACGGGCTCAGGATCTGGTTTGGGTCGTTCGACGTCGTCCGCCCCGACGACCACCTCGAACAGGCCGTCGTAGCCACACTTCCGGAGTCCCCGGTAGGCGCCTTCCCGCATCTTAGACGTCACCACGCCGAGCCGAACCCGCCGGCGACTGAGCTCTTCGACCGCCTCACGCACCCCAGGGAACTCACGAACCGCGTTGTCGTGATTGGCGAGGTTGTACGCCCGGTAGGTCGCGACCATGGCGTCGATCTCGGCCGGGTCGTCGGTGAACTTCCGAAACTGCACCTTGAGCGGCGTCCCCAGGCCCTCGAGCCACACCGCGTCGGGTGGAATGGTGCCGCGGTGGACCCGCAGCGTGTGGCGATACGAGTTCAGGATCAGCTCCACCGAATCGATGAGCGTGCCGTCGAGATCGAACAGGATGGTCGAGACTGAAGCGCATGCCATGGCCGACAATATAACCTCCACCCGACGCGCGCTCGGAGGCGATAGGGTGATCGCACTGTCGCCCACCTGCGGGCCGGCCGCTATCTTTGACCCTCGAAGGCCCGCCGCCCTCCTCACGGCGCGGGATCACGACTCACGGCATCCTCGCACCGACAATGACTCGATTGCGTCCGACACGGTTTCTCTGGCTCCTCATGCTCGTGGTTCCGCTCTCGCAGGCGAGCGGGCAGGACGCAGCACGCGCCGTCCGCACGAACGGGAACGACCCTGTTGTCGATGGCCGACTGGACGATCCAGCGTGGGCTGAGGCGCCGCCGCTCACGGGCTTCCTCCAGCGGAACCCCATCGAGGGCGCCGCCCCGAGTGAATCGACGGAAGTGCGGTTCCTGTACACCGATCACGCGCTCTTCGTCGGCTTTCGCGGATTCGATCGGGAGCCGGGCAGGATCGTGAGCCGGTTGGTCCGGCGTGACCAGCGCATCTCGGCAGACAACTTCAGTTTGTTCCTCGACACCTATCACGACCGGCGCACGGCGTTCGAGATTTCGATCAACCCCTCCGGGGCGCGGCGCGACGTGTTCATCTACGGGGACGGAAACGGGCGCGACGAGTCGTGGGATCCGGTTTTCAGCTGGGGAACCCGAACCGATTCACTGGGGTGGACCGTGGAGCTGCGGATCCCCTTTTCGCAACTGCGCTTCGCGGCGCGAGACTCCGTCGTCTTCGGCCTCCGCGTCAAGCGGGACATCAACCGTCGGAACGAAGAGGTGAACTGGCCGTTCTTCCCGCGCGATCAGGCTGGTGAGGTATCGCAGTATGGGCGGCTGGTGGGTTTGACCACCGTCCCTGCGCCGCGCCGGCTCGAGTTTCTTCCATACGTCGCGGGGAGCACGGCGTTCGAGGCAGCGGAAGCGGGCAACCCCTTTGCCACGGGACGGCGTTCCGTGGGGCGAGCCGGGCTCGATACCAAGCTCGGGATCACCAGCAGCGTCACGATGGACCTCACCGTGAACCCCGACTTCGGGCAGGTAGAGGCGGATCCTGCAGAAGTGAACCTGACGGCATTCGAGAGCTTCTTCCAGGAGCGGCGGCCGTTCTTCGTCGAAGGTACCAACCTCTTCGAGTTTGGCTTGCAGCCGTCGGTGCGTCGTGAGTTCGGTGGGGGTGGTGGGGGAGGTGGCCAGGAAGGGTTGGTCTATACTCGGCGCATCGGGCGGTCGCCACAGGTGTCTACTGACGACGACGGTGGATACGCCGAGGATGTTACCCAAACGACGATCCTCGGCGCGGCGAAGCTGAGTGGGCAGCTGGGCAGCGGATGGTCGCTCGGCCTGGCGCAGGCGGTGACCGCCAAGGAACGGGCCAACGTCGTCGATGCCTTCGGGATCGAGGGCACATCGCCCGTCGAGCCCCTGACCAGCTACTCCGTCGCACGGGCCGAACGTGTCGTGCGCAACGGGCAGCTCGCCTACGGGGCGGCGGCGACCCTCACCGAGCGACGGCTCGACGAGGCGGCGTTCGACGAGCTCCACCGCCGGGCGTATTCCGGCGGCATGGACCTGAGCGGCCGGTTCGGCCGCGATCAGTACGAGTTCTCCGCCGCCCTCTCGGGATCGCGGGTCGAGGGGTCGGAGGAGGCGCTGTTGGAGACCCAGCTCAGCTCGGCACGCTACTATCAGCGTCCCGACCAAGACCACGTCAGGCTGGACTCGACGCGGACGGCGCTCTTAGGCGTGGCGGGGTACGCGCGATTGGCCAAGGTGACAGGATTCCTCACGTGGGATGCCCGCTACGAGACGCGGAGCCCGGGATTCGAGGTCAACGACCTGGGATTCCTCCGGGCCGCGGACCAGCACGAACAGCGTCTCGAGGCGGAGCTTCGCTGGCTCGAGCCGGGCCCGGTATTTCGCGAGTTTCGCTGGCGCGTCGAGGAGCAGGCCGACTTCACCTGGGGTGGCGAGCGGACCCGCACGTCGGTGGAGAGCCGCGTGTCGGCCTCGTTCCTCAATTACTGGAACCTCAATGTGACCGCAGAGCGCTCGTTTCCGAGCCTCAGCGTGCGCCTCCTCCGCGGCGGGCCGGCCTTCTCCGAGCCGGGGCAGTGGGGGTTTCGGGGAGGCGGGCGGACAGATTTCCGCCGCAGTGTCTGGGCGAGCGTCGGCATGAACTACACAACCGAGAACGAAACGGGTGCCCGGCGCTGGGGAATGAACGCGAACCTGCGATGGCGCCCGCCAGGCAGTTTCTCGATGAGCGTCGAGGGTCGAGCCAGCTGGGGTACGACCGATCGGCAATACCTGACCCAGGAGACGGTCAGCGATTCGACCTTCTTCGTCCTGGGTGAGTTGGACCGGCGCGAGATCTCGCTGTCGCTCCGTGCCGACCTGGCACTGACGCCGCGCCTGTCGCTCGAGTTCTACGGGGAGCCGTTCGTGTCCGCTGGCCGCTACGACGTGATCAAGCTCGCCAGCGACCCACGGGCCCAGCGCTACGCCGATCGGTTCGACGTGCTCGGTCCGGATCGGCTCACGCGACCCGGTGGTGAGGAGGACGCGGTGGTCGACGTAGACCGGGACGGCACCGTGGACTTCACCATTTCCGAACCGAACTTCCGCGTCGTGTCCCTGCGAACGAATGCCGTGCTGCGCTGGGAGTTCCGTCCGGGGTCGACGCTCTTCGTGGTCTGGCAGCAAAACCGGCGGGAACGTGACGAGACAGGTGTGCTCGGCGCCGGCTCGGCGTTCATCGATACCTTCCGCGCATCGGGCAGTCACGTCTTTGCGGTCAAGGTCGCCTACTGGTTCGGGCTATGAGCGACCGGCGACGCTCGGGCCTTGCGTTGGAGGGCGACGCCGAAGGGAGTGGACATCGTTCCCAAGATGGGGCGGTGCTTTCACCGGAGAGGTGAGGACTCATGATACGACGAAGTTTCCTGCTCATCTGTGCGGTCACGATCACCATTGCCATCCCGGTCATTCCCGCGACGGCGCAGCGGCGCCCCTCGACCGAGGCGCTCAAGCGTGAAATCGTGCAGGAAGTGTCCTCGATGCAGAAGCTGTCGCAGGAGATCGTGGACATGGTGTTCAGCTTCTCGGAGCTCGGCTTTCAGGAGCAGAGGACGGTCGAATACCTCACCGGCATTCTCGGCAGGGAGGGATTTCGGGTCGAGACGGGTTGTGCCGGGATGCCGACCTGCTACGTGGCGAGCTGGGGGAACGGCACCCCGGTCATCGGGATCATGGGCGACATCGACGGGTTGCCCGAGACGTCGCAGAAGCCCGGTGTGGCGTATCACGATCCGCTGATTCCCGGCGGACCGGGACATGGGGAGGGCCACAACAGCGCGCCGGCCGTCGACCTGGTGGCGGCCGTCGCGGTCAAGCGCGTGATGGAGCGCCATGGGATCTCTGGTGAGATCCGCGTGATTCCGGGCGTCGCCGAGGAACTCGTCGCGAGCCGCACCTACATGGTGATGGCCGGCATGTTCGACGACATGGATGCGATGCTCTCCACTCACGTGAGCAGCCGCACCTCGACCAGCTATGGTGTCAGTGGCTCCGGTCTGGTCTCGACCATATTCATCTTTCACGGCAGGACGGCGCATGGGGCCGGCTCGCCATGGGCTGGCCGGTCGGCGCTGGACGCAGTCGAGTTGATGAACGTCGCGTGGAACTTCCGGCGCGAGCACCTTCGACTGCAGCAGCGATCGCACTATGTGATCGTGAATGGCGGGAACCAGCCCAACGTCGTGCCGGGTGAGGCGGCGGTGTGGTACTACTTCCGCGAGCTCGACTACCCCCGCATCAAAGCGCTGCATGAGCTGGGGCAGACGATGGCCAAGGCCGCGAGCCTTATGACCGAAACCACGGTCGAGGAGCGCATTCTCGGATCCGCGTGGCCTCAAACGTACAACAGGCCGATGGCGGAACGCATGCAGCGGAACATGTTCGCCGTCGGGATGCCGGCCTGGTCCGAGGCCGACATCGCCCTCGCCAAGGCCGTTCAGCGAGAGCTCGGTCGGGACACCGTGGGATTGCCGACTTCCGTCGACTCCCTCCGCGAGGCGGACCAGGGGATGGGGGGCGGGAGCGACGACATCGCCGAAGTGTCGTGGAAGGTGCCTACAGTGCGCCTTCGCTATGCGGCGAACATTCCGGGCACCATCGGCCACCACTGGTCTTCTGCCATCGCGATGGCGACGCCCATCGCGCACAAGGGTGCCAATCATGCCAGTCGGATCGTGGCCATGACGGCCATCGACCTGCTTACGGACCGACGGTTGCTGGAAGAAGCAACGCGATATCACCGCGAGGTGCAGACGAAAGATCGACAGTGGATATCACTCATCCCGGCTGGGACACTGGCGCCAGCGCAATTGAACGCGGACAAGATGGCCCAATACCGCCCGCTTCTCGAGACGCTGCGGTACGATCCGAGTCGCTATGCGACCTACCTCGAGCAACTGGGCATCACCTATCCCACGATCAGGAAGGGAACGGATGGTGGGAGCAGATGATGCGGTCCTCGATCCGTAGTCGACGAGACATGCGAAACGCGCTGGCAGGGGTGCTGCTGGTTTTGGCCAACGTCGCCGTGGCGCTCCCGGCACACGCGCAGGCCACGCAGTACGACGTCTTGATCACGGGGGGTCGAATCCTGGATGGTACCGGGAACCCGTGGCGCTATGCGGACGTGGGCGTTCGTGACGGACGCATCGCGGCCGTGGGTCGTCTGCAGGGCGCCACCGCGGCACGTGTGATCGACGCGTCGGGGAAGGTGGTGACCCCGGGGTTCGTCGACATCCATTCCCACGCGGACGATCCCAACTATGGGCCTCGAGGGCTCCGCTCGTCCGACGCGCGGCGCCGCGCGGCACCGAACCTCGTGATGCAGGGCATTACGACCGTCGTAGTGAATCAGGATGGCCGATCGCCGGTCGCCATCGGTGGGCAGAAGGCAGAGCTCGACCGATTGGGAATAGGGTTGAATGCAGCGTTGATGGTGGGGCACGGCAGCGTGCGCGGCGAGGTCATGGGGGACGACTTCCGCCGCGTCGCCACGGCCGCCGAGGTGTCACGCATGCGGGCTCTGGTGCGCCGCGGCATGGAAGACGGAGCTTGGGGCCTGTCGGCCGGTCTCGAGTACGTCCCGGGACGGTGGAGCACGACGGACGAGGTGGTCGCACTGGTCGAGGAGATCGAGCCCCACGGCGTGGTACTGGCCGAGCCAACATGTGGGTCGCCCGCCGTCGCTGATCGATGCGGTCCGGGAAACCATCGAGATCGGTGAGCGGACGGGCGCGACGGTGGTGGCGTCGCACATCAAGGCCAAGGGCGCCAACTACTGGGGTGCCAGCGCTGTGGTGATTCGGCTCATTGAGGACGCGCGGTCGCGGGGTGTTTCCGTCTACGCAGACCAGTATCCCTACAACACCACGGGCAGCGACGGTCGTACGGTGCTGATTCCCAACTGGGTGTGGGGGTCGGAGCGCCCACGCACGCGGAACTTCACCGGCGCGCTGCGACGCGTCCTCGCGAACGATTCGCTGGCCGCGTTGCTCCGGACCGACATCGCCCACGAGATCCAGCGTCGCGGCGGGGCGGACAATGTCGTCGTGATGGAGTATCCCAACGCCGATGTGGTTGGTCGCTCCGTCGCGCAGCTCGCTGCCGACCGCGGTGTGGGCCCGGTCGACGTGGCCATCGTGCTTCAGCTCGAGGGAGATTCTGCCCTTCCGGGTGGGGGGGCATTTCGGGGCTTCTCGCTCTCGGAGTACGACATCGAGCCCTACGCCGCCAAGGAGTGGACCGTGACGGCGACCGACGGCTGGGTTGCGCTTCCCGAGGACGGGCTCACCCACACACGTGTCTACGGCACCTTCCCGCGCAAGATCAGCTACTACGCGCGGGAGCGCGGCGTCCTCACGGTCGCGGCGGCGGTCCGGTCGGCCACGTCGCTGCCCGCCGCGGTCATGGGCTTCCGCGATCGGGGCATGATTCGCGAAGGATATGTGGCGGACTTGGTCGTACTCGATCTCGAGTCACTGGCGGACAACGCGACCTTCTTCGAGCCGCACCAGTATCCGAGTGGAATCGAGTACGTGCTGATCGCTGGCCAGCTTGCCGTGGAGGGTGGAAGCCCAACCGGGGCACTGATCGGTCGGGTGCTCACCCGGAGCGGCCAGGCTCCATGATGTGGGCTGATCCACTGTGGCACCTCGGCGCGGAGGACGACGCATGTCACGGATGATGCGGGAACAGCCCCTGACGGCCACGGCCGGCCTCCTGCTCGGGCTCGTGCTCCCGGGAACGGTGGGCGCCCAGGCCAACCTCACTCTCGCGGAGGCTCCCGGCGCGGGGCGATATGCGAGCGCCGTCGACGGTGCCCGCCTACTCATCGACTCGCTCATGCGGGCCAATCAGATCCCGGGACTGTCGATGGCGGTCTCCGTCCGCGACGAGGTGGTGTGGTCGGAAGGGTTCGGCTATGCCGATCTCGAGCTGGAGAGCCCTGTCACCACCACGACGCGCTTTCGGATCGGATCCATCTCCAAGTCGCTGACCGCGGCGGCCCTGGCGCAACTGTACGAGCAGGGTGCCCTGGACTTCGACGCTCCGGTGCAGCGGTATGTGCCGACGTTTCCCCAGAAGCGCTGGCCTCTCACCGTGCGCCAGGTGGCCGGCCACATCGCCGGGGTCCGCCACTACGCATCCGACGACGAATTTCTGCTCAACCGCCGCTTTGGGACTGTACAGGAGGGACTCCAAATATTTCAGGACGATACCCTGCTCTTCGAGCCGGGGACGCGATACCTCTACTCGACCTTCGGGTGGAACCTGCTGAGCGCCGTCGTGGAGCAAGCGTCGGGGGAGGAGTTCCTTTCGTACATGCGGGAGCATGTGTTCCGGCCCCTCCGCATGCGCCAGACGGTGGCGGACCACGTGGACAGCATCGTGGCGGGTCGCACCCGGTTCTACGTTCGGGCACAAGACGGGGTCTTGGTGAATGCCCCGGCGGTGGACAACAGCTATAAGTGGGCAGGGGGCGGGTTTCTTTCTACGCCGGAAGACCTGCTGCTCTTCGCCAACGCACACTTGGGCAGAGCGTTTCTGCGCCCGGAGACGGTCACACTGCTGTGGACGCCGCAGCGGACCGCCGACGGCAGGGAGACCGGATACGGCATAGGGTGGCGCGCTGCGGAGATCCGCGGGCACCGGGTGGTCTCGCACAGCGGCGGTTCGGTCGGCGGGAACTGTCTGCTCTTGATCTATCCCGACGCTCGAGTGGCCCTGGCCGTCACGGCCAACATCTCCAACGCCGGGTATGGTCGGGTTGCACATCGGATCGCCGAACGGTTTATGACGGTGATGCCGACCGGCCCTGGAGGGGAGGGCGGATGACGGCAAGGGGACGTCGCGCGATCATCCGCCTCTGCGTGCTCGGAGGTGTCACGCTCATCGCCATCGGGGTGGTGGAACCCGAGCCGGTCATGGCCCAGTCGGGTGCGGTGAATTCCGCGAGGGCGCTCGTCCGCACTCTGATGTTGCGGGAGCAGATCCCGGGTCTCGGGGTCGCCGTCGCGGTCGATCACCGCATCGTGTGGTCGGAGGCGTTCGGCTACGCGGATCTGGAGAATCGCATTCCGGCCACGGCACAGACGATGTTTCGGATCGGAAGCGTGTCGATGCCGCTCACTTCGGTCGCGGTGGGCCTGAGCATGCAGCGCGGCCGGCTCAATCTGGCGGCAGACGTCCGGTCCTACGTGCCCTCGTTTCCCCAAAAGCGATACCCGTTCACCGTGGAACAGCTTGCCGGTCACCTGGCCGGGATTCGCCACTACCAGGGTGACGAGTTCCGGAGCGCCACGCGCTACCGGACCGTGCAGGACGGTTTGGCAATCTTCGCCCGCGATACGCTGCTGTTCGAGCCCGGGACCCGCTTTGCGTTTTCGACTTATGGTTGGACCCTGGTGAGCGCCGTCCTAGAGTCCGTGACCGGCACGGGATTCCTCGATCTGATGCATCAAGAGGTGTTCGAGCCACTGAGGCTGCGCCACACGGGTCCCGACTGGCCCGACACCGTCATGCCAAACCGGGCCCAGTTCTATGAACAGGCCGATGATGGCTCGATTCGGGTCGCGCCGGGGGTGGACAACAGCTACAAGTGGGCCGGAGGCGGATTCGTTGCGTCGCCGGAAGACCTGGCACGCTTCGGCTTGGCACTGCTTCCCCCCGGCGTTCTCGACTCGACGATCACCAATCGGCTCTGGACGTCGCTCAGGACTCAAGACGGAGTCGAGACGGGGTACGGCATTGGGTGGGCGGTTGGCCGGGATGCAGATGAGCGCCGCGTGGTGAGCCATACCGGGAGTTCCGTCGGCGGCCGGGCGATCCTGTTGATCTATCCCGATGAGCGCGTGGTGGTCGCGATCGCAACCAATCTGGGTGGGGCACGCTTTGGTGATCTCCCGGGGAAGATCGCCGCGCTCTTCATGGCCGAGCGCGAGTGAGCTGCGTCGCCGGTCTCACCCGAGCGGACGTCACCAAAAGCGGGTGCCCGGTTCCCCCTTGAACGGCCCGCACACGCTGTTGGTGATCCAGCCGCCATAGAACTCCCCGGGCTGTGGCCGAACCCGCTCTCCGTTGACCAGACACGCGTCCATCGGTCCAGCGTAGAAGGCGACATGGCCGCGAATCGGCTCGAACCCGACAGCGGGCCGCTCGTACGACCAGGCTCCGCGCTCGACGCGGCGTTCTCCGACCAATACGTCGTACCAGGTCGCTGCCCCTTTCCACTCGCACCACGATTCCCCGGCGACCCGCACCAGGCCGTCGGCGACCACGCTATCCCGCGGGACGTAGTAAACGGGTGGGTGACTGGTCTCGAGCACACGCAGCGCCTGCCGGGTTTCGGCGATCGTCCGACCGTTCAGGATCACCTCGATGTGGCCGTCGAACGGCTCCACATGCGGCGGTCGGGGATAATCCCAGACGGATTCCTGGCCGGGGCCCGGACGCTGTCGGGGAGGTCTCACCGTGGGTCGTCTCTCGTCACGTGATCCCGAATTCGCTTCGGCGCGCCCACGCCTGCGATCGGATGGCCTTCCCGTCGGATCTGCTCATCCGCGTCACGTGCCCGGGCGCGAGTGCCAAACGGGGGTTCTGCGCGAACCGGCGGTTCCAGGTGGGCGAGGACGGGTCGCGACGAATCGAGCTGATCGCCGAGGATCAGGGCCAGATGGCGCACTGACCGTCGAATCCCGGCCCGCAGGTCGGCTGATGTCTTCAAGGGCTTTCTCGGCACAATCCAAGATAGACTGCTGTCCAGTATTTGTCAAGTATTTATATAGATATTAGCTTGACAAGCTACAATCTACCTTTGTTTCGTGCCCTCACCCCCCAAAAGCGAGGTGCTCAGCCAGTGATTTCGGTCAACCCAGGAATTCGGCGGATTGTCGTGAGGGGTCTTGTGTGGGTCCTCGCGGGCGTCATGACGGCTGTTCTGGCGGTCGGGGTGGCAGTCGTCATCCAGATCGACGATTGGAGCCGGGACCTCGCGACCAACATCGCAGAGACCAGGTTGGATGCGGCCAATCCCGATCTACGGCCCCTCTCGGCCGACCGTTCCCTCTCGAGCCTTGCCGACCTGATTGCGGTCGAGGGGTCGGCGCTGCCACGGTGGACCCTGATCGGCCGGCAGGTGACCGATTCGCTGATCGAGCTCCACTTCGTTCGCACGACGCGGCTGTTTCGGTTCCGCGACGACATCACCGTGCGGGTGGCCGATCTTGGCGACCGGCGCGAAGTGACGGCCATCTCCAGGTCACGTGTCGGGCACGGGGATCTCGGACAGAACCCGCGCAACCTCGAGGAATTGCTCCGCACGCTGCGCTCCCGACTGTCCGGGGGTCCAGGCCGCGGTTGAGTGCCTCGCCGATGCTGTCGCCCAGTCTTAGTCGCGGCCCCCGATTGGCGTTCCCGGCGGGAGCGCACTCGGCTCGCTTCGCGCGGTGGCGTCGTCGCGCCGGGTGAGAAACCGCTCCGCATCCGCCCAAACGAGCAGTTGATGGGCCGCATCGTCGGGAAGCCGCGGTTCCTGCCCCTGGACCCGCTCTAGGATTCGGCGCAGGCCCCACTCCGCAGCGGCGCGCGTCTCGACGGAAGCTGCGTCCGAGCCGGCCACGTCGATCAGCACGTCGACGAGCACGCGCTGTACCACGCGCCGCAGTGCCAGGTGCTCCGGAGGGGTATAGGCGTCCCACGTGCGGTCGATGATCCTGGCGATCACCTCTTCGGGACTGGGGAGGTTGCCGTCCCGCGCCCGGAACGCGGCGAGCCGAGCCAGACGCCTCCGATCCAGCAGGTTCCCGATAACCATCGCAGATAGGGTGCGTGCGGCCCCGAGCTGGTCGAATGCGGGAAACGCAGCGGAGCCGAAGGCCCAGTCGTTGGACGGCACCCCGTACGCGCGAGGCGCCATCAGGCTCAGGATTCGCTCGGGGATTGCCAAGGCTTCCGGATCCACGGCGTCCAGCACCAACTCCAGCGCACGCCGCTGGCGCACGTCCGGGATGATGGTGGTCGGGGGGAGCGAGTCGCCTCGCACGGCGTAGCGAAACTCCATGCCGCCCACGGCCTTGATCGCTCCCTCCAGCGCGTACCGGTGGTGAAGGTAGACCGGAGCGAACCGGTAGTTCAGCCATGCCATGGGCTCTCCGGTCTTGAGGGCCGTGGCATCGAAGCGATCGATCAGCACGCGGCGGACTGCTTGGGTTCGGGCCAGTTCCTCGACGGCGTCAGTCCCGTTGAGCCATTGCGTCACCTCCGGGAACGATCCCCAGGTGGCATTGTCTCCGTCGGTATTGAAGCGGATGCCGCGGCGCATCGCCTCGTCGACGATGGCCTGAAGGCCGACAGCCTCATTGGTGTCGAACTGCGTGTACGCGTATCGGATCGCGATGGAGTCGTAGGCGCCGGGGCCGTCGCGGTAGGCGTCGCTCAGATCGATCTGTCCGTCCACGAGCGTGATGAGCGGGCCCGGGTAGTCCATGACGGATGCGCGTCCGTCACTCGTGGCGATGTAGTTGTGGGCGAGCCCTAGCGTGTGTCCGACCTCGTGAGCCGCATGCTGCCGGCGGCGGGCCATGGCAAACTCTTCGCTGGTGACGGAGGAATCGAGCGATGCCAACCATTCGGTCAGATCCGTCGCGATGGTCCCGCCAGCGGCCGGGAGCGTGCCCGCGTAGAGGTTGTAGTCGGTCAGGGAGCGGTACGAGTCCATGCGCACGGCGGCCTTGATGATCTCTCCGGTCCGGGGATCGACGAAGCTCGGACCGATCGAAAACCCTGGATCGCTGCGGTGGACCCATTGGATCACGTTGTACCGCGCATCGAGCGGGTCCATGTCGGCCGGCATGTCCTCGACCCGAAACCCGTTGACGAAACCGGCCGCCTCGAAGACCCGATTCCACCACTCGGCCCCTTCCCGAAACGCCGACCGGTAGGGCTCCGGGATGCCACGGTCCAGGTAGTACACGATCGGGGCGACGGGCTCGGAGCGTTCGCTGCTCGGGTTACGTTTCTCGAGCCGATGGCGGGCAACGTACCGCGCCTCGTATCGCTGATCGAGGGGTCGGGAGAAATCGAAGAAGGCCACACCGGAGTTCCCGACTCGGGGATCCGCCAATCGCGGCACGAAGCCATCGTCCGGTAACCGGACCAGCGAGTGATGTTGGCGCAGGGTTACGCTGCCGCCGTCCGGCGCATGGGACCGCACGACGGCCCCGGGACTCGTCGACGTGAACGTCAGTGCCACCTCGACTTCCGTATTCGTGGGGAACCCTTTCGTGCGGGGCAGATACGCGTGGCTGCGGTCCCGATTCAAGGTGAAGGTGCCCTGACCCCGGCGCTGCAGGGCGCCGCGCACGTCCATGCGGTCGGCGAGGAAGTGCGACGTGGCGTCGACCAAGACACGTCCGCTGCCCTCTGCGAGCACCTTGAAGGCGGCCACCGTCGAGGTGGGGAACGACTCGTCGACGGAGCGGGTCAGGGCCGGGTTGTCCGTCGCCACCGCGCGGAACCGCGGGTTCGTGAGGACCAAGTGGACCGTGGGACCTACGCGCTCGAACCTGGCAATCGCTTCGTCACCGATCATCCCACGATCGAGCCCGAGTTGTGTGCTGCCCATCCCAGTAGCCAGGGACGTGAGGTAGAGGAATTCCTCGCCGAGGCGCGGGATCTCGAGCAGGAGTCGCCCGGTGGCAGAATCCCAATACAGGGGGAAGTACCCGTCCAGCTTGTCGAAGCCCGCGGTGTACTGTCTGAGCGACTGTTGCGCCTCGACCGACGACCCGAGCGAGACGGCGGCCACGACGCACGCGGCAAGGAAGCGAACCATCGAACCCTCCAGTGACAACGAATCGAGATGAATGGAATGGCAAACTTGCCGCCTGGTAGACCGCAGGGGAACCCGGCTACATTCGGCTGTCGGTGTCCCGGGGGAAAAATGCGCATGCGTACACGGTGGGGTGGATTGGTGGTGCTCTCGTTGCTCCTTGCGCCCACTCCGCTTCACAGCCAGCGGGGACGCATGGTGCCCCGATCCCCCGCGTGGCGGCCTCCGCCATCGCTTGGGATCCGTGGCGGATTCGATTTCGACGCCGAAGCGTATGCCATTGGGGGTCAGGTTCGGGTGCCCCTGGCGCCCCTCGCGGAAGTGCTGGTCAGCGGTGACTACTACCTGGGCGGGGACGCCACTGCGTGGCAACTCAACGTCGATCTGGCGACTGGGGCCATGCTGCCGGGCATCTATGCGGGGGCTGGGGCAGCGCTGGCTCGCCGGGCGTTTCTCGTCGCCGATACCCACACCTTTCCCAAGCGCACCAGGCTCGGGCTGAATCTGTTTGCTGGGCTGACCCTGCCGCCGGTCGTGCGGCTGCCGGTGCGCCCATTTGCGGAAACGCGGTGGACCCAGGTGAGCGGCTTCGATCTTCAGTTCGCGCTGGTCGTCGGCGTGAGCGTGTGGCTCGGGAACCACGGGGCACCACCGCGCCGTCGTGCCGTCGGGGGCGCGATGGGCGACCGGGGTCGCCTTCCGTAGGTCATCCGCCGGACTGCAGGCGTTCAGGCCACGTCCCGCGAGCAGGCAAGGACACGGGGAAACGCGATGAGGGCCGGATGGACGAGCCACCCGGCCCTCGGCCGCGCAGTTGGAAGGAGGTCGAACTTACTGCGGCGGCAACAGCACCTTGTCGATCACGTGAATCACGCCGTTGGTGGCCAACACATCGGTCTGGATCACGTTGGCGTCGTTCACCTTCACGCCGGAAGACGTGTCGATGGCGACGGTGGAACCCTGCAGGGTCGTGGCCGATGAGAGGCTCACGACGTCTGCCGCGAGAACCCGCCCCGCCACGACGTGGTACAGCAATACGTCAGTGAGTGCCGGAACGTCCTGCAGCAGGGCGTCGACGGTCCCGGCGGGAAGCGCGGCGAAGGCGTCGTCGGTCGGGGCAAAAACCGTGAACGGTCCGTCGTTGGCGAGCGTCGGATCGAGGCTCGCCGCCTGGACCGCCGTCACCAGCGTGGTGAACGAGCCGGCGTTGACCGCGGTCGTTACGATGTTGTCGAGTTGTGGCTCCGTGCTTTCGTCGCAGCCCGCGACGCCCAGCGTGGCGGCCGCTACACCTGCGATGAGAACCTTCCGAGAGATCGTGGTAAGCATCTTCTTCCTCCGATTCGTGTAAGCTATTGTAATTGAACATCTTAGTTGGGCCAATCGAGTTCGATTCCCTACTTGCTGTCCATCTTGTGTCCACCATGTTAGTGTCATTGGGCAGTTTAGTCAAGATTATGTCACATAAACTATCTGGACATATGATTGACACGCGTTCCCGGTTGCAAACGCGGACCGCGGGACTAGGTTGGTGTGTCCATTCCGGGGGAGCGGCCTGGTGAACCCGCTAGTTCTGGTATTGGCCGTGCTGCTGGCCGGGACTCTTGTGGCGCTGATCTGGCTGGTAGGGCGGGGCAGCGGCGCTCGCGATTCTGCCACCCAGCGGCAGCTGGGTGAGGTGCGGGCGCGGCTCGATCAGCTCGTCCTGGCGCAGAGCGAGCTGCCCACGGCCGTAGCCGAGGGGGCCGCGGAACAGGCGCGCTCGCTGGCCGACGTGCGGGAGCGCCTCGGCCGTTTGTCGGAGGCCACGGTCCGCCTGGAGGCCCTGGGCCGGTCGGTGGCTGATGTGCAGGAGCTGCTCAAGGTGCCCCGGCTGCGGGGGACGCTTGGGGAGGTGTGGCTCGAAGAGCTGCTGCGGCAGGTGTTTCCGACTCGACTGTACGAGATGCAGTACGCCTTTCGCACGGGCGAGCGGGTCGACGCGGTGCTTCGGGTCGGCACGCGGCTCGTGCCGATCGACTCGAAGTTCCCGCTCGAGGCGTGTCAGCGGATGTTGGCGGCCGAGGGCGAGACCGCGGCCCGGGAGCGGCGTAGGTTCCGGAGATCGCTCAAGGAGCGCATCGACGAGATTGCGGAAAAGTACATCCGGCCCGAGGAAGGGACTCTCGATTTCGCGCTGATGTACATCCCTGCCGAGGCGGTCTACTACGAGGCGGTGGTGCGGGATGAGGCACTCGAGGACCAGGAGAGCATTGTCGGGTACGCTCTGCGGCGGCACGTGATACCGGTCTCGCCGCACACATTCTATGCCTACGTATCGGCGGTCTTGCACGGGCTTCGAGGGCTCGACGTGGAAGAGCGTGCCAGGGAGATCGAAACGGCCCTCGGAGCCCTGCGGCACCAGTTCGACCGGTTCCAGCGAGCGTTCGCACTCGTTGGGCGGCACTTGGACAACGCTCTCAAGCAATATCAGGAGTCTGAGCGACAGTGGTTTCGGGTACAGGAGCGCCTCGACGTCGCGACCGGATTCGAGGCGGATGCGCGAGGACCGGGCGCCGCCGGACTGGCGGAGGGTGATGTGGCCGGCGAGCTTGCAGCCTCCAAGCAGCCCGCCAGCCCTGAATGATCCGCCGGCTGGAACCCGGGTCCCATCACCTCGCTCACACACCGTCAGCGGAAGGATTCTTCAATGTCACTTCATCCTCGGCTCACGCTCCCGACCGTAACACTATTCCTTGCTCTGCTCGCACCGCTGGCCGCCGCTGGTGCCCAGGAGACCCCGACGCCGTGTCTCGAAGGCGGCGCGTACGACCAGTTCGATTTCTGGGTAGGGGAGTGGGATGTGTTCACCCCCGATGGCGTGCGCGCCGGATCCAACCGGATCGAAAAGGTGGCGGCGGGCTGCTTGGTCGTGGAGCACTGGACCAGTGCCGCCGGTGGGACGGGCAACAGCCTCAACTTCTATCATCCCGCGCGGCAGCAGTGGATTCAGGTGTGGGTGGATGGACAGGGTGGGGTCATCGAGGTGGCAGGGGAGTTCACAGACGGTGCCATGCGGTTCGGTGGCGAGCACGTCTACCCTGATGGGCGGCGCGAGGCCTTCCGGATGCGGTTCACCCCACAAGCCGACGGTTCCGTTCGTCAGTTCATCGAGCAGTCGAAGGACGAAGGGACCACGTGGTACGTGTGGTTTGACGGGCGGTATGTGAGAACAGGGCTCCCGGACACCGGAGAGCCCCGGGAGTGACCGGCGAGCGATGGCGATAAACGAGTCCTTGGGAGCGCGGAGGCGGATGTCATGAGCGACTATGTCGCGCAGTTGCTGGCAAGTGTGAAGGCGAAGAACCCGGCGGAGGCCGAATTCCATCAAGCCGTCGCCGAGGTCGCTGAGTCGGTGCAACTCGTGTTCGAACGGCATCCCGAGTATCGGACGACGAAGGTGCTGGAGCGGATCATCGAGCCTGAGCGTGTCATCCTGTTCCGTATTCCGTGGGTCGACGATCGGGGTGATGTGCAGGTCAACCGAGGGTTCCGCATCGAGATGAACAGCACGCTCGGCCCGTACAAGGGCGGATTGCGCTTCCATCCGTCGGTGACGCTGGGCATCCTCAAGTTCCTGGCCTTCGAGCAGGTGTTCAAGAATGCGCTGACGACGCTGCCGATGGGCGGGGGCAAGGGAGGATCCGACTTCGATCCCAAGGGAAAGAGCGATGCCGAGGTGATGCGGTTCTGTCAGAGCCTCATGACCGAGCTGTACCGGCACATCGGACCGAATACCGATGTCCCGGCCGGCGACATCGGTGTAGGCGGCCGCGAGGTCGGATACCTGTTCGGCCAGTACAAGCGGATCCGGAACGAGTTCACCGGGGTGCTCACGGGCAAGGGACTGAATTGGGGTGGCTCGCTCATTCGACCGGAGGCGACCGGATACGGTGCCGTCTATTTTGCCGCCGAGATGCTCGCGGCGCGGAACGAGACGTTGGAGGGGAAGACCTGTCTCGTCTCCGGAAGCGGCAACGTCGCGCAGTACACGTGTCAGAAGCTTCTCGAACTAGGTGCGAAGCCGGTCACGCTGTCCGATTCCGCCGGCTACATCTACGATCCGAAGGGGATCACCCAGAAGAAGCTTGCGTACGTGATGGACCTGAAGAACGTCCGTCGCGGCAGGATTCGCGAGTATGCCGACGAGTTCAAGAGCGCGACGTACACGCCGGCCGATGCCGAGCTGGACCACAATCCCCTCTGGAACCACAAGGCTCAGTGTGCGTTTCCCTCGGCGACGCAAAACGAGATCAACGGCAAGGACGCCCGCGACCTCCTTCAGAACGGTGTGTACGTCGTCTCGGAGGGGGCCAACATGCCCACCGTCCCGGAGGGCGTCGACCTCTTCGTCGACCGGGGCATTCTGTACGGTCCAGGGAAGGCGGCCAACGCCGGAGGTGTCGCCGTCTCCGGGCTCGAGATGGCGCAGAACAGCATGCGGTACTCGTGGACCCGGAAGGAGGTCGATGACCGCCTGCGGCTGATCATGAAGTCGATTCATGAGGTCTGCGTCGGCACGGCCGACCGGTTCGGGGTGAGGGGCAACTACGTTGTCGGCGCCAACATCGCGGGGTTTCTCAAGGTCGCGGACTCGATGATCGATCAAGGAGTCGTCTGACGCGTCCGCGCAGGTCTGACCGGGGTTGACGGGGAGTCAAGCGAGGATTTCCCTGTAAGGGGGAGCGGGGGACGTGCCCCCGCGACACCCGTCACGTACGGGGAGATCCGAATGAGCTCGACGAGTCGCGACGGGGGGGGGCAGATGGATCGTGCCGCCCGGGCAAGCGGGTTCCAGTACCTCATGTCCCACCGCGTGCGGGACATCCTGTTGGTCACCAGCCTCTACGATTCGTTCATTCTCGCCGAGGACGGTCAGCTCGACGAGCTGATCCTGGGCGAGTTCCTCGATCTCAACCTACGCCACTCGCCGGAGCTGACCCGCGTCTCGACCGGCGTCGAGGCGCTCGCACTCGCCACCCAAGAGCGCCGCTACGACCTCATCATCTCCAGCCTGACGCTCGGCGACATGACGGCGTTGGAACTCGCGCAGCGGGCGGCGGACGCGGGGCTGCACGTGCCCGTCGTCGCGCTGGCCTACGACGCGCGCGACCTCGCCAACTTCCAGGCCCAAAGCGACCTCGGCCGTCTGGAGCGCGTCTTCTTGTGGCAGGGCAACGTCAAGATCCTCCTCGCCATCGTCAAGTACATCGAGGATCGCCGTAATGTCGCGCACGATACTGGCGAGATGGGTGTGCCGGCCATTGTCCTCGTCGAGGACAACGTCCGGTATTACTCCGCGTTCCTCCCCGTCATCTACACCGAGCTCATGCAGCACGCCCACAACCTGATGCCGGAGGGACTCAACATCGCACACAAGCTGATGCGGATCCGGGCACGGCCCAAGATCTTGCTATGCCAAACGTACGAGGAGGCATGGGAGTTCATCACCGCGTACCCCGACGAGATCCTCGGCATCATCTCCGACATCCAGTTCTCACGCGATGGAAACCTCGATCGCCATGCGGGCGTCGAACTGGCCCGCCAGGTCCGGGCCCTCCGCCACGATATCCCGATCATGCTGCAGTCGAGTTGGCCCGACAACGCAGAGCTCGCTCGGCAGGCGGGGGCGTCGTTCCTGCTCAAAGGCTCCCCGATGCTCTTGCATCAGCTGCGGGCGTTCATGGCCGGCGGATTCGGGTTCGGCGACTTCGTGTTCCGGCGACCGGACGGCAGCGAAGTGGACCGGGCGACGGATCTGCACAGCCTGATGGGGAAGCTGGAGACGGTGCCCGCGGAGAGCATCGCCTTCCACGCATCGGGCAATCATTTCTCCCGGTGGCTCAAGACGCGCACGGAGTTCGCTCTTGCGGAGCAACTCCGGCCACGCAAGCTGACCGACTTCGAAGGGGTCGAAGGTCTTCGGGCTCATCTCATCGAGGCGATTCGGGAGTACCGGCGAGAGCAGAACTTAGGAGTGGTCGTCGACTTCGAGCGGGACCGGTTCGACGGAACGGTGCCGTTCAGTCGCATCGGCACGGGGTCGATGGGCGGAAAGGCGCGCGGGCTCGCATTCGTGAACTTCCTACTCAAACAGCACCGTGCGAGCGACCGCTTCCCGGGGGTCCGCATCGCGGTGCCTCCATGCACGGTCCTGGGCTCGGACATTTTCGACGACTTCCTCGACTACAGTGACCTGCGCGATTTCGCCATCGGCTGCACCGACAGCCAACAGATCGTGAACCGCTTCCTCTCCGCGTCCCTGTCCACGGCCGTGGAGAAGGACCTCGCGGTCTTCCTCCAGCACGTGCGGCGTCCCCTGGCTGTGCGATCGTCGAGCTTGCTGGAGGACAGTCAATACCAGCCGTTTGCCGGGATCTACGACACCTTCATGCTGCCCAACAACCACGCCGACCTGTCGGTCCGCTTAGCGCAGCTCCTGTCGGCCATCAAGCGGGTGTATGCGTCGACCTTCTCCCGCCGGGCGAAGGCATATCTAGACGGAACGCCCTATCGCCTGGAGGAAGAAAAAATGGCGGTGGTGGTGCAGCAGATCGTGGGGGCCCAGCACAGGGGAGTGTTCTATCCCGACTTCGCTGGTGTGGCTCGGTCCCACAACTTCTATCCGGCGCCGCCGTGCAAGTCGGACGACGGGATCGCGGCCGTGGCGCTCGGGCTCGGTCGGACGGTCATGGATGGCGAGCGCTGTCTTCGGTTCTGCCCGCGATACCCGCGGCACGTGCTGCAGTTCTCGTCGGTTCGGGATTTCGTAGACTACTCGCAGCGGGAGTTCTGGGCGCTCGATCTCGGCCTCGACACGGGCGTGATCGATGCTCCGGCGGACTCACGGATGTTACACCTTGGGCTCGCACACGCCGAGGAGCACGGAACGCTGCATACCGTGGGCTCGACGTTCTCCCGAGAGAACGATGCCGTCTACGACGGCCTGTCACGCCACGGGGTGCGGCTCGTGAGCTTTGCGCAGGTCCTGAAGCACGAGATCTTCCCCCTCGCCGAGACCCTGGATTTCCTGCTGGAAATCGGCGAGATGGGCACGAGCGCTCCGGTCGAGATCGAATTCGCGGTCAATCTCTCGACGCCGTCGGGCGCACCGAAGGAGTTCGGTTTCCTGCAGATGAGACCGCTCGCCCTCTCTCGCGAGGTCGAGGAGCTGAACATCGGACCCGTCAGGGACGAGGACCTCGTAGTAGAGAGCCCGAGCGTGCTCGGTCACGGGCGGATCAACGACATACGCGACGTCGTGGTCATCGACAAACATCGCTTCGATCGGTCGGCCAGCAAGGGAGCAGCCAGCGACGTCGCGCAGCTCAACGCCGAGTTGCGAGCCCGGCGCATTCCCTACCTCCTGATCGGTGTCGGCAGGTGGGGATCCACCGATCCGTGGCTGGGGATTCCGGTCACGTGGGACCAGATCGCCGGCGTGCGCGTGATCGTCGAGGCCGGGTTCAAGGATCTTCGGGTGACGCCGTCCCAGGGAACGCATTTCTTCCAGAATCTGGTGTCGAGCAATGTCGGCTACTTCACTGTCAATCAGGAGATCGGTGAGGGGTTCGTCGACTGGGATTGGCTCAGCCGCCAACCCGCGATCCGAGAGACCCACCAAGTGCGGCACCTGCGGTTCGACCAGCCCTTCACGATCACCATGAATGGAAAGAGCAACCGCGGGGTGATCGTCAGACCGGGTGCCGAGTCGCAGACCGGAGACGGCAACGGCCTGCTGGGGAGCTCTGGGCTCTAACGGCGCGACGTCGCGTCAGTCCGTCGGCGCCATTCTGCGCGAGAGTTGCACCAGCATGTCCGCGGTCATCGACGACAAGTTGTACGACGGCGCCCATCCCCACTCCGCCCGCGCTGCACTGTCGTCGATCGAGTTCGGCCAGGAATCGGCAATCGCCTGACGCACGGGGTCGACGCTGTAGTCGATCGTGAACCCGGGCACGTGCCCCCGGATCGCGGCAGCCAGCTCTTCGGGTGTGAAGTTCATGGCGGTGACGTTGAACGCGTTGCGGTGCCGCAACCGCTCGGGATCGGCCTCCATGAGCTCGATCGCGGCCTTCACGGCGTCAGGCATGTACATCATGTCCAGCCGGGTGTCGGGTCCCAAGAAACACGTGTAGCGTCCGTGGCGGACCGCATCGTGGAAGATCTCCACGGCGTAATCCGTCGTGCCCCCGCCGGGGGGCGTGACGTGAGAGATGATCCCAGGATACCGGACGCCACGGGCGTCGACGCCGAAGCGCCCGTGGTAGTAGTCGCACAACAACTCCCCAGCGACCTTCGTGATGCCGTACATGCTGGTCGGTCGCTGGATGGTGTCTTGGGGTGTCCTGTCGGGCGGTGTGCTGGGGCCGAAGGCGCCAATGGAGCTGGGCAGGAAGACGGCGCACCGATTCTCCCGCGCCACTTCGAGCGTCCGGTACAGTCCACCCATGTTGATGTCCCACGCAACCTGAGGCTTCTGCTCCGCCACCGCCGAGAGCAGCGCGGCCAAGTGGTAGATCGTGTCGATCTGGTAGCGGCGCACCGCCTCCTGGATCTGCCGCTGCGATGTGCAGTCGACCAGCTGAAACGGTCCGTCGTCTCCCGCGCCGCGCTGAGCCACCCGAATGTCCGATGCAATCACGTGGTCGGTGCCGTAGCGGGTGCGGAGCGCCGGCACCAACTCGGATCCGATTTGGCCCAACGCCCCAGTCACTAGGATTCGCTGCACCGTTCCTCCTGCGATGGTCGGCTACGGACGGTCGGTTCGGAACGACCTTGCGGTCCCTCGCGTGCGGACCGCGCCTGGTGCTGGTGCTCAACAGGCGTGCGCCGCGGAACGGACCGCCTCACCCGCTCGTCGGACTCGTCATCTCTCCGAGCGACCGCTCTCCCCAGGTGAAGGCCTCTTCGTTGAGTTCGAGCATCGCGCAGTCCTTCTGCAACGTCTCACGCATCGCGGCGAGAAAGCTCTCTCTGGGAAACAGATCAGACGCGGCGCGCAGCGCACCCAGGGCCACCACATTCTTGACCATCCGCTTGCCGAGGTCAGCCGCGATCTGCGTGAAGGGCACGCCGTAGACGTGGATGTTGGGATCGAGCGAGGGTGGAGTGCTGATCACCGTGCTGTCGTAGAGGATGGCTCCGCCCGGCTGCACGGTGGGACCGAACTTGTCGATGCTCGGGGCATTGAAGGCCACCAGAATGTGTGGCTCGGGACAGGCGGGTGACAGCACGTCGCCGGCGGCGATGTGTACGTCGGCATACGACGTCCCTCCCCGCGATTCGGGGCCGTAACTGGGAATGTAGGTCGAATCGTAGCCTTCGTTGATCGCCGTGCGGGTCGTCAACAGCGCGATCGTCTGCGCGCCGTCGCCGCCGGCACCGGCGAACTTGATCGAGATGTCCTCCGGATGAATGTGCGCAGGAAAGTGCGTTCCGAACCGCTCCGGGGACTCCGTACCGCTACCGATCACGCTGGAGACGCGGTCGGGCTCGAAACTGGGCGTTCCGAGATCGAACCACGGTTCGATGTCCAAGTCCTTCTTCACCCCCAACGGAAACATCGGTACCATCTCGTCCCGCACCCACTCCTCGGCCTCGACCGGCGTCATGTGGAGATGAATGGGACACTCCGCAAGCACCTCGACGAACCCGAGCCCGCGGTTCTCCACCTGGAGCCACAGCGCCTTGAGGATAGCCTTCTTCGCGCGGGTCCGCTGCTTGTTGTCGAACAGCGCGACCCGTTCCACGTACATCGGTCCGTCCATCTGGCCGATGGTCTCCGCCATGCGGAGCGGTTGTCCCATGAAGCGGCCCCGCCCGTCCGGCGTCGTCGTGGTGCGTTGGCCCATCAGGGTGGTCGGCGCCATCTGACCGCCGGTCATGCCGTAAATGGCGTTGTTGATGAACACGAACGTCATGGGCAGCCCCATCTGGGCGGCCTGGATGATCTCCGCGAGGCCGATGGCGGCGAGGTCGCCATCCCCCTGGTAACTGATCACGACGGATCGGGGGTTGGCCATCTTGTGTCCGAGCGCTACGGCCGGTGCGCGTCCATGCGCGGCCTGCGAGTTGCCCACGTCGAGGTAGTAGTACATGAAGACGGCGCATCCCACCGGGGAAATGGCTACCGTCCGATCCTGCACACCCAACTCATCGATGGCTTCGGCGAGGAACTTGTGCACCAACCCATGTCCACAACCCGGGCAATAGTGCGTCGAGAGTCCCTTCAAGCCCTCACCGTGCGCGTGGCGCTCGAACTTCTGATAGAACACGCTACTCATGGTGTGCCTCCGCGAGAGCGTGGACCGTGTCCACGATGTGCTGAAGCGAAGGGAGGATGCCGCCGAGGCGCCGGACGTGCGCCAGTGGGCGCCGGAGGACCAGGTCGGCGTGGCTCAGCGCGAGCCGGAGCTCGTCTTCGAGCTGCCCGGGGCCGGCCTCGACTACGACCGTCCCCTTCGCCCGGGCGATGATCGGGGCGAGGGCGTCGATGGGAAATGGCCAGAGGGTGATGGGGCGGAAGAGCCCGGCCTTGATCCCACGCTCGCGAAGCGCCCGAACGGCACCCTTGGCCATGCGGGCGGGCGTGTTGCACGCCACGATGATCCATTCCGCGTCGTCGCAGTGAAACTGGTCGGCCCGCTGCTCGTGCTGCGTCATGCGATCGTACTTGTCATTGAGCCGCTCGTTGTGCGCTTCCAGGGCGGGCTCGTTCAGGTCGATCGACGTGATCACGTTGCCGCGATGGTCCGCGTCGCCATACACGGCCCAGTCCGGCAGGCCGGGCCGAACGAGGTGGTCCGGCAGCGTCACCCGACCGGTCATCTGTCCCAGGTACCCATCACCGACGATGATCACGGGGTTCCGATACCGGAAGGCCAGATCGAATGCCGTCATGGAGAGGTCCAGCATTTCCTGCGGGGTGGACGGCGCGAGCACGATCGCGTGGGTGTTCCCGTGTCCGAGGCCGCGGCACACCAGTTTGATGTCGCTCTGCTCGGGCGCGATGTTGCCGAGCCCTGGTCCGCCCCGCATGACGTTGACGAAGACGCCGGGAATCTGCGACCCCACCATGTAGGAGATGCCCTCCAGCATCAGGCTGAAGCCTGGGGACGACGTGAACGTCATACAGCGGAGACCGGCACCACCGCACCCGTACATCATGTTGACCGTCGCGGTCTCGCTCACCGCCTGCACGAAGACCCCATCGAGGTTGGGGAGGAGGCGCGCCATCAGCTCGGCTCCCTCAGTGGAGGGCGTGATCGGGTAGCCGAAGAAGTGACGACAGCCCGCCAACAGGGCTCCGATAGCCGCGGCGTGATTGCCCTTGAGCACCATGGGCTGGAGGGCGGGGAGTGGCACGCGTTGGTCGGGGATCGCCGCCGGTGCAGGACGCGTCTGTGCCCGTTCGCCGAAATAGGTGAACGGATCCGACACGACCATGTCGGTTCCCTCCAGCTCCGGCGGAGTGGCCAGGAGTCCGTGCGGCTCGGGACAGGCGGTGATACACAGGCCGCACCCGTTACAGACCTCGAGGTCGACCGTCACCGGCGTAAATCCCGTGGCCGGGTCGATCTCTGTCCCGAACTCAATGCAGTGCTTGGGGCAGGCGTCGATGCATCGCCCGCAGGCTTTGCAGAGATGCGGAAACAGGAACGGCTTCGGTTTGACCTTCTTGACGTTCGACGTCACCATGAGCGGTATCCGGTTCAGGGTCCGGCACTGACCAGTACGTCCCGAGCCCATTCGGTGGGCTGCGGGGCGCCGGCAGCTGTAAGCTGCCGCTCGCCATACGCCTCGAACATGCGCAGCGCCCGACTGACGGCGCGGAACGTCGGGACACCTAGCTCGAGTAGGCGGGCGGCCATCGAATCATACAACGGTCCGGCATCGACGACAGCGACCCACGCTTCTGAAACCTCGTCCTTGAGTCTACCAAGGAGGGGTCGGTCTTATGTTCGGCTGTCGGAAGATTCGCGCACCTACCGTCCTCGACGCTCGTGACGTTCCGGTGGCGGTGTCACGCCATCCCGGGATCCAAGGAAACATGGCCGGAACGCGGTGACCCGACCATGAAGGCTCTTTAAAGCCCTGCTTAGAGCCCGGGCGCGCTCTTACTCGCCTCGCGGGCGCTGGATCGAGGTGTATTGCTGGTCGACCCGGGCGCGGTCGGCGGCGGTCCCGAAGATCTTCTCTCCGTCGAACCGGCCGTTCTCGATGAAGATCTCGGAGATCGAGCGGCCGGCGGTTGCGCTCCCGGCCAGATACACGCCAGAGACGTTCGTTTCCAAGGTCTCGGGATCGATGGTCGGTCTTCCCGAATCAGGATCGCATTGGATGCCGATCCGCTCGAGGAGGGCGAAATCGGGATGAAAGCCGATGAGCACGTAGACGAGGTCTGCCGGAAGCGCTTCCACGCCGCCGTCGGCGGTGCCGATCACGACCACGTCCGGGTCGATCCGCTGCACGGTCCCGCCGAGGCGAGCGCCGATCTCTCCGGCTGCGATGCGGTTCTCGATATCTGGACGGAGCCAGTACTTTACGCTGCGGGAAAACGCCGGGCCGCGGTGCACCAGGGTGACGCGGCCGCCGGCTCGGTACAGCTGCAGCGCGGCCTCCACGGCGGAATTCTTTCCTCCGACCACCACCACGTCGAGGCCGTATCCCAGGTGCCCCTCGTCGAAGTAGTGCCGCACGTGGGGCCGATCCTCACCGTCGACGCCGAGCCGATTGGGGTGGTCGAAATACCCCGTGGCCAGGACCAGCGTGCGGCACCACAGTGTTTCCTCACCCAGTCGTGTGCCGACCGTACAACGAATGCCGTCTGCCTCACGCACAGCGGTCAGGAGTCGGGTGAACGTTCGCGTGCGGATCCCCTCGGTTCGGACGACGCCGCGGTAGTATTTGAGGGCCTCTTCTCGGGTGGCCTTCGGTCCTGCGCAGGTCAGCGGGTGACCACCGATCTCGAGTCGCTCGGGAGTCGTGAAGAAGTGCATCCCGATGGGGTAGTGCACAATCGAGTTGGTGATGGCGCCGGCATCCAGCACCAGCGGTTCGCCGCCCCGTCGCTTGGCCGAAATCGCGCACGCGAGCCCAATCGGTCCCGCACCGACGATGATCGCGTCTTCCACCTTTCGTTTGTCTCCCATCTTCGGTAACGTCCCTCAGATCGCCAATGCCGCTGCGACGGCTCGGAATGTAACCTCGGGAGCGCGTGTTCCACGCATGAGCCGGACGGTCCTCGTGTTGGGCGGATACGGCAATGCCGGCACCAGAATCGCCGAACTCCTGGTGCGGGAGACAGAAGCGCGCGTCCTGATCGGCGGTCGGCAAGGATCCCGAGCGAAGCTCGTCGCCGATCGGTTGAAGCGGCAGTATGGCGAGGACCGGATTGCCGGCGTGTTGGCCGATGCGGCCGACCCACGCCTCCTTCGCAAGGCCCTCGAGCCCGTCGATCTACTCGTTGTAGCCTCCAGCACCACGCCGCTCACCTCGTCGGTGGCTGAGGCCGCCGTCGAGGCTCGGGTCGACTGGTTCGATGTTCAGTCCTCCACCAGGAAGCTCACGACACTGCGCGGGGTTCGCGATGCCATCGAGCGGAACGGCTGTTGCTTCATCACGGATGGCGGCCTCCATCCCGGCATGCCGGGCGCTCTGGTGCGGTTCGCAGCTGGGTTCATCGACCGACCCCAACGGGTCCGCGTGGCGATGCTCTTCAACCTTGATTGGGGGGCGCTGGATCTCCCGCCCGAAACGATCGCAGAGTTCGTCGATGAGCTTCGGGAGGCGCGGTTGGAAGTGTACGAACGGGGTGAATGGGTCAAGCGCCGATCGTGGACCACGCAACCCATCGATTTCGGACACCCGTTCGGGAAGCGGAGTACCGTACCCCTTTGGCTGGACGAGATCGGGTCCCTGCCGAGGCTGTTCCCGTCGCTTCAGGACCTCAGCGTGTGGGTCGCCGGGTTCAACTGGTTCGTCGACTATGTGGCGTTGGGGGTCGGGCTGCCGGGCCTGCGGCTTTTCGGTGACCGGGCCAGGCCGACAGTCGCGCGGCTCTTCCAGTGGGGGCTGCACCGGTTTTCGCGCCCGCCATGGGGCTCGATTATGTTGGTGGAAGCTCAGGGGTGGAAGAAGGGACGGCTCGTCGAGTTTCGTGGGGGGGTGTCCCACCGGGACGGCTATGACCTCACGGCCATATCGGCGGTTGCCGCACTCCTGCAATACCTGGACGGCTCGATACGCAAGCCTGGGTTGTGGCAACAGGCGCTGGTCGTGGAGCCCCGACGGTTCATGGCCGACCTCGAGCGACTGGGTGCGAAGGTGACGTACGACTTGGACGTGCAAACCGGGAAGCCGGTGCGCCGGGACCCCGAAGCGGGCCTGGAAGCCGGGCGACCCGAGTAGCATGGGCCGATGGAGTGTTCGGGATATGGCGCAGCGTGTAGTGATTCTCGGGGCGGCCGGGCGGGACTTCCACAACTTCAACGTCTACTTCCGCGACGATCCCGGTTACGAGGTCATTGCGTTCACGGCTGCGCAGATCCCCGACATCGATGACCGCCGGTACCCGCCCGAGCTGGCGGGTGAGCGGTACCCGAACGGCATTCCTATCGAAGCCGAAGCGGCGCTCTCCGAGCTGATCATTCGCGAGCGCATCGACGTGGCCGTTTTCAGCTACAGCGACGTGTCGCACGAGCACGTCATGCACGTGGGATCCATGGCTATGGCTGCCGGTGCGAACTTCCTGCTCCTGGGTCCGCGCGACACGATGCTCGACGCGAAGGTTCCGGTAGTTGCGATCTGCGCCGCCCGGACCGGCGCCGGAAAGAGCCAGACCAGCCGACGGGTCGCCGCCATCCTGCGCGCGATGGGAAAGCGGGTCGTCACCGTGCGGCACCCAATGCCATATGGCGATCTTCGGCGACAGGTGGTTCAGCGGTTCGCGACCCTGGACGACCTGGATCAGCACGATGTGACCATTGAAGAGCGAGAGGAATACGAGCCGCACGTTCGGGCGGGCTCCGTTGTGTATGCCGGTGTGGATTACGAACGGATCCTGCGGCAGGCGGAGAAGGAAGCGGACGTCATCGTCTGGGACGGGGGCAACAACGATCTGGCGTTCTATCGCCCGGACCTCTTGATCGTCGTGGTGGACCCGCACCGGCCCGATCATGCTCGCCGGTACCATCCCGGCGAGACCAACGTGCGGATGGCGGATGTCGTGGTGATCAACAAGGTTGGCACGGTGGGGATGGAGGGCCTCGAGCTTGCGCGTCGCACCACGGAGCAGCTCAATCCCCGCGCGGTCATCGTCGAGGCGGCCAGCCCGATATTCGTGGATGGCGATGAGCACATCCGCGGCAAGCGGGTCCTGGTGGTCGAGGACGGGCCGACGCTGACGCACGGAGAGATGGCGTACGGGGCCGGGTGGATCGCCGCCAAGCGTCACGGCGCTTCGGAAATAGTGGACCCGCGTCCCTACGCGGTTGGCTCCATCAAAGAGACGTTCGAGCGGTATCCCACCACCGGAGCGGTGCTCCCGGCCATAGGGTACGGGGACGACCAGATGCGTGAGCTCGAAGCCACGATTCGGGCGACACCGGCCGATCTGGTGATTATTGCGACGCCCATCGACCTTCGGCGCCTGGTCGAGTTTGACAAACCGGCGGTGCGCGTACGCTACGAGCTGCAAGAGATTGGCGAGCCGACGCTGGACTCGGTGCTGACGGACTTCGCGACCCGCATGGCCCAGAAGGACCGCCGATGAGCACTGGATCGGGGTACGCGGTGATGGACCAGCAGAGCGGAAGGTTGTCATGACACGGACCAAGGGCACCATCGGAATCCTGACCGGTGGCGGGGACGTGCCGGGGCTCAACCCGGCGATCCGTGCCATCACCATTCGGGCGCTCCGCGAGGGCTACCGCGTGATGGGCATCCGGCGCGGCTGGGCCGGTCTCGTCGATCTCGTTCCCGATCGGTCAGTGGACAACAACCAGCACATCCAGGTCCTGACCGAAGAGGTCGTCAACCGGGTTGGGCGAACTGGGGGGACGTTTCTCCACACGTCCCGAACGCGGCCGAGCCGTCTCCCGCTGGCCGTGGTGCCCGAGCACCTGCGGGAGCGATACACCGACGAGATCAATGATCTCACCCCGACCGTCCTCGCCAACCTCGAGTTCCTGGGGGTCAACTTCCTCGTTCCGATTGGCGGCGACGACACGCTGAGCTACGCCGAGCGATTACACGAGGAGGGTGTCAAGGTCGTCGGGGTGCCGAAGACGATGGACAACGACGTGCCGGGCACCGACTACTGCATCGGGTTCAGCACCTGCGTGACGCGCACGATTCAGATGACCCATAGTCTCCGCACCACGGCGGGATCACACGAGCGGTTTCTGGTCATTGAGGTCTTCGGTCGCTACGCCGGGTACACGGCACTCCTGCCCACGATGGCTGGCGCCGCCGACCGGTGCGTGATTCCGGAGCACCCGTTTGAGCTCGAGCGTTTGTGTGAGCTGATGAACCACGACCGGGAGCGGCATCCCAGCCGCTACGCGGTGGTGCTCGTCTCCGAGGGTGCCACTATCGCCGGTGCCGAGGAGATGTCGTTCGAGGGCGACGAGGCGGACCAGTACGGACACCGTAAGCTCGGTGGCATCGGCGACCAGGTCGCCACGGGGCTGAAGGAGTGTTCGCCCGCCTTCAATCGCGGCCGGCGGGTCAACGTGGTCAGCCAGCGGCTCGGGTATCTCGTGCGCTGCGGTGATCCCGATGCGTTGGACTCCATCGTCCCCATGGCGTTCGGCAACCTGGCGCTCGATCTGGTGTTGTCGAATACCTCGGGGCGCCTCGTGGCGCTCCGAAACGGCGTCTACGACAGCGTCCCGATTGACGTCGTCACCGGTCGGAAGAAGGTCATCGACGTAGCGAAATACTACAATGTGGACCGACTGCGCCCTCGGTACGAGACGTTCATCCGCCGACCCCTATTCATCATGACAAGCGATGTCTGACTCACTGCGCGAGGCCGTCGAAGAGCTCTGGCCCGAGCTCGCCTGGATTGAGAGCACGAGCCTTCGGGATCAGGTCACGACGACCTGGGTGAAGGCCTTCGAGCGGAGCCCGCTCGATCCGGCAGACCTCCACGAGATCCCGTTCACGCTACTGGTTCCCGACTGTCCGGCAACGTTCATGGAGCACAAGCGGTGCGTGGTGCACATCGCCAAGGCGGGGGCCGAGGCGATGCAACGGTTCCTGGGCCGCGCGCTCACGATCGACTTGGACACCGTGATCGCCGGCGCCATCCTAGCGGATGTCGGCAAGCTGTTGGAATACGAAAAGGTGGGCGGGCAGCTGAGACAGAGCGCGCGGGGCAAGCACCTTCGACATCCGTTTACGGGCGTGGCGCTCGCGCTCGAGTGCGGCGTGCCGGATGCGGTGTGTCATTGCGTCGCTGCACATGCGGCCGAGGGCGACTTGGTGAAGCGGAGCACGGAGGCCTTCATCGTGCATCACGCCGATTTTATGAGTTTTCTGCCGTTCAAGAACTTGGGCGGCTGAGCGCCGTCCCGAACAGAAACCGACGGGGAGAGAATCGGGTGTCGCAGAAGACCATTACCGCGACCATGGCACGCTGGGCGGCCGGTTTGCGGTTCGAGAGTATCAGCGCGCAGGCCGTGCACGAGGCTAAGCGATATCTGCTCGACTCGATCGGCTGTGCCCTTGGCGGCTACCGCCAGGAGGACGTGCGGATCGCGCTCGACGTGCTGAGCGAAGTCGCTGGCAGCGGGCCGGCAACGGTCATCGGCAGCGGGGATCGGATGGACGTCGTCTCGGCGGCGCTCGCGAATGCGTTGATGGTCCGCGTGATGGATTACAACGACATCTATTGGCAGCAGGACCCCTCGCACCCTTCTGACATCATTCCGGCCGCCATGGCTTGCGGTGAGCGCGCCAGGAAGTCCGGGAAGGAGCTCATCGTCGGCATCGTGCTCGGTCACGAGTTCGAGATGCGCTTGTGCGAGGCGGCGTTCCCCGGCATCAGGGAGCGGGGATGGCACCACGCGACGCTCACGGCATTCGTGTCGCCGATCGTGGCGGGCCGGATGCTCGACCTCTCCTGGGAGCGGATCCAACACGCGATCGGCATTTCGGCATCGCGTCACGCAACCCTGGGCGCCGTGACGGCGGGCAAGCTCACGATGATGAAGAACACCGTCGACCCGATGGCGACGCAGAGCGGCGTGCTGGCGGCCCTGCTCGCCGACGGAGGGTACACGGGCCCCGAGCACGTGATCGACGGCAAGGAGGGCCTGGTCCACTGTCTGGGTCCGGAGTGGAAGCTCGGCCTCCTGGTCGATGGATTGGGGGAAGGCTGGCGCATCGAACGGTGCGGCATGAAGGCGTTTCCCACCGAGGCACTGACCCATGCTCCGATCTCCGCGGTGCTCGACCTCGTTCGCACGCACGACCTCGCTCCTGAAGCGGTGACCAAGGTCCACATCCGGTCGCTGGCTCGGGCGGCCGACATCCTCGCGGATCCATCGAAGTACGATCCGCGGTCCAAGGAGACTGCGGATCACAGTCTGCCCTACGTCATCGCGGCGGCCCTCGTGGACCGACAGGTCACGCCTGCCCAGTTCGAGCCGGACAAGATCATGCACCCGCGCATCCGGGCTCAGCTCAAGAAAGTGGAAGTCGTCGCCGACGCCGAGATCGAGCGGCTGTTCCCGAAGCTCCAACGCGTGGTGGTGCGGATCGAGACCACCGATGGGCGATCCCTCGAGAAGACTCTGGACTACCCCAAGGGTGATCCGCGCAATCCGCTCGGCGACGGCGAGATCGAGGAGAAGTTCGATGCTCTGGCGGCGCCGGTATTGTCGGCCGCTGCCCGCCGTCGGCTCAAGGCTGCGGTGTGGGATCTCGACAAGGCGAGGTCTATTTCGGAACTGATGAACTTGTGCACCGTGGGGACCGGTGCAGCCAAGCGCGCCAAGCGCCCGGTCAAGAAGGGATCCAAGCGGAGTCGCCCGCGGGGATAACACGGAAGCGGTGTGGGGAACGCGCGTTCCGCTCAGAACTAGAAGGTCGAGGAACTAGCATGGGCCAGACCATCGTCGAGAAAATCGCGCGGGCGCACATGACGGCGGGTCCCAAGCGCCCATTGCGACCCGGCGACGTGGTCTCGCTCCGGCCGCGACACGTCATGACCCACGACAACACCGCCGCGGTGATGAAGAAGTTCGCGACCATCGGTGCCTCCCGCATCCACGATGCGCACCAACCGGTGTTCGCACTTGATCACGACATCCAGAACACCGAGGCGAGCAACCTCGCCAAGTATCGCGATATCGAGGCGTTTGCGGCACGACATGAGATCGTCTTCTATCCCGCCGGAACCGGCATCGGACATCAGATCGTCGTGGCGCACGGGTACGCTGTTCCCGGGGCCCTGGTCGTGGCGTCCGACTCTCACGCGAACATGTACGGAGCCGTCGGTGCCCTGGGCACGCCAGTGGTGCGCACCGATGCGGCCGCCATCTGGGCCACCGGCGAGTTCTGGTGGCAGATCCCGCGGACCGTGCAGGTCGTGCTCGAGGGCGAGCTCCAAGGCGGAGCCACGGGCAAAGACGTGATCATCACCCTGTGCGGTCTCTACAACCAGGGAGAAGTCCTAAACGCTGTGGTCGAGTTCGCGGGTGACGGTGTTGCGGGCCTCGGGATCGAGGCTCGGATGGCGATTGCCAACATGACGACCGAGTGGGGTGCATTGGTCGGGTGGTTCCCCGTCGATCAGGTGACGCTCCGGTATCTGGAGGGCCGCCGGCAGCTGCTGGCGGCATCGGGGATCGAGCGGTTCACGGCGGTCGAGGTCGAGGCATGGCGGCGCAACCCGCCAGCGCCGGACCCGGACGCCACGTACGCGGCACGTATCGAGCTGGACCTGGGGGACGTCAGTCCGCACGTCTCGGGACCGGACACGGTGTTCACGATGCGCGCTGTGGCCGAGATCGACGCGGAGAGGATCGCGATCCAGAAGGCGTATTTGGTGTCGTGCGTGAACAGCCGTTTGGACGACCTCGAAGCTGCCGCTCGTGTCGTGCGCGGTAGGAAGGTGGCGACCGGGGTCGAGTTCTACGTTGCTGCCGCGAGCAAGGAGGTGCAGGAAGCCGCGGAGGAGTCGGGCGCCTGGGGAGCCCTGATCGAGGCGGGGGCGGTACCGTTGCCATCCGGTTGTGGGCCATGTATCGGGCTGGGCATCGGGCTGCTCGAGCCCGGAGAAGTGGGGATCTCGGCCACCAATCGCAACTTCAAGGGACGCATGGGGTCGCGGGACGCGCAAGCGTATCTCGCGAGCCCCGAAGTGGTCGTGGCTTCGGCGATCGCCGGGTACATCACGGGCCCCGAGCCGACCAGCGGCTCGCGACCGGTACGGCGCTACGTCGAACGGTCAGCGCCGTCGACGCCGTCCGAGTCCGTGACGATCCAGGACGGCTTCCCCGAGCGCCTCGAGGGCCGCCTGGTGTTCGTTCCGCAGGACAACCTGAATACGGACGGGATCTACGGGAAGGACTATACGTATCGTGAGGACATGACTCGGGCGGAGATGGCCAAGGTCGTCATGGAGAACTACGATCCGGGGTTTGCCGCCGCGACGATCGCCGGGGACATCCTCGTGGGCGGGCGGAACTTCGGCACGGGCTCGTCGCGGGAACAGGCCGCGACCGCCCTCCAGGCCAAGGGAATCCCCGTGGTGATCGCCGGGAGTTTTTCCCAGACGTATCTGCGCAACGCGTACAACAACGGCTATCCCTGTATCGAGTGCCCCGAGTTGGTGCGCAGGCTCAAGACTATCCACGCCGAACAGATCCAGGGTGGCGTCCCGACGATCATCCCTGGGTATGACATCGTAGTCGATTTCGCCGGCGGTACGGTCACGTATCAGGATGAGACATTCGCGTTTCCGGCGCTCGGGGACGTTCCCCAGGCGCTCGTCATCGCAGGTGGTGTAGAGCAGCAGGTACGGAGGAAGCTCGGATTACAGTGATCGGTCGATGCGCCGCTAATGGGTCGGCGCTCACAGTGGGAGGGGAGGAAGCACGAGCATGGCGAAGCACACGGTGGTGGCGATGCCGGGGGACGGCATCGGGCAACTGGTCTTGCCGGAAGCGGTACGGGTCCTGCACGAGGTTGGGTTCGACGCAGAGTACGTGCACGGGGACATCGGTTGGGAGTTCTGGATCAAGGAAGGGAATCCGCTCCCCGAACGAACGGTCGGACTGTTACGAGAGCATCGGCTGGGTCTCTTCGGCGCGATCACGTCGAAACCGAAGAAGGAGGCCGCTACGGAGCTTCGGCCGGAGCTGCGCGGCGAGGGCTGCGAGTACTTCAGCCCGATCGTGGGCATGCGACAGATCTTCAACCTCGATGTGTGCGTGCGTCCCTGCCGGTCGTTCCCCGGCAATCCGCTGAACTTCGTGCGGCAGACGCCCGATGGGGGGCACGAAGAGCCGAATGTGGATGCCGTGATCTTCCGCCAAAACACTGAGGGTCTCTACTGTGGCATCGAGTGGACCAACCCGCCGCAGGTAGTGCGGAACGCGCTGGGCATGCACCCTAAGTACAAGCCGTTTGCCGACGTGCCGGGAGAGGACTTCGCGATGTCGGTGCGGTTGTTCACGCGAAACGCGTGCCGCCGCATCGTGCGGGCCGCCTTCGAGTACGCGAAGCGCCACGGCTATCCGTCGGTGACGGTGTGCGAGAAGCCGAACGTGCTCCGCGAGACGTCGGGAATGATGGAAGACGTGGCTCGCGAAGTGCACGCCGACTTCCCAGACATCAAGCTGTGGTCGACGAACATCGATGCACAGATGATGTGGCTCACCAAGAACCCCGAAGACTACAGCGTGCTCGTGGCCGGCAACCTGTTTGGTGACATTATCTCGGATGCGTTTGCCGGTCTCGTTGGAGGGCTCGGATTTGCGTGTTCGGGGAACATCGGTGACGAAGTCGCCGTGTTCGAGCCGACCCACGGGTCGGCCCCGAAATACGCGGAGTTGGATCCACCCATCGTGAACCCGATTGCCATGATCCTGAGCGGCGCAATGCTCCTCGAGCACGTAGGCGAGCGCGACAAGGCCGAGCGCGTCCGAAGCGCGGTGGCGCGCGTGGTACGGGAGGGGAGGGTGCGAACCTACGACATGCTCCGTCTGCCGGGCGGCCCCGACGTGACGCGGCGCGGCGCGGCGACGACCATGCAGCTGACCGACGCGATCCTCGGCGCGTTGACCTAGGAGGATTGCATGTCCGCACGCGGTGTGGCTGGTCGTCAGGGCGACGACGTCCGGTCCGATCTCCATGTCGCCGTCGAGCTGACACGGTCGGGGGGGCGCGACATCGATATCGCCTCCAAGGTCGCCACCTTCTACGGGCGGTCCATCGAGCAAGGGGCCGTGACCGTCCTCGACACCCTGGGAGTCAAGCACGTGCACGTGCGGATCGACGACACGGGGGCCCTGCCGTTCACCATTGCGGCCCGGGTGGAGGCGGCACTGCGTCGGGCCGGGGTCGAGCGGGCGGGCGACGCGCGGCCAGCCAGGACGGTGGTGACGACAGACCCGTCTCCCAAGACCCGCCTGCGGCGCTCGCGGCTCTACCTGCCGGGGAACGAACCCAAGTTCATGGTCAATGCCGGCCTGTACCATCCTGACGCGGTCATTCTGGACCTCGAGGACTCGGTCCATCCCGCAGAGAAGGACGCCGCCAGACTGCTGGTCCGAAACGCGCTCCGGTGCGTCGATTTCGGCGCGGCGGAACGGATGGTACGCATCAACCAGCTCCCCATGGGCTTCGAAGACCTCGATGCCGTCATTCCCGAAGAACCCGATCTCATCCTCATTCCCAAGACCGAGCAACCGGAACAGATCCGGCTGGTGCACGAGCGCATCCTCGAGATCCAGCAGGTCGCTGGGAGCGACCGTGCCATCTGGCTCATGCCGATCATCGAATCGGCACGGGGCGTGGAGCACGCGTACGCCATTGCCAAGGCGACGGACGCGGTTGTGGCGCTGACGATAGGATTGGAGGACTACACGGCCGACCTCGGCGTCGTGAAGACGGTCGACGGCCCGGAATCGCTCTTTGCGCGCTCCCGGCTGGTGAATGCGGCGCGAGCGGCCGGCCTCCAGGCCATCGACTCCGTGTTTGGTGACGTCGGGGACGAGGCGGGACTTGCCGCATGGGCTCGACGCTCGAGAGCGATGGGGTTCGAGGGGATGGGGTGCGTCCACCCGCGCCAGATCCAGATCATTCATTCCGCGTTCGCCCCGAGCGACGAAGAGATCGAGAAGGCGCTGCAGATTGTGGCGGCGTTCGAGGAGGCCAAGGCCAAGGGGCTGGGTGTCGTGAGCCTGGGCACCCGAATGGTGGATCCCCCAGTGGTCTTGCGAGCGCAACGGTTGGTCGCGGTGGCCCGTCGCTCCGGACGCCTCCCAGAAGCCGGCGCAGACGGAGGCACCCCATGACGCGCAAGGGCACATTGGTCGCGAACGCCGCGGGACGCCGGGTGCCGACGGTCGTGAACGGGAAAGACCAGGTGCCCTATCAGGGCGTCGACGGCTTCGCTCCGGCCGGCGCGGCGAAGCACGGGCCGCCAGTCCGTTCGTGTCGAGACTATCCCAAGACCGGAGACAAACGCGTCGCCGACCTCCGGACCGCGCTGGAACGTTGCGGTATCCGGGACGGCATGGTGATCTCGTCCCACCACCACTTCCGTAACGGAGACAAGGTCGCCCTCGCGACGCTGAACGCCGCCGCCGAGATGGGCGCGAAGGACTTGATGTGGTTTCCCAGCGCGTCGTTCCCCTGTCACGAGCCCGTCATTGATCTCATGGATCGCGGGGTCGTGCATCACATCGAGGGAAGCATGAACGGCCCGCTGGGCGAGTACTGTTCCCGCGGCAAGATGCGGGGTCTCGGAGTGCTGCGCTCGCACGGCGGTCGGTGGCAAGCGATCCAGGACGGCGAGGTACGAGTGGACATCGCCGTCATCGCGGCACCGACGGCCGATCCGTTCGGGAATTGTGACGGCTCACATGGCCCGTCGGCGTGCGGGTCGCTGGGCTTCGCACTGGCCGACTCGATGTATGCCGACCACGTCATCGTGGTGACGGACAACCTCGTGCCATTTCCGTGCGTGCCGTGGCAGATCCAGGGAAACAACGTGGATTTCGTGGTGGAGGTTGACTCGGTTGGCGATGCGTCGAAGATCGTGTCCGGGACCACCGAAATCACTCGCAGCCCCGATCGCTTGCTCATCGCGGAATATGTGGCACGGTTGCTCCGCGATTCGGGAATCATGCGTCCCGGCTTCTCGTTTCAGGCCGGGGCCGGGGGCATCGCGCTCGCCTTCGTGCAGTATCTCAAGGAGATGATGCAGCAGGCCGGCGTCCGGGCGCGGTTCGTTCGCGGTGGCTCCACCACGTATCTCGTCGACCTGCTTCAGGCCGGCCTCACGGACTACATCCTCGACGGTCAGACCTTCGACCTCGCTGGCGTCCGGTCGATCGCCAGTGATCCGCGGCATGTGCCGACGTCTCCGTTCACGTCCTACAACTCCCATGGCAAGGGGAACTTCGCTTCGATGGTGGACGCCGTGGTGCTCGGTGCCACAGAGGTCGACACCAGTTTCAACGCCAACGTGGTGACGCACTCCGACGGCCTGCTGCTCCATGGCATTGGGGGGTGGCAGAACTGCCTCACGGCGGGATGCACGATCCTCGCGGTTCCATCTTTTCGCGATCGCATCCCCGTGATCGTCGACGAGGTGACCACCATCACCGGTCCCAGCGATCTCATCGACGTCGTGGTCACGGAGCGGGGCATCGCGATCAACCCGCGGCGGCAGGACCTGCTCGATCGCTTGCGCGGCTCCGATCTCCCGATTCGGCCGATCGAAGCGATCAAGGACGATGTCGAGCGGATTCTGGGTGGGCCACCGGAAAAGCCGACCCTCGGCGACGAGCCGGTGGCCGTGGTGAAGTGGGTGGACGGCACGGTGCTGGATACCGTGTGGCGGGTGACAGGGTGATCCCGGAGTGACACGAAAGTTGACGATTTCTATCGGCTAATTTCCGCCCCGGCGCCTCACCGCGGTTGGTGCAGGGTCGGCACCGATACTGCTTCGGCTTGCGCTTAAGGCGGCTTTCATCGCCTCTTCACGCTCGTCTCCTCCTTAATAGAAAGTCGACAGCTCTTGTCGACGCTCCTCTGCACCGGAGGCAAAGGCACATGGCTGGCATCGTGGGATACGGGGCATTCATTCCGCGCAATCGTGTCACGGCTGAGGAGATTGCCAAGCAGTGGGGAAAGGACCCAGCTGCGATCCGCCGAGGCCTGCTCCTCGAAGAGAAGTCCGTTCCCGGCCTCGACGAGGATACGATCACGATTTCGGTCGCCGCTGGCCGGGCGGCCCTCGAGCGCGCGGGCGTGGATCCCCAGCGGGTCGGCGCGCTGTACATCGGTTCCGAATCACATCCCTACGCGGTGAAGCCCAGCGGTACGGTGGTGGCCGAAGCGCTAGGCATCGGACCTGAGGTGCATATCGCCGATTTCGAGTTCGCCTGCAAGGCGGGCACGGAAGCCATGTTCGTGGCTCTCGGCCTGGTCGAGTCCGGTCGCGTCGAGTATGCGATGGGGATCGGAGCCGACACCTCGCAGGGGGCCCCCAACGACGCCCTGGAGTACTCGGCCTCGGCCGGTGGTGCCGCCTTCCTGTTCGGAGGGCAACATGTCCTGGCCGATGTGGTCGAGACGTACAGCTACACCAGCGACACGCCGGACTTCTGGCGACGGGAGGGCCAGTTCTATCCTCGGCACGGGGGCCGATTCACCGGCGAACCGGCGTACTTCCGACACGTCACGGCCGCCACACGCGCCATTCTCGACAAGACGAGACTCGAACCGGCAGCATTCCGCTACGCGGTGTTTCACATGCCGAATGGTAAGTTCCCGCTTGCCGTTGGGAAGCAGCTCGGCTTCAAGCGTGAGCAACTCGAGGTGGGTTGGATCGTCTCGACGATGGGCAACACCTATTCCGGATCGTCGCCGACCGGTCTCGCGGCCATCCTCGATGAGGCCACGGCCGACGATTTGATCCTCATCACGTCGTTCGGGTCGGGCGCCGGGAGCGACTCGTTCGTGTTGCGGGCCACCGATCTCTTGGCGGATCGGCGTCCGCGAGCACCGACGGTCCGGTCTATGCTGGGCGGCCGTCGTCGGTACCTGACCTATGGTGAGTACGCGAAGTACCGCGAGAAGATCATTCTGAACGCCTGACGGACCGAGGAGAACGGGGTAACGGATCATGCGAGACGTCGCAATCATCTCGACCGGTATGACACCGTTCGGTGAGCTGTGGCAGAGTGGGCTGCGCGACCTGTTCGTGCAGGCCGCGCGAGAGGCGCTGATGGCGGTGGGGTCGCCCTCGGTCGACGCGATCTATGTGGGAAACATGTCCGGTGGGCAGTTTGTCGGTCAGGAACATCTGGGTCCGCTGATGGCGGACCATCTCGGCCTGGCAGGGGTGCCGGCGACGCGAGTCGAATCGGCGTGTGCGTCTGGGGGCGTGGCGCTCCGGTGCGGGTTTTTGGAGGTGGCGGCGGGGGCGAGTGACCTCGTGCTCGTGGCTGGGGTCGAGAAGATGAACGACGGAGCGGACGTGACGAACGTGCTGGCCTCGGCGGCGGACCAGGAGACGGAGGTGTACCACGGCATCACCTTCCCCGGCCTGTACGCGATGATCGCGCGCGCCCACATGGCCCGGTACGGGACCACGGAGGAGGATCTGGCGGCCGTGTCGGTCAAGAACCACATGCATGGCGCCCGGAATCCAAGAGCGCAGTTCCGGAGCGAGGTGACGGCGGAGCAGGTCATGACCTCATCCATGGTGGCCGAGCCATTGCGCCTCCTGCATTGTTCACCGGTGAGCGACGGGGCGGCGGTGGTCCTCCTGTGTCCGCTGGAGCGGGCACGGGAGTTTACGGACGCGCCGGTCCGTATTCGGTCCAGTGGGCTAGCGACAGCCCCGATGGCGCTCGCCGACCGGGCGGACCCAACCTTCCTCGACGCGGTGAGTTTGGCCGCCGGCCGAGCCTACAAGTCCGGTGGCGTGACACCCTCGGACATCCAGGTGGCGGAGGTCCACGACTGCTTCTCCATCGCAGAGCTGTGCGCGCTGGAGGCACTCTGCTTCACGGAACGCGGCTCGGCGGGTGAGTTGACGCGTGCGGGCGAGACGGCGTTGGGAGGCCGCATTCCCGTCAACACGAGTGGTGGCCTCAAGTCGAAGGGACACCCCGTTGGCGCAACCGGCGTGGCACAGGCAATCGAGATCGTGGAGCAGCTTCGCGGGGAGGCGGGGGAGCGGCAGGTACCCGATGCTACCGTCGGCCTCGCGCAGAATATGGGAGGGTCAGGCGCGAGTTCGGTCGTTCACATTTTCGAGAGGGTGTGAGCCATGCCGAGTCCCAGGTACTGGCGGGAGATCCCGAGTCGCTACCGACTGGAGGCCGCGGCCTGTCGGGGGTGTAAGCGGGTGATCTACCCGAAGCGACAGATCTGCCCTCAGTGTGGCGGGGTGGAGTTCGAGGCAACCCGCCTTGCTCGTCGAGGACGGGTGGTCACCTCGACCGTGGTGCACGTTGCGCCGACGGACCTGCAGATGGAGGCTCCCTACGCCATGGCCGTCGTGGAGACCGAAGAGGGCGCTCGGTTGATGGTGCAAGTAGCAGACTGTGATCCCTCCGAGGTCCTGCCCGGAATGGAGGTCACGCTGGAGTTTCGGCTGATTCGCAAGGAGGATCACGGGGGGATCCTCTGCTACGGCCACAAGGCCGTTCCGGTGGGATAGGGGACGGGACTCAGAGTCGGAGGCCAACGATGAAGAAGGTGCACGTGTGGGCCGAGCTGAGCGATGATGCCTACCACGCCTATGAGTGCGAGGCGCGCCGTCAGGACGTGCCAATCGAGGGCCTGGTGGAGCAGACGGTCAACTACCTGCTTCGGGAGCTGGAACAGGACGAGAAGGAGGACACCAGTTTCATCGTGCCCTCCTGACAGGCGTCGTGGGTGAGCGGACCAAAACGAGTCGCGACTGAAACAGAGCTTGGACCGAGCGACCGACTCCTTGCTCGGACGCTTCCTTGCCACGTGCCCAGACGGCGCGCGACATTTCCCTGATAATGAGCATCGACCAGAGCTTCCCCGTTCTCTCGAACCGCGAGCGACGGGTGCTCGCAGCCGTCTGTGACACGCTCCTCCCGTGTCTCAGCGTACCTGACGACCCGCACGACTTCTTTGCGACAGGCGCTGCGCAGGTGGGAACGGCCGAACGGGTCGAGCGGCTGATCGGGACCATTCGGGCCCCGGCCGATCGCCTGCAACTGCGCCTGCTCTTGTCCGCATTGGATTCGCGGCTCGTCAGCCTCGCGCTTTCCGGACGCTTCGCCCGGTTTACCAGGCTCGGCCGCGAGGCTCGAGAGACCGTGCTCGCTGGCTGGTCGGATTCCCGCATCGCGCTCCGACGCGCCGGGTTCCAGGCACTGAAGCGGTTGACCCACGTCGCGTATCTTGCCTGGCCGGTCGACGGCGTGTCGCATCCGGCGTGGCGGGTGGTGGGGCATCCGGGTCCCTTGCCGCCTCCACCGAAGGCGATTGCCGCACTTCCCGAAGTGCGGGTGGCGGACGCCGCGTCGATCGACTGCGAGGTGGTGGTGATTGGATCGGGAGCGGGAGGTGGGGTGGTGGCGGGTGTCCTCGCCGAAGCCGGGATCGACGTCGTCGTGGTGGAACGAGGCCCGAATCCGAGTTCGAGGGACCTCACGCAGATTGAGGGCGATATGCTGGGGTCGCTCTATCTGGACGGCGGACTCCTCATGACGAAAAGCGGCTCGATGCCCATCCTCGCGGGCAGCTGTGTTGGTGGTGGAACCACCATCAATTACACCACGAGCTTCCCGCTACCCGAGGTGACGCGGAGTGAGTGGGACCGGATCTCAGGGTTGTCGCTGTTCTCGTCGCGTCGATTCACGGAGAGCCTCGACCGGGTGAGTGCCCGGCTTGATGTCGGCACGCGTTGGACCACGCCTGGGGTACGGGACCAGATCCTCGAGCGCGGGTGCCGTGCGCTGGGTTGGCACGTGGATCTGATGCCGCGCAACGTCACCGACTGCCCGGAAGGGCTGGAGTGCGGGTACTGCGGGTACGGCTGTCGTCACGGAACCAAGAACTCGACCGCGAAGACCTATCTCCCGGATGCAATCGCCCGTGGGGCCAGACTCGTGGCAAATTGTGAGGTCGAGCGTGTGCTGGTCGATGCCGGCCGGGCGGTCGGGGTCGTGGGGACGGGACGTGACGAGGCCGGCGGTGTGCACCGCGTGACCGTACGCGCACGGGCGGTCGTGGTCGCTGCCGGTGCCATCTACACGCCTGCGTTGCTCATCCGCTCCGGTCTCTCCAACCCGAACATCGGGCGGTGGCTCAGGCTCCACCCCGCGACGGCCCTGCTCGGTGTCTTCCCGGAACGAGTGGAGCCGTGGTCGGGCGCACTGCAGACCCGCTACTCGGATCAGTTCGCCGATCTCGACGGCGGCTATGGGGCGAAATTCGAGACCGCGCCGGCCCACTTTGCCCTCGTGGGCAGCGCCTTCGGATGGGACGGGGGGCGCCGGTACCGTGAGGACATCTCCCGTCTCGGGCACATGAGCCTGGTCGGCGTTCTCCTCCGCGATCGGGATCCCGGGCAGGTGCGCGTGTCACGCCGCGGACTGCCCCAGGTGCACTACGAGTTGTCCGACTATGATGTGGCCCATTTGCGGCAGGCGTTTCTTGCCTCGGCGGAGGTGCTGGTGGAGGCAGGTGCCACAGACTTGCTGACCCTGCAGACCCCGCCCGTCCGTGTGGGAACCGGAGCGCCCGGATGGCGGGACGGTTTTCGGGAGGCAGCCGATCGGGTGGGCTACCGTCGGTGTCGAATGTCCGCCCGGATCGGTGCCGATCCCACCGGGTCGGTGCTGAGTGAGTTGGGCGAAACCCATGAGATTCGGGATCTCTATGTCGCCGACGGCAGTACGTTTCCCACGTCGAGCGGCGTGAATCCGATGATCACGATCATGGCCGTGGCCGATCACGTAGCGCGGGGACTTGCCGAACGGTGGTAAGATCCGCGGTGTCGACGTGTGCAAGTTCCGGCTCCCGGAGCGTCCTCTGGGGTGAAGCTTGGCACAAGGAGACTACCATGTCGCGTCAAATGAATCGGTTGGCTGTCGAGTCTCTCACCGGGGGGCTGCTCGTCGGGATGCTTCTCGCGGGGGCGTGGCGACCCCTACAGGCTCAGGCCGTCGCTCCGGTGCTCGGGTCGTCCGCCCAGGATCGGCAGTCGGTGACGATCACCGTGTACAACCAGAACTTCGGGCTGGTGCGCGAGGTCCGGGATGTGACCCTGACGCGCGGACAGACCCAGCTCGAGTTCGCTGACGTCGCCGCGCACATTCAGCCGGAGACCGTGCACATCAAGGCCCTGGGGCGGGAAGGGTCGCTTCGCGTCCTCGAGCAGAACTACCAATACGATTTGCTGAATCCGCAGAAGTTGCTCGAGAAGTACGTCGGCCGGACGGTCAAAGTGTACCGGTACAACGAACGGACGGGCCGCGACGAGGAGTTCGAGGCCGAGGTGCTCTCGGTCAACCAGGGTCCGATTCTCCGGATCGGCGGCGAGATCACGTTCAACTTCCCGGGCCGCTTCTCCTTCCCGGAGATCCCCGACAACCTGATTGCCAAACCCACCCTTCTGTGGCTCCTCGACAGTCGCGAGGCGCGACAACGCCTCGAGGTGTCCTACCTCACGAACGAGCTCAATTGGAAAGCGGATTACGTGTTCGTGATCAATGAAGACGACACCCGGGGCGATCTCACTGGATGGGTCACCCTCACCAATCAGAGCGGCGCGACCTACCAGAACGCCCAACTGAAGCTGGTGGCGGGTGACGTTCAGCGCGTGACGCAGCGGCTCAGGCGCGAGATGCAGATGGACGCAATGCGGGCAGGCGTCGCGCAGGAAGCCGCGTTCGTCGAAGAGAGCTTCTTCGAGTATCACCTCTACACGCTGCAGCGACCCACGACACTCGCGCAAAACGAGCAGAAGCAGGTGACGCTCCTCGAGAGCCCAGGGGTGGGGGTGCAGAAGCGCCTGATCTTCTACGGTCAACCGTACTACTATCGGGGATCGTACGGGCAAGTGATGTCCAACCAGAAGGTTGGGGTCTACCTCGACTTCCGCAACAGCGAGGACAACCGTTTGGGGATGCCGCTGCCGAAGGGGATCGTCCGGGTGTACAAGGCAGACGGGACGGGCGCCCAGCAGTTCATCGGTGAGGATCAGATCGACCACACGCCGAGGGACGAGCGGGTGCGCATCAAGATGGGCGAGGCGTTCGACGTCGTGGGCGATCGGCGGCAGATGGAGTACCGCGTGGTGAGCAGCTGCGTGTCGGAGAGTAGCTGGGAGATCGAGCTGCGCAACCACAAGGACGATGCCACCGAGGTGCAGGTGGTGGAGCCCGTTGGAGGCGATTGGGAAATTCTGTCGTCCAGCCACGAATGGCGGCGCGTCGATGCGCGGACGTTTACCTACACCGTCAACGTTCCGGGGCGCGGCACCGTGAAGATCGAGTATCGCGTCCGCGTCCGGTGGTGCTGACCGCGTGATGGGGGCCGCTGTCGGCCCGTGGGTATCGGGGGAACAGCAAGCCGCTGTTCCCCCGCTCGAGTTCTATCTGCCATGATCCCTCCCGGTGCCTGACACCGTCTCGACGGCGTTGATCACCGAGCCGACGGCGGTGTTCGCGTGGCTGGCGGCGCTCGTGGCGGGCATCTTCTGGCTGAGCAGCCTCCCGCGGCTGAAGAAGCTTTTCGACCTCACGCCACCGGTCATCTACGCGTATTTCATTCCGACCATCTCGACCACGCTGGGGATCACGCCGCCCGCCTCCACTGCCTACGACTGGATGGTTGCCTATCTGCTCCCGACCGCGCTGCTGCTGCTCATGGTCGCGGTCGATCTTCGTAGCCTGCTGCGCCTTGGGCCCATGGCCTTGTTCATGCTCGTGGCGGGCACGGCGGGCATCCTCATCGGGGCACCGCTCGCATTGATCGTTTTCGGGCCCTTCCTACCGGAGGAGTCGTGGAAGGGACTGGCTGCGCTCTCGGGAAGTTGGATTGGCGGAACGGCCAACATGATGGCCATCGCTGGTAGCGTTGGAACACCCGACTCGTTGCTCGGCCCGATCATCGTAGTGGATACTGTTGTGGGCTATGGATGGATGGGGGTGCTGCTCCTCATGAGCGCGTGGCAGAACACCTTTGACCGGCGAACCGGGGCCCGAACCGCCGCCATCCAGGACACCAATCGCCGACTGGCGGAGCTGAACGCGAATCGGCACCCGCTGGAGCTGTGGCACGCAGCGGTGCTCGTCGGCTTCGGGCTTGGGGGCGCCGTCCTGTCAGTCGTGCTGGGGCGGCATCTCCCGGTACTCGGCAACCCCACCATCATCAGTCACACCACGTGGGCGGTGCTGATCGTGGTGACGGGAGGTCTGCTGCTCTCATTCAGCCCCGTGGCGAAGCTCGAGGAGGTCGGAGCCTCCCGAGTCGGATTCACCGCCCTCTATCTGATGATGGCGGCCGTTGGCGCCCAGGCCGATCTCAAAGCGGTGCTCGAGGCCCCGGCATTCGTCGGGGCCGGTATCCTGTGGATCGGTGTGCACGCCATGGTGTTGTACATCGCAGCCCGTTTGGTGCGGGCCCCTCTGTTCTTCGTTGCGACGGCGAGCATGGCGAACATCGGGGGTCCGGCGTCGGCCCCGGTTGTCGCCGGGATCTACCACCCCGCAATGGCGCCGGTCGGGCTCCTCATGGCCGTGGGTGGGTACATCTTGGGGATCTATGGCGGGCTGGTCTGTGCCTGGGTGCTGAGTTTGATCGGTGGGTGACGCGGTGCATTCCACGCCCGATTTACAAATAGGGTGCGGCGAGCCGAGCGACACCGTCGCGTAGTTTGATGTACAGCGGGCGGGCATTCACCTCGCCGGTCGTGATCTGGCGCGCCCGTTCCAGCTTCCGATCGACGAGTCCGTTGGGCGTTTTCGCGAGGGGCACATTGTAGCACTCGACTCCGAATTCAAAGTTGAGACGGAGACTCCGCGGGTCCCAGTTCGTCGAACCGAACAGTACCCAGCCATCATCCACGAGCATCAACTTCGAGTGGTCGAACGGTGGTGCCGTGTAGTAGACGCGACAGCCCCGCTGGAGCACCTGCCACAGCTGAGCGGTTGCGGCCCACTGCACGATGGCCAAGTTGTTGACCTCGGGGAGCAGGATCTCCACGTGAACGCCGCGTAGTGCCGCGACGTCCAACGCGCTGATGAGACCGGCGTCCGGGATGAAGTAGGGAGTCACTATGCGCACGCGCTGACGAGCGCAGGCCAGTGCCCCCATGAACACGAAGCGCGCCTTGTCGAAATCTTCGTCCGGTCCGTCGTTGATCCCCCGGGCCACGACGTCACCGACCGATCCGAGCGACGGAAACCACGGCTCGCCGAAAAGCCGCTCATGCGTCGTGAACGCCCAATCCGCGGCAAAGGTCCGCGTCAGGTGCGCCACGACAGGACCGTCGAGTCGGAAGTGGAGGTCCTGAACGGGATGCGTCGGCCTCCGCTCGACCAGGCTTCCCTCGCGGATGTTCATGCCGCCCGTGAAGCCTACCCGACCATCGGTCACCAGGATCTTGCGGTGGTTCCGCAGGTTCATGTACGGCATCCGCCAGGGGAGCACGGTCCGGCCGAAGAGCCCCACCGGCACGTGGCGGCGGTTGAGTTCGCGCACGATCGACGGGCGGGAATAGCGTGCGCCGACGGTATCGATGAGCACCCGCACCTCGACACCGCGTTGCACGGCTCGCTCCAGGGCCTCGAGGAACAGACTGCCGGCGAAGTCGTTGTCGAAGATATAGGTGCTCAGGGCGACGCTCGCCGTCGCGCGTTCGATCGCCTCGAGCATGGCCGGGTAGGCTTCGTCGCCATCTACGAGGGGGGAGACCGCGTTGCCGGTGGTGAGTGATACCGCGCTCACGCGGTCGACGAGACCGGCGAGTGCCTGGAGATGCTCGACCGCCCCTGGCAGAGGACGCCGCTCGGTCACCGCGGTTACGGCGGCGAACGCGCCGGAGGCGAGCAACGGATGCTGGGACCGTTTCTCGATCGCCTGGCGTCGAATGCGGTTGATCCCGAGCAACGCGTACAGTACCGCCCCGACGATCGGCACGAGCCAGATGAGCCCCACCCAGCCGACGGCTGCCCGGCTGTCCCGCTTGTACAACACCACATGCCCCGACGCAATCACGGACAGGAATACCGTCAGGACGGTGGCGACGACGTTCCAGAAGTCGCCGAGGACCCGCGCAAAAGAGAGCACGTGTCAAAGGTACTGCGGTCGCGGGCCGGCGGAACGGTGGGGAACTCGTTCGGCGGAGACGGGTGCCGGTGGGTTCAATCGGTGAGGGTCGCGAGAAAGCCGCCGAGCTGCTCGAGCACAATATTGCCGCCACTCAAGACCGAAACGACCCGATCGTGCTCTCGAATCGGGAGCTGCCCGGTCAGGAGCGCGGCGGTGCCTGCGGCGCCCGACGGCTCGGTGAGGAGCTTGGCGCGCGAGAGGATGACTCCCATCGCACGGACAATGGCGTCGTCGGGAACCGTGACGACGTCGTCCACGTAGTGCTGGACGAGCTCGACGGTCAGCTCGCCGGCCATGGGAGTGGCGAGGCCATCGGCAATCGTCTCGATCCTGTCCAGGTGCACTGGCGTCCCCACATCGAGGCTCCGGCGCATGGCCGCCGCGCCGACCGGCTCGACGCCGTAGATCCGCACCTGGGGCCGTCGCTCCTTGACCGCCGCGGCGAGGCCGGCGATGAGCCCGCCCCCGCCCACCGGGACGACGATAGCCGTCACGCCGTCCAACTGCTCCAGAATCTCGAGGCCGACCGTCCCTTGGCCCGCGACGATGCGCTCGTCGTCGAACGGGTGGACGAACGTGAAGCCGTGCTCTCGCTCGAGCTCGTGCCCTCGTCGGAATGCCGCCGCAAAGTCCCCATGGAGCAGGATGTCTGCGCCGTATCGCCTGGTCGCCGCGATCTTGGAGCGCGAGGCGCTCTCCGGCATGACCACCGTCGCCGGCGTATCGAGAGCACGCGCCGCCCACGCTACCGCCTGCGCATGGTTGCCGGCGGAGACCGTGATCACGCCCTTCCTGCGGCGAGTGGCGTCGAGTTGGGAGAGGAGGTTGAGCGCGCCCCGAACCTTGAACGATCCCGTCTTTTGGAGGTTTTCACACTTGAAGAAGAGCCGGGCACCGATCTCGTGGCCGAGCAGCGTCGTGGTCTCGAGCGGCGTCCTATGGGCACGCCCATCGAGGCGCTTCCGCGCATCGTCGAAGGTCTGCGGGCGCATCGCGCTCACCGCCCCGCGCCGGGGCGCCGGATCCGAGGGGTCAAGCTGGCTCAGACAGCTACTGACGCTCCGTCTGCCGCCGCATCATCTCCTGCATCGAGATCTTCATGAACCCGGCCGGCGGCTCGAAGAGATCGTTGGACAAGGGAATGCGCTCGACCGAGACGAGCTGAGCCACGGAGACCTCGGGCTCCCAGTCGCCTTCGAGTGCCATCGTCAGCACCGGGAACCCGTACTGCAGCATCCGATCGACGGGCGCGTTTCCTTCCTCGTCGCCCATCGACTCCGAGAGCTCGGCGAGGCGGGTGAACGAGGCCGTGAGATCTTCGAGATCGGTTGTCAGCCAGGCCACCGCCACCGTCCCTGTTTCGTCGCTGGAGCGATAGCCCTTGCACCGGATGCCGTTGATCGTCCGGGTCTCCCCTATCGGCTCGATCCGGGCCACCGATTCCTCGGTGACAATCTCGTCGTTGAGCTCCACGTTCTGGACATTGGCCGAGTCGGCGGTCCACTCTACGTACAGCCGCTGCTCAGGCTGGACCAGCCGGTAAATGCCTTTGTCGTAGTCGACCAGAAGGTAGCTCTCGGCCTCGCCCGGCATCCCAGGGGCAGTGCTGCGCAGCATCGATTGCTTCATGTAGTAGGTCACGACATAGTCTGCCACGTCGATCCCAGCCTCCTGGGCCTCCTCGAGCAGACGATCGACGGAAAGCGCGAAGAGCCGTTCCCGGTCCCCACCCACCCGTTCGATCAGCGGCTCCGCCTCGATAGAGATCTCTCGCATCGTAACCGTGCCCTCGAATTCTTGGGCGCGGGCAGCAGGAACCGCGAATGCGGCCAGGACCGGCAGCACGAGGTACGCGATAGCGCACAGCTTACCCATTGGCACGCTCCATAGTTGAGGACGGGGATGCCGCGGGCACGAGGTCCGATACCTCGTAGCCGACCTCTTCGACGACCTGAATCACCGAGTAGTCGATCACGACAGTGGTGGGATAGTGGAGGTCCGGATGATACGCGACGCTGATCAGCTCCGCCTTGTCGTCGATGGCCTGTTGGATGGTGTCGAACAGTTGATCGATCGTGAGGTACCAGCGGTGGTACTCCGCAGGAACTGGATCGCCGGAACTCACGAAGACGAGCGCTGAGATGGCGTCATTCGTCACGGTCACGCGCGTGGGAACGTCGACGATCCCCGTGCACACGCAGCGAACGGCCTTGGTGAACGCGTAGTCGGTGTAGCCCAGGATCTCCCAAGCGCCCCGCTGGGCGGTCAAGTCTTCTTGGAGGGCGCTGCCGGGTTCCAGGAGGGAACACCCCGTCAAAACCAGCGCGGCCCCGAGAGTGAGTACGACCGGTGCACGCACGGGTCGCTCGGATCTGGATGATGGTCGCATGCGTCTGGCTCCGTCTGGAATCGGGACCGACCCGACCGGCTCAGCGCTGGGCCTGGGTGACGGCCATGCGCGCGAGCTCTGCTTCAGCGGCGAGGAAGCCGAACGCGGGCCACTCGGGCCCGCCCACGATTCGTCGGAACACCTCCACAGCCCGTTCCGGCTGACCCCCGTACAAGTACCAATTCCCGATGCCGTAGGCAACGGTGGCGCTGGTCAGGCCGTCGGTCGTCTGGGCCGAATCGAGCAGCGCCTCCGCCCGGGTCGCGCCTTTGTACATCATGAGGAGGTGGTGATAGGACTGATTCTCGATGATGTCGAGGTCCGCGACAACGGGCACCAAAACCTGGTTCGCATCCTCCTCGCGTCCCAGTCGCCTGAGCGCCATGTAGAGCCAGTGGCTGGTAGCGACGAGCATGTCGGGATTGGCGGCGTACAGCATACACTCCCGGTAGGCACTGGCGGCACGCTCGAAATCACCGCGGAGGTAGTGTGCCAGCCCGAGGTGATACCAGATGTTCGAATGCAGGGTGCTCGTGGGGATGCCGCGGTCGTTCGGCAGCCCGTCGGGCTCGACCTGGTCGGGGGTCCCGGCCGTCAAACGGGTGGCCGTGAGCAGGTCGCTCAGCGCCTCGTCCAGCGACCGAACGGTGATGAAACGGTGGCCGCGATGCCGATACAGCCGAGGGTCGTCGGGGAATCGATCGATGCCTCGCGTGTAGACCTCGATCGCCTCGCGGTAGCGCCCCAGATAGGCCAAGCGCCGGCCCACCCAGATCAGGGCATCCGGACTGTCGGCGTCCCGTCGGTAGGCCACATCGGCCGCGGTGAGCATCGATTCTCGCGCCACTCGGACCGGGGAATCGAGGGTCGGCACCCTCAACGAGTCACCAAGCAGGGACACGGCCTCGGCCCCGGGAAGCGGGTGCTCTCGCACCAGCGAAGGGTCCGCGGCACATGCCGCGAGCGCAGCGACGAGCGTGACGCTCCTGCGGGCTGAATAGTGACCGAGCATGACCTACCGTACCGGTTCCGGGCTGATGTCGATGCGACGCTCCACCATCACGGGCCGACCGGCGTCGGTGATGGCCTGGAGCCGTAGTGTGAATGAGCCGGCTTCCCCCTCCGGCAGCTGCACGGCGATCGCCAGGCCCTCCTGCGGATGGACGATCGGACGTTCCCACTGCATCCGTACGGTGGGCTTGTCCCGCTCGGCAAGGCCCAAGAACTCGACGGCCCGCCGCAGAAACCCCTTGCCTTCCTGGACGACGGTGAGTGCGAACGGAACGAGGTGGCCGCTCGCTCCGTACACCTCCCAGTACACGTGAACTGGCTCCCCCGTGTGGAGGGTCGTGGACGGAAGTGCCTGGTCGACGGCGGCGTCGAGCGTGCTTGGCAGCGGGAGCGAGGGGTCGACCAGGAGGAGATCGGAGAGCGCGATCTGGTTGGGCCCAATGGCCGGCACATCGAGCCAGACGCGACGTCTGGCGGCAACCCGGTGACGCAGGTTCAGCGCTTCGACACTCAACATTCCGGATTCGGCCGGCGCCGAGAGAGCGAGACGCGAGACCGTGGCGACGCTACCGTCGCGCACGATCCGTAGACGGTCTGGGCCGGGCGTCAATGCCAGAGCAGTCCGACCGAACGCGGGTCGCGTCTGATCGTCCATCTGGTCGCCGTCGGGCCGCGGCAGCTCGGTGGCGCCGACCACGATGATCCCGTCGTCGCGGCGGAAAACCGCTACCTGCGCCTCGAGGAGCCTGAACTGGCGGGCGTACTCCGGTGCGTACCGCTCCCGAGCGTGCTCGACGTCCAGTGGCCAGTTGTCCCACCCGGCCGTTTCCGGGGCGCTGGCGATGTCGGACGGCGGCAGGAACGGCCGCCCGCCAGGGCGTTCGTGCCCGATGACGGAGGGGTCCCCCACGCCCCCATCGCGCAGCTCCGCTTCCCATCGCTCGGACCACCCGTATCGCAGCACCAGCTCGCGGTAGTCGTTCCCCCAGCGGAGACCGTGCGGCGTATCGGTTTGCTGGAAGAATCGGTCCACGACGTTGCGAGCGTAGTGCTCCGTGCGCCGGTCGTTGCCTGGGATCGCATAGGACGGATCGGCGAGCCAGAAGAGGTGGTCGTTGTGCGGGACGCGGTCGGCACACGGCACCCCGCGATACCGCTTGGCTGCGTCGCCGTGCAGCACGATCGAGAGGTCGGTCCACCTGCATCTCTCGTCATCCGGCATGGTCTGGAGAGCGGTGGCAAACAGCGAGTCGGCCTCGTCGAAGCGTTGGAAGAGGTGGGCCACGAATCCCCGCAGCGTGAGGCACCACCACGGCGACGACCGGCACGATTGGGCGGCCCGGTTCGCTTCCTCTGTCCGTCCGGCGTCGACGAGATAGCGGACGAGCTGACCCGTAAGCCATTCGTCTCCCGGATGACGCGCGCGGAGAGAATCCAAGAGGGCGATCAATGCGCTGCGGCCCTCGACGATCTCGTCATCCTCTGCACGCGGCCCGACGGCAGAGTCGTCGTTGCCGTGGAAGTAGCGAAATCGGCCGATCACTTCCATAGACCCGTCGGTGTCGCGTCTGGTGGCCCGGGGCAGGAGCCACCGCCGCGTTCGCTCGAACTCGCGCTGTGCCTCCCGCGCGTCACGCAGTGCCGCGATCGAGTCCTGCGATTGGCGCACCCCGTCCTGTGCCGAAAGCGAGGCTGGAACCCATGTGACCAGGCCGAAGACCAGCGCAATGCGGGAGATCGATGCGCACGTCATGCCGCGGTAGGCACGTCCGAAGAAGCGAGGAGCGTCATGCCGAAAGTGTATGCGGTCCGTAGAGAGCCTGCCAGCCTGTCCGCCACCGACTACGAGAAGCGGGGGGAAGCCGGACGTCCCGACCTCCCCCCGATGGTGGCTAGTCCCGTCGGCTCTAGAAGCCGGGGGTGAACGAGAACTGCAGGTGTCCGCCGCGCTCCCGGCTGAAGGGGTACACGTAGTCGAGCTCAATGATCATGAAGCCGAACACGTTCATGCGCAGACCGGTCCCTGCGCTGTACACCGGCGTGCGCTCGCCCCCGAGGAAGAACGGTCGCAGGAGGTCCCGCTCGGCGGGATCGGTGACATCGCCGGCACCCCACCAGGCCAGTCCGGCATCGCCGAAGATCACCATTTCGATCGGGAGGAATCCGAAGAGCCCTCCGCCGATTCCCAGCACGCCAAACGGCGGGAACCGCAGCTCCAGGTTGCCGATCAGCATTTTTGACCCGAACAGGTTCGTGTAGTTCGGGCAGGAGCCATCATCGTTGCACTCCACGAAGAAATCGAACGATCCGTAATCGTACCCGCGTACGAGGCCGTCGTAGCCCAAGAACAGTGGCTGGAGCCGGTTGGAGTCCTCGGCATCGCGGCCGTAGCGGCCGAAATGCATGAGTCGGGCAGCGACGGTAAAGGGCCGGGCCGGCATGAAGTACTTGCGGTAATCGGCGACGGCGTCGAAGAAGTCGATGCTGCCGACGTTCGCGCCGACCTCGAGCCGGTACCGCTGGCCGAGCAGCGGGCTCGCCACACCCCAAAGAGAGTTGTCGTACACCAGGGCCACGCTGGTTTGGGCCAGACTGATGGCGTCCGGCGCCGGGAGGTTGGTCGTCGAGTCGATGACGAGCTGGCCGGTCTGGGGGATGATTGCTCGGAGCTTCTCCTCGATATCGTAGGTCACGTTGAGAACGCCCGCGTTGACCTCGATCCGCTGCGGTCGGCTCAGCGGATACGCTGCCGTGCCGCCAAGCGATCGATTCGTCTGACGGAACAGGATCTGCTGCTCCACGAGCACCCGTTGGCCGTTGAAGGAGCCCTCACCGTAGGCAACCTGGCCGAAGAGATACGGGATCTGCTGAAACGCCACGCCCCAATTCAGCCGTCGGGTCAGGTTTGTGTACCCCACGAGCGCGGCGATGTCTTTGAACGAGCCCTGGACCTGCAGCGCCGTCGCGAGGTTGTGATTCCCCAGCATGTCGCTCCAGAAGAGCGATGCCCCCCCGGCAATGTACGTTCCGTACGAATCCGCCCCTACGGCCAGCGAAGGCTGCCCGATGTAGTCGAGCGCGAATCGCGTCCGGTAGGGGTCGCGGGCGTAGGTGACCGTGTCTCTGGGGAGTCCGTAGAAGGCGTTCGCGATGATACTTGCCACGTCGTCGGTCAGACGATCGACGGGCGGGAGCAGTGCCGGATCCTCGAGTCCCTCAAACGCGCCGCGTACCGGGCCGCCCTCCAGCACCTCGGGCCGGTCGAGGTAGTAGATCGCGTGCATGTCGTCCTGATAGACGCTCATCGCGATCTGACCGGTCCGGGCGGCCACCGAAAGGGTCGGGCTCAGGCTGGTGATGCCGCTCACACCCGTGTAGAGGTTGGTGAGCTGAAACAGCTCGCCGCTCTCGAGGTGCAGCCGATAGACGTTTGAGATGCCGCTCTGATCCGACACGAAGTACAGGCTCTCACCGTTCGGAGACCACTGCGGGTTGATGTGCTTTCCGCGCTCGAATGCCTCGACCGGACGCATGTCTCCGGTCATCGGATCGACCAGGGCGAGCCCGTAGTTGCCATAAAGAAGGCTCGAAAGACCGGCGGTGAACCGGTCGGTCACGACCGCAATGCTCCGTCCGTCTGGCGACCAGGCCGGCTGGAGTTCCGCGTACCCGTCGTTGGTGAGCCGACGCAGCTCGCTTTCCTGAAGGTCGTACACGAACAGGTCGGACAGGCCGTCCGCCAAGCCTGAGAAGGCGATGTACCGGCCATCGGGCGACCAGGCGGGGTTGAAGACCTCGCCGATCTCCTCGAGCCGGACTTCGCGCTCGATCTTGCCGGTCTCGATGTTCGTGATGGTGATGACGGGCCGGCCCTTGGCGATCGCGGCAAGCACGAAGCGCTGCCCGTCCCAATCCCAGGCGCCGGCGGAGTTGATGAATTGAATGCTTTCGAAGTGCGGATCGACGGCCGTCTTGGTGATCTTGCGGATGATGTTGCCAGTCTCGACGTCCGCCAAGAACATGTCGATTGAAAAGAGGTCCTTTTCGGACAGGAAGACCAGCTTGGTGCCGTCCGGCGACAGGGCCGGCGACACGTTCAGCCGGCCTCCGCTCCCATCCTTCGTGATCAGGGGGCGGCCGTAGTCGGCAGCAGGGCTCGTCTGGTCGGTCAGCGGTGCGTAGGTTTCCTGCAGCGCTCGATGCCAGCCGGCGACGGCGGAGTCGGGGGACATGCCGAGGACCCGCGAAAAGGCCATGGCCGGACTGCTTGACGTGCGTGACGCTTTGAGGATTCGTCCCACGGCATCGTCGCCCCACCGCCCGGCCACGTACGACCACAGCGAATGCCCGTAGCGGTATGGGAAGTACTTCGGGTTGGCGAGTTTGCTGGCCGAGGGCAGGCCGGTGTTGACGGCGTCCCGCATCCACATGGCGGTGTTCGGGTCCCGAGGTCCGATCGACAGATACTCGGCCATTCCCTCGACGAACCACAGCGGGAACCGCATGACGGTTGGGATGCCGGCCAAGGCGATGCCGCCACCCTCCCCCGTGATGTCGAATTGGAAGGCGTGGACCAGCTCGTGCCCGAGCACGTGATCCGTCTCTGGCAGGGGACCGGCGAACGGAAGGACGATTCGGCGCTTGAGGATCTCGGTCACCCCACCGGTCGCCTCGCCGAGATCACCCTGGAGCGTGTTGGTCTGCCGGAAATGCGGGGCGCTGGCGTACAGGATCAGCGCCTGGCGATTGGACAGATCGTGGTTCAGGAGTCGGGACAGGCGCGCGTACCAGCGCTCGGCCATCAACACGGCATACTCGATGCCCTGTTGCTCCTCGTCATAGTAGTAGATGTCGAAATGTTCGGTCTTGACGATCTTGAAATCGAAGTCCTCGTACTGGACTTTGTTCCGACCGAAGTATTGTGCCTCGGCGGCCTGGGCCGCACCTCCGAGCACGAGCAGTGTGGCGAATGCCGCCAACCCTAGACGTCTGATGCCCCGCATCACTCTCTCAACCCTCCATTCCGGGACGATACCTTTCCTTCTAGGACAACCGACGCCTCGGATTTGTTCCGATTGTGGACCCGCGACTCTGCCCGAGTCGGGACACGGCCCGCCAGAGGCACGCTCCTCGGCTCGTCGTCTCGCGGCGTTCCGAGGAAGGTAGCCGCCCCATGCCCCCACCGCGAACCAGGCCGCATCCTCGAGCGGTGGAGCGCGATGCCATTCGACGCCTTCGCGCACTGGCCGACCCCGGGATCGCCGCAAGCGCCACCCGGTTCTTTAAACCTGGAGACGCGATCAGCCTCTACGGCGTTAAGACGGCGGCCGTGCGGCGCGTCGCAGGGGAGATCTTCCGCGACGTCCGATCGTCGTGGTTGGTGCATCATGCGATCACGTTGTGCGAGATCCTCGTTCCACACCGCCGACACGAGGCAAAGCTGGTCGGCATGCTGGTTGTGGGCCGTTTTAGAGCCACGCTACCGCGAACGCTGCTCGGCACGGCCAGACGGTGGATTCGTACCGGCCACCTGGCGAACTGGGCGGCGATCGATGCCCTCTGTGCCGAGATCACGGCCCCGCTTGTCGGGCGTCATCCGGACCTGGCGCAGCGCGTGGTCACCTGGAGCCGGGCGCGGGACCGCTGGATTCGACGAGCGGCCGCCGTCACCTTCGTGCCTCATGCAAGACACGGGGCGCATCTCGATCACGCCTATGCCGTCGCCGATCGGCTGATGCGCGAGAGAGAGGACCTGGTCCAGAAGGCCTGCGGGTGGCTTCTCAAGGAAGCAGGGACCACCGATGTCGAGCGGTTGGTCGGCTACCTCAAGCGGCACGGCTCGGCACTCCCCCGTACGACCCTTCGATACGCGATCGAGCGTTTCCCCCCTTCCCGCCGTCGCCACCTGCTACACGCGACCCGATCCCGGCCCGCGGACTGAGCGGGCTCACCCCACCGGCACCCGATCGGCGGCACCGGCTGGTTAGATTTGCCACCCGGACGACAACCGTGACTTGCGAGGGCCAGGCACATGGGGGAGACGGTGCAGGAGAACGAGGCGACGCCAGGATCGGGTGGGCGGGGGAAGACTGTGGTTCTGTGGACCCTCGCCACCGTGCTGATGTTGGGTGCCGCCGCCTTCCAGCGACTTACGGGGCCAACGGTGTCGTTGCGCGGGACCTTCGAGGTGGCCGGCGCCGCGTACAGCTACAAGCTCCCCCGCTCCGGCTGGTCGTACGAGGACCGGCGCGTGTGCATCCCGTCTCCTGGTCCACGGGTCTCCGGAGTCCTCTACCACAAGCGGTACCGGACTGACGATCCGCTGACGGCGGTCCCGCTCGAGGTCGACGACGAAACCCTCACGGGACTCTTGCCGAGGCAGCCGGCGGCGGGAAAACTCGAGTACATCGTGGTCTTGGACGGCCCGGATGGACGGATCAGTATCCCGGACGGCGATGCCACCGTCGTGATCAGGTTCAAGGATGCCGTCCCGATCTTCGTGCTGCTCCCGCACGTGATCTTCATGTTCTTCGCCGTGCTGTATGGCCTGCGGGCGGCGCTGTCGGCGCTCCTGCAGCCGTCCAGCATGCCTCGCCACGCCTGGCTCGCCCTCGCTCTCATGACCGTCGGGGGCATGATCCTCGGACCCGTCGTTCAGAAACTGGCGTTCGGCGACTACTGGACCGGATTCCCTTTCGGGTATGACCTGACGGACAACAAGACACTGCTCATGTGGGTTGTGTGGGTTATTGCGTGTGGCCTGCTGCTCGCACGGAGGGTGCCCGATCGGCTGCGGCGCGGGGCGGTCCTCGTCGCGACTGTGGTGATGATGGCCGTGTATCTGATCCCCCACAGCCTCCGGGGGAGCGAGCTCGACTACACCCGGCTCGACCAAGCCGCCGAGTCCGGAGAGACTGCGCCGCTGCGCTAACTCGGACGTCCACGCTTATGTGCGACCTGAGCTACCGACTGGCCTGGTGGATGCCGCCCAGACCTGTGGAGCCGGCTTCTTCGCTTACGGTGCGGCACCGTCCCTGGCCGGACGACTGACCGGCGACTCCGCGCGGGATGATTCCGCGTCATCGGATTAGATTCCGACGCTCTTCCACCAACGCAAAAGGAGATGGCGCCATGCCGACCAGCACTGCGAGTGCCACATGGAACGGGGTATTGCGCTCGGGAACCGGAGAGTTTCGGGCCGGGTCGGGTGCCTTCAAGGGTCCCTACACGTTCGCAACACGCTTCGAGGGCACCAAAGGCACTAATCCCGAGGAGTTGATTGCTGCGGCGCACGCCGCCTGCCTCAGCATGGCGCTCTCGGCCGCACTGGAGAAGGCGGGTACACCGGCGACGCGAATAACGACCAAGGCTGCCTGCACGCTGGAGATCGTCGAGGGGGCTGGCAAGATCACTAAGATGCGGCTCGAGGTGCGGGGTGTGGTGCCCGGTCTCGATCAGGCCGGATTTGCCAAGGCCGCCGAGGGTGCGAAAGAGAACTGCCCGGTGTCGAAGGCCCTCAAGGGCAACCTCGCCTTCGAGCTGGACGCCGCGCTCGAGCGGTGAGCGTCGAGATCCCTCGGCAGATCCATCGTGGCGAACGGGAGATCGTGGTCACGTGGAGCGAGCACCACCGGGGGACCTTTCCCGCCCGCTGGCTGCGACTTCACTGTCAGTGCGCCGCCTGTATCGAGGAGATGTCGGGACGACCGCTGCTCGATCCGGATATGGTTCCCGAGGACGTCCGGCCGATAGGCATCACGCTCGTCGGCTCGTACGCGATCAGGGTCACCTGGAGCGACGGGCACGATACGGGCATCTACACCTACGAGTGGATGCGCAGAGCGTGCCCATGCGATCGGTGCCATCCTGACGGCAATCCCGACCCTGCGGCGTAGGGGCGTGACGAGCCGTACCCCGGCCCGCGCTCGATAGGGGGGCGCCGTGGACCCTGTCTGCCACACGCTCGTCGGTGCGAGCTTGGCCCAGTCTGGCCTCAAGCGCCGCACCGCTCTCGGGACCGCAACCCTCCTGCTCGCTGCCAACCTGCCGGACATCGACGTGCTCGCGTACGCGTACGGACCGGTCACGGCGCTCTGGTTCCGACGCGGGGTCACGCACGGCGTGCTGGCATGGGCGGTCCTGCCGCTGCTGCTCACCGCAGGGGTACTCGCCTGGGATCGCATAGTGCGCCACCGCGGCGGCCGAACGCCCACGAGACCGGTCATCTGGCCGCAGGTGCTGCTCTTGGCGTTCGTTGGCGTGGCCAGCCATCCGCTCCTGGACCTCCTCAATACGTACGGGATCCGGCTGCTGATGCCGTTCTCCGACCGGTGGTTCTACGGTGATACGCTCTTCATTCTCGATCCGTGGGTGTGGGCCATCTTGGTGGCCGGCATTTGGATCGCGCGACAGGGACGGAGAACGACTCGACCCGCGGTGGTCGCGCTCCTCACGCTGGGCACCTACGTGGGGATCATGGCGGTTTCGAACGTCATCGCTCGCCGGGATATCACGGCAACCCTCGAGGCGTCGGGAGCGGGTCGGCCCGAGCGCATGATGGTAGCCCCCGTCGCGGTCAATCCCTTCGAGCGCTGGGTGGTGGCCCAGATCGGGGACGACTACCGCTTGGGGCGGTACTACTGGTTGCGGCCCGAACGACTGAACCTCCTCCCACTCGTGTTGAGTCCCGAGCCCGCTGACTATCGGGCGACGGCGGCCACACGAGGGCCCAGCGCTCGGATGTTCTTGAGTTGGGCGCGGTTCCCCTATTACGAAGTCGGTGAGGGTGGGGAGGGCACGGCGGTGTACATCGGCGACGCCCGCTACACGCTCGATCCCGTAGGATCGTGGGCGAGCGTGCAGATCGACCTCGGCGCGCGGTGACGGGAAGCGCGAGGGGGGCGACACCGATCGGTGTCGCCCCCCGTTCAGGCAACCGAGCTAGCTACGCTCGCGGTCAGTCCATCGCTGCGGCAACCGTCACTTGCCCCCAGGGCGCGGCCTGCTCACGGTTGTGGCGCTGGACGCCCTCGCGCGCGCCGGCGATGCCGCGGAGCACGCTGCGCTCGAACTCGGGCGTCAGTGCGGTCGCGTCGGCCGCGAGCGACAGCGAGGCGATGAAATCGTTCAGATAGCAGCGCCGCTCGGACGGGCTGCCGTCCCTTCTCGCGAACATCCTGTTGTGCACGATCTCCACGTCCACGCGGAGATAGTCCCGATATCTGAATACGCGGGCGACCACGTCGCCCCGGCCAATACCGTCGGGGAACCGCAGCGGAACCACGCGGCGGAGTCCGAACTCCTCCCCCTCGGTCACGACCGCCCCGTCTGGAGCCGAACGCTGGAGCAGGGCAGTTACCGCCGGGGCGAGCCGCTCGACCGCTTCGTCGAGCCGCTGATAGGCCAGCGATGAACCACTCTCGATGCAACCGTGCATGGCCAACTCCGCGTGCTTACCTCTGTCCGCTGGGTCACATGGTGTCTCCGCAGAGACACCGCCGCCCGCTACCCGAGTAATATAAGCGCCAAAAGCATGCCAGGGTTCCGGGGGTCGGTCCCGGTGCCCTAACCACTTGCACTACAACGGTTTATCTGGTCTCCGCGAGCCTGCTGTGCCACCGGGTGGCGTGGCTCACCATCGCATTTTGTCCGTGCGGCTGAACAGTTGCGACACGGCCGAGGACACGGTGAGCGCCGTCACCTCAGCGGCCAGCGGCGATGATGTCCGCGGCCCGAAACCGCTTGTGGGCTGCCTGCAGAATCTCGCCGTGGAGCCGCGGCGGGTAGTCGGGGCGTTCGTCGAGGACCTGTCGCACGGTCCGAGCAACCGCGTCGGACACGTGCACGTCCAGCATCGCAGGGAGCAATCCGAGCGGGAAGAAGATGTCGCCTGTGGGCTGGATCGCCGCGACCAACTCGAGGCCGGGCCGCACGGAGTGCTTCCGTTCACCGCCATGGCCCTCGGAGGAGTTTGCGGTCCGGCCTGGCCCCATCGGCAGCCTCGTCGTACAATGCACGCGTATATGACGCCTCCAGCCGGCACGCCGCTGCCAGTCCACGACGCCCACGGGCGCTGGCTCAACAGTCTCCGGGTCTCGGTTACCGATCGCTGTAATCTGCGCTGTCGGTACTGCATGCCGGAGGAAGACTACGTGTGGCTGCCCCGGGAGTCGATTCTCCACTTCGAGGAAATTGCACGGCTAGTGCGGGTGTTCGCGACCCTGGGCGTGACCAAGGTCCGGCTCACGGGCGGCGAGCCGCTACTGCGGCACGATCTCCCCACGTTGATCGAGCAACTCAAGGCCAACCACCGCATTCGGGATCTCGCCCTCACCACCAATGGGGTGATGCTGGCCCGTTACGCCGCGGCGCTCAAGGCGGCTGGTCTCGACCGGGTCACGGTGAGTCTCGACACGCTGCAACCCGACCGCTTCAAGCGTTTCTCGGGGCGCGCCCGGTTCACAGACGTGATCGAGGGCATCGAGGCCGTACGCGCGGTGGGGTTCCGACGCACAAAGGTGAACGCGGTCATTGTGCGCGGCTTCAATGAGGACGAGCTGGTGGATCTGCTTGAATTCGGTCGGGAGCGGAGGCTCGAGGTTCGGTTTATCGAGTACATGGATGTCGGTGGCGCGACTCAGTGGTCGCTGGCGGATGTCGTGCCCCGTGCCGAGATCCTCGAGAGGCTCGACGCGCACTACGGGGGGACGACGCCGCTGCCCGACCCGTCCGACGGCCGAGCCCCGGCGGAGCGGTTTGCGCTTCCGAACGCCACCACGTTCGGCATCATCGCGTCGACCACCCGACCCTTCTGCGGGATGTGCGGGCGGGCCCGACTCACTGCCGACGGCATGTGGTTCATGTGTTTGTACGCCGATCAGGGCATCGACCTGCGAGACCTGCTTCGCCGTGGCGCGTCGGACGACGAGATCGCTGCCACGCTCGGAGCGGCCTGGCAAAAACGTACCGACCGCGGCGCGGAAGACCGATTGGCTTCAGCCGACCGGGGACCGCTCCACCAATTGGAACGGCTGCGCCAGGATCCGCACCGGGAGATGCACACCAGAGGCGGGTGACCGGCTGTGTGGAATACGTCCAGAGAGCCCCGGCCAGCCTGAACCCTGAACGCGCCACACGGGAGTGTCGTGTCATGTCGTATCGTGCTCTGCTGATCGGGTCGTTGCTCGGGGTGATCGGGGCGTGCTCCAGCAAGAGCCCACCGCCGGATTTCGCTCCGGATCCGGGTCTGGTGGCGAACATCGCCGAGCTCCGCATGTCGACGGCGTCCGACGTCATCTGCCCGGGGCAGACCGTCCGGGCCGACTACGAGGCCGTGCTCCGCGACGGGACGGTGATCCCCTTTGCCCGCTCGTATGACAAGGACCAACCACCTGCGCTCCACGTGGTCTTCCTGAACCGCTACAGCCGCGAGGCAGTGAGCCAGGAGGACGGGGACTGGAGCACCGATCCCGATCCGCTGGTGAGTGGGATGAACGGCTTCGAGTTTCGCGTGGACCTGAAGGCGCGCCCCGAGTTGTCTGCCTCGACAGTGGTCGCCCCCGAGTACTCCTGTCTCCGTCACGCCTTCCGGTTCGTGGGTGCCACGGGCCGACCGGGCCGGCCGGGGTTCTCGGGGCCCGACGTGCTGCTGCGGGTCGCCGTGCTCCGATCCCCGTTCTACGAGCGGCTGTTGGTGTTGGGGATCGAAGTCGGCGATGCGCCCCCGTTCTTCGTGCTGCAGGATGCCGACGCCGTGCCGCCCGCAGACTGGTTCGTGATCGAGTCGATCGGCGGATCCGGTGGGCGGGGCGTGTCGGGGGAGGACGGTGCTGCGGGAGCCAAGGGCGCCGACGGCTGCCCGGGTGGTCGGGGTGGTGCGGGGGGCGCCGGTGGCTCCGGCGGTCCCGGCGGTCCCGGTGGTCCTGGCGGGCCGATCACGATCATCGCGCCAACGGACCAGCCGTTCCTGGCAGGGCTCGTGGACGGTCGCACATTGGGCGGACGGGGCGGCCCCGGTGGGTCGCCCGGCGAGGGCGGGCCGGGTGGGGCCGGCGGGACGGGCACCGTCGTGGATGCCCGTCGCTGCGCGGACGGAGCGGCGGGACCGGCTGGAGCTGACGGCACGGCCGGGCCGGACGGGGCGCCCGGTGGCCCGGGTGTGCGGCCCCGCGTGATCACTGTGAATCCGCCGGACGTGTTCGGAACGAGGACTCCCCAACGGCTACAGGCGCTGGTAGATTTCACGCGCAATTAGAAGCCTTTTTCATCGGGGAGCGGGAAGTTGGGGAGCGGTTCGTCACGAGACAGCGGGGCAACATGCGGAGCGCGGCCGCTGACGCGGTCCGCCATCGTGGCGAACACTCTCCCGACGTCGCGCTCCCGTTTTTTCTCGATACCCTCCGCAGCACGTGAGGAGACCTACTCGTGATCCTTTCCGTCCCCAAGGAATCTTCCTCCGGTGAGCGACGAGTGGCGCTGACGCCCGACGTGGCGAAGCGCTTGGTCGCACAATCGGTCGAGGTGCATGTCGAACACGACGCCGGCGTCGGTGCGGGTCATGCCGATGCAGCGTATGAAAGCGTTGGCGCCAAGATCGTGAACGACCGCGATGCCGTGTGGCGGCACGCCGACATGGTACTGCGTGTCCAGCGCCCGGTGCTGGCGAGCGAGGGTCGTGACGAAGTGGCGCTGCTCAAGGAAGGTGCCGTCGTTATCGGCATGCTGCAGCCACTCACGAACCACGCCCTGGTCAGGGCGCTCGCGAATCGGAAGGCAACGAGCTTCAGCCTCGAGCTGCTCCCCCGTATCACGCGGGCGCAGAGTATGGATGTGCTCTCGTCGATGAGCACGATCGCCGGCTATCGCGCCGTGCTCCTCGCGGCGTCGCTCAACGCCAGATTCTTCCCCATGCTGGTGACGGCGGCCGGCACGATAGCCCCCGCGAAGGTGCTGGTGATCGGCGCCGGCGTGGCGGGACTGCAGGCGATCGCCACGGCCAAGCGCCTCGGTGCCGTGGTGCAGGCCTTCGACGTGCGGCCGGCAGTGAAGGAGCAGGTCGAGAGCCTGGGGGCCAAGTTCATCTCCCCGGAGACTGGCGCCGTCGAGGGTGAGGGAGCCGGCGGGTACGCCAAGGAGCTGTCGGAAGACCAGCACAAGCGCGAGTTGGAGTTCCTCCACGAGCACGGTAAGAAAGTCGACGTGGTCATCACGACGGCACTGATTCCGGGCAAGCCGGCGCCCACGCTCATCACTGAGCAAATGGTAAAGGACATGCCGCCCGCGAGCATCATCGTCGATCTGGCGGCCGAGGCGGGCGGCAACTGCGAGCTCACCAAGGCCGGCGAAACCCTGGAGAAGCACGGCGTCACCATCATCGGACCACTGAACCTACCTGCGGGGATGCCAGTGCACGCCAGCCAGATGTACGCCAAGAACATGCAGGCGTTCCTGGGGCTGCTGATCGACAAAGAAGGCAAGCTCCAGCTCAACTTCGAGGACGAGATCGTCAAGGGGACTTGTGTGACGCACGAGGGCAGAGTGGCCCACGACCGCGTTCGGCAGGTCGTCGAGGGAGGCAAGGGGTCATGATTGAGGAACTGGTCGGCCTATTGGTGGTCTTCGTGCTGGCGATCTTCGTTGGCTTCGAGGTGATCACCAAGGTCCCCCCCACACTACATACCCCGCTCATGTCTGGGTCGAATGCGATCTCGGGGATCACGATCATCGGTGCGCTCATCATGGCGGGACGGAGTGACACGCGCATCGGCTCGATCCTCGGCGTCATCGCCGTCGCCTTCGCCATGATCAACGTCGTCGGCGGATTCATGGTCACAGACCGCATGCTCCATATGTTCAAGCGCAAGCCGGAGGAGCAGCGATGACCGCCGCCATTTCCAATCTCGCGTATCTGCTGGCGGCCGTTCTCTTCATCTTCGGTCTCAAGCGCCTGAGCTCGCCGGCGACCGCCCGGTCGGGCAACGCGGTCGCGTCACTGGGCATGCTGCTCGCGATCGTGACGACGCTCCTGTTCGAGGGCATCCTCAACTGGCCGATGATCATCATCGGGATGGTCATCGGCTCCACCATCGGCCTGACGTTTGCCAAGACCGTGAAGATGACGGCGATGCCGCAGATGGTGGCATTGTTGAACGGCTTCGGCGGCGGCGCCTCGGCCGTGGTCGCCAGCGCGGAATACGCACGGTACATCAACGCAGGCGGTGACATTCCACTCAATTTCGGGATCGCGATTCAGCTGAGTATCGTGATCGGCTGGCTTACGTTCTCAGGCAGTGTCATCGCATTCGGCAAGCTGCAGGAACTCGTCACTGGTCGGGCAGTGACCTATCCGCTGCAAAAAACGGTGAACGCACTGCTGCTCACCGGCATGCTGCTCCTCGTCGTGTCGCTGGTGGTGCAACCGGACAACGTCCCGCTGTTCCTGGTGCTCTCGGGAGCGGCGTTCCTGCTGGGGATCCTGTCCGTGACACCGATCGGCGGGGCCGACATGCCGGTCGTGATTTCGCTGCTGAACTCGTATTCCGGGTTGGCAGCGTCCATGACCGGGTTCGTGATCAACAACGAGGGACTCATCATCTCGGGGGCGCTCGTCGGTGCCTCGGGGCTCATTCTCACGAACATCATGTGCAAGGCGATGAACCGGTCGTTGGCCAACGTACTCTTCGGGGCGTTCGGCTCCACAGTGCAGGCGATCGGTGCTGGCGGAGATGGCGGCGAGAAGAGCTATCGCTCGCTCAGCCATGAGGACGCCGCGACCATGCTGGCGTATGCGAAACAGGTCGTGATCGCGCCCGGCTACGGGCTCGCGGTGTCGCAGGCCCAGCACGCGGTTCGGGAGCTGGCCGACCTGCTCCAGGCTCGCGGGGTGATAGTGAAGTACGCGATCCATCCCGTGGCGGGCCGAATGCCGGGGCACATGAACGTGCTGCTGGCTGAAGCCGACGTGCCGTATGACGAACTGTACGATATGGATCAGATCAACCCGGAGTTGCCACGCACCGATGTGTCGGTGACCGTGGGCGCCAACGACGTGGTCAACCCGGCGGCGCGGCACGACACCACGAGCCCGCTGTACGGGATGCCGATTCTCGACGTCGACAAGGCCCACCACGCAATCGTCATGAAGCGAAGCATGCGGCCCGGGTTCGCGGGCGTCGACAACGAGCTGTTCTATCTGCCGAACACGTCAATGCTGTTCGGCGATGCCAAGGACTCGTTCAAGAAGCTGATCGAGGCGGTCAAGGAACTGTAGCCGCGTAGGCTGAGGAGCCCGGTGTTCCCCTGGCTCCTTGCATGGCACGGCGGGAACTTGGACCCGACGCGGTCGTTGCAACACGCCGTCAGTCGTCCGGGTCGACCCGCCGCCGATCGCGCTTTGTCGCGGCGCGGCGGCGCTTGGCCTCGAGCCGAGCCCGACGAGCGGCCGGAGACAGCGTGGTCTTCTTGCGGGGCTTGGGCTCGGCGAGTGCGCCCTCGACGATCTCCTGGAGTCGCTCGAGCGCAGCTCGCCGGTTCTGGTATTGACTGCGTCGAGCCGCCGCCACGACGCGGAGCACACCGTGACGATCGATCCGCGAGGCGAGGCGGCGCAGCAATCGTTCACGTTGCCGGTCGGTCAGACTCGGGCTCATCGCCACGCTCCACCGCACTTCGACCCGGGTGGACGACGTGTTGACGTGTTGGCCTCCCGGCCCGCCCGAGCGCGTGGCCCGGAACTGGAGTTCCTCGGTGGGAATCGCGAACTTCATTGCCATGGAAGATATGTGCGCAGACCGGAAGGTGGGTCTGCACAATCCGGGGGTGGTGGGTTGTGCCTGATGCCGTGACGAACGGACGACCTTTAGCGCTCGTGCTCTCGGGGGGAGGCGCGCGTGCCGCCTATCAGGTTGGGGCCGTAAGCGCCATCGCTGAGCGGTTTCCGAATCTCTCGCTCCCGATTCTCGCTGGGGTGTCCGCTGGCGCCATCAACAGCGTATACCTGTCAGCGCATCAGGGAACCCTCGGGCAGGCGGCTGCCGATCTCCGGACAGAATGGGGACGTCTCACCCCCGACCGGGTGTTCGCCATCCGGCCAATCCACATCGGTCGGGCCGTGGCACGCTGGTTCTTCAACATGCTGCTCGCACGCCAACGGCCGCACTCCTCGCTGGAAGGACTCATGGACATGTCCCCCCTCCGAGGCTTCCTCGCGGCGTGCATGGACGTCTCGGGGATCCAGCGAAACATCGATGCCGGTCGGCTACGGGCTGGAGCGGTGAGCACGACCTGCTACTCTACCGGGCAGACGGTGACCTTTGTGCAAGGCGCGAGCGATCTGCCGCTCTGGGAGCGCCACATGCGCGTTGCGGTTCGCACGCAGATCACCGCGCAGCATCTCTCGGCCTCGGCGGCAATTCCAATCATTTTTCCGGCCATCAAGATCGGGCAAGCGTACTACGGGGACGGTTCGGTGCGGCTCACCGCGCCGCTGGCGCCGGCGATTCATCTCGGTGCGCAGAAGATCCTGGCCGTGGCAATGCGGGCCATGCCGCCGTCCCCTGGCTGTGATACCGGCTCGGAATCCTATCCGGTGGCCGCAGAGGTGTTTGGGCTGCTTCTGCACTCCATCTTTCTCGACTCGCTCGACGCTGACGCCGAGCGCCTCGAGCGCATGAATGCGCTGCTGGACGCGTTGCCTCCGGGGACGACGCCACCCGGGGGCATGCGCCGCATCGACCTCATGCTGTTGCGGCCCTCGAGGGATCTCGGCCAGATGGCGCGCGGTCACACGCTCGACCTGCCGCGAATGGTGCAGTTCGTGGTCGCATCGATGGGTGGGGGACAGGCTCGCTCTCCGGACCTCCTGAGCTATCTGATGTTCGAGCCGGGCTACACCGGTGCGCTCATAGAGCTCGGGTATGACGACACCGTGCAGAGGATGGACGAGATCGAGGCGTTCCTCGAGAAGCCCTAGCGCCCGAGCTGTGAAATCGGTGACCGCACCGCCCCGCCCGCCCCGGCCCGTTGCGACGTCAAGTCTTCTTGGCGAGCGCCCGCAACACGTAGGGGAGGATGCCGCCGTGCCGGTAGTACTCCACCTCGACAGCGGTATCCAACCGAGCCAGCACGTCGAACTCGATGGCCGATCCGTCCTCTCGTGTCGCCGCAACCCGCACGGTCCCGCTGGGCGTCACGTCGGGGCCCGCCACACCGGACAGCGCGTAGACCTCCCTGCCGTTCAGGTTGAGGGAAGCAGCACTCTCCCCATCGCGGAACTGCAGCGGGAGCACCCCCATGCCGATGAGGTTGCTCCGGTGGATGCGCTCGTAGCTCTCGGCGATGACGGCCCTGACGCCGAGGAGCGCAGTGCCCTTCGCCGCCCAATCTCGGGAGCTCCCTGATCCGTATTCCTTGCCGCCAAGGACGAGGAGCGGCGTTCCCGCCTCCCGGTACCGCATGGCCGCGTCGTAAATGCTGGTAATCTCCCCGGTGGGCAGATGCTCGGTCCAGTTCCCTTCCATGCCTTCCGCCGTCGTGATTGCCCCGGCGCGATCCGAACGTATTGAAGTCGACGGGCTTTACCCCACGACCCATGAGCCACGTGCCGGCTGGGCTGTCTTTGGGGATCGCACCGGCGGGAGAGATGTGGTCGGTCGTCACGGAATCCCCGAGCCACGCCAGCACCCGCGCGCCCGTAACATCGTGGATCGGCGCTGGCTGCATCGTCATCCCGTCGAAGAACGGCGGGTCGGCGATGTACGTGGACTGTGAATCCCACGCGAATCGTCCACCGGCTGCCTCCGGCACCGGAATGGCCTGCCACTGCGCGTCGCCGTCGAACACGCTGGCATATTCCTTTTCGAACATCGCGGGCGTGACGGCCCGCTCGACGGCCTGCTTCACCTCTCGCGGCGTTGGCCAGATATCGCGCAGGTAGACCGGCTGACCCTCTGATCCGGTCCCCAGCGGCTCCTGGGTCAGGTCGATGTCGATCCGGCCGGCAAGCGCGTACGCCACGACGAGCATGGGCGAGGCGAGGTAGCTGGCCCGGACGAGGGGGTGGATTCTCGCTTCGAAGTTGCGGTTGCCCGACAGGACGGCTGCGCAAACCAGCCCATGCTGCGAGATCGCCTGAGCGATGGGTTCGGCCAGCGGTCCGCTATTGCCGATGCACGTGGTACAGCCATAGCCGACGAGGTGGAAACCGAGGGTCTCCAGGGGCGCGGTCAGTCCGGAGGCGTCGAGGTAGTCGGTGACGACCTTCGATCCCGGGGCGAGGCTCGTTTTGACCCACGGTTTCCGTCCCAGTCCGAGTTTCACGGCTTTTTGCGCCACGAGCCCGGCACCGATCATGACGGAGGGGTTGGACGTGTTGGTGCAGCTCGTGATCGCGGCGATCACCACCGAGCCGTCGTGAAGGTCGAATCGGCTCCCCTCATATTCGACGTCCGCGGCGAACATGATCTCCGTCCCGGCGGCCGTGGCGACGGCCGGTGACTGGCCGCCCTCCCCGGACCAACGCGCACCTTCGCGCGGCGGCACCTCTCTGACTGCTCCGGCCGGTACGAGATTTGGCAGCACTTGCCGGAAGGTCGCTTTGACGTCGCCGAGCTTGACCCGGTCTTGCGGCCGCCTGGGTCCGGCGAGTGACGGCTCGACGGTCCCCAGATCGAGCTCGAGTATCGCCGAGTACTCGGGATCCGGTGTCGCTGGCGTATGGAACAGGTGCTGTGCCTTGCAGTACCGCTCAACACGGGCAACCAGGTGTGCCGGGCGTCCGGTCCGCTCGAGGTACCGGAGCGTTTCGGCATCTACCGGGAAATATCCGATCGTGGCGCCGTACTCCGGCGACATGTTGGCGAGGGTGGCCCGGTCGGCCAATCCCAACGTCGAGAGTCCCGGGCCGAAGTACTCCACGAACCGACCGACAACCCCGAATTTCCGCAACATCTGCGTCACGGTGAGCACGAGATCGGTCGCGGTGGCGCCCTCCGGCAGCTGCCCGAACAGCTTCATGCCGACCACTTCGGGGAGCTGCATGAAGTACGGCTGGCCGAGCATCACCGCCTCTGCTTCGATGCCGCCAACTCCCCAACCCACCACGCCGAGCCCATTGATCATGGTCGTGTGTGAGTCGGTTCCGACGAGCGTGTCGGGGAAGGCCACTGCCGTGCCGTTCTGCGTGACGCTCCGCACGACGCTCGCGAGGTACTCCAAGTTGACCTGGTGGACGATGCCGGTTCCCGGCGGGACCACCCTGAAGTCGTGGAATGCCTGTTGCGCCCAGCGAAGGAGCTGGTAGCGCTCGCTGTTGCGCTCCATTTCGCGCTCGACGTTGAGCCGAAATGCCGTCGGTGCGCCGAAGAAGTCCACCTGCACCGAGTGGTCGATCACCAGATCGGTCTGTACCAACGGGTTGATCAGATCAGGGTCGCCGCCCAGCGCCGCGATGGCGTCACGCATCGCGGCCAGATCGACCACCGCCGGAACCCCGGTGAAGTCCTGCAAGACCACTCGGCCGGGCATGAAGGGGACTTCAACCGACCGATCCGGTTCCGGACGCCACCCGGCGACGGCCTCGACATGCTCCTCTCCAACGATGCCGTTGCCCGCGTGGCGCAGAACGTTTTCCAGCAGCACGCGGATCGAGAAGGGCAGGCGATCCAGCTCCGCCAGCCCCCGATCGGCGACGGCTCCGAGCCGGTAGTAGGTGAGCGTCCCTTCGGGGACGTCGAGGGTCGATCGGGCGCCATATGGATTCGTCATGTCGAGCTATCGGATTGGAGTTCGCAATGGAGGAGTCACTAACAGTAACACGGGTGACTGCGATGGTGGGAGCGCACGTCGGCCGACGGACCGGTTGGCAAAAGGCGGGCGAGCGGGAAAGAAAAGGCGGCCCCAGCGCCGAACTTCCGACATCGGGGCCGCCGAGCGGACGGAGATCCGCTATCTACCCGTAGTCCCTGAGCGTCCAACCCGTGTCCCGTTTGCCCAGAAGCTGCGGGTCAGCGGCTCGCGGCGCGTTCAGACGCTTCATCCGCTGCGAAGCGCCTGTTGCCATGAGCCCCGAGAGGTCCCCACACCACCGCACCGTTGGACACAGGCCCCCCTCGAACGCACTGTGAACATGCTGCGGCGTGGCTGAAGGGACGATGAATTGAGCGTGAAACTGGCGGACCTCGCGTGCCGCGCGCAGGCTGCTATCTTTTCAGTCGCCGCTCGCCTGTATCCCGGGAGATCCACCTTCATGAGCGACTCCACCGTCGCCGTTCAAACCACGTTGGATCAGGTCTGCATCAATACCGTCAGGACGCTCGCCATGGACGCCGTGGAACGGGCCAAGTCGGGGCATCCGGGCACGCCGATGGCGCTGGCACCGCTCGGTTACGTGCTCTGGACCCGGCACCTCCGCCACAGCCCGGCCAGTCCGACCTGGCCCGGCCGCGACCGGTTCGTCCTTAGTTGCGGGCACGCGTCGATGCTGCTCTACAGCCTACTGCATCTAAGCGGTTACGACCTGTCCCTGGACGACCTCATGGCCTTCCGCCAGTGGGAGAGCCGTACGCCGGGACATCCGGAATATGGAATGACGCCTGGGGTGGAGACCACGACGGGACCGCTGGGGCAGGGGTTCGGCAACGCCGTGGGAATGGCGCTCGCCGCCGCGCACCTTGGGGCGATCTTCAATCGCCCGGGGCACCGCGTAGTGGACCATCGCGTCTACGTGCTGCTCAGTGACGGGGATCTCATGGAGGGGATTTCCCACGAGGTGGCCTCACTGGCGGGGCATCTGAGGCTTGGGAACCTCGTGGCGCTGTTCGACGACAATGGAATCACGATCGACGGACCGACCTCTCTCTCGTGCAGCGACGACGTGGCCCGCCGCTTCGACGCCTATGGGTGGCACGTCCAGCGGGTGGCCGACGGGAACGATCTCGATGCCATCGATCGGGCGCTCGACGCTGCCAAGGCAGAGCAAGGACGTCCTTCCCTCATCATCGTGCGGACACACATCGGTTACGGCAGTCCCAACAAGCAGGATACCGCAGCGGCGCACGGCGCACCGCTCGGCGAGGAGGAGGTCCGGCTCGCAAAGCGGCGGCTTGGATGGCCATACGACGAGCCGTTCACGGTTCCAGCCGAGGCTCTCGCGGAGTGGCGGCGTTGCGTGCCTCGCGGCCAGTCGCTCCAAGCTGAGTGGGATGCAGCCGTGGTTGCCTACGCAGAGGTGGAGCCGGAGGAGGCGGCGGAGTTCCGGCGCCGGCTCCAGGGCCGGCTGCCAGAGGGTTGGGAGCGGACGCTGCCCACGTTCACCGTGTCGGATGGACCGATGGCCACCCGTGCGGCGTCGGGAAAAGTGCTGAACGCGGTGGCGTCGGTCATTCCGGAGCTGCTTGGGGGGTCGGCCGATCTCGCGGGATCGAACAACACGATCATCAAGGACGCTGCTGATCTGGGTCCGAATCGTCTCGGTGGCCGAAACATGTACTTCGGCATCCGCGAGCACGGCATGGCATCCGTCATGAACGGCATGGCGTTGCACGGGGGCATCATTCCGTACGGCGGCACGTTTCTCGTGTTCTCCGACTACATGCGCCCGGCCATCCGGCTTGCCGCCATGATGGGCCTCGAGGTGATCTACGTGTTCACCCACGATTCGATCGGGCTCGGTGAAGATGGACCGACCCATCAGCCGGTCGAGACGCTCACGGCGCTCCGCGCGATCCCCAACCTGACCGTGATCCGCCCCGGTGATGCGGCCGAAACCGTCCAGGCATGGCGGGTCGCGCTTAACTGTAACGGCCCGGTCGCCCTGGTGCTGACCCGACAAAGGGTCCCCACCCTCGATCGCACCATTCTGGCCGACGCCGAGGGGCTGGTTCGAGGCGCGTACGTGCTGGCCGATCCGGAGGATGGTCCTCCGGAGGTCATCCTGCTCGCCAGCGGTTCCGAGCTGGCGCTCGTCGTCGATGCCGGTCGACGCCTGTCTCCGATGGGGGTTCGCGCCCGCGTGGTCAGTGTCCCGAGCCTGGAGCTATTCCGCGCACAACCGGAGGAGTATCGCCGTGAGGTGCTTCCGCCGACCGTGCCGGCGCGCCTCGCGGTCGAAGCGGCGGACATGACGCCGTGGCATCCGTGGGTGGGCGATGGCGGCGACGTGCTCGGGATGGGGTCCTTCGGCAGCTCGGCACCTTACCAGCGACTGTTTGCGGAATTCGGACTCACGCCGGAACGCGTGGTCGACCGAGTGCGTCGCCTCCTCGGCAAATGACCCCCGTCGCCCAGCTCCAGTCAGCCGTGCGAGCTCGGCTGGCCCGCCTCGATGCGGAGCGCGTACTCCCACGACTCTGGGAGGCGGACCCAGCTGTATGGCGGGGTGGTCCAGGCACCCCTGAGCTCGCCGACCGACTGGGGTGGCTCACTGTAGCATCCCGGGTGGCAGGAGAGCTTGG
>JBDHEI010000031.1:0-36925 GCA_039591075.1 Gemmatimonadota bacterium
ACGGGGGAGATCGGTGATCTGGGGCGACGTCCAGTGCTTCTTCCCGGTTGGCACCGAGGCAGCGCTCGGTCCAGGAGTGGGAGCGGTGGGAGCGTCCATGATGGCCTCCTCGATCATACCGTGACCGCCTACGTCCACCGACGCACCTCACGCTGGCAGACGCGTCGGTGGTGCGACAGGCTCAGCAATGTCCCAGAGGGGCTCTGCGCCGGAGGCTCGGCGGTCACGTCGTCGGGGCGGGCGTCGTACTGCGGCGTCTACAGCGGCGGCGGGGCCGGGATGGCCACCGACGGGGATCGTCTCATCTACGTTCGGCCACAGTGCAGCACGGTCAATGCGAACGCAAGAGTCGCAGAATCGCCACAATTGAAGTGAAATGGTCCTGTATGTCTGTCACGATTTGAGAGTTGTTGTGTCGCTGTTGAGTCCATGTTGAGAGTCACGCCGTACCGTCGCGCATCCCTCACCGGAGGCCGCGATGGATCGCCTCTACTCGTTCTATGGCGACGTGATGATGTTTTTGGGCGTGAGGCCGCAACGGACTAACGCTCATGTCCGTCCATGGGACCTCTGTCGCCGCGTGCCCGGCATCAGCCCGGGCCTCGCGTCCGATCGCTAGAGACCCAATGCCAGCGCGAATCCGACCCGTGCCTCCAGATCCAACTGGACACGGTCGAAGCCGTTGCCTGAGAACTTGTGAATGATGGTACCGAATTCGAAGAACCAGGCGCCGAGTCCCCCCACCCGGTTGAGCCCGACCCCCAGACGGCCCCCGCCACCTGTCACGTTCGTGAGCGCGTCATCGTCGAGATCCGTAGTAACCACGGCGCCACCCAGGTACACGTAAGGGACCAGCGAGCTGGTCGCGGGCCAGCCCACTTGGAGATCTCCCGCCCAGACCAACCGAGCAAACCCGGAGTCGGCAACTGCGAGGGCGTCGCCGCGATACCTGCCTCGGTGATAGCCGAGGCTCCCGCGGAGCGCCACACTCGGACCGAACTGGAGCGCCAGGCCGCCGCCGTAAGAGAAGCCGGGTGAGAGATCGTCCCCGGCATCCGAGAGGTTGGCCAGAGGCGCATGGCGCCCAACGTTCACAAACAGGACGAGTGCCTGGTCCTGTGCCGGGAGCGGACGAAGGCCGCCCGCTCCCAGCAGGAGTCCGGCCGCGACCATGAGGGACCGCCGCACCGTTAAGCGCTTACTTGGAAGCAGCCGCAAACCGCTTCGCGACCTCATCCCAGTTCACCACGTTCCACCAGGCAGCGACGTAGTCGGGGCGCCGGTTCTGGTATTTGAGGTAGTAGGCGTGCTCCCACACGTCGAGTCCCAGGATGGGCGTTTTCCCCTCCATGAGCGGACTGTCCTGATTCGGGGTGCTCTCGACGGAGAGCTTCTTCCCGTGAACGACCAGCCAGGCCCAACCGCTGCCAAAGCGCGTGCCGGCGGCGTCGGAGAACTGCTGTTTGAACGTGGCCAGATCGCCAAACGCCCTGGTGATCGCGGCAGCCAGCGGTCCGGTTGGCTCGCCGCCCCCCTTCGGGCTCATGATCGTCCAGAAGAGGGAGTGGTTTGCGTGCCCTCCGCCGTTGTTGCGTACGGCCGTCCGAATGGTTTCCGGCACGGTCGCGATACCGGCCAGGAGATCCTCGACGGATTTCTTTTGCAGCGCTGCGTGTTTTTCGAGCGCAGCATTCAACTTGGAGACGTAGCCCGCGTGCTGCTTGCCATGATGGATCTCCATAGTCTGGGCATCGATATGCGGCTCGAGGGCGTCGAACTTGTACGGGAGGTTGGGAAGTTGATGCGCCATGATGTGATATCTCTCCATGCTGAATTGACTACATTTCACCACGATCGCACTGTGTGGGCAGTGCCACGTAATTAGAGCGACGACGCGACTCGACACAAGGGATCGCCGGTGCAGCGCGCCAAGGCCCGCTGGATTGCTCGAACCCGACGGCTGAGGTGCCATGAGTGCAGGTCTACCGCAGGTAGGGCATCGCGCGCCCGATTTCACGCTCCCGTCCACGGCCGGCGGCGGCATGACACTGTCGTCCTTCCGCGGGCGATCCAACGTGTTGTTGGCGTTCTTTCCGCTCGCCTTCACGGGCGTGTGCACGGCGGAGATGTGCAGTCTCAGTGGGGATCTGCCTCAGTTCGCGGCGATGCACGCCACCGTCATCGGGATCAGCGTCGACTCGATCCCGACCCTGCATGAGTTTCGACGCAAGGAGAACATCGCGATCGATCTGCTGAGTGACTTCCGGCGAGAGGTGTGCCGATTGTACGGGACGTTGGACGAGGATCTCTTCCTCTCGCAACGGGCCTATGTGCTGGTCGACCGGGAGGGGATCGTGCGGTGGACCCATCTGGAACGATCGCTCGGCGACCGGCGCGACAACGCCGAGCTTCTCGCAGAGATCACGAGGCTCGCATGATCCGGTCGACATGGCACGGCTGGTGGGTGGACTGGGGGCATTGGGGGTCCGGCGGTGTCGTCGGTGCTTGTCGACGGGCACCGAGCCCGGTACGTTGAGCCCGATGGCCGATCCGCATCCCTCACGATCGCACGATACGGCTCTGCGGGAGCCGCTCGGCGCGGGCAGCCTCCGACTCCTCGCCGAAATCACGGGATATCTGTCGGCGGGACTCGGCTCGGAAGGAGTGCTGGCGGCCGTGGCGAGCGCGCTTGGCCGAGGTCTCTCCTCGGAGTCTTGTCGAGTGTGGGTCCGCACCCCGGACGGCTCCCACTTTCGGGCCATCATTGCGGAAGGTGCGCCGGAGCCTCCCGAGGTACCGTCGGACGAGTCGGATCCGTGGTTCCGTGCCCCAGAGGCGTTTCGACTGGATGGCGGCCGCTGGTATGCGCGCCTCCCGCTCATCGCCGACGGCGAGCGGCTCGGCGTGTTGGAGGTCACCTTCCGCGACGGCGCGGAGGCCGGCCAGCTGCGAGAGATCCTGGTGATCACCGCCAACGTGCTCGCTCCGCTCATCGCGTCGTTCGAGCTGTCGGAGGACTTGGCGTCCGAGATTGCGCTGCGTACACGCGAGATCGAATCCCAACGCCGATTCACGTCAAAGATCATCGACTCGCTTCCAGTCGGTATTTACGTTGTGGACAACGAGTACCGGATTCAGGCGTGGAACCGAAAACGCGAGATGGGAACCCAGGGTATCGATCGCGAGGAAGTGATTGGGCGCGTAGTGTTTGACGTCCTGCATCGCCAACCGCGGGACATCCTCAAGCAGGAATTCGATCGTGCCTTCACGACCGGCGAGATGACGCAGATCGACGTCGAGTCGTCGGCCTTGGGGGATCCGCGGTACTATCGGCTCACCAAAGTGCCGATGCGCCTGGACAATGAGGATGTGACGCACGTCATCACCATCGGCGAGGACATCACCGAGTGGAAGCGGGTCCAGGATCACGTCTTCCAATCAGAGAAACTCTCAGCCGTCGGGCAGTTGGCCGCTGGCGTGATGCACGAAATCAACAATCCGCTGGCGACGATCGGGGCGTGCGTTGAGGCGTTGACGATGCGGGTCGACAGCCTCACCCTCATTGAGGCGCAGGGGTTCGAAGAATACCTGCGCATCATCGAGTCCGAACTCGAGCGATGCAAGTCCATCGTGGATGGACTGCTCGATTTCTCGCGGCCGAAGGCCCGCGTGAAGCGTCCGGCCGAACTGAACCAGGTCGTCGAAGATGCGCTGTTCCTGGTCAAACACCACGACAGGTTCCGTGGTATCACGCTGGAGCGGCATCTGGCAGACGACCTGCCCGTCATCGAGGCGAATCACGAACAGCTGATCCAGGTCTTCCTGTCGATCATGCTGAACGCGATCGACGCGATGGAAGGGAAGGGGACGCTGTCGGTTCGCACTGGTCGCTTCGGTCGAAAGTCGGAGGTCGTCGTCGCGATCGGCGATACGGGCATGGGGATCCGTCGAGACGACCTGCCGAAGATCTTCGAGCCGTTCTTCACCACCAAGCAACCGGGGAGTGGCACGGGCCTCGGTCTGTCCATCTGCTACGGCATCGTGCATGAACATGGCGGTCGCGTGCTGGTGGACTCGCAAGTGGGCCGCGGATCCGTGTTCCACGTGGTGCTCCCCGTCAGGTCGCCGGAGCCCACGGCGTGAAAGTCCTGGTCGTCGAGGACGATCGGACCGTCGGTCAATTCGTCCAGCGGGGCCTCGAGGAGCACCGCTTCGTGGTGGATCTGGTGGTTGAAGGGCAGACGGGATTGGAGCGGGCCTCGCAGGGTAGCTACGACGTCATCGTGCTGGATCTGCGGCTGCCGGGGTTGTCTGGGGGTGAGGTCTTGCGGACCCTGCGCGATCGGGGCGTGGAGACCCCGGTGCTCGTCCTCACCGCGCAGGATGCCGTGGAGTCGAAGGTGCAGGCCCTTCGGATCGGGGCGGACGACTACGTAACCAAGCCGTTTGCTATGGAGGAACTGCTGGCACGGGTCGAAGTCCTGACACGCCGCCCCAAAGGTATCGCACCGCCCGTCATCACAGTTGCCGATCTGGTGATTGACACGGGGAAACACCAAGTGGAGCGCGCGGGGAAGGGTGTGGACCTCACCCCGAAGGAATACACGGTCCTCGAGTACCTCGCGCGCAACGCTGGTCGGGTGATGCCTCGGACGCTGATCACCGAGTACGCGTGGGACTACCACTTCGATCCTGGGACGAACATCGTGGACGTGGTGATTACCCGCCTGCGCAAGAAGGTCGATTACGGCTTCAAGCTCAAGCTCATCCACACCGTCCGCGGCGTGGGATACGTCCTGAAAGCCGACTGAGCATCGATGCAGACCATCCGGTGGCGTCTGGCGGTCGGATACGCCGCGCTGCTCGGCGCGACGATCCTGCTGTTTGCCACCGTTACCTACGCCATTCAGGGCTCGGGCTCGTTCGGCGACCTCGACGTCCGCGTGCGTCTGGAATCGGATCTCATTGCCGGCATCCTCGGCGAGGCATACCGCGCACGCGAGAGCGTCGTGGCGCCAGACCTCCAGTCCGGAGATCTCGGGTTGACGCCGGAGGTGGCCTCGTTGCTCGGGGGCGTCCCGGGCCTCGTCATAGTGCTGGGCCAGGCAGGCGATGTGCTGTTCGTCTCGGCGGAGGCGCGGGACCTCCCGTTCACCACGGCACAGGCGCTCATCGACTTGGCCGAGCAAGGGCTGCGGCCGGCCCGGCCCGCACTCGCCGACATCGGCGGCGACGTGGGACGGATCCGCTACTTCGTGCGGCCCATTACGGAGGCGGGCGACGACATCACGGCGGTCGTGTCAGGCGTGCCCACCTCGGGGTTCGTCCCACTGCTGACGGCCATGCTGTGGACGGCACCGTTCGTCATTGCGGCGTCGCTGATCGTGGCCTTTGCGCTGGTGCGTCGAAACCTCAAGCCAGTCGAAGCCATCGTCGACGAGATTGAGGCGATCACGGATGGTCGGAGCCTGCATAGGCGGCTCGCCGCCCCGATCGGCCGCGACGAGCTGGCGCGCCTCACCAGGACGCTCAACCGCATGCTGGCCCGTCTGGAGCGGAGTTTCTCGATGCTGCGGCGCTTCACGGCCGACGCGAGTCACGAACTCAAGACGCCCCTCACCGTCCTGCGAGCGGGGATCGAGCGCTCGATCACCCACCCGGACACGCCCGACGACGTCCTGGCTACTATGGAAGAGACGTTGTTCGAGGTGAACCGGATGGCCGAACTGGTGGACGCGCTGCTCACGCTGGCGCGAGTCGACGAGGGACGGGCCCCGTTGCACCTAGAGGACGTGGACTTCCGGGAAATCCTCGCCGAGGTGGCGGAAACGGCGAATATCCTCGGCGAGCAGGCTCAGGTCGCGGTTTCCGTCGAGGTTCCGCAGGAGCCCATTTCTTTACGGGGGGATTACGGCCGCGTCCGCCAACTGCTGATGAACCTCCTGACCAATGCCATCAAGTACACTCCTCCGGACGGCTCGGTCATGATCGAGGCGAGCCGCAAGCCCGGCCGCGTGGTCCTGACCGTGGCCGACACCGGGATCGGTATCGCGCCCGGCGATCTGTCCCAGATCTTCGATCGGTTCTGGCGAGCGGACCCGGCCCGCAGCCGCTCCGGCGAGCGCCCAGGGGCGGGACTCGGATTGGCCATCTCCAAGTGGATCGCAGAGGCGCACGGTGGCACGATAACCGTGACGAGCCGTCCGGGCAGGGGCACCACCTTCACCGTCACGCTCCCCACGGCACATCCCGGCTGAGCCCACGTTTTTTCTAGGGTTTCGAGCACCCACCCCTCGCCTGGTGGTATGCAGCAGGCATGTCTGGGACGTGTAATCCGATTGTAATGGTTCTGTAATCTGTAGGTCACGTCGTTGCTCGGGTTGTCCCTAGTCAACCCCGTACCCGCGGGGTATCATATCTCAGCCAGTGATCTAACCGGAGGGATGCGCGTGTTTGACGTGCTTGTCGAATCCAACCGAAGTGGTCGCCGGGACGTTAAGGGTGTGATGATGGGCATGGTCACGTCGACCGTGTTCCAGGGCGCCCTCATGGTTGCGGCGGTGTTCGCCACGATGGGCGTAGCCCAGGAGGCGCAGAAGGTCGACATCGATACGATCATGCTCGTGATGGACGAGCCCAAGCCGGAGGAGGAAAAGCCCGAGGACGAGCCTCCTCCGATCGTCACCTCGTTGAACCCGCCGCCCAAGGGCTTCCAGGTCCTGTCGGCACCGGTGGACATCCCCACCGAGATTCCGCCCGTCAATCTCCAGGAACGCTTCGACCCGCGCGACTACAGTGGTGTTGGGGTCGAGGGCGGGGTGTTCAGCGGTCTGGAGGGTGGGACCGGCCCTGTGGTCGATCTGGCGCAGGTGTTCGCCGAGGCCGTGGTGGACGAGGTGCCCGAGCGCATCTCCTGTCCCGTGCCCGACTACCCGCGGATGATGCAGCAGGCCAACATCGAGGGTCAGGTGCTGCTGCAGTTCATCGTCGAGACCGACGGACATGTGCGGGGCGGCAACATTGAAGTGCTGAGCTCCTCGCATAAGGCATTCGAGGGACCTGCCCGGGACATGATCGGCAAGTGCCTGTTCCGGCCGGGGCGGGTCAGAGCGAGCCCAGTGCGTGTACTCGTACAGATGCCGATCATTTTCAACCTGCAGGGTAGACGATAGGTCGGGGCGGGTCGCCTCGGCCAATTCACTGAAACTCCACGCAACGGAGGCCGACGACACCATGGAAGTTTCACTCTTTCAGCTCTGGGGCGACGCCGGATGGTTCGCCCGCGGGATCATTTTCCTTCTAGGGATCATGTCGGTCTTCGCTCTCGGAATTGGCGTCCAGAAATGGTGGCGGTTCCGCAAGAGCATGCGGGAGACTCGGAGGTTCGCGCCGGAATTCGCGCGCTTCCTGCAGGAAGAGCAGCTCGACCAGGCCATCGCGGTGGCCGAGAAGCAGAAGACGTCCCACGTGGCCCGCGTGCTCGGTGAGGCGCTGGCGGAGGTGAAGCCGTTGCTCCGAGATCGAGCCACGATCACGAGTGGCGACATCAACTCGGCGGAGCGGGCGATCGAGCGACAGATGCTGATCCTGCTGGCGGAGCTGAAGCGCGGCCTGGCCGTTCTCGCCACGGTCGGTTCCACGGCGCCCTTCGTCGGGCTGCTTGGCACCACGATGGGCATCGTGAACTCGTTCACCGGGATGGCCGAGAGCGGGACGGGCGGTCTGGCCGCTGTGTCGGCGGGTATCGCCGAGGCCCTGATCACGACGGCCTTCGGTTTGGCGGTCGCGATTCCGGCCGTGTGGCTCTACAACTACTTCCAGACCAAGGTCGAGAACCTGACGGTCGAGATGACGTACACGTCGAAGGAGTTGGTCGACTTCCTCATCAAGAGCGTTGGCAGCGAGTTCGGCCGCTCGATTTTCACCAAGGAGTTCAAGGCCCAGCAGGCCGGCTCGCCCGGCCCGATGAAGTAGGGCGGACCGTGCGAATCCTGTTGAGCAGGAGAACCTGATATGGGCATGCAAGTAGGCGGCACCGAAGCTAGCGTGAAATCGGAACCCAACGTGGTGCCGATGATCGACATCATGCTGGTGCTGCTCATCATCTTCATGATCGTGACGCCGGTGATCACGTCAGGCTTCCAGGCGCAGATGCCCATGGCGAAGAACCTCGAGGCGCGCCCCGATGATCCGGGCGACGTGGTTCTCGGCTTGGACAACGAGGGCAAGTTCTACCTCGACCCCGGGACCGGCACCATCGGCTTGGTGCCGGAGGAGCGGCTGGAAGAGGTGCTGCGCCAGGTATTCGAGAGCCGCACAAAGGACAAGATCATGTTCTTCCGGGCGGACCAAAAGCTCCCGTTCGGTCGCGTGCAATTGGCGATCGAGACGGCCCGTGCCGCCGGAGTGCGGGTGGTGGCGGCGGTGACCGAGGAACAGCGTGAGAAGACCGGCATCCTCGGCCAGGTCGGGAGGTAACGGACATGGCAATCAATCTCCCCGATCCAGGGACTCAGCCGACCCACGAGCCGAACGTCGTTCCCATGATCGACATTCTCCTCGTACTGCTCATCATCTTCATGATGCAGGTGCCGTTGGCGCGGAAGGTGATGGATGTACAGGTGCCCCCGGCCCAGCGCAGTGACACCCAATCTCAGGGGCCGAGCAACAACATCGTGTTGGAGCTCAAGGCCGACGGGACGTACGAGATCAACAAGGAACCGGTTCCGAGGCAGATGCTCGACCAACGGTTCCACCTCATCTACGACAACCGGCCGCAGAAGATCCTGTTCGTGAAGTCCGCACCGAATCGGACGTACCAGGAGGTGATCGAGGCGATGGACATCGCCCGTGGGACGGGCGTACAAGTCATCGGCTTCACACCGCCGGACGAAACGGGCGAAGAGGGCAACTGATCCGCCGGCCGTAGGCCAGGCGTTGCATCTCGCGGGCGTGGGAGCCGAAACCGGAAGGCTTCCGCGCCCGTGGTGTATTATGCGACTATGAGAGCACGCTCGTCTTCACCACATCTTCTGTTCCCGCCGCGCTCCACTGAGCGGTTCGGACGCGGGGTGGTGGTGTCCGCCCTCGTCCACGGCGGGGTCGTGCTCGCCATGATCATCGGCGCTGCCCGAACCACCGACGTCATGCGCAACATCGGCGGACCCGGCCCCCGTGGCGGGGGTGGCGGGGGCGGCGGGTCGACCGTGCGCTACGTCAGCCTGCCTCCCCTCGAGTGGTCGGGCCACCAGGCGTTAGCCCAGCCCGAACAGACGCCACCCCAACGACCGGAGCTCCAGCTGCCCCAGCCGACGGTGGCCCAAGTGGCCATCACGGAGCCCGTCGTGGAGTTTCGGGAGTCGCGTGGTCAAACCGACTTGGCGCCTATTGTGGGATCCGGGGCGGGTACCGGTGGGGGACCCGGGGCGGGCACCGGCACAGGAGGTGGGGTCGGCACGGGCGAGGGAGCGGGGGTCGGGAGCGGGAAAGGGCCCGGAAGCGGTGGAGGGGAGGGAGGCTCCGTTCTGCCTCCGGAGCCGAGGTTCATCATCGTGCCGGCCGATCGCCCACGGTCGGTGCGCGGCCGAGAGTTTGCCGTGCATTTCTGGGTGGATCGCCGGGGCCGGGTGACCAAGGTCGAGGTCGATCCGCAGATCGAGGATGGCGACTACCGAAAGAAGTTCCTCGAGCAGATGTATCAGTTCCAGTTCACCCCGGCGCGCACCCTCGACGGCCAGCCCGTCGACGGGCACATCGTCATCCCCATCACGTTATAATCGAAGATCCCGTAGCAAGAAATCCCCCGACCACTCGAAGGGAGAGGTACCGTGCGAGCTGGGTCACCACTGCTCCGTGCCCGTCGGCGTACGTCACGGGTGCTCGTGCTCCTCCTCCTGCTCGTCCTCGGGGCGATCCCCCGGGCCCTGCGTGGGCAGGAGATCGAGATCGAGGTGCCGGCCGCGATCCTCAAGGGGATCCCGTTCTCGGCTACGGTGAAGGCACCAACGAGTCTCGAATCGCTTCCCGCCATGTTGCGAAGCGCCCGGGGCGAGGTACTCGGCGAGCTGGTCGTGCCGCCGGTCGGGCAGAGCGTGTTCCGAGATATCGTCCTCGAGAGCAGTGACCAGCTCCCGCTCCAGCTCGATGTCGGCGCCGCCCGGGAGACCATCAGGCGTCCGTTCCTCCCGGCATGGTTCAGCATCCTGCCGCCGCTTCTGGCCATCGGACTCGCCCTGCTCTCGCACGAAGTCGTCTCCAGCCTTTTCCTGGGTGTGTGGTTGGGGTGCGTCTTCCTCGCCGGCTACAACCCGTTTGCCGCCATCCTGATGACCGTTGAACGGTTCGTGAAGCCGGCGCTGGCGAACCCCGACCACGCCGCGATCGTCATCTTCTCGTTGCTCCTGGGCGGTATGGTCGGCGTGATGAGCCGCATGGGCGGCACCCGAGCGATCGTCGAGGCCGTCGCGCCGTTGGCCACCTCCCGCCGGCGGGGACAGCTGGCCACGTGGCTCGCAGGAATCGCGATCTTCTTCGATGACTACGCCAACACCCTCATCGTGGGCAACACGATGCGCCCGCTCACCGATCGGCTGAAGATCTCGCGGGAGAAGCTGGCCTACATCGTGGACTCCACGGCGGCACCCGTGACGGCGATTGTCTTCGTGTCTACGTGGGTGGGTTTCGAGATCAGCCTCATCGGTGACGGCCTTCACCTCGCCGCGGAACAGAGCGTCGGCCGTCCGGAACTAGTGGCCGGACTCCTCAACGCGTCGCCGTTCGCGGTGTTCATACACACGATCCCGTATCTCTTCTATCCGATCCTGGCCATTGTCATGGTGGGCGTGCTCTTGGCAACCGGCCGTGACTTCGGCCCGATGCTTGGTGCCGAGCGGCGTGCAGCGTCTGGGGGAGGACTGTTTCGCGCGGGGGCGCAACTGGCCTCCGACACGAGCGAGGATTTGGCCGAGGCCCCCCACGGTACGGCGCTGCGCTGGTGGAATGGCGCCCTGCCGGTGCTGACCGTCGTCGTGACGGTCGTGGCCGGACTGGTTTACACCGGTCGGCGCGCGCTGGCGGAGGGCCAGCCTGCCACGATCTCGAACATTCTGGGGAATGCGGATCCGTTCAACACGCTCCTCTGGGGATCACTTCTAGGGTGCATCGTGGCCCTCCTGCTGGCGGTGTCACAACGAATCCTTCGGCTGCCCCAGGCGATCACGGCTTGGCTCGGAGGGGTGCGGGCGATGGTCCTTGCCATGGTGATCCTGGTCCTGGCCTGGTCGCTCGGCGAGGTCACCAATGCGCTCGGGACGGCCTCCTTCCTCTCGAGCGCGCTGTCGGAACGGATGCCGATGCCCCTGCTGCCCGTCTCGGTATTCGTGGTCGCGGCGCTGATCTCCTTCGCGACGGGGACGTCTTGGGGAACGATGGCGATCCTGCTGCCACTCGCGATCCCCCTGGCTGTGGCGCTGGGAGGAGCGGTGGACTTCGAAGGTGGCGCCCACTACACCGTGCTGCTCGGGGCGATCTCATCGGTGATGGCCGGCTCCATCTTTGGCGACCACTGCTCACCGATTTCCGATACGACGGTGATGAGTTCGATGGCCTCGGGGTGCGACCACGTCGATCATGTGCGCACACAGCTCCCGTATGCGCTGCTCGTGGCCCTCATTGGAATGTTCGTGGGAGACATCCCGACGGCCTACGGATTGCCCCCTTGGGTCTCCCTGGTCGTGGGGGCGACGACGATCGTGGGGATCGTGATGGTGTTCGGGAGGAAGGTGGAGGAGCCCCGGCGTGTCCGGATTCCGGAGGCCGGCGTCACAGAAGGCTCGCCGCCAGCCTGAGCGCGCCAAGCACGGGGTCGGTGGGCTCGTCCCTGAACGCGAGACCCACTTCCCGTTTGGCCAACGCCTCCACGAGTTGGGCACGGACCGGGGAGTCCGTTCCCAGGATGCCACCGCTCACGGCGACCCTCACCGTGGGGAGGTCACCGAAGTGGGGGAGGAGGGCGTCGACGTATCGCGCGAGATCTTCCCCGGCTTCGCGCACCAGTCGTTGGGCCTCCGCGTCTCCGTCATTCGCCGATCGGCAGACCTCGACGGCCAGACTTGCCACGTCTCTCGTCTCTGATCGGGCAACCCAACTCACCAACTCAGCGAGAGACGTGGAGCCGGTTGCACCGAGGAGGCGAGCCGCCAGAGCGGTTTGGGGACCGCGTCCATCGAGTGCCTGGCCAGCCGTCGCGAGTCCCGCCCGCGCCAGGGCATAGCCGCTTCCCTCGTCGCCGATTCGCGGTCCGAGGCCTCCTACCCGCCTGAGCACTCCTTGCGGATCGCGCGCAAAGCCGATCGATCCGGAACCCGCAGCGATCACGATGCCCGGTGACCCGTCCGGAAGGGCTGCCTCGAGGGCGATCTCGCCGTCGGTGGTGACGCGGACCCGCGCTGTGGGCCCGAGGGCATCGGCCAGGAGCTGCTCGGCACGGAGTCGGCTCGTATCGTTGCCGGCGCCGGCCGCACCCACGACCACCGCCATGCGCTCGCCCGGACGCCGGACCCGCTCCAGCACCTGAGCGATCGCCTCGGCCCAGCCGCGAACCGTGTCGGATTCCGCTCCGGGTCGCAGCGCTCCAGGGCCACCACGCCAGCGACCCAGCACGCGATCTTTCTCCTCGCCGAGCACGACCTCGGTATGTGAGGCGCCGGCATCGATTCCCACGAGGAGCGCAGTCATGTCCGCGCTCCGGTCCTGACCGCGCTGGATAGCCATCCAACCCCCAGGGTGATCATGGTTCCGAGCGGTACATACCACGGCCAGGCCAGGTCCGCGAGCGGACCCGGTTTGCCCAACACGATTACCAGCATGCTGGTTGCCGACACGATGATCGCCGTGATGGCGTCCCGTTGCCTGACGGCAGTGGTCCCTGCCAGGATGTAGGTGCCGAGGAGGGCACCGTAGGTGATCGAGGCGATCGAGAGCGCCAGCTCAACCACCGGCTGATCTGTCGAACGGAACGACATCGCCCCCCCGGCAAGGACGACCGCCCAGGCAACCGTCGCCCAGCGCCCGACGCTCAGCAGGTGGCGCGAATCGCGGCGTCCCGTGATCGATGCGTAGAAATCGTGGGTCGTGGCGGAGGCGAGTGAGTTGAGCGACGAGCTGACAGTGCTCATCGCGGCTGCGAGCAGCCCCGCGACCACCAGGCCGGCGAGCCCCGGAGGGAGCTGCGTGATGACGAAGGTTGGGAACAGCTCGTCTCCTGACCGCCCCGGGTCGTCGGCACCCGCGGCCCACAACATCGTGCCCACCAACAAGAAGATCGCGAACTGGGCGATGACGAGGATGCCGGACCCCACGAGCGCCCGTCGCGCGTCGGTGACGTGCCTCGTGGCGAGCAACCGCTGCACGATCAGGTGATCCGTCCCGTGCGACGCCGCCGACAACAACGCGCCGCCGACGAGCCCCCCAAACAAGGTGTACGTCGTCGTCAAGGATAGCGACCAGTCGAACACCTTGAGCCGGCCCGTGTCCGCCGCCCTGCTGAGGGCTTCCATGCCCCCGCCCGCGAGGCTCGCCGCCACGAGCAGTGTCGCGATACCGCCCACGAGGTAGAGGCCGAGTTGCATCACGTCCACCCAGACGACCGCCTTGATCCCGCCCGCCCAGGTGTACGCCAGCGTCGCGAGCGCCACGACCGCGATGCTGGCCGGATAGGACCATCCCGTCACGATGGACAGTGGGATCGCGGTGGCGAACACCCGGACGCTGTCGCCAAGGGCTCGAATGCCCATGAACGTGGCCGACGCGATTCTCCTGGTGCTCGGCCCGAATCGCGCTTCGAGCCGGGTGTAGGCGGTCTCGTTCTCGCCGCGGAAATACCCGGGCAGCAGCCACAGCGCGACGCCCACCCGGCCCACCAGATAGCCGAGCGGGAGTTGGAGAAACGTGAGGTCGGTGCGCGCGCCGAGGCCGGGGATCGAGATGACGGTGAGGGCAGAGGTCTCGGTGGCCACGATCGAGAGCATCACGGCCCACCAGGGCAGGCTGTGCCGACCGAGGAAGTAGTCCGACGCGTCGTGCTGGCGTCGCGTGAAGTACACCCCCACCGCGATGACGGCGAGGAAGTACAGGGCCATGACGGCCAGATCGAGCGGGGTCATTGCGACGCCTGCATGACGAAGGGGCCTGGCGTTGCCGCGCAGGCCCCTCCAGGCTCAGTCTCTTGCCGTCAACGGGCTAGACGGTGAACGAGCTTCCGCACCCGCATCCACCCGTGGACTTGGGGTTGTCGAATGTGAAGCCCGACCCCTGCATGGTTGAGGCGTAGCCGATGGTCACGCCGTTCAAGTACTGGGAGCTGAAAGCGTCGACGAACACCCGGATGCCCTTTACCTCGAGCGTTAGGTCGTCCGTCAGGGGTGCTTCTTCGACGTTGAGCCCGTACTGAAAGCCCGAACACCCGCCGGGAAGCACGGACACCCGCAGCCCCGCGGTGTCTTCGGGAACCTGTTCCTGCTCCATGAACCGTCGCACCTGGGCGACGGCATCATCGGTCAAATTGACCTCTACGGTCGTTTCTGGCCGCTGAGTCGTGGTCATGCGCACACCTCCTTACTCGCGCATGTTAGGTGGTCCTGGCCGCACTGTCAACGGAGCGCCTCACTGTACCCCCGCCATCGCTGTGTGAGCCATTTCTGGCTACCGCATGGCCTGGACCACCAGATCGGCCACCTGGCCGCGGATGTCGAGGATGGCGCGGTTCTCCCGCGTGGGGTGGACCCGGTTCGTGAGCAGGATGACGAACAGGTCACGCTCCGGCTCGATCCACATGCTCGTCCCGGTGAAGCCGGTATGGCCGAAGCTGTCACGGGACAGCAGCGTACCGGCCGAGCTCCGGCCGGTGGCCGACGGCGTGTCCCAGCCCAGGGCGCGGGTCGATCCCTCCGGCCCAGCCTGGCGTCGGGTGAACGCGCGCGCGACTTCCTGCGGGATCTGTGGTATCGCTCTTTCAGGCAACCGACCGTGCCAGGCGTCGAGCAACCACAGTGCGAACCGTGCCAGGTCGGGGCCGGTGGAGAACAGACCCGCGTGTCCGGATACGCCCCCTAGGCGATAGGCGTTCTCGTCGTGCACCTCGCCCCACACCAGCCGGCCGCGCCACGGGTCCCACTCCGTGGGAGCGATCATAGGCCGCCATGCCTCGGGTGGCAGAAACCGCGTCCGCCGCATCCCGAGCGGCCCGAATACGCGGCGCTCGAGAAACGCATCGAGCGGCTCGCCGCTCACACGCTCTACCACTTGCGCCATGGTGATGGCGCCGAGGTCCGAGTAGACGTAGCGCTCCCCGGGGATCGCCTCCAGAGGCTGCTGTAGCACGAGCTTGATAGCGTCCTCTGGAGTGTCGCTCTGCAGATGGAGCGGCACCCATGCCGGAAGCCCGGAGGTGTGGGTGAGTAGGTGTCGTACCAGCACTCGGCTCTTGCCTCTGCCCGTGAACTCGGGTAGGTAGTCGACGACCGGCCGGTCGAGATCGAGTGTGCCTTCGGCCACAAGGATCATGGCTGCCGTCGTGAGTCCGATGACCTTGGTGAGGCTCGCCATGTCGTACACGGTACCGTCGGATACCGCTCGGGGGTCGTCCTCGCCGTAATGCCCCACGGCCGTGCGATAGGCCACGGCCCCGCGGTGCCCCACGATCAGCACGGCTCCGGGGAAGGCCCCATCTTCCACCCTGGCTTGGAGGATCTGGCGAACCCGCTCCAGCGCGTCGTAGTCGAAGGCCGAGTCCGCGCGCTCGGGCACGTCGTGCAAGACGACCGCCGATGTGTCGAACGGGGTGGTGCGCGCCAGCTCGATGCCATGGCCCCGATGGAAGTCGGTGCCGAGTGAGATCGGGAGTTGGCCGTGGATCGGCGCCCCGCCGGCCACTGCCCGCGCCACAGCGCGTTCGGCCGGTTCGATCCCGCTCCAGGCAAGCAAGTAGCTGCCCCGATACCCGGGGAGCTGGTTGAGGAGGTAGGGATTCCCGAACGACACCACTACGCTCGGTTTCCGTTCCTGCGTCGCGAGGATGAGCCCCGCGAGCGAGTCGGGCATCGCGATGTGGCCGAGCCCCGACACCACGCGCACGTTGACGGCAAAGATGACCCTGGGCGCTCGCGCGATCACGGCTCGAGCGGAGTCATAGGAAAACACTCCGGAAGCCGGGTAGAGACGGAAGGCCGAGACCGTTTCACCCTGTCTCCGCAGCTCGGCCACGAGCGCGTTGCCGGCAGACAGGTTGTTCTCCCGGCCGAAGACGATCACCGCAGTCCGGTCCCGCGTTCCCCGGAACTGCGCGATCGTGCCCGGCTGGACCAGCGTGAGGGAGCGGGCGGCCATATCTGCCGCCAAGTCGGCGAACGCGCGTTTGGCGACCACGGTGGGGACGGAATCCAGGGGGACCGATCGGCGGCGGAAGAGACCGGCCTCTTCCTTGAGCGCCAAGACTTGGCGCACCGACCGATCCAAGCGGTCAAGCGAGATCCGTCCGGAATCGACGGCCGCAACGACGGCTTCGATCGCCGCTTTCGGGTCGGAGGGCATCAGCAGTAGGTCGCTTCCGGCGAGGAACGCCTGCACAGCACTTTCGCCCGGTCCATACGCCCGGACGATCGCCTCCATGGTGAGGGCGTCGGTCACCACGACGCCGGCGAACCCGAGCGAGTCGCGCAGGATGTCGGTCATCATGGTCCGCGACAGCGTGGCGGGCTCGGGGACATCGCCGGTGACGCACGGGACCGCAACGTGCGCGGTCATCACGGCGGTGACTCCCGCGCGGATGGCCGTCCGGAACGGCTCCAGCTCCAGGGAGTCGAGCCGGTCCCAGCACCCGCGCACCACGGGAAGCTCGATGTGGGAGTCGAGATCGGTATCGCCATGGCCGGGGAAGTGCTTGGCCGTCGTGAACAGGCCGTAATCTGATGCGCCGCGCACGTACGCACGGAGCAGCGGAGCGGTGGCGGCCGGATCCTCGCCGAAAGCCCGCGTGTTGATGATCGGGTTTGCCGGGTTGTTGTTGAGGTCCGCCACGGGGGAGAACGTCATGTGAATCCCCACCGCTCGGGCCTCCAGTGCCGTTACGCGACCGAGCTCGTACGCGTCCGACACCCAGCCTCCGGCCGCGATCGCCATCGGCATTGGGAAGGCCGTCCCTCCGCTGAGCCGCATGCCGGAGCCCCACTCGAGGTCCGCCGCCACGAGCAGTGGTAGCGCGGACCGTGCCTGGAGGGCGTTCAGCTTCGCCGCGATCTCGAGCGGAGGACCAATGGAGATGAGGATCCCGCCGACCTTGAGCGAGTCTACCCACACCGCAAGCGTATCGTACTCCTCGCTGTCGAACGCCGCGTAGTTGCCGAGAAGCCACGGCATGACGAGCTGCCCCACCTTCTCGCGGAGCGTGAGGCGCTCCAACAGGCCGTCGACCGTTATCTTGTCGGCACGTTCGATAGCGACCGGCGGCAGCACGGCATGAGGATCGGGAACGACCCGGTCCGGGACCGGTGCCGCACCACGCGAACAGGCAGCGAGCAGTACGATTGCTGCCAAGGTGGTTGAACGATGCATCGCCTGTCTTCCCTCGGGTTGCTACTCGTGGCGGTCGTCGCTGTGGGTTGCCCGGCCGGTCACGGCGCATTGCGGGCCGTTCGTCCCGGCATTCAGGTCCTGCTCGACGACTCAATTCATTTGATAGCCGGACGCCGAGTTGGCCTTCTCACGAACCAGACGGGCGTCGACGCGGCAGGTGTGAGCGATCTTGATCGGCTCATCGCCTCCGGTGCACAAGTTACCGCAATCTTCACGCCGGAGCATGGCTACCGCGGCGTGCTGGACCTGTCCGACATCGGGCACGGCATCGACTCGGCGACCGGCATTGAGGTGTTCAGCCTCTATGGTGAGGTGCGAGAGCCGACACCAGCCATGCTCGAGACGATCGACGTCCTCATGGTGGACCTGCAGGATATTGGAGCGCGCCCGTACACGTACATCTCGACGACTCTCTTGGCGATGGCTGCGAGCGTCGGCTCTGGCGTCCCAGTCGTCGTTCTGGACCGGCCGAACCCGATTGGGGGCGGCCTTGTCCAGGGGCCGCTGCTCGACAGCACCCACGCGTCCTTCGTCGGCATGTTGCCGGTGCCGATGCGCCACGGCCTCACCCTCGGAGAGTTGGCTCGACTCGGTAACGAGTGGCTCGGCATCGGGACGGACCTCACCGTGGTGCCGGCCGATGGCTGGCACCGCGCATGGTGGTTCGACGAGACCGGACTCCCCTGGGTCAGGCCGTCCCCCAGCATGCCTGATCTGGAAAGCGCCACCCACTATCCGGGCACGGTGCTGTTCGAGGCGACCAACCTCTCAGTGGGTCGCGGCACGCCGGTGGCCTTTCAGGTCATCGGCGCGCCGTGGCTCGATGCTGGTCGCGTCGTTGCTCGACTGGGCCCCCAGACCGGTGTGAGCGTTACCGACACCGTCGTCGCGCCCGAGGGGCCGCCGGACGGCAAGCACGGGGGTCTAACGATCCCGGCCGTGCGGCTCCGCGTCGGAGATCGGCAGCGGTACGACCCCGTGTCGGTGGCGGTGACCTTGCTGGCGGCCATTTGGGCCGAGCATCCGGAGGCGCTCGTGGTCAACGACGCCCGTCTGGCCCAGCTGATCGGGACGGCGGGAGTGTGGAAGGGCGTGCTCGAGGGCCAGGCGCCGGCGGAGCTGGCGGCCTCGTGGGGTCCGGACATCCTCCGCTTTCTCAGCGATCGGGACAGGTTTCTGCTCTACCCGTGACCGCAGCAGCTGGCAGCCGTGGGGTCACCCGGGAAGGGTCTCCTTGCAGTAGAATTGCCGTAGTCCGTTGCGGCCGTTATCCTTAGCAGTTCTGAGCCGCGAACCCATGACGATCATTCCGAGCCCCATCCGCCGAGGATTCGAGGCCGCACTCGAGCCCCTCGTGTCGCGCCTCATCGCGGCCCGGGTCAGCCCCAATGTGCTCACCACCTTGGGCACCCTGATCCTTCTCGGCTCGGGCGTCGCCTTCGGTGTCGGGATCGTGAGGCTCGGAGGGTTTCTCCTCCTACTGAGCGGCGTGATGGACATGCTGGATGGTCGCGTGGCGCGAGGTGGCGACGCGGTCAGCAAGTTCGGGGCGTTTTACGATTCCACGCTGGATCGTGTCGGCGAAGCCGCTGTGTTTACGGGGATCGCCGTCTACTTCGTGACCGGGGGCGTCGGCGAGTCGCTCCGGATTCCGGCGCTGCTCTGTGCGCTGACGGCGCTCGCGGCGGGCCTCATCGTGTCGTATGCGCGCGCCCGCGCGGAAGGCCTCGAGCTGGAGTGCAAGGTGGGAATCGCCCAGCGGGCGGAGCGAATCCTCGGGCTCGGGCTGCCGACGCTCTTCTTTGCAGCGGGGCCGGACGGGCTGCTGTTGCTGGGCGTGGTTGCGATTCTTGCGTTGCTTGCAGTGATCACGGTGGGGCAGCGGATTGCGCACGTGTACCGCGCCACCCGGCGTGCCCCTCGCCGCACTCAGTCTCGCTTTGCCAGACCGGTGGTCATGAACACCCCGTCAACGAAAGGACCTGGAAGTGACTGAAGGATCGCAGAGGCCGATCCGCCCGGCGGACGGCACATTGGGGGTGATGCTGGTGGGGTTGGGTGCCGTGGCCACGACCTTCGTCGCCGGAGTCGAGAACGTGCGACGGAAACGTGCCAAACCGATTGGCGCGCTCAGTCAGATGGCGACGATTCGCTTGGGTCGCCGGACCGAAGGCCGGTCGCCGCTGATCCGGGACTTTGCTCCCCTGGCCCCGATCGACAGCCTCGTCTTCGGCGCGTGGGACCCGATTCCCGACGACGGCTACCAGTCGGCCAAGGTCGCGGGCGTGCTGGACACGCCGCACATCGAGCCCATCGCGGACTTCCTCAGGTCGATCCGACCCATGCCGGCGGTTTTTGACCAGCAGTACGTGAAACGCCTGAAGGGAACGAACGTGAAGTCCGGCAAGACCAAGCGGGATTTGGCCGAGCAGCTGCGCGAGGACTTCCAACGGTTCAAGACCACCTACGGGTGTGACCGTCTCGTCACGGTGTGGTGTGCCTCTACGGAGATCTTCATCCAGCCCGGTCCCGTGCACCGTTCGCTCGATGCGTTCGAGCGCGGGATGGAGAAGAACGACCCCGCGATCGCCCCATCGATGCTCTACGCGTGGGCGAGCCTCATGGAAGGTGTCCCGTTTGCGAACGGCGCCCCCAACCTGACGGTCGATATGCCGGCGCTGCAGGAGTTGGCGGAACGTGAGGGGGTGGCCATCTCGGGGAAGGACTTCAAGACCGGACAGACGATGGTGAAGACGGTCATGTCTCCGATGCTCAAGGCGCGTATGCTCGGGCTCTCGGGCTGGTATTCGACGAACATCCTTGGCAATCGGGACGGTGAGGTGCTCGACGATCCGGAGTCGTTCAAGACCAAGGAGGAATCGAAGCTCGGGGTCTTGGAGCATATCCTGCAGCCGCAGATGTATCCCGATCTCTACGGCAATATCTACCATAAGGTGCGCATCAACTACTATCCGCCCCGTGGGGACAACAAGGAGGGGTGGGACAACATCGACATCTTCGGGTGGCTGGAATACCCGATGCAGATCAAGATCGACTTTCTGTGCCGAGATTCCATTCTGGCCGCGCCGATCGTCCTCGACCTGGCCCTGTTCATGGATCTGGCGCAGCGTGCGGAGCTGGCGGGCATCCAGGAATGGCTGTCGTTCTACTTCAAGAGCCCGATGGCGGCACCGGGTCTCACGCCCGAGCACGACTTGTTCATTCAACACACGAAGCTCAAAAACACGCTGCGTTGGATGATGGGTGAAGAGCAAATCACCCACCTCGGCATCGAGTACTACGAGTACGAGAAAGCGTGATCGGGGACGTCATCGTCGCCATCCTTGGCGTTGGCCTGATCGTCGGTGAGTTGTGGTACTTCCTCGGGCCCCAGCCCGGGTCGAAGCAGCCCACTCGGTCGGACGACGTGCAGGAAATCCGGGTAGTGGTCAGGGATGGGTACGATCCCGACACCATCTTCGTGGAGGCGGGCCGGCCGGTTCGCCTCCTCTTCCATCGTGACGAAACGGCCGAGTGCTCGGAACGGGTCGTCTTTGAGAGCCTCGGGATCGATCAGGTCCTTCCGGCGTTCGAGACGACGGCGGTCGAGTTCATGCCAAGCAGTGCCGGCGATTACCTATTCCGCTGCGGCAAGTCGGTCCTGAGGGGACGGGTGGTTGCCCAGATTGGACGGGAAGGGGCCCGGGCCAATCTCGGGAAAGGACATGACAAGCATGCCTAGAGCGCGTGTCACCCTTCCGGTCGAAGGCATGACCTGCGGGGCCTGCGCCACTACGGTGCAGAAACGCCTGGCACGGGCCGAGGGCGTTGCGGATGCCGCAGTGAACTACGCGACGGGAAAAGCAACGGTGACCATCGACGACTCGGTGGTGAAGGTGGCGGATCTGGTGCGCGCCGTTCGCGAGGCGGGGTACGACTGCGCCAAGGCCACGGTGGCCTTTGGCATCGAGGGGCTGCACTATGCCACCGGCGTGAGCCGGATTGAGAGCAATCTCTCCGCACTCCCCGGGGTGCTGACTGCGGTGGCGAATCAGGCCACAGAGCAGGTTCGGGTCGAGTACGTGCCGGGGCTTGTGACCGCACAGGAGCTCGAACGCGCGGTGGAGAAGGCGGGCTTCACAGTCGCCGAGCCGGTGGCGGCCGAAGACCCCGTGGAGCGAGAACGGCTCAAGCGGCGAGCCGAGGTCCGGCAGCTCGCGCTCAAGTTCGCCGTGGCCGCAGTCGCGGCGGTGCTCACCATGGTCGGATCCATGCCACTCATGGGTGTCATGGGCGCCAAGGAGCACGACCTGTTCATGCGCCTCGTGCAGCCGCTCAATGAGGCGCTCGGTAATCTTCTGCCCTCGCTCTACGCCTTCGCGGAACTGAATCCCGTCGGCCTCAAGCTCGTGCTCATGCTGCTCACGTTGCCGGTCCTCTTCTGGAGTGGCTGGCAGTTCTACCGCGGCGCCTGGAGCGGCTTCAAGCATCGCAGCGCCGACATGAATACGCTGATCGCCGTCGGAACCGGCGCGGCGTTCCTCTACTCGGCGGTTGCCACCCTCCTGCCATGGGTGTTCGAGCGAGCGGGACTCCCCGCCGACGTCTACTTCGAGGCGGTGAACGCGATCATCGCACTGATCCTGCTGGGGCGTCTGCTCGAGGCTCGCGCCAAAGGCCAGACGTCGGAAGCGATCCGTCGGCTGCTCGGGCTCCGACCCAAGACCGCGCGTGTGCAGCGTGCCGGCCAAGATGTAGAGATCCCCATCGAGGAAGTCCAGGTGGGTGACCTCGTGATCATTCGTCCAGGCGAGACGCTGCCCGTCGACGGCCTCGTCCGGTCGGGTGAGTCCAGTGTCAGCGAGGCGATGTTGACCGGTGAGCCGCTGCCGGTCGAGAAGAAGTCGGGAGACACGGTGGTTGGGGGCACGGTCAACGCCACCGGGTCGTTCATGTATGAGACGACCGCGGTGGGCCGGGATACCGCCCTCGCGCAGATCGTTCGCCTCGTCGAGGAAGCGCAGGGGACCAAGGCGCCGGCTCAGCGATTGGCCGACAACGTGGCCGGTGTCTTCGTCCCAGTCGTGATCGCGATCGCGGTGGCGGCCTTCGTGTTGTGGTGGATCCTGGGGCCCGACCCGAAGGCGGTGTACAGTACCGTCGCTCTCGTGACGGTCCTCGTGATCGCCTGTCCATGCGCCCTCGGCCTGGCGACCCCGACCGCCATCATGGTGGGGACCGGAAAGGGGGCGGAGCACGGGATCCTGATTCGGGGTGGCGAGGCACTCGAGACCGTGCAGCGTACGGACATCGTGGTGTTCGACAAGACCGGCACGATCACCGTGGGCAAGCCGGTTGTGACGCAGGTGCTCGGTGCGAGGCGCTCCGACGGGACGATCGTGAGCCCTGATGAGCTGCTGCGGCTGGCCGCCGCCGTCGAGGCACGATCAGAACACCCACTGGCGTCGGCCATCGTCCGCGCCGCCGGGGCGAAGGGCCTGGAAACGCCGGCGGTGGAGCGGTTCGTGGCAATGGAAGGGCGCGGCGCCCGCGGGATCGTCGGCAAGTTCCTCGTCGAGGCCATCAGCGTGCGCCATGCAAGCGAACGGAGCCTCCCGCTGGGATCCCTGGAGCAGGAAGTGGAGCGCCACATTCTAGCGGGGCGCTCACCGGCCATAGTGGTGGTCAACGACACGGTCCAGGGCGCGATTATCATCGCCGACGAGCTGAAGTCCGGTGCGAAGGAGGCCGTCACGCGTCTCAAGGACATGGGGCTCGAAGTCGTGCTCCTGAGCGGTGACAGCAAGGTGGCGGCGCGACTGGTGGGGAAGGAGGTCGGCATCGAAAGCGTCATTGCCGAGGTGGACCCCAGGGACAAGACCGACGAGATCAAGCGACTGCAGGAGAAGGGGCGGGTCGTCGCGATGGTTGGTGATGGAATCAACGATGCCCCGGCGCTCGCCCAGGCCGATATCGGCTTCGCCCTGGGCACCGGCACCGATGTGGCGGTCGAGGCATCCGATATCACGCTCATCCGCGGGGATGTGAACGGTGTGGTCACCGCCATCGAGCTTTCGAAACGCACCATGCGGACCATCCGCACCAATCTGTTCTTTGCGTTCGTGTACAACGTGTTGGGGATACCCCTTGCCGCGGGTGTGTTGTACCCATTTACGGGTGTCCTCCTGAGTCCCATCGTGGCGAGTGCGGCGATGGCGGCATCCAGCCTGAGCGTCGTGGGCAACAGCCTGCGTCTTCGGGCCTTCACACCAACCGAGACCACATGATCCATGCGCTATTTCCATCGCACGACATTGAGTCCTGACGACGTGATCGCGGAGGCCGATCGCTACTTTGGCGAGCGCCTCCAGGCCGGCGAGTCACGCAACCGCATGCGCGAGTTCAGCGGCTCCATCGGAACGATCACGGTCAAGGTCGAAGCGGAGGGAGGTCACTACACGCTCGTCACGCTCCGGACCGATCAGGTGGGCGAGAGCGAGGCGGATAAGGTGGGAAAGCGATTCCTGACGATCCTGCATTCTCGGGTCGAGCCGGGGCGCTCGGCCCGTGGTGCGTACTAGCGGCGTGCCCAGCACGGCACGCGTTTCAGACGGACGGATGGACATCATGGCAACCGCACAACTCCACATCACCGGCATGACCTGCGATCACTGCCGCCAAAAGGTCGAGAGGGCACTCAACGAGGCGTCCGGCGTCTTTGCCGCGGAGGTGGATCTCGAGGCGGAGACCGCCGAAGTCGATTTCGACCCGCGACGCTCCGATCCCCACGATCTCGTGACGGCGGTCAAGGCCGCCGGCTACGGCGCCACGATCGCGTCGTGAGACATCGTTTCGCCGTCGCTCGGCTCACGCCGAGCGGGTGACGCGGGAACAGGCGGCATGCCGTCCCTGACGTACCTCGAAGCCCTGCGACAAGGTTTGTGGGAGGAAATGGAGCGCGACGAGCGCGTGTTCCTTCTCGGGGAAGACGTCGGGCAGTACGGGGGCGCCTTCAAGCTCACCGAGGGATTCCAGGAGCGGTTCGGCGCACAGCGTGTGATCGATACGCCGCTCAGTGAGGCTGCCCTCGTGGGTGCCGCCGCCGGTGCCGCCCACATGGGGTTTCGGCCGGTCGCCGAAATGCAGTTCATCGATTTCATCGCCTGTGCCTACGACATCATCACGAACTACGTTGCGACCGCGCGATACCGCGCCGGTCTCGCGACGCCGATCGTGATTCGCGGTCCCTCCGGTGGGTACGTGCGGGGCGGGCCGTTCCATTCACAGATGCCCGAGGCGGCGTTCTTTCATACCCCGGGCCTCAAGCTCGTGAGCCCAGCCACGGTGACCGATGCCAAAGGTCTACTCAAGGCGGCGATCCGAGACGACGACCCGGTCATCTTCTTCGAGCACAAGTTTCTGTACCGTCGCATCAAGGAGGACGTCCCCGACGATCCCGAGGTGCTGTCCCCCATCGGGAAGGCGCGCACCGTGCTCGAGGGCCGGGACCTGACCCTCGTTACCTGGTCGGCGTTGGTCTGGAAGGCCCAGGAGGCTGCCGCGATCCTCGAACGGGAAGATGGCGTGTCGGTGGAGATCCTCGATCTGCGCACGCTTCTGCCGATGGACGACGCGGCCATCTTGGCCTCGGTGCGCAAAACCAACCGACTCCTGATCGTACACGAGGATACCCGCACGGGCGGCATCGCCGGGGAAATCACCGCGCGCGTCAACGAGCAGGCGTTCGAATGGCTGGACAGCCCGATTCTCCGGGTCACGGCGCACGACACTCCGTTGCCGTTTTCCGGACCACTGGAGGATTTCGTGCTTCCGCAGACGGAGACGATCGTCGAGACCGCGCGTCGCGTGCTCGCCTACTGATCCTCGCGGACAGACAGCCCGCTCCCACAGGTTTCCGCTCGGATTATGAGGGCTCGGCGGATGCGCTCGACTTGCGCCGGACCGGTGAGCGCCGAGCACCACGATCGCTCGTCCCACAATGGCCCGCTCAGGAACCGAGCCACTCCGCTGCTCTCCACCGCCGCCGCCACGCTGGACCGCACCTCCCTGAGCATCGTTCGCCGGCAGATACCCGGATCGGCTTTCACGAGCACGTGCACTCGGTGGGGCGTGATGCAAACCTGCACGACACGCCAGGTCCGTCCGGCGCAACGTTGGTGAATGATGCGCTCGCAGAATCGTCGGAGCCCACGTATCTTAAACGTCCGGCGGCGGTGCCGCGTTGCCCACGTGACGTGAAACCACGTGATACTCGCCGATAGGGTCGGAAACGGCTGCATGTGACACGTATGTGGCGGACGGACCCCCGCTTCGTACCCGAATCGACGCTGTAATGGATCAAATCCCCCGAGCTCGGCTCGGGCGGCCGACGTAGGAGAGCAGGGAATGGCGCGTGTCGATGTGATCATGCCGCAGATGGGTGAGTCCATCGCCGAGGGCACCGTGTCGCGGTGGCTGAAGCAGGTGGGGGACTCGGTGAAGCGGGACGAAGCCATACTGGAGATTTCGACCGACAAAGTGGATGCGGAGATCCCGGCACCCACGGCCGGGGTGTTGGCGGAGATCAAGGTGGGGGAGGGCGAGACGGTCGCCGTCCAGACTGTGATCGCCGTGATCGACACCGACGGGACCGCGGCCGCCGTGACGGCGCCGCCCGCCGCACCGCCCGCGGAGGCCGCCCCGAAACCGGACCAGACACAGGCAGAGGAGCCGAAGCCCGTGCCCGCGCCCGCGCCGGCCCCCGCCCCCGCCCCCGCGCCGCCAGCCAAGACGACGGAGCCCGCGAGTGACGGGAGTGCCGAAGAGCGGCTCCGCCGGCGCTCGACGCCGCTCGTCCGTAAGATCGCCGCGGAGCACGGTGTCGACCTCGGACGGGTCGAGGGCTCGGGCCATGCCGGCCGGGTGACGAAAAAGGACATTCTCGAGATCATCGACCGCGGCGAGCATGGCGCCGCCGCTGCCACTCCCGTGGCGCCGACCGCGGCGCCGGCAACGGGCGCCATCGCGCATCCCACGGTGGAGCCCTGGCCGGGAGACCAGGTCGTGCCGATGAGCCGGATCCGAAAGCTCACGGCAGATCACATGGTGCTTTCGCGACGGGTCTCGGCGCACGTCACGAGCTACTACGAGATCGATTACACCGAGATCGCCCGGCTCCGAGCGAGGATCAAGAAGGACTACCAGGAGCGCGGCGCGAACCCGACGTATCTGACCTTCATCGTCAAGGTCATCGCTGACAACCTGCGCAAGCATCCAATTGTCAATGCGTCGGTGAGCGGCGACACCATCATCTATCGCAAGCCCATCAACATCGGAGTCGCCGTGGCGCTCGATTGGGGCTTGATCGTGCCGGTGCTGAAGAACGCGGACGAGCTCTCCCTACTCGGTATCGCCAAGAAGGTGGCCGATCTCGCCGACCGGGCCCGCGCAAAGCGCCTCTCGCCCGACGAGGTCCAACAAGGCACGTTCACGATCACGAATCCTGGAGTGTTCGGCTCGTTTGCCGGCGCACCGATCATCAGTCAGCCGCAGGTGGCGATTCTCGGGATCGGCTCGATCGAGAAGCGCCCCAAGGTGCTCACCTTGGACGATGGGCAGGATGTCATCGCGATCAGGACCATCGGACTGCTTTCGCTTTCCTACGATCACCGTGTCGTGGACGGCGCGGACGCGGACCGGTTCATGGCCGAGGTGAAGCAGGACCTCGAGTCGTTCTCGGAAGGAGCGGTGTGAGGATGGCGCGGCGAACAATCGACGTCGACGGCGAACGGTGGCAGGTCTACCCGTCCGGCCGGGTGACCGCGTACGAGCGTGACGAGTTTGGCCTCGTGTTCGAAAAGGGCTCGGGCGCGGACCGCGTTCGCCGGGTCACTCGGTTCTCGCCGGTTGGAACGCGGCGCTGGGACATGGCACTGCGCGAGCTGTCCGCTCCGCAACTGCTCGAGCTCTTCCGGCAGTCACAGCCCGGGGCGATGAGCCCGGAGGTCGCGTACGGTGCGAGGGCGGCCAGGCCGCGCACGTGATCGACCTGCACATGCATTCGACTGCCTCCGACGGCGGGTGCCCGCCTCCTGAGGTGGTTCGACATGCGGCCGCGCACGGGCTTACGGTCATCGCGCTCACCGACCACGACACGCTTGCCGGCATACCCGAGGCAGCCGCGGAGGGAGTGCGGCAAGGTGTGCGGGTCATTGCCGGATGCGAGTTCTCGGTTGCTGCCCCTTGGGGTGAGATGCACCTCCTGGCGTACTTCCTCCCGCCCAATGAGCCGCTGCTCGAGGCATTTCTCGCTGACAAACGGGGCAAGCGCGTGGTGCGGGCGCAGCATATGGTCGACCGACTGCGTGGCTTGGGACTCCCGGTCTCCTTCGATGAAGTCGAGTCCGAGGCAGGAGCGGGTGCCGTCGGGCGACCCCATGTTGCCAGGGCGTTGGTGCGAGGCGGACACGTTGCAGACGTGCCAGAGGCGTTCTCCAGGTCTCTGGGCGCACGGCGTCCGGCGTTCGTGCCCAAGGAACTCCCCAGCGTCAGGGAAGTGACCGCGCTCGTGCGCTCGCTCGGGGGGGTCACGTCGGCTGCCCATCTCGGCTCGCGTGCCACCCGTCGCGGGCTGGCTTCGCTCAGCGCTCGTGGCATCGATGGGGTGGAAGTGCGGCATCCCCTTCACGACGTGCGGCGGGCCACCGAGATCGAGCACCTCACGGGCGATCTTGGAATGATGCGTACCGGCGGGACTGACTGGCACGGCGACTCCAGGGACGAACCGAATCGAGCACCGCTAGGCAGCATTACCATCCCCGAACAGTGGCTGAACGACATCGAGCAACTCCACCAGCAGCGCATGACAGTCGAGGAGGCAGGATGACCGATTTCATTCTCGTCGGGGAGGCCGCCCCGGACGTCGAGTTGGCCGCATCCGACGGACAGCGGTATCGCCTGTCGGAAGTCTTGAAGCGGTCACGGGTTTTTTTGGTGTTCTATCCCGGCAACAATACCCCGGGGTGAAACCGCCAACTCTCCGCCGTGCGCGATGAGATCGAGAAGTTTCGGAAGGCCGACGTGCAGCCCTTCGGTGTCAACCCGGCCGGGGTCGACGCTCACGGTCGGTACGCTGCGAAGCTGAAGCTCCCATTTCCGCTGTTGAGCGACCCGGATCGCGAGGCTACCGGAGCGTTCGGCGCCCTGAAGAGCGACGGGAAGAAGACCCAACGCTCGGTCGTGCTGATCGATCGGGACGGGACAGTGCTGTTTTCGGCTCGGGGCGCGCCCAGTGCCAAGGAGGTGCTCGCAGCGCTCACGTGAGTGACGAGGACTTGGCCATGCACTGCCGGTGATATGTTGCGAAGGCCAGCGGGAACGCCGGTGCGGGTTCCGCTGTTGAAGAGGTGGCGTCGGGAAGGGCGTGGAGCTGTCAACCACGCCGTCGAGTTCGAGACTCTGGCGCGCCGCCGAGGGTGACGAGGTGTATCCTCCCCGGCGGCTCGCCTCCGGAATTGGAGCTGAGGGACACGTGACAGACAAGGATCGACAAGCGGGGCAGGGGTACGACGTGATCATTGTTGGAGCCGGGCCCGCCGGACTCTGCGCGGCAATGTACGCAGGACGCGGAATGCTCAAGACGCTCGTGATCGAGCGTGGCATGCCGGGGGGTGAGCTCCTCAACACGGATCTGATCGAAGACTACATCGGGTTCGAGAGTATCAAGGGGCCCGAGCTGGCTCAACTCATGGCCGATCACGCCAAGAAGTTCGGTGCCGAGTTCGTGATGGATACGGTCGACTCGATCGTCAAGCAAGCGGATGGGGCGTTGGAGGTCACGACCCAGCTCGACAAGCAATACCGAGCGCCAGCGGTGATCATCACGGCAGGGGGGACTCCGCGGAAGCTCGGTGTTCCGGGCGAAAAGGAGTTCGCCGGACGCGGCGTGTCCTATTGTGCCGTGTGCGACGGGGCCTTCTTCAAGGGCGAGGTGCTGGCTGTCGTCGGAGGCGGAGACGCCGCCGTAGAGGAAGCGGACTATCTCACGCGGTACGCCGCCAAGGTACACATCATCCATCGGCGTGATGAGCTGCGGGCCTCACCGATCATCCAGAAGCGCGCGCTCGCCAATCCGAAGATCGAGGTGATCTGGAACAAGGTGGTCGAGGAGGTTCAGGGCGACACCAAGGGCGTGAATCAGTTGCTACTCAAGGACACGCAGACGGGCGAGCGGTCGACGCTGTCGGTCGGCGGGGTGTTCGTCTTCATCGGATTCACTCCGAACTCGGGGCTCATCAAGGGCCATTTCGACCACGATCCCAGTGGGTACATCCTCACCGACAGCCACATGATGACGTCGATTCCCGGGCTATTCGCCGCCGGCGACCTCCGCGTCCAGCTGGTACGGCAGATCACGACGGCCGTTGGGGACGCGACGACAGCGGCCATGGCGGTGGAGAAGTACCTCGTGGAATACCGCGATCGAAGACGGGAACGCGGGGAGCCGGCCGGCGTTGCCGCATCCTAGGGTCGTCTGCCTCACCACGGGATCCTTCCAGGAGAACGGCTTCATCGTCGCGGACGATGCGAGCCAAGAAGCGGTGGTGGTAGACCCCGGGGAGGAGGCAGAGCTGTTCCTGAAGCGGCTGGAGACCGAGAACCTCAGGCTCAATGCCGTTTGGCTGACACACGCCCACCTCGATCACATTCTGGGGGTGGCGACCGTGGTCGAACGCACAGGGGTCTCGGTGCATCTGCACCCCGCAGACCGGCCGCTGTACGACGCCGCGGCCAATCAGGGGGCGTGGTTCGGTATGCAGGTGGATCCGCCGCCGCCGCCAGAGCACGAGCTGCAGGCCGGTGACATCCTCTCCGTCGGCCGGTACCGGTTCACGGTGCGGCATGTTCCGGGACACAGTCCGGGATCAGTGGCGTTCATTGGGCACGGGATCGCCATCGTCGGCGATGCCTTGTTTGCCGGATCGGTGGGCCGTGTGGATCTCCCGGGTGGAGACGGAGCGACCTTGCTCGAGAGCATTCGGCGGGAATTGATGGTGCTTCCGGACGAGACGATCGTGTATTCTGGCCACGGTCCCGAGACCACGGTTGGTCGGGAACGCTCGTCGAATCGGTTCCTCACCGGGGCGTTTCCGCTTGCCTGAGCAGCGAGCGGTGATGGCCCGGACATCGGCTCGGCTGGGCGGCCGCGCCGTCCGACCCGCACTGTCCCAACCCGAAGAGGCCTGGTGCATGCGGTGCGGGTCCCCCGTGACCGAGCGGCCGTGGGGCTGCAAGAACCCGTGCGGCAACTGTGGGTTCGTGTACCCACTGGGCGACTGCTCCGACTAGAGGTCCAGCGCAATGGCCGATCCCCGTATCCGACCCCGGATTCCCGACGAAGTGGATGGCGAGGTGCGCTCGATCTTCGATACCTACCTGCGGGAGCGGGGGAACGTCCCAAACATGTTTCGGACGGTGGCGGCACGACCGCGGCACCTGCAGACGATGATCGCCCACTTCCGAGCAGTGATGAACGATGGTGACGTGCCCACCGTCCTCAAGGAGCTGGTGGCGGTCCGCGTATCGTCCATCAACCGATGTCGGTACTGACTCGCTTCCCATACCGCCTTGGCAAGGCGGCTCGGCGCACAGGAATCATGGCTGGCAGCCGTTCGGAGGGAGACGCCGGAGGATGGCAGTACAGCAGATGCGTCGCTCGACGGAATGGAGGAAGGCTGGAAGCTGGCGCTCCGGTTCGGTGAGCTCATTGCGGACAGCGGGCATGCGGTGACCGACGAAGATTACGGCGAGCTGGCCCGACACTGGAGCGATGCGGAGATCGTCGAACTGACGTTGGTGGCCGGCTTGTTCAGCTACTTCAACCGGTTCAACGATGCGCTACGGGTCGAAGTGACGAGGTAGGGCGGAGTGCGGGAGGCCGGCGAGCGAGGCCGGCTGAGGAAAACGCCCACGATCCGGTCCACGGTGTTCGATGTGGAGGACCCATTCACGATGACTAACTCGACCTCCCCCGCCGGTTCCTCTCCCCCGCGCGTGGAGCGCGATTCTCTGGGCGAGCTGACGGTGCCGGCTGCGGCACTGTACGGCATTCAGACGGCGCGCGCGATCCAGAACTTCCCGGTTTCGGGTCTCCGGCCGATGGACGCCTTCGTCGTGGCGATGGTATGGATCAAGCGATCGGCGGCACAAGTTCATCGCAAGACCGGCCGGCTCGAGCCGGCGCTGGCCGACGCGATCGTTCGCGCCGCCGACGAGGTGTTGGGCGGCGAACATCGCGATCAGTTCGTGGTGGATCCGTACCAGGCGGGCGCGGGAACCAGCCACAACATGAACGCGAACGAGGTGCTCGCCAACCGTGCCAACGAGCTCCTGGGAGGACGACGCGGGGAGTACCGTCCAGTCCATCCCAACGATCACGTCAACATGGCGCAGAGCACGAACGACACGATCCCCACGGCGATCCGATTGGCCATGCTGGCCAGGCTGCCGCGCCTCCTCGATGCCATGACGCTGCTCGCCCGGGAGCTTCACACCAAGGGAAGTGAATTCGACGGGGTGATGAAGTCCGGACGCACCCACCTCCAGGACGCCACACCGATCCGCCTTGGCCAGGAGTTCGCGGCATTCGGCGGCACCGTCGAGCGGAACCGGGAGCGCCTACAGCAGGGATCGGCGTGGCTGCAGGATCTCAATATCGGCGGGTCGGCCGTGGGCACCGGGCTCAATGTCGAGGCCGTGTACCCGGGGCAGATGGTGGAGGAGCTGTCGAAGCTCACTGGACTTCCGCTCAGGGAAGGACGTGACCGCGTGCAGCTGATGCAGTCCATGGGAGACTTCGCGGCAGTGAGCGGTCTGCTGCGGAGTTATGCCGTCGATCTCGGGAAGATTGCCAACGATCTGCGGCTGCTGTCGTCGGGTCCCCGAACCGGACTCGCCGAAATTCGTCTCCCGGCGGTGCAGCCCGGGTCGAGCATCATGCCAGGCAAGGTCAATCCGGTGCTCGCGGAGATGACCAACATGGTCTGCTTTCAGGTCATCGGGAACGACGTGACCGTGGCGTCGGCGGCCGAGGCGGGACAGCTCGAGCTGAACGTCATGATGCCTGTCATCGCCCACAATCTCCTGTTCTCAGTCGAGATCCTGACAAACGCTACGCGCCTCCTGGCCGAGCGCTGTGTGGCGGGGATCGTCGCCGACGAAGAGCAGTGTGCCTATTGGCTGGAACGGAGCTCGGCCATTGTGACCGCCCTGGCCCCCCGCATCGGCTATGCTGAGGCGGCGAAGCTTGCGCAGGAGGCCGTCCGCCGGGACATGACGGTGCGGGAGCTGGTGGAGGAAAAGGGTCTGCTCCCGCAACCCGAACTCGACGCCGTGCTCGATCTCCGGGCCATGACGGATCTCGGGGTGCCAGGGGACGAACCCGGATCCTGAAAGCCGAATGATCTTGCTTTCCGAACCTGAGCGTCGGATATTGAAGGTACGGGAGGCAGCCATGCGAGTCACAACCTGGGCCGAGTATGGCTTGATCGTGTCCCTCCACCTGGCCAAAGAGGGAGGAGAGACCCCCACGCCTGCGCGGGACCTGGCAGAGCGAGAGGGCCTCCCTGCTGACTACGTGGAGCAGATCCTGCTGAAGCTCAGAAGGGCGGGGCTAGTGAAGAGCGTGCGGGGAGCGAAGGGCGGGTATTTCCTGGCCCACGACCCCCAGACCATCTCGGTGAAAGACGTGATGGAGGCCGCCGAGAATCGCACGTTCGAGGTGTACTGCGACGCGCACCGGGTGAATCTGTCGCGGTGTGGTCCCAACGGGGACTGCAGCCTGCGGCCCGTGTGGCGTGAGCTGCAGCGCAGGATCGATGAGATGCTGTCGAGCGTGTCTCTGGCCGATCTGATGCGTCAGGAGTCCGAAGTCGAAGCACTCGTGGCGCGCTAAGGGGTGAGCGACACCAGGGTGGGGTGGGGCACAGTCGTTGGCGTAACCCAAAATCCTACCATTACACTCGGGTATCCTTCCCGCGCCGGGCCTTCCTCCCCCAGCTCCCCTGCGTCAGGTTCCTGTGACGGGTGCCAATGACTGGTCGCCGCACGATGTCGTCCGAACTCAGCGAGCACGAGGTCACGAGATACTCTCGCCACCTGCTCCTTCCCGAGGTGGGGCTGGATGGTCAGCGGCGTCTGCGGTCGGGGAGCGTGCTGGTGGTAGGGGCGGGAGGTCTGGGGTCACCCGTATTGCTCTACCTCGCGGCCGCCGGGGTCGGCACGCTCGGTATCGTCGATTCCGATGCTGTCGACGAGACGAATCTCCAACGCCAAGTGGTCCACGGCTCGTCGATGGTGGGCACGAGCAAGGTGGCATCGGCCGCGGCGAGGCTGCGCGACCTCAACCCCCACGTCGCGCTGCGAGTCCTGGAGACCCGCCTCACCGCTGACAACGCGCTCGACGTCTGTCGCGGGTTCGACGTCGTCGTGGACGGGAGCGACAACTTCCCCACTCGATATCTGGTGAACGACGCGTGTGTCCTCCTGGGCATCCCGTACGTGTACGGTGCGATCTTCCGCTTCGACGGGCAGGCATCGGTGTTCGGCGGGCCATCAGGACCGTGCTACCGCTGTCTCTTCCGAGAGCCGCCCCCCCCGGGGCTCGTCCCGTCGTGCGACGAGGCGGGGGTACTCGGGGTTCTGCCCGGTATCATCGGTAGCATCCAGGCGCTCGAGGCGATCAAGCTGCTCCTTGGCATCGGCACCACGCTGGAAGGACGGCTCGTCCTATTCAACGCGCTCAACCTCGAGTTTCGCGAACTTGCGATCCGTCGGGATCCGACGTGCCCGATCTGCGGAACGGCACCAACGATTCGAGAGTTGATCGACTACGAGGCGTTTTGCGGACAGGTCGACACGGAGCCGAAAGCAGGGAACGAGATCACGGCTGCCGAGTTGGCCCGCGAGCTTGGGACCAACGGAGAGGTGGTGTTGCTCGACGTGCGGGAACCCCTCGAGTGGGAGATCTGCCACATCCCGGAGTCTCGCCTCATGCCCATGGGCACGCTTCCTCAGCGCCTGGGCGAGCTCGATCCCGAGAGCGAGATCGTCACCATCTGTCACCACGGGCGTCGCTCACTGCGCGCGGTCGATATTCTGCGCGACGCCGGGTTTGAGCATGTGCGAAGCTTGAAGGGTGGAGTGGCTGCCTGGGCTGATGTCGTCGACCCGGCCATGCCGCGCTACTAGCGTCTGCTCGCGCCAACATCAACGACGATGCCCGGCACGTCCTTGAGGCGATGCCGGGCATTTGTGTGGAGTGCCGAAGGTGGGATTCGAACCCACACGGGCTATTCGCCCACTGCGCCCTGAACGCAGCGCGTCTACCAGTTCCACCACTTCGGCAGGAACTTCGTAATGGGCCCGGAATATAGAAGGCGGTGCCAAACACGGTCAACCGTGCCGCTTGACCGGCCGGAAATGGTTTTCTATGTTGGACTTAGCTCGTGTCGCCAACTGCTGATCCGAAAGCCGAATCCGGCACCGTCGTCGCCCGCAACAAGAAGGCGAGGCACGACTACCACATTCTCGATACGTGGGAAGCCGGCTTGACGCTCACCGGGAGCGAGATCAAGTCGGTACGGGCCGGAAAAGTGAGTCTCAAGGGCGCATTCGGCGTCCTTCGGTCGGGCGAAGTCTGGCTGGAGGGAATGAACATCGCTGCGTATGACTCGGCCGGGTACGTCAATCACGACCCCCTGCGGCCTCGCAAGCTGCTCATGCATCGCCATGAGCTGCGTCGGCTCATCGGCGCCGTCGAGCAGAAGGGACTGACTCTGGTGCCCCTCGATCTGCATCTGACCAAGGGCTGGGCCAAAGTCACGATGGCGCTTGCTCGCGGGAAGAAGCTCCACGACAAACGCGAGGATCTCAAGCGACGAGCGGCCCAGCGGGATGCCGAGCGGGAACAAGGGCGCCGGCGATGACCTTGCTGCTCCTCGCCACACTCACGCTGACCGTCCACGCGATCCCCCTTGCGGCCCCTCCGGCCGCACCCAGGGTTGTGGTGATCGCGACCGCGCGAGGCGAGACGGCGATTCCCGTTGGCGTCCACAAGGGTCATGCGGCGCTCCCCGTGTCGAGGCTCAGCGCCGTGCTGCCCGTGACCAGCGAGGTGTCAGGGGATTGGGCGCTGGTGGCCTTTGCGGGTGAGCCGTTCCGATTCCTGCTTGGGGCGCCGCTCTTCGTCCATGAGGGACGAGTGGTGCCGGTGGCCGGCGGGGCCTACATCGTGTCCGACACGCTGTTCGTGCCGCTCCAATGGCTAGCGGAATTCGTCCCCCGCATGTTCAGCGAGGGCTACCGGTACGATCCGCGGTCCGCGCGGTTCGAAGAGGCGCGGGTGGCCTCACGCACCCCGACTGTCGCGATTCCTGCGCCGGGGCGCCCCGGCTCGGACGCGGCGCGGCGCAACGGTCTGCGCCTGGCTCATCGGGTGGTCGTGGACCCGGGCCACGGCGGCGTGGATCCCGGGAACCCGGGACGCCATCTGCACGGCAACATGAGAGAAAAGCACGTGAACCTCGCGATCGGATTGCAGCTCCGCGACGAACTGCGGCGGCGCGGCGTAGACGTCATCATGACCCGGTCGACGGACACACTGATCGCGCTGGGCGACCGGGCTCGGATGTGCCATGACGAGTGTGATCTTTTCGTGAGCATCCATGTCAACAGCCTACCCGCGCGGCGAGGGTACGAGCGCGTGGATGGTGCCGAGACCTACTTCCTTGGCGAGGCACTCACCGAGGCACTCACGGCGGAGGCCCGCCGAGTGGCGGCCATGGAGAATGACGCCCTCCGCTACGAGACTGGGGGTGGGGACCTCGGAGGCGATCTCGGATTCATCTTCAAAGACCTCCAGACCAACGAGTTCCTGCGAGAGTCGGCCCTACTGGCCGACATCGTGCAACACCATACGGCCGCCACACACCCCGGGCAGAATCGCGGTGTTGCGCAGGCGCCGTACGTGGTGCTCAAGACGGCGACGCGCCCCGCCATTCTAGTCGAGACCGGATTCGCCACCAACCGGCGCGACGGGGAATTCCTCGCATCGAAATCAGGCCAGCAGGCCATTGCCAGATCCATCGCCGAGGCGATCGTGGAGTACCTGAAGCGCTACGAGGCAAAGGTGCTGGTCGGGACGCAGCCGTGATCCGGCGGTACTGGCGCTCGGCCGCGCTGCTCGGCGCCGCCGGAATTGGGTGTGCCTACTTCAATGGTCTCTACAACGCCAACCAGC
>JBDHEI010000032.1:0-34270 GCA_039591075.1 Gemmatimonadota bacterium
GGTGCTGAGCCCGGCCTTGAAGGCGACGGTGATCGACACCGAGGCGCTGGCCGGCGTGTAGGCCGTTCCGGCCGCGTCTTGGTAGTTCACCGTGGCCGTATTCGTGATGATCGTTCCCTCGGGCGTCTGCGCCGACGCCGGTACGGTCAGCGCGACCGCGGCGATGGCGATGAGCGCCGGGGCGCGCGTCATCCAGTGCGAGTTCCACAGCATGATTTCCTCCCTATGGCCTTTGCCTCACGTGTGACCAGTGACTATCTGGCATTCGCGGTACTGTCGGGCACGGCTTCGGCGCTTGGCAGCCGGGCCTGAAACTCGGCCGTGACCGTGGCGCCGGGTTGCACCCAGCCCCGTACCGTCCAACGGACGTGCGTGTAGCGTTCCGGCGGCGCCGGCCTCAACACCGGCTTGCCGTCGATCATCTGCTCGATCATCGGCTCGGCGGCGAAGGTCGTTCCACCGTCGATCGAGAACTCGACCACCGTGTCGTCGCGATCGGCCGCGGCCGAGGCCCCGACGTAACGGAGGCCCGTCGGGATCGGGTCGTTCAGCGCGATGTTGCGCACCGGCACGGCGTTCACGTTGGTGAACACCAGCCGGTACTGGACGATGTCGCCGGGAAGCAGCGCGGTGGGGTCGGCCAACTCCTGGTGCCGCTCGTCCCCGGCCATAAGGTTCTGCGCCGAAATGACGAGGGCCTGGGGCTCGCCCTGCTGTGCGGCCAAGGGCGTCACCGTTGCGGCCACGAGTGCCGCGGCCATCCAGCTGTATCGCGTCGTGTTCATCGCTCCGTCTCCTCCGTGCTGCGTCGGGCTCTGCCCCACACGGTTTTCGCCCCTTCCAGCTGCGTCTGGTGCTCGCGCCACGCGAACGGTGCCTCGCAGACGTGGCAGATCACCCATTTGCCGCTAAAGTCACCGCGAAGGTATCGCGCGAGCGTTTCGCAGTGCGGGCACCTCAAGACCATGTGAGACTCCACATTTCGGGTTCGCTGTCGGACCTCTGAGAGGCACGAGGTATGCCGGGTGTCAACAGATCCGGTCAATTTGTCTAAGTTGTTGCTCTATAATGGTTTGAGATGTTTGATGGAGGGAGGAAGGAGGAGGGAGAAGAGAGGGGATGTTACCGAACGTAACCGTGGGGGTAACTGGACCCGCGCTGAGGGTCGGCTACTTGATGCGGACCACGTATTCGAAGGTGCCGCTGTTGTCCGGGGCCGCAGAGCCTAGGACGTTCTGCAGGGTCAAACGGATTTGGGTGACGCAGCCATCGTAGTCGGTCGGGGCACCGCAGCCAAGCGAGGCCGGCGTGTAGGCCCACGTCGTGCCCCCATCATTCGAGTACTGCACACTGACGGTCACGCCGGCGGGGAGGCTATCTGATACGCTTCCGACCTTGAACTCCAACTCCGCTGCCAGCGAATCGACCGCGACGACGTTCACGGCATCCTCGCTACCGCTGTTGGTCACGGTGACCGTGTACGTGAGGTCGGTGCCGGGCGAGGCGGTCCCGTTTGGGACGACGCTCTTGCCTACTACGATCTCCGGCCGCACCACCGTCATGTCGGCGAACCCTGTATCGGACGCAACGCCCACAGTGGCACGAAGCCACAGCGTGTCGCGCGTCCCCGGCGCCGCGACGGCGACTGTGTGACGGACGGTGACCGCCCGGGATGCCCCGGCTGCCAGCGTGATGGTCACTGTGTCGCCGGCGGTCCCGTCCACGGAGACGACGGTGATGGCGCCGGCGCTGCCGCCGAAGGCCTTGAGGCCGAAGGTGGTCGCCACCGCACCGGGATTGACGACCGTGAAGGTGAACACGTACGAGGTCCCGTTGCTGGGAAGCTGCGTGAGATTCTGACCCCCGTCCGGGAGGACGGATGGGCCTGGCTGGATCGTGGCCTGGACCCAGTCGGGACTGTCGGCCGAGCCGCTGTTGTCGAGGCGGGCCCCGTTGAGGCTCTTCGCGTTCTGATGGTCGTGATACGTGAACTTGGCTGCCGCCTGGGCGCCCCGCTGGCCGGCCCACATCCGGGCGCGCGCGGACGAGACGGAGCCGAACGCACTGGCTCGGATCGCCACCTGGACAATCCGCTTCCCTCCGCGCAGAACGATTCGAGCGAACACGGCGTTGGTGGTCGGGAAACCGGTCTCGTACCCGTCGCAAACACCGCAGTTGAACTCAGGGCTCAGCGGAACCGCACCCCCGACATCGTTGTTGGCATCGCGATATCCGGTCACCCTGCCGTCACCCCCCTGATCCACGACCCGCCACGTCAAGCCCTGGTGGGAACGCAACGGCAGGTATGTCAACAGGTAGTCGCCGCGATTGGCCTCGGTAGCGGCATCGACGTCCAGCTCGACCTGGTACACCCGGGACTCCCCGGACGCGTCGTAATCCCACGAGAGACGCGTCTCGATCTCAAAGTAGAAAAACCACGCATCACCTCCCGATCGGACGTACCACAGGTCGGTGTCGCCGGCGCCATTGCTAGCGGCATCCCAGTTCTCGTAGATGTCGGTGTCGTAGACCTGGCAGCCGTTCCCGGAATTCGCCTGGCCTTGGTAGCTGGTGCCTACGCAGTCGGACCGCACCTGTTGGGCATCCATGCCGGTGAGGTTCCAGCCAGCGGCGGGGCTCTGGGCGAGGGCGTCCGCCGCTGGGAGAATGAGCGCGGCGGCGAACACCCATGCCACCGGCCAGCCGATCGGTGACACACGCATGCGCCCCTGGAGGCCACGCGCCTGCGCGCCGCCTCCAGGATCCGTGCACACTCTCTCTCCGGTTGGGGCCACCATGCACCTCGCCAACGAGGCGATGCTTCAGGCGCCGCCTCCGTTTACCTGAAGCCATTGCAGGTCACGTGCCCACAAGGCGTAAGCATAAGTGTAACCCAAGTATCAGGTTACGTTCTTGTTGGAAACCCTGGACGAGGTGAGTTGTTACCGGACCGTAACCAGTACGGTAACCGGCATCCGGAGTCCCTCTACTCCATCAAGCCGTACTTCTTGCGCTTCTCCCACAGGTTCTTGCGCGAGATGCCGAGGATTTCGGCGGCCTGCTGGATGTGATTGCCGCACGCGGCGAGCGTGGCTTGAATGTAGGCCTTCTCCACCTCGGCCAGCGTGAGGTTCTTGGAAATGGGAACCGTGTCGCCCTGTGCGGTGGCTGCGGCCTCTCCTCCCACGATGGCCGAGCCGAACGTGGGCAGGTGGTTTGCCTCGAGTACCGGGCCGTCGGCGAAGATCATCGCGCGCTCCAGCACGTTCCGGAGCTCGCGCACGTTGCCGGGCCAGTCCCAGCCGCTCAGCGCCTTCGTCGCGTCCGGAGCAATCGACCGGACCTCTCGGCCGAACTCCCGGTTGAAGATCTCGCGGAAGTGGTTGGCGAGGAGCGGAATGTCGTCCCGGATGTCCCTGAGCGGCGGCAGCCCCTGCACCGCCACGCTAATCCGGTAATACAAGTCGGCCCGGAACTTCCCATCCTTGACGAGCCCCTCCAGGTCGCGGTTGGTCGCCGTGATCACCCGCACGTTCACGTCCAGCTCGTCGGTGCCGCCCACGCGCCGAAACCGTCGCGACTCGAGGAAGTTGAGCAGCTTGGCCTGCAGATCCGCCGAGATGTCGCCGATCTCGTCAAGAAACAGCGTGCCGCCGTCGGCGACCTCGATGAGCCCGCGCTTGGATTCCTTGGCGTCGGTGAACGCGCCCTTCTGATGGCCGAACAGCTCGCTCTCGAGAAGCTGCGACGGGAGCGCCGCACAGTTCACCTCGACGAACCGGCCGGCTGAATGCGGACTCGAATAGTGGATGGCCTTGGCAACCAAGTTCTTGCCGGTCCCGCTCTCACCGAGCAGGAGCACCGTTGCTCGGGGGATTTCTGCGATTCGGCGCACGAACTCCCGCAGCTCTTCGACCCCGGCGTGCTCCCCCAGGATCGCGCCGACCGAGAACTCCTCCTTCCGCACTTGCTCCAGGGTCGCCGCTTCCTCCAGGAGGGGACGGTCTTTGATGGCCCGGGTCAGGAGCGTCTGCAGCTCGTTGATGTTGGCGGGTTTGGTGAGGTACTCGGTGGCTCCGGCCTTGAGGGCTTCGACGGCGCTCTCGATGTCGCCGTGGCCGGTGAGCACGAAGATCGGCAGGTGCGGATCGCGCTGTCGGAGAGTGCGGGTGACCTCGACTCCGCTGGTCCCCGGCATCAGGAGATCGGTGATCACCGCGTCGGGCGGCTCCTCCTGGCAGCGGGCGTACAGCGGCTCGGGCTGCTCGAAGATCTCTACCCGGATCTGGCCCGGCTGGCCGAGGTTGGCGGCCAGCAGCTTGGAGTGCATCCGGTCGTCGTCGACGACGTAGACTTTTCGGAGCATATGGCCAATACTTGTCTGTTATCCCCGCGTTTACAAGAGGCGCCCGGCTCGGGGTTCTCCCTCGGGATCGACGATGGCATCTGACCTTCGCGTGGTGGTGATCGACGACGACCCGGATCTCCGGCAGCTGATCAAGCTCACGCTGGAGTTCACGTCCGGATGGCGTGTCGACGTGGCTGCCGGCGGCGAGGAGGGCATCGCGCTCGTGCGGAGCGTGAGGCCTGCCGCGGTCGTGGTGGATCTCATGATGCCCGGCATGGATGGCTACGAGGTGTCCCGCCGTCTCACGACCGACCCCGCAACGGCGGGTATTCCGGTCGTCTTGCTCACGGCCCGCAAGGAAATCGACGACCAACGGATGCGGGACGCGGGTGCGGCCGGCGTGCTGTTCAAGCCGTTCGAGCCCGAGCAGCTCGGTCCCCGGATCGTGGCGCTGTGCGATCTCCCGGATGTCTGAGCCTCCGAGCGTGACTCCCAGCGATCCGAACGAGCTTCTGGCCGGCCTGCGGCGAGAATTCGCCCAAGTTCTCCCCAGCCGAATAGCCACCTTGCACCAAGCGCTCGCCGCCTGTACCAGCCAATTCGACAGCGCGGCCGTCGAGCACTTCCACTTCAAGGCACACTCTCTGATGGGCACGGCAGCTTCCTACGGGGCCACCGAGCTGGTGGAGCCCGCCGCTCGGCTCGCCGGCCTGGGGCGTCAGTGGCTGGAGCAGGGCTCCGTGAGTGCTGCCGCGATCACTGCCGCGGGTGACGGCTTGACCGTCCTCGAGCGCGCCGTGTCGGCCTACCAGGCCCGGGTCGCCAACGGCACCGGATGACCGACCGGTCGGTGGCCCCGTCGGCCGATGAGCGGCTCGAGGTGGTGGGCGAGCTGGCCTCGCTCATCAATACCACCTACGACCTCAACGAGATCTTTCGCTCGGCGATTCTCGAGCTGCGCCGCGTGCTCGCGTTCCGCCGCGCCAGCGTGACCCTCGCTTCCAACGATCGCACGCACTACTCCCTGCACACGCTCTACGACGCGGCCCGCGGCGGTTTCCAGGTCGCTCAGAAGGAATTCCCCATCGATAGTGGCCTCCCGGGACGGGCCATCCAGACGGGCGAGGCCATGCGCGTCGACGACTTCGCGGGCACCGAGGGAATCCGCCAGGAGCAGGAGCACACCATCTCGGCGCTCATCGTCCCGCTGAAGGTCGGCAACCTAGTGATCGGCTCGCTCAATTTCGGGGCGCCGGAATCAGCGTTGTACAACGAGGACGACCTCGACCTGGCCGTGCTGCTGGGGAAGCAGATCGAGACCTCGCTGCATTACTCGAAGCTGCTCGCCACCATCCACAAGCAGCGGGAAGAGCTGGCGCGCGAACATGCCAAAGCGCGGCTGCAACAGACCCGGCTCGAGGCACTGATCGAGGCGGGCGAATCGGCCATCCTCATGGTGGGACGGGGAAAGGTGGTGCACGCCAACCGGGCCATCGCCGAGTTGCTGGGGCTGCCGCTCGAGGTGGTGCGCGACGCCTCCGTGGACCAGCTGCACCGCGCGCTCGGTCGCGCGCTCCGCGACCCGAACATGCTGGACGCGCAGGAGGCGGCCATGCTCGCCGACGGGACCCCGCTGCGGGACCGCGTGGAGTTCGTCTTCCCCCGCGCGATGACCTGCCAGCGCACGGTGGACCCGGTGCTCAGCCGCTACGGCGAGGTGATGGGTCACCTGGTGGTCTACCAGGATGTGACCCGAGCCGTGGAGGCGGAGGCGGCGAAGGACGAGTTCGTCTCGATGGTGAGTCACGAGCTGCGTACCCCGCTCACCTCGGTCAAGACCTCGCTCTCGCTGCTGAGCCGCGGCGCCGCGGGATCGGTGACCGAAGGGATGGCTGGCTTCATCACCATCGCGCTGCGAAACCTCGATCGCCTGATCCGCCTGGTGGACGACCTGCTCGACCTGTCCCGCATCGAGAGCGGGCGACTGGTGACGCACCTGACCGCAACACCGCTGGGCGACGTCGCCCGGCACGCCGTGGAGATGGTGCGCGGATTCGCGGACGATCAGGGGGTGGTTGTAGACTGGGAGCCGGACGGCCGGTGGCCGATGGTGATGGCCGACCCAGCCCGTTTGGAGCAGGTCATCGTCAACCTGGTGTCTAACGCCATCAAGTTCTCCCCGGAGGGCGGCCGGGTGGGCGTCCGGTGGTTCGAACAGCCCGACGGGATCGTGCTCGAAATCTCCGACAACGGGCCCGGCATCCCGGAGGAGTTGCTGCGGGCGGTATTCGACAAATTCCGGCAGCTCGAGCGGTCCTCTACCCGCATGCACGGGGGCGTGGGCCTGGGCCTGTATATCAGCCGGGCCATCATCGAGCAGCTGGGCGGTGAGCTGTGGGCCGAGAGCGGCGAGGGCCGGGGGACGCGGTTCTACGTGCGGGTACCGCACGCGGAGGCTCCCGTTGCCGCCCCAGTGGCGGCCGCTCGGGCGGCAAGTGAGGTGCGCAGCGTCTTACTCCTCGTGCCCAATCCCGATCTAGCCCTCCTCATCAGGACGGAACTCGAGCAGGCGGGCATAGAGGTTGAGGGATGGTCCCAGGGATCCGAGGCGCTGGACGTCATGGAGCGATGGGTGCCCGACGTAATCGTGGTGGACGTTGTGCTCGATGACATGCACGGACTCGAGTTCGTGCGGCGTCTTCGAGAACGACCGCTCACCACCGACCTGCCGACCGCGCTGGTCGGTGGGGACCCCGCCCCCGCTCAAGCAATCGCCTATGGTGCGGACGCGTGGATTCCGGCCGACGCCGGCGGGGTCCTGCAGGAGGTGCTTCGGATCGGACGCGCCCCACGCCGGCCGATCGTGCTGCTCATCGAAGACGATCCCGCACAGCGTGGGGCGCTCGCCCGTCTGATCCGCCGGCAGGGGCTCGCCGTGGTGGAAGCGGCTGATGGCACCGCCGGGCTCGCACTCGCGAGGCGTCGACCCCCACGTGCGGTCGTGACCGACTACCAGCTCCCCGGCATGAATGGGCTCGACGTGCTACGGGAGATGCGCGCCGATCCCGCACTCGCCTCGGTCCCCGCGCTGCTCATCAGTGGCCAGGGAACACAACAGGCCCAGCGCGACGCGAAAACGTTGGGGGCCGACTTCCTTTCCAAGCCGATGGACTGGACGGTCATTGCCGAGGCGGTAACGACTCTCGTTGGTGCTGACCCAGTCTCCCTGTCAGCCGGCACCGAGCAGTAGCGCGGGGACAAGAAAATGGGAGGCGGCTACGCAGCCCGCCTCCCGTTGGCACGTTCGACTCCTGCCAGGAACTACAATCTGAACACGACGGCGATGGCGATGAGCACGTGTGGCTCCGACGTCTCGAGCAATCCCATGCCCGCCGCCGTCACGGTGCCGCCGCTCCCCACCACTTCGGCCACCGCCTCGAAACTCCCGAGCGTCTCCCCACCCGCTTCGTGCACGATCATCGTCCCCTCGACGAGCCGGACCGTCGGCCCGCCCTCCAGCGTGAACGAGCGCGCTTCGCTGTCCACCGATGCGATCACGCCCTCGAAGTACTGGATGCCCGGCGGCACCACCATGAAGGCGACTTTGCGGGCCACCAGGGTGAGCGGATCGTTGTTCTCGACCACTCCGATGCCTGCCGCGAGAACCACCTGATGGTTCGCCAGCGCCTCGGCGACCGCCGCCAGACTCCGAAGTGCGTGCGCATCGTTCTCAGCAAACCAGACGACCGTGCCGTCGACCACCCGCACAGTCGGTCCGCCCTTGAGCGTGAACGTCTGCGCCGCGAGGTCCACCGACTCGACGAGCCCGTGGAACGCCGTCACGTCGGGCGGCGCGCTGAAGAACACGATCTTCTTGGCCACGATGATCGCCGGGTCGACCGACGCCGACGCGACCTCCCCCACACCGGCCGCCAGGACCTTCGTTCCGGCCGCGACCGCCTCGGCCACCGCCTCGAGCGACCCGAACCGATCGGTGTCACCCGTCTCGAACGAAATCTCGGTGTGCGCGGTCACGCGCACCGCGGGCCCCTCGACCAGCACGACGATGCTGTCGGGGAGGTGCACCGCCCTCACGACACCGCGGAACTCCCGCATCGGCGGCTGGCGGAGCACGAACACCACCTTCCGAGCCACGATCACGGGCGGCTCGTGCTGCTCCACCACCCCCACACCTGCGGCAACGACCGTGCGGTCGTCGGCGATGGCCTTCGCCACTTCCTCGAGCGACCCGAGCATATGCTCGCGGTCGGCGTTAAAGCCGATCTCGGTGTCGTCGGTGATCCGGATCGTGAGCCCCCGCTCCAGCATCACCGAGCGGTTCTCGAGGTCCACGGAGGCCACCACGCCCTCGAAGTCCACCATAGGCGGCGGTGCCAATTCGAACACCACGGCGATTGCCACCAGCCTGAGCGGTTCCCGGCCTTCCACCACCCCGGCGCCGGCCGACACGACTGTGAGCCCGGCATTCACCGCACGGGCCACCTCTTCAAGCGAGCCCAACCGATGCTCGTCACCCACTTCGTACTTGATCTCCGTCTCGCGAACCAAGCGGATAACGGTGCCGTTGCGGAGCGTAAATGCGTGCCGGTCGAGGTGTACCGACTTGACGACACCCTCGAAACGCTCGACCCGGATATCGTCGCGCTCCTTCCGGATGCGCGTGAGCCCTTCCGTTACGCGGAGCTCGATCCGGAGTCCTAGCACTGCCACCCATCCATCGGGCGGCGGGTCGTCGTTCCGCACCAGGTTGTCACCGTCGATGTTGAGGACGAGAATCCGGCCCTCCCCTTCCCCACCCAGTAGCAGCCTCGCGGCCAGGAACGCACCGTCGCCGGGCGCCTGCGGCGCGTCGGGCGGAGCCCGCATGGCCACCACGGCCAGGTGATGACCCTCGGCCAGAGCCGCCGTCACCCGCGCGACGAAGGTCTCGAGATCCATGGCCCCGTCGGTCCCAAACACGCCGATGCCGGTTTCACCGGTGAACTGGACCTTGAGGTCGCCAATGTCGAGCGTGAGGAGCCCCCCTGTGCTGGTGGGCTCGAGCCGCGTGATGTGACCGTGAATGCGTTCGGGTGTCCGGAGGACCTCACCGGACTTGATCGCGACCTCGCGAGCGAGCAGTCCGTCGCCTGCCAGCACGATCTCGATGCGCGCCGCGGCCGCGTTCACCTCGCTCTGAAAGCCGAGCATGGTGACGTCACTGGCAAACGCCGGCAGCTCGCCCAAGCCATCCGGCCCGAGACCCGGCGTATCCGCGCACGCAGCCATGCCGAGCACGATCCCGAGCAATGTGAGCGAGCGCGCTGAGTTTCTGACTCGTGTACCGACCATGAGACCCTTCCTTACGCCCTGCCACGTGGACAGCCACGCCGATGCCTGGCGGCCCGTATGGCTTGACGCTCTGGAGTGAACGGGACTTCTCTCGTTGGCCCGAGGATACGCGCCAAGGGCCACCGCGGGCCATGACGCAGCCAACGTCGGAGCCGTGACCCCGGTCACCGAGGGCGTGCAATCATGTGGACGGCAACGGCTTACAGCCCCCAAACCGCGGCCGCGCCCGGCCGTGGGGACCGGGCGCGGCAGCGTCGCTCGAGACCTCCGGGACCCGCGCTACTTGTCGATCCCCACCAGCTCCACCTCGAACACGAGAGTCGAACCCGGGCCCCCGGGTCCACCCTCATCACCGTACCCCAGTTCGGGCGGCAGGACGAAGCGGTACTTGCTCCCGACATTCATGAGCTGCACGCCTTCGGTCCACCCCGGGATCACCTGGTTCAGCGGAAACGTCACCGGATCGCCGTCGAACGAGCTTTCGAACTCCGAGCCGTCCACCAGTGAGCCCCGATAGTGCACCCGCACCATGTCGGTGGCCTTGGGCTTGGGACCCGTGCCTTCCGTCAGCACCTCGTACTGAAGACCGCTCGCCGTGGTCGTGATACCCGCCTTGGCGGCGTTCTCGGCGCGGAACGCGTCACCAGTCTGTTTGTTCTCCGCCACCTGCTCCTCCGCGTGCTGTTGCTGGGACGCCTGGACCTGCCCGGCAAACGCCCGCAGGACCGTCATCGCCTGTTGCTGGGTGAGCGCCGGCTCGCGCCCCTCGGCTTGGTCGGTCAGTCCCCGCATGAGCTTGTCCATCTGGATCTGGTCCTTCACCTGTTCGACCGAGGCTCCCATGTTCATCCCGATCGCGTAGCTTGCGCTGTCCGCGAACGACTCCAAGCTCACTTGCCGCTCCGACGCACACCCGGTGGCGAACACGAGCGTGACCGTCACGGCAACACCCGTCCGAAATGCTGTAGTCATGCCAACCCTCTGATTGGCCGCGCCGGCACCGGGAGGACGCCCGTTCGCGCTGCCGGGCCGTCGCGGGCTGAGAAAGAGGCCGCAAGATACCCAGGGGGGAACGGCCGGCCAACGGCGCGGCCGATGTGACCTTGGCGCGACGATCGCGGTACACTATACGGAAGGGAAGATCACTGCACCGCTTCGGGAGGCATTCGCGCATGCGTCGGCAGCACCTCGCACTCGTCCTGGCAGCGGGTTTCGCCACCCTCGGTGGCACGTGCCGCTCGGAGTTCGTCGGACCCCAGCTGTTCGGCTCCTGGGGGGGCGAGCACATCGCCATGGAGATCGCTGCCGGCGGCGCCACCATCGAGTACGACTGCGCCAACGGCACGATCGACGGATTCTTCGCGATCGACGGGAGTGGCCGGTTCGATCTCACCGGCGTCCACGTGCTGGAACACGGCGGACCGGTGCAGGACGGCGTGCCCCCCGACGCCCACCCGGCGCGCTACGTTGGCCGAACCGACGGTCGGACCATGTCCCTGACCGTGACCATGACCGATACCGATCAGGTCGTTGGGACCTTCGCGCTAGTGCGGGGCGTGCCTGGTCAGGTGTTCAAGTGCCTCTAGCGGGCCTGCCAGCCGTTACTGGAAGTCAGTCCCGCTAACCAGCGCGTACAGGATGGCCACCCAAACTGCCGCGCCCGCCGTGGCCACCGCGCCCGGATAGGACCCGAGCTTCAATCCAAAGAATCCCCGGGTCTCGGTGGCGAACTCGAACGGCAGGACCTCGAGTTGCGCGGTGACCGCCACCCATTCACCGTACCCCACCGACAGCTCCCCGCTGAAGCCCGGCTCCTGTGAGGTGAAGGCATCGTTGACGAACAGCAGGCCCGGGGCGACGTCGAGCGTCAGCTTCGGCGTGAGCCAGTGGCGGTACCGGACCCGCGCCCCGAGGCGAGCGTCGTTCTGAAACGCCCCGCCGAGCAGCACCCCGCCCACAGCCGACCGCGGCCCGACGTTGAACATCACACCCGCCTGAAACGTGAGGTTGGGATCGTCGTCGATTGGCACGGAAAACGCTGCGCCCGCCTCGGTCACGAGGAAGGCCGAACAGCGCGCTTGCGGGTGCCCGTGAAAGCATAAGCCCTGCGCCGCCAGCGGAGCCACCGGCATGAGGAGCGCCGCACCAACCCATAGTCCGGAACGCAGCCGCAATCGAGACGCACACACATCAGCATTCGGCACAAACTCCTCCGCGCGACGGTCACCCCCGGGACGTACCTCGGTCGGCACCATTGATCCCGCGAGTGTAACCTGCCGACCGACCGTCTCCCAGCCGTAGCCGGAGCGTGACTCGGGTCCTGGATGGTCGAGCAGCCAACTGTCGAGGACAGCGGTGGTTGCCAAACCCAACTGATACACTTCCATTTGGGCGGTGGGTCGCTCGATCCCGCCGGCGTCCGGACGCGACACCTGGAGGAGTCACATGATGCGAACAGCGATAATGGTCATGCTCGCGGCGGCCTTCGGGGCGTCGGGCGCGATCGCCCAGGATCCGCCCGCCGACCGGCAGATCACCGGGGCCGTGAGCCCGTTGCCTGACAGCCTCAAGCCCGGCGCCGCTGTGCTGGGCTATAGCCAGGGGTCGCTCGTCACGTTGCGCCAGGGAACAAACGCCATGATCTGCGTGGCCGACGATCCGGCGGCGTCGGGCTTCCACGCCGCGTGCTACCATCGGGACCTCGAGCCATTCATGGCACGTGGACGCACGCTCCGGGGAGCGGCGAAGAGCCGCCCCGAGATCGATTCGATCAGGTTCGCGGAGATCGAAGCCGGCCGGCTGTCGATGCCGGAGCATCCGGCAGCACTCTATTCGGTCTTCCTGCAAAGCGAGTTCGACCCAGCCACAGGACTCCCGGCCGACGCCCGCGGCCTCTACGTCATCTACATGCCGTACGCCACCGAGGAGAGCACCGGTATCTCGACGGTTCCGGCACCGGACCGCCCCTGGCTCATGTTCCCTGGCATGCCTTGGGCGCACGTGATGATCAGTCGCTAGCAACCTCGGCGGTCCTGTGGCGTATCACCTTCGGGAACTCGTCGCCGCCAACAACTTCACACACCCAGGAGCCCAGATGCGTGTCATTGCCCGCCCCTTCGCCTTGCTCTGCGCGCTTTCGATCGCGCTTCCCGCCACGGCGCTCTCGCAGACGCCGCGCGAGATCTTCGATCGAATGCTCGCTGAGTACGAGCGCCGCACCGAGAACATCGAGAACTACACGCTCATTCAGGACGCGATGGGGTTCGAGACCGTTCTCTACTTCGAGAAAGAGACGGTCGAGGGTCACCGTGTGTTTCGGCTCAAGCGGTCGTCGACGGGCGGGATGGCCATGCCGGGAACCAGCGAGCAGGGGTGGGACGCGATTCAACGCGTCGCACCCGTCCTGGCAGCCAACAGCGAGTACCGGGGTCGCGACCAGGTGGGCGGGCACGCCGTGCACGTGATCGACATGCACGATCTCGACCGCGTCGATTTTGGACAGGGTATGATTCCCAAGGAAGCCAACTTCCGGCCGCTCCGCGGCACGCTTTTCGTGGACACCGAGCAGTGGGTGCCGCGGCGGGTGGAATTCTGGGGGGAGATGCAAACCGACCGCGGGCCGACCGAGATGCATAGCGTGGCGGATCTCGAAGACTACCGTGAGGTGGACGGGATGCTTCAGCCGTTTCGCACCACGATCCGGGTAGAGGGCATGGGGCAGGCCATGGATCCCGAGACGCGGGCGCAAGTCGAGGAAATGAAGCGCCGGCTCGCGGAGATGCCCGAAGCGCAGCGTGCCATGGCCGAACAGATGATGAAAGGCCAACTGGAGCGTCTCGAGAAGATGATGGGCGGTGAGGACGATGTGATGACCGTGGAGCTGGTGGTGAAGGAGCTCAGGGTCAACGCCGGTCCGCCGACACCATAGGACCCTGGCCAACGCGAGTACGGAGAGTCGGACATGAGGCGTCGAAGCGTCCCGCTCGTGGTGGCGGCGCTCACCTGCAGCCTGGCGACGACGACGAGCCCTGTACCGGCCGGCCTCAACGTGCTGTTCGTCGGCAACAGCCTGACCTATACAAACGACCTCCCCGGAATGCTCGAGGCTCTCGTCGACTCGACAGCGGGTGGGGATCGAACCATCGACGCCGTGACATTTCCCAACTTTGGACTCGCCGACCACTGGGTGCGTGGTGACGCACAACGGCAGATCGCTCGGGGCGGATGGGACATCGTCGCCATCCAGCAGGGACCGTCGGCCACCGAAGGACGCGCCTCGCTGATCGAATACGCCCAATTGTACGGCGAGGAGGCACGGCGCGTGAGCGCACGCGTGGCGCTGTATATGGTCTGGCCGGCTCAAGCGCGGTTCTTCGATTTCGACGGCGTGAGCCAATCGCACGCCCTGGCGGCCGACTCTGCCGACGGGCTGTTGTTGCCGGTTGGAGAGGCCTGGCGTGCCGCGTGGAGCCGAGACTCGACGCTGGCCCTGTACGGCCCCGACGGGTTTCACCCAAGCCCCATGGCGACCTATCTCGCCGCGCTCGTGATATTCGAGCAGGTGACGGGCAGGACACCTATCGGGCTCCCAGCCTCGCTGAGCGTTCGCGGGAGCGCGTCGGCGGTTGTGGCGCTGGAGCCTGCCGTCGCCCGTCTCCTCCAGGAAGCGGCCGCCGAGGCCAACGCAACGTTCGCGCGGCCCTGAGAGGCGGCCGAGTGGGCGCCAAGCCGCGCAAACGCACGACCGCCGGCGCACCGGCTCGGCGGGAGCACTACCACGTCTACGTCATCCGGCTCGATGGCGCGGTGGTCAGCCACAAGTCGTTCCGCGACGCCAACCCGCAGCACCATCCGCTCAAAGCGTGCGTGTACGTCGGGATGACCGGCCTCACGCCGGAAGAGCGGTTCCGTCAGCACAAGCGCGGCTACAAGTCCGGGAAGTACGTGCAGCAGTACGGAGAGCGCCTGCTGCCGCATCTCTACGGCCGCTACAACCCCATGACATATCGGGAGGCGGTACTGCGGGAGAAGCGCCTTGCCGCGCATCTCCGGTCACTGGGCTTCGGGGTGTGGCAGAACTGACGTTAGGCTACGGGCCCTCACCAACGGTATCGACCAGCGCCTGGTACCGCGGGTCGCTCCACAGCGGGCGGAACATCCAGTCAGAGGCGATGTAGCTCTTGCGCTGCGGAAAGGCCTGGAGAAAATCACCGAGTTGATCGAGCGCCGCTTCGCGATCGTCGAGCAATAGCCGAACATTGGCCTCCAGGTAGCTGACCCACGGCTGGAGCGCCTCTGACGCTTCCGATCGTGCCGTGCGAACCAGCGCCTCTGCGCTGTCGCGGTCGGCCTCCCTCGCCATCACTGCGGCCATCCACATGTGTCCCACGACTTCGTTCGTTCCACGTTCGGCCGGCGTGCTCCACGTGAGTAGAAGGTCGTACAGCGCCTGGGCGCTGTCGGGGGGCAGTCGGGGGCCTTCGCCAAGCGCCCCCAGAAACAGCCTGCAGGCCGCGGTCCACGATCGCCCCGCAAAGCGACGCTGCCCAATCTCACACCAGCGGGCGGCCTCCGTCACCTGGTCGAGGTCGAGCGAGGCCTGGTACAGGTTGAAGGTGATGCCGCTCGCGTCGGCCAGAAACGCATCCTTTGCCAAGGCCCGTTCGGCGGCTTCCTTGGCCTCGGCAAACCGCCCTTCGACCCTCATGAGCTCGCTCAACGCAGCCCACGCGCCGGCGCGCTCCGGGTCACCCGCCACGGCGGCTCGGAGATCGGCTTCGGCCTGCCTTCGCAGCGACGGAGCATTGACGCGAGCGCGGCCGTCCGCGAGCTCGCCCATGAGAGAACCGCGCAGCTCCAGGGCACCGGGATCGTTCGGTACGAGCCTGAGCGCCCGATTGGCGTGGGCGACACCGATGGCGATCCATACCGTGTCTGCGGAGCCCGGCACCGGCTGCCAGAGATCGGCCCGCTCTTCGGCAACCCATCCTCGCTGGACGATCGGCTCGATCCACCGGGAATCGAGCCCCTCCGCGCGAGCAAGCAGCGAGTCGGCAGCGGCCAACGTCGCGACGGCCGCGAGCGAGTCCCCGGCGTTTCGCAGCCGACGGGCCTCGTCGCGCCGCTGATCGGCCAGCTCCACCAACTCCCAGGCGTCGACGCTCCCCGTGCCCGCGCGCCGCTCGCGCAGCCGGATCTCCCGACCGATCCGTGCCCGCAGGAACTCCGACACCGTCGACGTCAGCCGATCCTGGAGCGCAAACAGATCGGTGATCGGCTCCTCGAGCACCTGGCTCTCCAGGTGGGTGTCGGTGGCAGCGTCCACCAGCTGCACCGTGACGCGCAGACGGTCACCGGATCTTGCGACGCTCCCCTCGACAATCGTGCCCACCTCGAGGGCCCGCACGATGCTGTCGATCGGGACCGACGCGGCCCGGTAGGGCTTGACCCCGTTGCGTGAGACCACCTCGAGCGCGTCGACCTGGGCCAACTCGTGGATCAACCCCTCGGTTAGTCCGGCCGCCACGTGACCCAGCTGTCCGCCCTCGCTGTGATCGTCAAAGTAGAGCACGGCGATCCGGGTCGGCGGGAATCCCGTCGTCGCACCATCTACGGCACTGGCCGGTGCGTACCGCCACGCGAGCCAGGCAATCAATGCCAGCACCCCGACGAGTGCCGGCACCGCCAGCCACCGTCTGCTCACCGTGATCGGCGCTTTCGCCACCTGCTGAGTGCGGAGCGCCGTTGCGAACCCCGAGGCCGTCGGGAAACGATCGGCCGGAACCTTTGCGAGCGCCCGCTCCACCGCGAGCCGCACGCCGGCAGGGATCGTGGTCCGCACGGTCGCCAAGGAGGGTACGGGATCGATCGCGTGACGAGCCAGCACGGCGTGGGGTGTCGCGCCGGTGAACGGCGGTGCGCCACCCAACATCTCGTACACCACGCAGCCCAGGCTGTAGATGTCGGAGCGGTTGTCGACGTCCTCGGCGCCGGTCGCCTGCTCGGGACTCATGTACGAGGGCGTGCCTACGGCGAAGCCGGTTTCCGTGATCCGGTCGTCACCGGCCGCGTACAGCGCACGCGCGACGCCAAAATCCGAGACCCGCGCGTGTCCGCCCGATAGGAGGATGTTCTCGGGTTTGATGTCCCGGTGCACGACACCGTGGGAGTGGGCGTAGGCGAGCGCGTCCGCAACCTCCTCGGCGACCTGCAAGGCGTCGTCGATCGGGAGCTGCCGCTCGCGATCGAGTCGGTCGCGAAGCGACTCGCCTTCGACGAGCGGCATCACGTAGAACAGGAATCCGCCCGCCTCCCCCGAATCGTACAGGGGGAGAATGTGCGGGTGGTCCAGGCCGGCAGCGATCTGGATTTCCCGGAGGAAGCGCTCGGGACCGATGGTGGCACCCAGCTCCGGTCGCAGGACCTTGACGGCGACCTTGCGGTTGTGCTTCCGATCTTCGGCCAGGTAGACTGTGGCCATACCACCCGCGCCGACCTCGGATACGATGGCGTACCTGCCCTGAAGGGCGGCACGAAGACGTTCGACTGGCTCTGACATCGCCTCTAAGATAGGTGGCGGTACCCAGCGAGCCACCTCGAACCGGTCCCGTGCACGCCGCGGGGTGAGGTCGTAGGTTCAGAGCATCACGTTCTACAGGAGACGCCCGTTATGCCGGGTTCGGTCTTCGGCCTGGTCCGCCGCTACGCGCGGCGGTTGCGATACCCCAGACTCCTGGTGCTGACGGCCGCGCTCTTCGGCGCCGATCTCGTGTTTCCCGATGTGGTGCCGTTCGTCGACGAGATCCTGCTCGGGTTGCTGACGGTGGTGATCGGAAGTCTCCGGACGCGCCGCGACGAGGCGCGCGACCCCTCAGGGCACGGCGAGCGTTAGCCGATGCCGGATCGTCCCTTGGACAACCGGCTGGCCGACGGCAGCCCCCCCGTCACGCCGGAGCGGCTCTTCGATCGCCTCCGGGCGCTGGGGATCGCCGTCACCACGGTCGAGCACCCTGCGGTCTTCACCGTCGATGAGGCCAAGGCGCTCCGCGGCGACCTCCCGGGCGCCCACACCAAGAGCCTATTTCTCCGCGACAAGAAAGGGACAATGTGGCTCGTGGTCTGTCTCGAGAATCGAACCGTGGATCTCAAGGACGTCGCTGGGCGACTCGGTGCCAAGCGGTTCTCGTTCGGCAGCGCCGAGCGTCTGATGCGGTTTCTCGGTGTGATCCCGGGGGCGGTCAGCCCGTTCGCGGTGATCAACGACAGGGGCGGTGCCGTGAGCGTGGCAATCGACCGCGGCGTGCTGCAGCAGGACCCGATCAACCTGCATCCGCTCGACAACGCGAAGACGACGGCGATCGCCGGAACCGATTTGCTGCGCTTCCTCGAAGCGGAGAACCACCGACCCCACATAATCGACTTCTAGGGGTGGGGTGTGGTACTGGACTTTGTGCGCTGTGCACTGTACGCTGCACCCTGCACGCTGAACGATCCCTACACTCCGAACGGCTCCTCGAGTGACCTACTTTGCGGTGTCAGCAGTTCGGCACCGTCTTCGGTGATCACCATGTCGTCTTCCAACCGCACGCCGAATTCGCCGGGAATATAGATCCCCGGCTCGTCGCTGAAGGTCATGCCGGGCTCGAGCAGTTGCGTATTGCCCCGCACCAGGTAGGGCCACTCGTGGCCGTCCATCCCGATCCCATGTCCCACTCGGTGGGTGAAGAACGCGTAGTCCGGCCCGAAGCCCGCCTCGTCGATCACCGTGCGCGCAGCGCGATCGACGGCTTCGCAGGGAACGCCGGGGGCGGCGGCGCGGAGCGCAGCGGTCTGCGCCCGCAGCTCGATCTCGAACACGTGCTTCATCTTGTCCGTGGGCTGGCCGAGCACGAAGGTGCGGCTGATGTCGGAGCGATACCCTTCGACCCCACACCCGCCATCGATCAGCAGGATGGTGCCTTCGCGGATCACCTGCGGTGCGGAGGAGCCGTGGGGCAGTGCCGAGTACTCTCCCACCTGGACGCCGGCCCCACCCGAGAACCCGAGCCGGTCGTGTGCGGCCGACACCAGCTCGGCGAACCGCTGCTGCGTCATCCCGTCTTTCAGGGCGCGCCAGGCAGCTTCATAGGCCTTGAGCGTGACGTTCGAGGCGAGCCGCATCAGCTCGAGCTCGTGCGCCGTCTTCACGCCGCGGCACCCGGCCGTAACCGGCGTGGCACTCGCGAGCTGGAGTGATGGCGCCGCCTGCGCCACACCGTGGGAGAACACAAATCGCACGGTCTCTTCGATTCCGAGCCGACCCGTGCTGCGACCCAGCGCGCGCAGGCCCTGCGCGACCAACCGGTACGGATCGTCGTCCTCGTGCCACGTCAGCACGTCCACGTCGTCTCCCGCAAGTGGACCCTTGTCCAGCTGTTCCCGCGCGCGGTCTTCTTCGAACGCGGGCGTCACGACGAATGGTCGTCCCTCCACGGGCAGGAGCAGGGCAAACAGCCGCTCGCTGTTCCACCACGACACGTTGGCGTAGTACACGAGCGAGGTGCCGCCGATCAGGAGGATCGCGTCCAGATCATTGGCCCGCATGAGCCCGCGCGCCTTCTCGATACGCTGCCGCCGCTCCTCGAGCGTGATCGGGGTCGCCTCGTCCTTCATCGAGGTGAGCGCCAGGATCGACGGTGGGAGGTCGTCCCGTCCTTGCTCGGCTTGAGCCTCGACGATGGTGGGCGTTGCGGTCGCGCCGGCGAGCGTTGCTGCCGACGCGCCGAGGAAGCTGCGGCGAGAGATCATTGGGGCACTCCCTACGTTGGAGGGCGGATCACATCGAGGCGTATGATGCGACGAGAATCCGCAATGCGGACGCGCATCGATCGCCGAGTCGTGCTCCTAGAGTCAACGGGCGACCGGTGTCCACGACAGGTCGGCCACCTCCGCCGACGCCGGGTGTCCCAGATTGTCCGAGTCCTGCACGATCCCGACCGCGACAATGGCGGGTGGGTCCCGATCGAACGCCGTGCGGTAGTCCGTGAACGGATTACGGCGCTCCTCGCGCCACTCCCCGTCGGCATCCGTCGCGTCCCGCAGCACCCACACCATCCGGGACGACCCCGTCCAGCTCGCAAACCATTCGCCCGGTCGTTCGGCGCCACCCCACGTGTAGAACAGCGTACGGCGGTCACCGAACACCACCAGCACACGCACCGGACTGTCGTCGCGGCGGCGGTCCCGCAAATCGGCATCGGGGAGGGGCGTCGCCGTGCGCCAGCTCCAGGTCAGCACGCCGTCCTCGGGCAACAGCCGGTTGGGCAGCTCGAACACCGCGTAGCCGACCGCGCCGGCTCCTTCGACGCGGAGCGCCGCCTTCTCCGTTACGGCGTACGTCGGCGCGGGCCGGCCGCGCACGCGCCGCAGGTCCCAGCCATCCGGCAGGCCCGGACCGGGGGCCACATCGGCGAGGTTGGTGAGGCAGCAGGCAACGAGCAGCAAAAGCATCACGCTATCAAAGGGGACTCACGCACGGCCCGTGTCAACTCCCACAACACGTCGGGTGTCAACGCCAAGAGCCCCGCGCACGAGAAGCACGGGGCCCTGGACGACCTGATTTGTCGTGGCGCGCTAGAACGTTACGCGGCCGACCCTGAGACCCACGGCCGGCGACACGCCCACGGCGCCGGGCGCCGGCTCGAGCACCAGAATGCCCGGCTGGAGGCTCGCGCCGGTCGAGCCCCGGTTGTAGGCGTTGGCATCACTCACTGCAGTGATCGTCCCCCACACCCAGTTGGCCAGGTACCCGAGCGCAAAAATGCCGGCAACGGTGTAGCCGGCGTCGTCCTTGTTGCACAGCGTAAAGCCGTCATCACAGGCGGCGAGGAGACCGGCACCCATGCCGATCGCGGTAGCGCCGCCGATCACGAGATGCCGAATACCGTGCGAGTTGTTGCCGGCATAGAACGATCCGGTGCCATACGGCAGAAAGAAGCTGAGAATACCCGCGAGCCAGGGGCTCTTCTCGCCACGCTGCTGAACCACGGCCGTGGCATCCGGCGGCAGCTCCGGCAACGACACCACAAACACCGACGGCTGATCGAAGGGGGGCTGGGCCAGCTGGGCCTTCACCAGGTTGGGGAGACCAACGGCGATGACTGCCGCGGTCATCGCGGCGCGGAGAACCATTCGGGCGGCCATACGGATGCACCTCCAAGGGGGACGTGTGGGAACGGGCAAACATTGTGACCGCCGAGCCGCCGCGCAAGCGGTCCCCGCGAAAACCGCACCAATATCCTTCGAGCGGTCGACTTGCGTTTTGCGATCGCGTTGTCCGGTCCTTCTCGGACCCCCCGTTTTCCCCCGCACACTGCGCCCTGCTCGCTGCCCGCTGCACATTGTCCCCCGCACCTTTCACCGGCCCCCTCCACCCTCCCCCCTGCACACTGCCCCCTACCCCCTCTCTCCCGTCCCCCGCCCTCTCATCTCCCCCACACACGGCTTCACCAGATACAGATTCCCCGCTAACCGTCCGGCTATGAACGCGATGGTAGCGGCGGTGACACCCACCACACCGAGCTTCCAACCCAGCAGCGGAAAGAGCACCGCAATCCCGCCAACCTCGATTGCCGTGGCCCAGGTCACCGGCCGGGTCGCGTGACCCACCACCAGGATGGCACGCTGAAACGAGAGGATCACCGATAGGAGGGGGATGGGAATGATGATGATGGTCGGCAGGATCGCGAACCGGGCCAGTTCCGGCGCGAGGCCGGACAGCGTCTCGTACCAGAACCGCGAGATCGGGGTCAGCGCTACGAGCGCGAGTCCCGCCGACGCGGCGATCCCCAGCGCGAGCGCAAACCGCCACAGCTCGCGCACGTGCTCGTACCGTCTGCCCATCATGGCAATCGCCACCTCTTGGTAGCTCAATCCCACTGCCCGGAAGATGAACGACAGGGCCACCACCACCGGAAACACCGCGAGCGATTCGAGCGGCGCCGGCGCCCGACCCATGAAGAAGGTGACCATCGGCTGCACGGCCAGCCCGATCAGCGACGTCAGGGCGAGCGGGTAGTAGAACCGAGCGATCCTGCCGTAGCTCAGCGCCCGTCCGTCGTCCGTGTCGGTGGCGAGCAGGTGACGCACCGTGCCCCGCGCCATGATCCGGCTCGCGACCGCCTCCACCGATACGCCCACCGCCAGCGCCGCCGCACCGACCCATGCCCCCGGTGGCGCCACCGTGAAGTAGAGCACGAGCGCGGTGGTCGCCATGGTCGTGAGTCTGAGCACGGTACCGTAGGCGACGAGACGGGTGCGACCGCCCCGAATCAGGAGTCCCTGATAGAACCGCCGGTACCCGATGGCGCCCGGCCAGGGAACGAGCAGCCAGAGCGCCACGTAAGTGAGGTCGGCCACATCGGCGGGAAGCGCGATCACATCCAGCATGACGACGCGGAACAATGGCGGAACGAGTAGCAGCAGCATGGCGGCCGTCACCGCCGCGTTCAGCGTGTACGTGAACGTACGGAGCCGCCGGAAGCTGTGCAAATCGTCCACGAGCGCCGTCGAGGCGCTCATGATCATGATGACGGGCGCCTCGACCAGCAGTGCGAAGGCGTACGCCACACCGTGGGCCGCGAGGTTGAACGTGGGATCGACCAACCGAGCGATGATCGCCGCCAGGAACGGCCCTTCCACCGCCATCATGAGCCACGTGGCAGCGAGAGGAATCCAAAAGACGAAGATGGATCGCTGGGAGAGCTTCAGACGCGCGACTCCGACGGCAAGGTCGCGCTAAAGGTACGGGGCGATCCCCGGCGACGGCAGCCGGTCCAGGGCGCTAGGTCGCGCTGCCGTTCAGGAGTTCCCGCAGGATCCGCTCGATGTCGTCGATTCCGAAGGGCTTGGCCAGCGTCCGCGCAGCTCCGAGCCGTTCCGCCACGGTGAGCAGGCTCACGCCTTTTCCGCCGTACACCCCGCCTGACATGGCGACGATCTTGGTGGCAGGGGATTGGAACAGCAGCTTGGGAATCACTTCCAAGCCGTCGATGGTCGGCATGAAGAGATCGACGAACGCGATCGCAAACGGTCGCGTGCCGACGGTGTTCAGTGCGGCAAGACCATCCTCGGCCTGGGTGACATCGTGGCCCATCTGCACGAGCACTCGCTCGAGCATCGTTCGCAGCTGCGGATCGTCGTCCACGACCAGAATGTGCGCCATAGCCCCGGGTCCCCCGTGGGATCCTTCATCGGGACTAACTGCAAGGGGCGTGCCCGGTCACACCTCGGGGGCTGAGGCACGGGCGGCAGAGGCCCTGCCGATCTTCGGCCGCATCCGGCCGATCACCACCGTGATGTTGTCCCCCCCACCCCGTTCGAGGGCCAGATCGACGAGACGGTGGCAGCTTTGCTCGGCCGACTCCAGGCCCAACAGCTCCTGCTCGATCTCGACTTCCGACACGTGTTTGGTGAGACCGTCCGTGCAGAGCAGCATCACGTCGTCCCGCCGGAGGTCGTCGGAGGCCGTGATGGGCAGCGCTTCCGGACCGCCCACGGCGCTGGACAGCACGCTCCGAAACGGCGAGCGGGTCGCCTCCTCCGGGGTCAGCGCGCCCGAATCCACCAGCGCCTGCGCCACCGTCTGGTCGCGCGACAGCCGCTCCAGCCGGGCGTCGCGCAGCCGGTAGCAGCGGCTGTCGCCCACCTGCACCAGGTAGGCGCGCGGCCACAGAACAGCCACCATGGTCAGGGTGGTGGCGAGCCCGCGACCCTCGTGGTTGCGCTCGCCGTGCTCCTTGAGGATCGCGTGGCTGCGTTCCACCGACCCGGTGAGCTCCCGCAGAAAAACGGATTCCCGGTCCGAATCCAGGCGGCGGTACAGGTCCATGAGATTGGTGACGTGATCGGCGATCGTTCGCAGGACGGTCTCGCTCGCCAGATGGCCGTCCGGTCGTCCCCCTACCCCGTCGGCGACGAGAAACAGATAGCCGCGGGAGTCACTCACGAGCTGCGGGTAATCCTGCTCGGGCAGACTCGACTGCTGCACGCGCAGGAGCTTGTGAAGACTCGCGATCAAAAAGTGGTCTTCGTTTGCCGTGCGAACGCGACCGGGATGCGTCAGACCGAACGCGTCGACGTCGGCCCCCATTGGACGGGACCCGCTCGTCCTACTTCGCGCCGGCTCGGTCATGCGCTCCCCCATCCTCCGCCACCGTGGTGGCTGGCCCAACCGGGAACTCCTCAACCCGAAACCCACCCCTCACGGTCAACTTGGACCTGTAAACCCACCCGCGCCACCCCGTGGAAAAGCGGGGGTCCAGCAGGGCCGTTTTGCCAGACTTGGCGGCCGTTTCCCACGCGGAGACGTGAGTGTGCTCTGGGTCACTGGTTCCGACAGTCAGAGCCGCGATACTGGGACCGCATGGTGGTCGGGGCCCTCCCCCGGCGGTTTGGCGTTCAGGTCTTGGAGGTGGGACGGTGAACATCGCTACGGTGAAACAGCAAGCACGCGAACTTGAGAGACAAGGCAAGACGGCAGCGGCGCTGGATGCCTACGAGGAGATCATCGCACGGCTCGAGTGCGACGCCATCGAACCGGAGGCACCGCTGTACGTCAAAGTCGGAGACCTCTCGCTCAAGAGCGGTGACAAACTCGGCGCGATTGCCATGTTCGAACGAGCTGCCGAGCAGTACGCGAAGCAGGGATCGAACCGGAGCGTCATCGCCCTGTGTCTCAAGATCCTGCGCACCGCCCCCCACCGAAACGACGTGTATATTCGCTTCGCCCAACAGCTTTTGAACCACGGCTACGTGGAGCCAACCCGGCTCGTGCTGGTCGACTACGCCGAGCGGGCCAAACTGCCGAAAACCCTGAACACGCTCCAGCGTCTGGCCGTGAGGCCGGAATCGGAGATCCGGGTAATGCTGGAGCGGTTCTTCGAGACCGCGGAGCGCGGCCAGCACCTGGCAGGACACACCGGCGAAATGCCGGCCGTCATGCTCCCGGCCGACGCCATCCCGCAGACCGCGCCGCGCCCGCCGCTGGTGGAGACGCCTCGCTCGGCGGCTCGCGAGACGCCGTCCCGGCCCGCGCCGGCACCGACGCCGGAGCAGACGGGTGCGGTTCCGGTGCGCGATCCCGTCATGGCCGAAATCCAGCGGCCGGCACCCCGGGCGGTCGAGCCGCCTGCCGTGGCACCGGTGGCGCCAACACGCCGCCCGGAACAGAAGCCCCGGCCCACACGGCCGGAGCCCGCGGTGCCTCGCCTCGGTCTGGTGGCCAGGATCCGCCGCAAGTGGGGCACCCGGTCGATGTGGGTCTATCCCGCCGCCGCGGCGGCGGCCGTGGCCTTCCTCGGCCTGGGCTTCTTCGCCTTTGGCGCGCTACCCTTTGGCGGCGATCTGGGTGCCGAACAGCCGGGGGTGACCGTACCGCATACGACACCGTCCCGCAACACGCTCATGATGGTCGCCGCGTTTGGGGCCACCGAGTCGGAGCAGCGGACCGTGAACCGAACGAGCGTCGCCACACCCGTTCAGGCACCCGTCGTGGGCACACCGGCGAACCAGGACTCGACCGCAGGGGTCGGCCTGAAGGAACGCGCGCCGCTCGTGCCGGTGGCACTCGACCCGACGGCCATGGCCGCCGCGACCCAGGCAGCCATGCGTGCCCAGCCCGGGACCGTTGATATCCCGCTCGACAACTCCTTCGACGACGTCGGGCGGATCGCCATCCCAACCACGCTGCCCGCCGCATCGGAACTGGTGAGCCGAGCCTCGGCGGCGGCGCGGTCGACAGCTAGCGAGCCCATGGTCGCGATCGCCGACCTCGAGGTCGCTGCCGTGGCCCGCGGACCCGACAGCTACCAGGTGGTGCAGCGGCTCACGAACGGCGAGCAGGTGTCACTCTCGGTGGTCCCGTTCGCTGACGCCCCGGAGGGCGAGAGTGGGAAGCTCCGGATCAAGGTCTCGGGCGACACGGCCGTTGGAACAGTGCGGTTTCGCAATTCGTTCGTGACGGCGTACGCGCGAATCGCACCGGCCACCCTGGAACAGCTCCTCGGGACGCTCACCGAGCGCAGCGGCACGGCTGGGAAGTAAGCGATCGGCTGCACCGTCCACGACCTGTTCGTCGAGGATCGGGGCCGATGGAGCGAACCACCGCTCCGTCGGCCTCTTTGCATCGACGGACTCGCGCTCGCGGATTCCGTGGGTAGCTTTGGCCACTGCCACCGGTGCAGTCGAACGGCACTGACACCCAGACACGTCGCCGACCCGTAACGCCGAGAGTCCGTGATGGCCGAAAGGACCCGTGTACTGATCATCGCGCTCGCCCTGGCGGGCGCCCTTGGATGCTCCCGCGGCGAGCCAGAGATCTCGCGGGCGAGCGTCGAGCGTATCATGGCCACGCTCAGCGCGGACGAGATGCAGGGCCGCCGTGCGTTCACTCCCGCAGCGGACCGCGCCGCAGAGTTCATACGGACCGAATTCGCGGCCATCGGATTGGATCGGTTCGGCGATCTGAGCGGGTATCTCCAGCCATTCCCCGTCTACGCCGTCACCGTCGATCGAGCCACAATAGAACTGAACGGCCGCACAGTCCCAAGCGAGCGCGTCGCGATCTCGGTGTCGAACCCCGCGCTCCGGTGGACGGCCGCCGATGATGTGGAGATCAGGGTCGTCGGTCGCGACGACGATCCGATGCAGGCGCTTGCTGTCATGCGCACACCGGGCTCCAAGACGTTGGTGCTGATGCACCCCTCGCACGGCCGCCTGTTCGAGCGGGTGCGGGCCTTCACGACCGGAGCATCACGCACGCTCGATCCGGCGAGCGGATCCAATACCGTGCTCATTCTGACCGACGAGACGAGCGCATCCACGTTCCGCATCGACGTCTCGGCGTCGGTGGAGGAGGAGCAGCTCGCGAACGTGGTCGGTATCATCCCCGGAGCGCGGCGCGACGAGATCGTGCTCTTTTCGGCGCATTACGATCACATTGGGATTCGGCCACCCGTGGACGGTGACTCCATCGCCAACGGCGCGAACGACAACGCGTCCGGCACGACAGCCGTGATCGAGCTCGCCAGGTACTTCAAGGCCCTTCGGAAACCGGGCCGCACCTTGGTGTTCGTCGCGTTCGCTGCCGAGGAGATGGGCGGCTACGGCTCGCGGTATTTCGCCTCACAGCTCGACCTCGACGAGGTGGTCACGATGGTCAACGTCGAGATGATCGGCAAGCCCGCTGCCGCCGGGCCCGACGTTGCCTGGATCACGGGCTTCGACAAGTCCGAATTTGGTGAGATCTTCCGCCAGGGCGCCGCCGAGAGCGGCTACACGTTCGGCCCCGATCCGTACCCAGACCAGAACTTGTTCTTCCGCTCTGACAACGCGACCTTCGCGCGCCTGGGCGTGCCGGCGCACTCCATCAGCACCACGCCGATCGACGTGGACGAGGACTACCACCGCGTCTCCGACGAACTCGAGACGCTCGACCTCGACCACATGACGAACACGATCAGAGCCATTGCGAGGGCTACGGCTGCGATCGTGTCTGGTGCGTCGACCCCGACGCGGATCGATCCACGGGACCTGGAGTGAGTCGGTCAGCGTCGGGCGGCACCGGCGGCCGCGCACCGCGCCACGCGGATCGGACCAGGGCTGCCGCGCCTGGTGGCCTCGTCTACGTCTCGGACGCGGAGCCGGGCATCAGCCGCAAGCGGGCCGGCCGCGGGTTCAGCTATATCGGCTTGGACGGAGAACCAATCCGCGATCGAGCCGAACGGAGGCGCATTACGTCGCTGGTCATCCCACCGGGGTGGACAGACGTGTGGATCTGTCCGGCCCCCAACGGACACCTTCAGGCCACCGGTCGGGACGCGAAGGGGCGCAAGCAGTACCGCTACCATCCGCGGTATCGTGAGGTTCGGGACGACACCAAGTTCGATCGCATGCTCGCATTCAGTAACGTGCTGCCGGCCATTCGTGAGCGGGTTGAGCGCGACCTGGCCCGCGAGGGGCTGCCACGGGAGAAAGTCCTTGCCACGGTCGTCCGTCTGTTGGAGAAGACGCTCATCCGTATCGGCAGCGACGTGTACGCGCGGGATAACCAATCCTACGGCCTCACCACCATGCGCCGTCGTCACGTGGAGGTCTCGGGCTCGAAGCTATGGTTCGAGTTTCGCGGAAAGAGCGGCGTGATGCGGTCGGTGGCCATCACCGATCGACGCATCGCGAGCATCGTCCAGCATTGCCAGACGCTGCCCGGCCAGGAGCTGTTTCAGTATCTGGACGACCGCGGGCGCCGCCAGAAGGTCGATTCGGGCGACATCAACGCCTACCTGCGTCAGATTTCCGGTCAGGAGTTTACGGCCAAGGACTTCCGCACGTGGGCGGGGACGATCGCCGCCGCCACGACCCTGCGCGACATGGGGCCTGCCACGACACAACGGGAGACCCAGGCCAACATCGTCAAGGCCATCGACCTCGTCGCGGCACGGCTGGGTAACACGCGAGCGGTGTGTCGCAAGTACTACGTGCACCCGCGGGTGATCGAGGCCTATCGGAACGGAATTGTCGCCCCAAAGCCGGCCCGGCCCAGCTCGCAAAAGCGTCGCCATCGACGCGGTGCGCTCCGACGCGGCGAGATCGCGATCCTCAAGCTGCTTCACCTGGAACCCAACCGGCGCGCACACAAAACCAAAGCCCCGACCGGCTGAGACCGCAGATCGGGACTTCTCCTATGCGACGCGGGCGGCAGCGCCCGTGGGTTTACCTGGTGCGCCCGCGTCCTCGCCGGGGCCGCACCGAGCGCCCCTGGGGCTTGTCGCGTTCGGTGCGCTCCCGTGGCTGGACCGGCGCGACGGCAGGCTCGAACCCCGGCATGATCTCGCGCGGGAAGGTCCGGCCCATCAGCTTTTCCACGTCCCGCATCATCAGCCACTCGTCGGGGGACATCAGCGTGAGCGCCACCCCCTGCGCGCCGGCGCGTGCCGTCCGCCCGACGCGGTGCACGTAGACTTCCGGGTCACGAGGCACATCGTAGTTCACCACCATCACGATGTCGTCCACGTCGATTCCGCGGGCGGCCACATCGGTCGCGATCAGCACACGGGTACCGCCGTTCTTGAAGCGATCGAGCGCCTTGGTGCGCGATGCCTGAGTCTTGCCGCCGTGAAGCGCGAGCACGTTGTTCCCCTCGCGGCGGAGATGATGGGCGAGCTTGTCCGCCCCGAATTTGGTGCGGGTGAACACGAGCGTGCGTCCCTGTGGGAACTCGGTGAGCACCTTGGCCAAGGCCCCGCGCTTGTGGGGCTTGTCGACGGCCACCAGTACGTGCTCCACGCCTTCGGCGGCCTCGGCACGGCGGCCGATCTCGACCGCCGCGTGGTCCTGCATGGCGCGCCGCGCCAGGCGGTCCACGTCGTTGGAGATGGTCGCCGAAAACAGCATGGTCTGGCGCTTGGACGGCAGGGCGTCGAGGATGCGGTTGACGTCGGGCGCAAACCCCATATCGAGCATGCGGTCCGCCTCGTCCAAAACCAGTACCTCGAGCTTGGTCGCGTTCACGTGGCCGCGTCCCATGTGATCGAGCAGCCGCCCGGGCGTCGCGATCACGATATCTACGCCCTTTCTGAGGGCGCTGGTCTGCGGCTCCATGCCGACACCGCCGTACACCGCCACTGACGTGACCTTGGCGTGGCGCCCGTAGGCGCGGGCGCTGAGCAGCACCTGTTCGGCCAGCTCCCGTGTGGGCACGAGGACGAGCGCCCGGAGCGTGCCACGCTTCCCGCGTTGTAGGCGCTGCAAAATCGGTAATAGGAATGCTGCGGTCTTGCCGGTCCCGGTCTGGGCCGATCCGACCACGTCGCGGCCCTCCAGGCCCAACGGAATGGCTTCCCACTGGACCGGGGTGGGCTCGGTGTAGCCCTCTTCCTCGAGGGCTCGCAGCAATTCGGGCGCTAGGCCCAGTGAATCAAATGACATCGTTCGGAAATACTCCTCACGCGTGTGTGTGCATGCGCGCACGACGACATTTGTGTCGTCGGAACGCAGTGCCTGTGTATTGTCTGAACCTGAGGAGTGAAACGACGTGTCTACGGCGCGCCGAAGTTCATCCTAAGCGGGGACCGTTCCACGGATGTGAGAAGATACCAGCTTGCGGTTCGTGCAACCCGAGAAAGGTAGTCGGAAACCCGCCACAGCGCTAGTGATGGTGCGTTGGGGAGCTCATCCGGGACCACCGCGCCTGGGGTGGCGCTGCCGAGCTGGGACAGCAGCATCACGTCTACTCGCGCCACCTCGCATCGATCTCCGACCGGACGTCCCGCACACCCGGGATCTGCCGCGCCAGCTCCTCCACCCGAGTCGCCTCGACCAGGTGACGGACATTCGCGGTGATGGTGACCACCCCGTCCACCGTCTCGATTCCGATCCTCTCGTCGGAGATCGCCGACTCCAGCCCCACTCTCGCCCGTAACTGACTGGTCAATGCCAGGTCGTCCATCATCCGCTGCGATTCCGGCGTGGTCCGGAAATCGCGATCGGCCACCTGCGCGATGAGTGCTGCGGCACCGGCAATCGGAACGCGCTCGAGATTCACCACGAGATCGTAGGTGGACAGATCGTTGGCGTCGACTCCGTGCACCCACTTGAGCCAGGTGTTCCGCTCCCGATCCATATCGGTGATGTACTGAATCGACTTCTCCCTCGAGAGCTCGCAGCGCTCCATGACCGCGCGTATGCGGAATTCCATGTCGGCGACGACGCGTACGCGGAGGTTGTGTGGGATGCCCTTCAGCAGCACGTGTCCCGCCTCTCCGTGGTACACGAGGTTGTCCTCTCGGGCCACGTTGGCGAGGACGGCCTGCGCACAGGCGATGTAGTGCAGCCGTTTGAGACCGCGACCCTCCAGAAACCCCGGCCGATGTACGAGGGCCGATTCCAACTGGCTTTGCGACAGGCCGAACTCCTTCACGGCTCCTCCCAGCACCTCCTCTCGAGAGAAGATCCGATACCCGAGATCGTCCGCCAGACGCTGCGCAAGCGTCTCGACGCCCCCGTACGAGCCTCTGGTAATGGTGATGATCGCCATGACGGTCCTCCCGGAGCGGCCGGCTGAGGGCGGGTCGACATCCACCCCCCTTTATCAATACGGATGGGTCGCCGCGACGTCCAGAGCGGGCCGCGCCGGACAAAACGAGCCGCGACAGGACTTGCGTAGTGGTCCACCGACTTCCTATCGTGCCGGGACCCGCACACCGTCCAACTCACTGCGAGGGCCCTCCAACGGAGGCGTACCGGTGGTCGAGCGCTTCAAGCCCATTCGATTCTCCCGTGCCGGCGTTCGCGGACTCAAGGCGTCGGCAACCCTCTCCATCAACGATCGAGTCCGAGAGCTTTGGGGCGCGGGTCGGAACGTGTACCAACTGGCGTTCGGCGAGTCCCGGTTTCCGGTCCACCCGAAGATCGCCGAGGCGTTGACGGCGAACGTCCAGAAGCGGAGCTACCTCCACCCCCTCGGCACCTCGGAGTTGCGCACGACCATCGCAGACTTCTATCGGCGGAAGTTCGACTTGGACGTGTCGACCGAGCAGGTGGCCGTCGGGCCAGGCAGCAAGTCCCTGATCTTCGCGTCCTTGCTGGCCCTGGGAGAGGAACTGATCCTGCCGCAGCCGTCCTGGGTGTCGTATGCGCCGCAGGCCCACCTCCTGGGGAAGCCGGTCACCTACGTACCGACGCGCCCGGAGACCAACTACGAGCTGGAGCAGGACGTGCTCGAGCACCGGATTCAGGAGTCCCGCCAAAACTGGGGGAACCCGGAAGTGTTCGTGGTGAACAGCCCCAAGAACCCCACCGGAACGATTATGCGACCGCAGAAGGTGGAGGCGCTCGCGGAGTTCGCGCGGGAGCACGAGCTGATGGTACTGAGCGACGAGATCTACGCGCTGACGGCATTCGGCTCCACCCCGCACGTCTCGATCGCCCACTTCTATCCCGAGGGATCCATCGTCTTCGGCGGACTGAGCAAGCATCTGAGCCTCGGTGGCTGGCGGTTCGGAGTCGCGATCCTGCCGAGCGAGAGGGGCGGGCGGGCGCTCACCCACGCGATCGAGAACATCGCCTCCAACATCTGGACCTGCGTCACGGCCCCGGTGCAGTACGCGGCCCAGGTGGCCTATGCGGGCGACCCCGACGTGGACGGCTACGTCGATCTCTGCACCCGCATGCACAGCATTCGGACCCTGTTCCTCTACGAAGCGCTGAAGCGGCTCAAGATCCCCTGCGCGGAACCCGCGGGCGCCTTCTATGTCTTCCCATCCTTCGAGAGGTGGCGGGAGCCCCTGGCGGCGCGCGGGGTGCACAACGACGAGGATCTGGCGCTCCACCTCCTGGACCGCTACGAGATCGCGACCCTCCCGGGTTCAGCCTTCCATTCCGCCCAAGACCTGACCCTCAGGCTCTCATCGAGCTACATCGACGCCGCCACCGACGAGCGTGCCGAGGCGCTTCCCGCCGCGTTCCGCCAGGATCCCGATCCGGAACGCTTCATTCGGGACCACCACCCGCGTCTGCAGCAGGTGGCGGAGCGATTTGGGGAGTTCATCGCGGATCTCGAGAACGGCGCCGAGCGATCGCGGCCCGACGCTCGAGCCGCGGTATCCGCACGGTAGCATGCGCGACGTCTTGATCGTGGGCGCCGTCCGGTCTCCCATCGGACGCCACAACGGTAGCCTCTCCAGCGTGCGCCCGGACGACCTGCTGGCCGAGGTGTTGAAGGGGTTAGTGGGGCGCGTGGGGATCGATCCCGCCCTCGTCGACGACGTGTATGCCGGCTGCGGTAACCAGGCCGGCGAGGACAACCGCGACGTGGCCCGCATGGCCGTCTTGCTCGCCGGGTGGCCCGTCGAGGTGCCGGGCGTCACGATCAACCGGAACTGCTCGTCGGCACTCGAGGCGGTGAACCAGGCAGCCAAAGCGATCATCGCCGGCGAGGGGGACGTGTTCGTGGGAGCGGGGGTCGAGAGCATGAGCCGGGCACCCTGGGCCATCCCCAAGCCCGAGCGCGGTCAGCCCGTCGGCCACTGGAAGATGTGGGACACCACGGTGGGGTGGCGCTTCGACAACCCTCGGATGCACGCCCGGTACCCGATCGTCGGCTTGGGCGAGACGGCAGAGGCCATCGCCGAGGAGATGAAGATCTCGAGGGAAGACCAAGACGCGTTTTCCCTGGAGAGCCACCGGCGCGCCGTGGAAGCGATCAACGCCGGAAGATTCCGCGACGAGATCGTTCCCATCCCGGTCCCGCAACGGAGAGGCGACCCCATTCTGGTCGACACCGACGAGCATCCCCGCTACCGCGTGGAGAACGGCCGGCTCGTCCTCGACACGAGCACTGAGCAGCTCGGGACGCTCAGACCGGCCTTCCGCAGGGACGGAACCGTGACCGCGGGCAACTCGAGCGGCATCAACGACGGTGCCGTGGCACTCCTCCTCATGAGTGCCGAGAAAGCGAAGGCACTCGGCATTCAGCCGATGGCCCGCTGGCTCGGCTCTGCCGTGGCAGGCGTGGACCCGGGCGTCATGGGCTACGGCCCGGTACCCGCCACCGAGAAGCTGCTCGCGCGTCTCGGCATCGCCCTGGACCAGATCGGGCTCGTGGAGTTGAACGAGGCATTCGCCGCCCAGTCGCTTGGCGTGATGCGTCGGCTCGGCCTGCGTCATGAGATCACGAACGTGAACGGGGGTGCCATCGCGCTCGGCCACCCCACCGGCTGCTCCGGCGCACGCATCCTGGCGACACTGCTCCACGAGATGAAGCGCCGAGCACCACAGGAATCGCGGCCGTACTATGGACTCGCAACCCTCTGCGTCGGTGTCGGGATGGGGGTGTCGACGGTGGTGGAGTGGGTGGGGGATTGATGCGTGCAGCGAGCAGGGTGCTGCAGGGTGCAGCGGGCAGGGTGCAGCCGGGGGGGTGAGGGTGGAGACAAAAGGGGGGCCTGGTGTCAGGTGATGTCGAGCGTCCGCTGACGGGAATCCGGGTGATCGGGCTGGAGCAGTATATGAGTGGGCCGTACTGCACCATGCTCCTTGCCGATGCCGGGGCCGAGGTGATCAAGATCGAACGACCGGGCAAGGGCGATCCTCGGCGATCGATCCCGCCCTTCGCCAAGCGCAGCAGCGGCAAGAAAGCCTTCGGCTACATGGCTTACAACCGCAACAAGAAGAGCCTCGCGCTCAACCTGCAGAGCGAGTCCGGTCAGGAGATCGTTCGCAAGCTGGCCGGGGTGGCGGACGTGGTGGTCGAGAACCTCCGCCCAGGCGCCATGGACCGGATCGGGCTCGGCTACGACGGGCTCTGCACGGTGAATCCCCGGATCATCTACGCCATGATCTCCGGATTCGGCCGGCTGCCCGGGTATCGCAGCGACTACGCCACCCGGCCGGCGTTCGACATCGTGGCCGAAGCGATGAGCGGCGTCATGGACCTGATCGGGTTCGAAGACAAGCCGCCCATGTTCACCCTCTACGGACTGGCCGACGTGTACTCCGGCACGATCGCGGCCTTCGGGGTCATGCAGGCCCTGTTCA
>JBDHEI010000033.1:0-33936 GCA_039591075.1 Gemmatimonadota bacterium
GCTGCTGGGGGCGGTGGCGCTCGTGGACCTACGAGGTCGGTGGCGTCACCCGCTCCTCATCGCTGCGGCGCTGCTGGTGCTGCCGCTGGCGTGGGGCACCTGGCAGCGCAACCTTCTGTGGGCGGATACCTTCGCGCTGCATTGGGACACGGCGCAGAAGTCCCCGAACAAGTTCCGGCCCTGGTACAACCTCGGCACCCTGCTCGGAGCCCATGGCCGAATTCAGGAGGCGCTCGAGCCGGCACGACGCGCGGTGGCGCTCCGTCCCGGCTTCTCTCCTGCGCACAACCAGCTCGGGAACGTCTACTACTTCCTGGGCCGTAAGGACGAGGCGCTCGGGGAGTATCGAGCCGCTGTGCGCTTGAACGGGCAGAATGCGGAAGCGGTGTACAATGTGGGGATGTTGCTGGAGGAGCAGGGGGACTTCCAGGCCGCGATCCCCTACTACGAACGCTTTGTTTCGATCGCTCCACCCGGCTTGGCGGCGCAGGTGCGTGAGGTCCGGCAGCGACTGGCCAGGGAGCGCAGGCAGTAGTGACCTCCCCACATGGATCGCTCGTCACGACGATGCGGACGGTCTCCAGCAGCCGATTCACGCCGCTGGGTGGTGTGAACGGGACTCGCCTGGCTCACGGTGATGTTCCGCGCTTGCTGCCCGACACCTGCAGTAAGCTGTCGAGCGCAAGACATCGACAGCCCGAGGCAGGCCAATGAGTTTGATAAGCGAGCTATGTCCGTTCGTGGACCCAAGATCAGGTGCACTTCTGAAGGAGAGCCACAACACGCTCGTGAATAGTGAAACGGGCGACGCCGTGGCAACGATCGAGAAGGGAATACCGCGATTCGTGTCAGCTGCAGAGAACTACGCCGAGAGCTTCGGCTGGCAATGGAAGACGTGGTCGGATGCACGAAGTGACAGTCGCAATCCGGGCCACAACCTGCGTCAGGTAATCCTCGAACGCACGCACTTCGAAAGCTTCGATCTCGATGGCGCGACACTCCTCGAATGTGGTATGGGGGGAGGGGACGATACGGAGATACTTCTGCAGATGCCGTTTCGTGAAGTACACGCCTTCGATATCAGCACCTCGGTGGAGCGCGCAAAGAAGTACTTGGACGATCCCCGTCTGACGATATCACAAGCATCAATCTACGCCATTCCGTATCCCGATCGGAGCTTTGACGTGGTCTATTGCCACAGGGTTCTTCAGCATACGCCCGATCCCACTGCTGCCCTTAGAGCGATTTGCAGAAAGGTGAAGCCGAACGGCATCTTGTTCGCTCACAGTTACAAACGATCGTGGCTGCATATGAACGAATGGAGATACAAGTATCGATGGATCACAAAAAGGCTTCGCCCTGAAACAGTGTACAGATATGTTTTGGATGTCGGCCCGACTCTGCACGAACTTGTGAACAGAATCTACGACACGCACGTCCTGAGAGCGCTCGCATACTGTTTCATACCGTTTTACTGCATCAGAGAGAGGGATTACCCTCACTTGAACGACGAGCAGAGACTGGAAATGGCCCAGCACATCACATTCGATGCTCTTACCCCGTGGCACGACCATCCTGTACGACCCAGTGCATTCAGGGCTGTCCTTGAGGAAGAGGGGTTTGACATCATCCATTGGCACGAACATAGAGCTTCACCCATGTACTGCACCTCCGTATATGCGCCGGTCGCGTGATCTCGCAAACGCAGTAAGGGAGCATAGGAGCATTGCCTCGCCTGCGTATGCCAATCACCCGTTCTGCGTTCCACCTCTGCGGCGACGCGGAATCCGCGTGATCAAAGCGTCTGAGTCGTCAGCAAGTGGCGGGTCGCAAAGATCGCTCGACAAGCTAGACGATTCCCATCGCTCAGCCACCGGCGACCGGTGGATCGGGGGGGCTGCGGTGAGTCCGCTGAACGTAGGCAACGCTTGCTTCTGCCCGGGTAGTGGCTGAGGGGCGATTGGAACCCGTTGTCGGCCTCGTGCGACGGATCGGTCAGCCCTTCAATTGGCTCCGCGAGGAAGGGCGCCGAGCCGACCTGGCCCGAGGAGCCTCCGCAGCCTTCCTGATCCGCCTCGGCGGCATGGGTGCCGCCTTCCTAGTCCAGATCCTGATAGCCCGGGTTGCGGGCGTCAGTGGATTCGGCGAGTACACGTACGTCCTGTCCTGGGTGCTGCTCCTTTCGCTGTTCGCCCGCATCGGCCTCGACTCAGCTAGCCTGCGGTTCGTCGCTGGCTATTCCGCCACCAGTGATTGGGCGCGGCTGAGAGGCTTCGTCGTCCAGAGCCATCGCCTGACGTTCCTGGTCTCTGTGCTCGTTTCGGCGGTGGTGGCCGTGCTGGTGTCCATCCTCCGTGACAGACTGTCTCCGACCCTGTCAGTGACGGCGTGGATCGGCTGCGTCGCGCTGCCGGTGCTATGCCTCCTCCACCTCGAGAGTGCCAGCCTTCGCGGCCTCCGCGTGGTTGTCGCGTCACTGGTGCCCACGGAGCTGATCCGGCCCATAGCCCTGGGAGTCGTGGTTGTCCTTTGGTACTGGACTGCCGGGGCGCCGCTGAACGCACCGAACGCGATGTCGGCTCACCTGGTCGGGATCGCCTTGGCGCTCCTGGCCACAGCGGCGGCCATGCGCCGTCACCTGCCCTTCGAGGTCTCGGAGGTGAGGAGCACGATGCAGACGAGGGAATGGGTCAGGGTCGCCCTCCCCCTACTGCTGCTCAGCGGGATGCAGATGGTCATGGGCCAGGCCGATGTGCTGATGATCGGCGCACTCCTGGGCACCGACCAGGCCGGCATCTACGCGGCTGCATCGCGCCTCGCACAGCTTCTGCCTTTTGGCTTGATCGCCGTGAACACCGTCATCGCACCGACCATTGCCGAGCTGTGGGTACAGAACCGGCGAGATCAGCTCCAGCGGGTGCTGACCGTGGCTGCCCGTGCCACCGCGGTGGCGACCGTCGGCCTCGCTCTGCTTCTGGCTCCCCTGGGCAGGTTCGCACTTGGCCTGTTCGGGCCGGACTTTGCCGCCGGACACGCGGCTCTGATGATTCTCATAGCCGGACAATTGACGTTGGCGGTGTCCGGCTCCGTGGGCTTCGTCATGACGATGACGGGCCTGGAGGGAAAAGCGGCGTTCATCGCGGTGATGGTCGCTTCGTTGAATGTGGTCCTCAACGCTCTTCTCATTCCCGTCTTCGGCTTGGTCGGCGCCGCGCTCGCCACCGCCTGCACCGTCGTGATCTGGAACGGCGCCATGCTCCTTACCGTCGCACGACACCGGCGGCTCAACGCCTCCGTTTTCTCCGGGCGACCCGAACCGTCACCATCACATTGATTCGATCGGCTTAGGAATGTGTGGAATCGTCGGTGGCACCAACCCTGACTGGGACTACACGGCGGCTGTCGACGCCCTCACCCACCGTGGACCCGATTCACGTCAGATCGTGACCCGGGGAAGCGTGACCTTGGGGTTCTCCCGGCTGGCGATCATCGATCTTCGGGATGTCGCCAACCAGCCGATGGCGTCTGCCGATGAGCAGGTATGGCTGGTCTTCAATGGCGAGATCTACGGGTATCGGGAACTGCGCGTGTTGCTCCGGGACAAGGGTCATCGCTTCCGTACGGAGTCGGACACGGAGGTCTTGCTAGCGGCGTACCTCGAGTGGGGCGATGCCTTCGTCGAGCGGCTCGACGGCATGTTCGCGATCGCGTTGCTGGACGAGCGGAGCCGTCAACTTCGCCTCTACCGGGACCACTGCGGCATCAAGCCCCTGTACTACTATTGGGATGGTCATCAGCTCGCCTTCGCGTCGGAACTCGGCGCGCTCGAGACCTTGTGCCTGAGTTCGGCGCTTCAAACCGATCCGACCGCGCTTTGGGACTTCTTGACCTACCGCTACGTCCCAAGCCCTAAGTCGCTGTACAACGACGTCTTCAAGTTGCCGCCGGCCCATCGCTTGATCCTGGATCTGGAGACCCGTGCCTTTGTGGCGAAGGGTCCCTACTGGCAGGTCGACGACGTGGTGAACACGGCTCCCGACATCGGCCCGGACCGGGCAGGCGAGGACGTAAGGGCTCTCATCACCCGATCGGTGGCGGACCAGACCATCGCCGACGTCCCATTGGGGTTCTTCCTGTCAGGGGGGGTGGACTCCAGCGTCGTGGTGGCCGCGGCGGCCCAGACCCACCAGCACCCGAAGACGTTCACCATCGGCTTCGAGCCCCGCGGGCACGATGAGACTCCCTTCGCCCGGCTTGTGGCCCAGCGATTCGGAACGGACCACGTCGAGACCATTTACCCGCCCACAGCTCCGGGAGAGTTCGCGCGTCTGCGCGATTGGTTCGCCGAACCCTTCGCTGACACCTCTGCCTTCCCTACCTTCTGCGTGTCCGAAGCGGCGAGAGCCTCGGTCACTGTGGCCCTCACCGGTGATGGGGGCGATGAACTCTTCGGAGGCTATCGCTGGTATGGCCAATTCAGCTGGATGCGCCATCTGGCCCACGGTTTCGCCGGGTCGCTGTGTGGGTGGCTGGATAGCGTCAAGCGATCGTGGGCGCGGAGTTCACTGGCCCGGCGGGCAGCCAACCTCGTGGCCGTGGTCGGAGACGACGACCTCGCTCTGTACACGCGCCTCATGGGTGGGATGACGCGAGCCGAGAAGAGACCCTACCAAGACCTGCTCGAGATTCCGGACGACTACGACGACTACTGGTTCTTCCGGCGGTACTGGCGTCACGATCTCGACCTCATGACCCGGCTGCAAGTGCTCGACTTTCACACATTCCTTCCCGAAGATATCCTGACCAAGGTCGACCGGACCAGCATGGCCAACTCCCTTGAGGTCCGGGTTCCGCTGCTGAGCCGTCGCCTTGTCGAGTATGCGTTCTCCCTATCCTCCGAGACCCGCTGCCCTTCAGGCAAGCCCAAAGGGCTGCTGAAGAAGGCGTTCCGATCTCACCTTCCCGAGGCTATCCTGCGGCGGGGCAAACGCGGCTTCTCCACACCACCCGACTATGTTCCGGGCGGCCGGACCAAGCGGATCCAGGAGGTAGTGTTGGCCGAGCTTTTCGATGTGCAGCCGTGAGCGAGCGATGTAGACTCCAGCGATGAGGATTCTCTACCTGTCTGGCGCCGCCATCCCATCCACGTCCGCCAATAGCGTGCAGGTCATGAAGATGTGTCAGGCCTTGGCCGCGAACGGCCATGACGCCCGGCTCGTCGCCCGGGCGGGCTCGCCACAGACCAGAGACAGTCATGCCTACTACGGCGTTGCACCGTCCTTCACCCTCGAGCTGATTCCGCGGTACAGGGCGTTGAGTGGCCTGCGCTTCACACTCGGCGCGGCGAGGGTAGCCAAGCAAGTGGGTGGTCTCGATCTGATCTATGCCCGGCACTTGCCAAGCCTGGCTCTTGCCGCGAACACCGGAATTCCCTTCGTCGTCGAGATGCACGCGGTGCCCTCGCCGCTGCAGCGGGTACTGTTCATGTCTCTGCTGCGCCGGCCGGGCCTGACTCGGGTGATCTCGATCTCGCGGGCGCTGTCCGCGGAGCTGAGCGCGCGGTTTCCCACTCTGCCATCCCAAAGGTGCGTCGTGGTCCCCGACGCCGCAGATCCGCCCCAGGAACCGGAGAGTCCAGTCGACTTCGGCACGGGTGAGCCCGCTCTGCGTGTCGGCTACGTCGGCCATCTGTACGCGGGGAAAGGCATGGAGGTGATTGCCGCCATTGCCCCACGTATGCAGGACGTGGAGTTTCACGTCGTGGGTGGTCGGGAACGGGATGTCGCCTTCTGGCAGCGACGGGTGGAAGGCACGCCCAACATCTTCCTCCACGGCTTCGTTCCGCCCGCCGAAGCCGACGCGTTCAGACTCGGTGTAGATGTGTTGGTGGCGCCGTATCAGGAGCGGGTCGGGCAAGCGGGAGGCTCACGGGACATCTCCAAGTGGATGTCCCCACTCAAGATCTTTGAGTACATGGCCGCACGGAAGCCAATCATCGCCTCCGATCTGCCCGTCCTCCGGGAGGTGCTCACGGACGACGGGAACGCGCTGTTGGTGGACCCGGGGGATACTGATGCCTGGATCGCCGCCATCCAGCGACTCAAGAACGGCGAGCTACGGCGGCGACTGGCGGAGGCAGCCTACGCGGACTTTGAGAGATGCTACACGTGGCGCCAGCGTGCTCGCCTTGCGCTAGCCGATCTCCCAGCGGTGAGGCACGCGTGACCAGGCCCTCCCCTGACTCTGTGAAGCCGCGGTACCACCTTCCCTCGGACTACGAACCGAATCGGAGCCGGGGAGATGCCCCGCTCAGTGGAGAGTACTGGTCCAAGCGGCGGTTGCGCCTCAGCAACCGCTATCAGTACGGCGTCTACCGGTTCGCACGGAAGCTCGCCGAGGACATCGCCGCTCGAACGGTTCTGGACTTGGGCTGCGGGCTCGCCACGAAGCTGAATCGGTTCTTCGACGAGCGCTTTCATCTGATTGGCGTGGACACCGACGAGGCTGTGGCGCTTTGCCGGCGCCTTCATCGGCGCGGTAACTATGTGAGTCTCGACCTTGATGACCCGACGGTGAGCATCGAGAGGCTGCCGGCGCGGCCAGACCTGGTGATCTGCGCGGATGTCATCGAACATGTGGAGCGCCCGGACGTGCTGCTGCGTCTTTGCCGGGGAATGGCCGAGAGGGGAGCGCCGATCGTACTGAGCACTCCGTGTCGACACCGCCTCATGGGACCGGTGGCGCGCCGCCCATCGAATCCCGAGCATGTGCGGGAGTGGAGCCAGGAAGAACTCCGGCGGTACGTCGAGGGGCATGGTCTAACGGTGACCGACCAGCGCCTGATGAAGCCGTTTCAGTTCGGCTTCGATCTGATGACTGCCTCCTTTCTCGTCAACCGGCTTCGCCGTCGCCTCCCGGTTACGACCAGTCAGGTTCTCACGCTTCGGGCGCATTGGGCTCGCCGATAGGCTTCTCACAGAGCACGTAGTACCCGGTGGTCATGATGTGGCCGTCCTCAACGCCGATCCACTTCGATCCGTATTCACGAGTGATGACGAAGGAGAACAGTTGGGTAATCCGGGCGGCCACGAACCACACGATGTTGAGCAGCAGCGACCCCAAGGTCCGACACTGAAAGCCAATGCGCTGGTACAGAACGGCCACGGCTTCGAGCGTGTTGCTCTCCTCCTCGATCTCCAAGATCTCAAAGCACTGCAGTAGGTGGCGGAGGCCGTACTTCGTGTAACGGTAGTAGTCACCGGGGGCTTCATGGATGGGGAAGATGAAGCGCGTAGTGAGAATCAACCTTCCGCCGGGCTTGAGCACCCGATGGATCTCGTCGATGGCGCGCGTGGGTGTATGCAGATGCTCCAAGACTTCGGAACACAGGACGCACTCGAACTGCTCGTCCTCGAAGGTGCCTAGGTCGTGGGCGTCACCAACAATATGGACGGCAGGTCCCGGTTGGACGTCGAATCCTATTCTATGAGGGAAATAGTCTGCATACGGCCCGGCGCCACAGCCCAGATCCAATGTTGTGGCTTCCGTTGCGTTGCGGCTTACGAAGTCGCGCACTCGTGGCTGTGGAATTTGGCTGGTGACACCAAGCAGGTCCGTCAGCGCGAGCACCTTTCTAGTTAGAGCGTTGGCCATGTTACCTGGCTTCAGATTAGCTGTTAGGAACAAGCAGTACGTGTTGTTTGCTTGCTCTCTCGCAAGCGGCTCCATGGACATGCTTGACCATAGTGTCCGGGAGCGGGATTGGCTGCTGTGCGTGATGCACTAAGCTCACAGTGCCACCCTGAAAGACCGTCTAGACGTTGACACGACTAGGTTCTCCCAGCTCTTGACAAGACTGGCTTGGTCGAAAATGCGTCGCGCTCGCTCGCGGGCAGCAGCCCCCATTGCTCGGCGTCGGTCGGGATCACCCAGCAAACCCGCCACCGCGGTGCCGATCCCGTGCACATCGCCGACGGGAACTAACAGCCCGGTGGCCTCATCGTTGACGATTTCACTCGGGCCATGCGGGCACCGCGTGGCCACCGCCGGGAGTCCCAGGCCCTGTGCCTCAATCAGGGCGTTCGGCAGCCCCTCATGGTCGCTCGTCATGAGGAAGAGGTCGGCCTGCCTGAGGACGGCATGCGGGTTCTCCACAAAGCCCAGCCACCGGACATGGTTGGCGACGCCGAGGTTGGTCGCAAGCCGCTCGAGCCGTCGCCGCTCCGGACCGTCGCCGCAGACCCACAGCTCGGCTTCGACGGCTTCGCGAATACGCCTGAAGGCTCGCAGCATCACGTCGTACCGCTTCTGCGGAAAGAGACGCCCGACCGCGACAACCACCGATCCCTGTGCGGGCCTCCGAATAGGAGAAGGCTCACCTGCCAGTCGGTCGATGGCTTCGAAGTCCGTGGGATTGCCAATCACCTCAACTCGGTCGCGCAGCACGGGGTAGCACTCGGCGACCTCGCCGGCGAGACCACGCGAGTTGGCAACGACGGCGTTTGCGCGCCCGTATACGCGCTTGGCGGCCCAGCCGCGGAGCCCGCGGTCGTGCAGTCGCGGGCTGTTGCCGATGCGTGCGACCCACGGGAGTGTGAGCGCCGGGTCCCGCAGGGCCCATCCGGTGAGCAGGTTGGTGGCGTTGACGTTGCTCAACACCAGATCGGGCTGCTCCCTCGCGATGAGGTTTGCCAAGCGGCCTGCCGCAGTCATGAAGTCAAGCGTTCCGCGATACCCAAGATGATGTACGGTCACGTCGTCGGGCATTGGGAAGCCAATGTCATGGCGCAGGAGGCAGAGCGACGGCTGGATCTTCGTTCGGTCGAAATGCTCGAGGAGCGTGCTGGTCACACGCTGCGCGCCGCCCCTACTCAGGGTGGTGCTGACGATCAGCACGTGCAAGGGACGCTGGTTCATCCGCTGTGCAACCGAGGCTCGGTCATTTCCGTGCCACCAGCACGTGGTCGCATGGGTAAAGCGTCGCCATGCCGACCAGCTCATCCAGGACGCCGAGTAGGAGAACGAGGCACAGGTGATTCAAGAGCCACACCGGCCAGCGCAAGAGCGGCAGGGTCCCGAGCGTGCTCATGAGCAGCGCGCTCGCCCCATGTCCGAGGAAGCACAAGAGCCCGCCCGTCGGTGTGATCTCAAGTATCTCCAGGTCGGCCCGCCGGCACAGCGCGTCGAGCCCGTAGCCCGTGTACCGGTAGTAATCGTGTGGTGCCTCGTGGATCACCGAGAGGTGCGGTACGCTCAGGATGACGACGCCTCCAGGTCGGAGTACTCTTGCGATTTCGCCCATCGCATCCCACGGCCGTGGTACATGCTCGAGGACCTGGCTGCAGAGCACGGTGTCGATCGACTCGTCGTCGATCTCCGACATGTGTTGAAGGTCCGCGATGACGTCGACGTTGCCCGAGCGATTCTCCACATCGATCGAGATTAGCTCCGAGCCCACGGCGGTCAGGAGTTGCTTGTAGGGGGATCGACCAGAGCCCGCATCCAGGCAGCGACCGTGAGCGTGTGCCGAAATCTGCCGGCTCACCCCAGCGTGGAGGCGCGCACGGGCGAGGGAGAGGGTATGCAGGAGGCCGCGAGAGGCGAGGGCCTCCTCGATCTGCTGCCTGCCGCGCTGCAGGAAGTGGCTCATGGTCGACGGAGACTACTGCGGTCCCGCTGCGGAGTCCACGGTAGCGCGTTCCGCAGTTCGGGGTCGACCATCCGCCGAGAGAGACTAGGTTGGGGTGTGTGTGGACGTCGTGTCCTCATCGCGGCGCGGGACGTACGGATCCGCCGCCGTGAGAGACGTGGCACTCTGTGCACGCCCCCTCGGGTCCGTGCGCGGGTGCTGTAGCGGCAGCGGCGGCCGGCGATAGTCGGCGGCGCCCCGGAGCCGCCGAGACTGCCGACAGGCCCACTGAGCCGTGGCAGGATAGGCATAGCAGGTCCGGAGTCGGTTGACGCAGCAGTCGGGTGTCGTCCGCGCCCCGGTGGAGGTCATGGCAGTCCGAGCATGCAAGGGTCACGTGCTCGTGTTGCAGGTACTCGCCTCCCCGGTGGCATTCGCCGCAGATGAGGCGCTGCTCGCTGGCATCCGGGATGGGCGAGAGCCGGTCGTGCGGATCGTGGCACTCCGTGCACTCGATGATCATGGCCTGAGTGTCGAACGACAATGGCGATTCGAGCTGCCTCCTTGACGGCGTTCCGCGGCGTCCGCCCGACCGAGGGACGAGGACATTGACATCGCCAAGGGGGTGGCTCGCGCCCCGTGCAAGCGGGAGGTACAGTGCGCCGTCCGACGGCTGGGCGACGGTAAGATCCGAAATCTCCGGCTGTCGCCCCCGCAAGCCCTGGCCGAGGTGACACCGGGCACAGCTTGCGGAAACGGCACCTGCGCCGGGTGCCTGCGTCTGGAGCCAGACCTCGACTTCTGTGGGCCAGTCGTCGTCGCCAAGGCGGAGGGTGAACCGGCTGCGCGGCCCCACGTGCGCGCCGTGGCAGTAGTCACAGCCGCTGGCGGGAAGCACGGGTGTATCGTCGGAGGTTTGAGGGTGTTGCGCGACGAGGACGGTGGGCAGGACGGACACGGCACCAGCCCAGCAGAACCGCAGCCACGACATCCTAGAACGTCCGCTCCACGCGCACCGAGAACCGATCCTCGGTCCGCCGGAGGCCGTCCTCCCAGGTGCGGACCTGGTAGTCCGCCTCGATGCTCACTCGCGCGATACGGAAGGATGCGCCCAGCCGCCCGCCGATGTGGCTCCGCGTCAGGTCCGTCGAGGATTGTGACACGGTCCACGCGCCGCCCGAGGCCCACGCGCTCAGGAACCTTCGGGCGGCCCACGACACGCCCCCAGAGACGCTGAGCGTTCGTGCTTGGTTCGCCGCACGGCCCGACCAACTGGCACCACCGCCGACGTTGATGGACATTCGCGCCGGCAATCTCATGCTGAAGCTGCCGTGCATGGACGTCAAGGCGTAGTCGAAATCCCCCGATTGCCGCAGCAGCCGAGTGGCTGCGGCCCGCGCCTGACCGGACAACAACCGCCCGCCGACTCGAATCCCGAGCTCGGTCTCGTTGAGATCGCTCAGGTAGAAGTTGCCAATGCTGCCCTCCGGTACGTCCGACAGTGGCACCGTCCGCCTCAGCCGCACGAATGCGTCGACCGGTCCAGCCAGCAGATGCGCTTCGGCCGAGGCAGCCAGCTGGTCGCTCGGTGCAAGCGGCGGGAGAGCGTACGCATAATCGACCGACACCGTGTCCCCGACGGCGATGCGGCTGGCCGGGGTGAGAGCGATCAGCGTGAACGGGCCGCTCGCCAGCACGTCGAAATCCAATCCGACCTGGTAGAGAAGACCGCGATCAACGCTCGAAACACGGATCGAGGCAGGGTCAACTCCAGGGTTCTCGAGCAGAAAACTGCCGTCGAGCCCCACCACCTGTTCCTCTCCCACGATCTCGGCCAGGCCATCGCCTCCCACCTCCGACCTGACGCCGACGAACGCTACCGAGCCCCCACCGTTGATCCGGATCCGTCCCGGCAACCGATAGAGGAAACCCACGGATTGCGTCAGGGTCAGCCGCCGCTCCCGGTCGATCGGGCGCCGGGTCCACTGCGAGCCGAAACTCGTGCTCCCCTTCAATCCGGACCCGATCGGGTACGACAGCCCAAAGCCCGTGGTCCAGATCGAGTTCAGGGTCACGTCCGATCGCGTTGTCAGGTAGCGGAGCGAAAGGTTGGACGTGAGGCGGTTCGTGTGTCGGATTCGACCCGCCTCCGACCAACTCCACCGTGTCCGGCCTCCTGGGCCGTCGTAGCGCAGGTACCCAAGTTGCGAACTCCAGATGCTGCCGCTGCCCCATCGATGTCGGTGCGCAAGGTTGCCGATCCACTGCCCAATGGCGGGGCCTTGGGTGCTCGGCAGCCACAGCCGCTCGAGCAAAACCCTGGTCTTGCTGTTCTCGGCATTCAGACGCAGGGAGTGGGACGAGAAGCCGGTTGGCCCTGCGCCATCGAACGCCGCCGACTCACCATCGTACCGGTATTGGAGCCTGGTTGGCAGGCCCGGAAGGAGCATATGCAACTCTCCCACATAGCGCGTGAGCCACCGCTCATCGCCGAAGCCTGTTCGGTCCCTTCGGACGGTCTCGGACTGACCGGCCGTAAACGTCATCCAATAGGGCCTGCCATTGTGGAGGAATGTGGCGTCCGCCGACCACGCCAAACTGCGGAACCCCGATTGGTCTCCCTTGGTTCCTCCGCTCTGCGCCCACTGGGGCTGCAGGGCTGCGCCGAACCTGAACAGGTTGGGATGCACCACCGCACCGTCGATTCTCAGAAGCACCCACTCCGTGGTCTGCAGCAGGTAGGCTCCCTCGGGGTAGGTCGAATTGCGGGACCAGTTGCGCATCACGCGCGCGCCCAGCCGCCCCTCCACACCTCGCAGGGTAACTGGGGATTGAGCGGTGAGGTGTCCGGAACCGGCGACCAGTAGACCGCATATGAGGCAGCCGCGGAGCGCCGCGCCGTTCACGGCTCTTCCGATGCGTCGCTCGTGGGTTCGGTGTGGCACCGTCTGCACTCCACGAGACCGAAGGCCGCCGCGCCGTCGTGACAGCTCCCGCACGCCGTGCCTTCGCGCATCGGCGCCATCGCCAAGGTATCGGTACCTGCCCGCATCGCGAATGTCGAGGGATGGCAGGCCGTGCAGCGGTACCGGATCCGGTGAGACCAGTGTGGGAAACGCGCTGCGGGGTACGCGTCGTCCATCGCGCCTGCAGCCTCCGCGCGAGCCATGATGAGGTCGCGGCCCAGCGGCTCCTCGATGGGCTCGTACGCAGGCAATCCGCCATGGCACCGCACACACGTGGAAACGGCGAATGCCACGAGACCGTGGCACCGACCGCAGGCTTCGCCGGCATTGACCGCTTCCATGGTGATGGGCTCGCCGCCGTACTCGAAGATCTCCTCGTGGCAGCTCTGGCAGCCGACCCACTCGACGTGCGCGCTGTGGGGGAACCTGGCGTCGAACATCTGGTCCGGGCCCTTGAGCGAGATGTCGAATGCGAAACCCGGCAGTCCCCGGACAGTGGTATCGCCGGGCCGGTTCCAGCGTGGCTCTATCACGCCCTCACGGATAGCCGCAACCCAATCCACGCCGCCGGCAACGTCCTTGGGCAGCAGCTCAATGATGCTATCGCGATCGGTTAGGAGCTCGATCGGCAGGGGCGCGCGCTCCTCCGGCACCGCATCCGCAGGCCCGGCCAAGGCTCCACGGGACTCCGGGCCACTCTGCGACGCAGGTTCCGGCTGCTCGGGCAGGTCGAGCAGGACCGCAGCGACGGTAGAGCATCCGCCCATCAGGACTGCGGCGACGAGGATGCTCACGAGGGTTCTCAACGAATAGACGCGTGCCCGCAATGCTCATCCTTCCGAAGCGCGTAGCCCCAATCTATTCCTACGCTCCTCTTCCCCTCTAAGCCCCCCCATCGGTGCCATCGATACAAAGTATCGCACTTGCAGTCTGAAGGAATCGTGAAGCGAACAACAAGTCGTTGCCAGACAATAGGTTAGAGCGTTGCCACCAAAGCGCCTCCGGCAGCGCGGTGGAGGTCGCAACGGACTGAGGATACGACGAATATCTCGCTCCCGATGGGTCCGTCAAGAAGCTCGAGCCACCGCGTTCTCGACTCTCGGCGTCCGGGGCACGAATACCGAACAGCTACGCCGCCTATGCACTCGTCCACCTGCCGTTGCGAGGAAGCCTCAGGCGAGTCACAAGTTGCTTCCTGTCAGTCTGTTACAGCGCTGCGTGCGAAGCGCAGATCGCACGGCCCGAGGAGGTGCAGCGCAGCAGAAAAGCAACAATTCCACATTTACATCTTCATCACTCATTAATGGAAAACTCATAAACGCGAACCTACACTATCGGCAGTGACATGAGCTAAGGTCCCCGAGCGAATAGGCATCGGGTACCTCCTCGGTCGGTCTTCCGGACCGAACGGGGGTTTGCGGCCAGCCCTGACTGGTACGTTCTGTGGACAAGGAGGCGGACGATGGCGATGAAGACAACCCTGCTCGCGGCGCTCGTGGCGATCGCGCTTCCCACTGCCGCGTCGGCATCGACACCGCTGTGGAACGGTGCCATGGGCACCTGGCTCTCGCTCAGGGCGAGTCCCCACGATTTCACGGGGTCGAACCCGGTCAGCACGTACAGGAACCTGGCCACCAACATGTGCGAGTCGTGCCATGCGCCGCACGAAGCCATTGGCGCTGCCTACGGGCCGCTGTGGAACCACACGCTGAATACCGGCGCGAATGCGTACACGATGTACGGCACCACGATTGCCGGCAACGGCCCGACGACGGCAGGTGCGCCCGGCACCGCCTCGCTCCGCTGCCTCGGATGTCACGACGGTACCCTCAACATCGATCAGTTCGGTGGATCGGGTGGTACTGTCGACATAACGGGCGAGTTTGTCAGCTCGAAGGCCAACGTCACGACGGACCTGACGGATGACCACCCCGTCGGGTACAACATTCCGTTCGGGGGTACCGGCTGGCAGACCGCCATTGGTGCGACCGCGAAGGCATACGCCGGAGATGTTGAGTGCGCCAGCTGCCACGATCCCCATGGCGTGGCGAGCTACGGCGTGCATTTCCTTCGCGCCGCGGATTTCTGCACGGACTGTCACAACAAGTAGGGCACGGCACCCCTGGCATTCGTGCCGGGGCCTGTGTAGACTGGAAGGAACTTGGGGGGTGGCCGCGGCGGCCACCCCCCTTGTGCACACATGGCTCTTCCTGTCGGTTGGAGGCTGTCGATGCTGGTGTTTGGACGCGCACTGGCTGGTGTGGGTTCCTTCTCCACTGCGATGCTCTTTGCAGCGTGTGCCAGTGGCGGCACGAGGCAGTACGTGTTCTACCCGCCGCCGCCGGACACGGCGCGGTTCCAGTTTCTCACGGGCATTTCCTCACTCGACGACATGAAGGGATCCGGGCGCTCCCTGCTGTCTACCCTCATCGGGGAGGAGCAGAAGCGGAGTCCCATCCGCATCGTCCGGCCCTATGGCGTAGCAGTGGACTCCGGCCTGATCTACGTGTGCGACGTCAAGATGCCCGGAGTCTCGGTGATCGACCTCGCCGAACGGACCATCCGCCAGATCAGGAGTCCCACGCTGCCGCAGCCCAGTAACTGTGCAGTGGACCGTGCGACCGGCGAGCTGTACATCGTAGACAACACGCGGAGCGAGGTGGTGATCATCGGGACGGACGGAGTGTACGCGGGCGTCGTGAGCGACAGTCTCAGGGGACCCGGCGGAGTCGCCGTGACGGAGGACCGGGTCTGGGTGACCGACCTCGGCACGCGGCAAGTCAAGGTGTACGACAAGGCATCCCGACGGTATTTGCGGGCATTCCCCGACGTCGCACTCCCCGAAGGAGATTCGACGACCTTGCGCTGGCCCTTGAATATCGCGGTCCGGTACGATCGGGTATACGTCAGCGATCAGTTTGCCGGGCGTGTGCAGGTGTACTCGACCGGCGGCGAGTATCTCCTGACGGTGGGACGGCGCGGTGCCAGTTTCGGCGCGTTCGATGTCCCCAAGGGTGTGGCGGTGGATAGTGAGGGGCGCCTATACGTGGCCGACTTCCAGTTCCACCATGTGCAGATCTTCAATGACGAGGGCCGGGTGCTGACCTACCTGGGCGGAGGAGGTATGGGCAGGCCGGGCTATCTGGGTGGGCCCATTGGCATCGCCATAGATGAAGCCAATGTGGAGCTCTTTCGGGAGTACGTGCATCCCGATTTCGAGCTCGAGTTTCTGGTGCTGGTCACGAACCAGCTGAGTCCGGACAAGCTCTCGGTGTACGGCTTCGTCGTGCCCAAGCAGTAGCGAAGCGCCAGGACCACCGGCGGGTAGCGCCGACCAGACCAAGTGCGGTCGGCCCGTTTGTCCGGTGTGCTCCTCCGGTCACTGGCCACGGGTCGTCCGGTTGGAGGGATTGTAGTTCCTCCGACGCCAGGACGGCGCAAGGGTTCCCCGGGGGGACAACGATCCGCTGAAGTATCCGTGGTCGGTGCGGAGAGCGTTAGAACTCGAACCCCTCCATCCTGGTGAGCCCCACCTTCAGGCTCAGCACCGTGGCCGAGAGGCAGATTATGGCTACCGCCACGAACGCGGCGATCATCCAGATGTCCACCGGTATCGGCTGCTCGTTGAAGCTCGCACGCAGATAGGTGGAGACCGGCACGGCCTCGATCACGATCACCAGCGCGAGCAGGGCGATGGTGGTCATCATGAACACCAACCCGCCGAACGACGTGGGGATCTGGGCCGCGTTCTCGGTTTCGAACTGAGGGTAGAGCGCCCCGAACCCCAGCGCCATCGCACTGATGGCGACCGTCAGTAGCACAATCGTCCCGACGCTCACGGCCATCATGAACGGGCTCGCCTTGAGGATCACGTTGGTGAAGACCGTGATGAGGAGCGCCAGCACCAGGAGTGGCACCGTCCCGACCCAATACTTGGACCAGAGCAACGCCTTGAGGTCGAGCGGGCTCGATCGCAGCAGCCACATCTGCCGTCCCTCGAGCGAGATGGCTGGAAAGACGAACCGGGCGGCGATGGCGGCCAGCACGAATCCTGCGAGGCCGAGATTCAGGAACGAGACGACCGTGACCAGATAGAACGGCACCTGCTCGCCCGTGAACAGCGGCAGCGCGCGGATGTTGAAGAGGTAGATCACGACCAGCACGCCGAGGAGAATCAGTTGGCTCCACTGGGTGGTGTCGCGAAAGAACAGTTTTAGGTCCTTGATCACGAACTCTCGCTTCGACACGGACAGCGGCGAGAACACTGGACCGAGGAGTGCTTGCCAGATCCACCCCTTCACGAACCGCTCCGCTCCCTCCTGCGCTTTCGTGAAACCGGTAGGATACAAGGCGGAGTGGAGCATGGCGCCCAGCACCACCGTGGCCATGGCCGAGCTCCAGAGCACGATGACCGGGAACCAGTCGAAGGGTCCCACCAGGTATCCCATCACAGCATCGGTGGTCCACTCGCTCGGCAGAAACGGTGACGTGGGTGTGCGCAGCACCGTGATGAAATCGAGCAGGCTCTGGAATCCCTCGGGCCGAGCCAACCGTTCCGGCCGGATCAGCCGGAACAGCATCACCACCCCCCCCGCCGCCGCGATCGCAATTACCGAGAGCAGGTCGCGCGTCCGGCGCGCGGGAAAGACGTTGACGAGTATCAGGGTCGTGGCGCTTCCCAGCACCGCCGGCATGACCAGGATGGGCACGAACACCGCGACGGCGAACAGCCCGAAGAACCATCCTCCGTCGTACATCACGCCGTAGGCAGTGAAGATCGGCACCGCCATGAGGGCCACCATCCACGAGCTGTGCACCAGCGTTTCGCCGAGCTTGGCCAGGTACACGTGCAGGAAGTCCACCGGCGACGACACCAGCAGATCGAGGTCCTTGGCGAGGAAGAACGACGAGAGGGCCGTGATGACGTTCGAGAGAAGCAGAATCGACAGGAACGAGAGCAGCGCCAGGCTCAAGAGCTTGCTGGCGAGCAACGGGCCGATCTCTTCCACCCCTCGGAAGTAGCCGAGCACTCGGTACAGCACCCCGAACACCGCGAGCCAAAAGACGAGCCCGACGCTGCCGATGATGAGCGCCTTCCCGCGCGTCTGGCCCTGGCGGAAGCGGGCCAGCGCGGTGCGCCACTTGGGAGCGATGACGAGGGCTAAGGGGTGCATCGACTACGGGGAAAAGGGAAGGCGGAGCAGTGGGCAGCGTACAGCGCGCAGAGCCCCTCGATTCGCCGCATCAGTCCTGCAGGATGGCGGCGAGCTCTCTCACGGCTTCACCGCCGGTGAGCTTCAGGAACAGCTCCTCGAGGGAGGCGTCGCCCGCCGCCGTCTGCTGCCGCAACTCGTCGATCGTGCCCCGCGCGACGATGTTGCCCTCCTGAATGATGGCGATCCGATCGCACATGGCCTGCGCCACTTCGAGCGTATGGGTGCTCATGAGCACCGTGCCACCCCGCTCGACGAAGGCGCGGAAGATGTCCTTGAGGAGTCGCGCGCCCCTGGGGTCGAGTCCCACCATGGGCTCGTCAACCACAATGCACTCGGGTTTGTGGATGAGTGCGCTGGAGATGATGAGCTTCTGGCGCATCCCGTGGCTGTAGGCTTCGACCAGCTCGTCCTTCCAGACCGTCAGCTCGAACAGGTCGAGCAGCTCGTCGATGCGCCGCTCGACAACCTTGCCGTCCTGCCCGTACAGGCCCGCCACAAACCGCAGGAACTCCGCGCCCGTGAGCTTCTCGTACACGAACGGTCGATCGGGAATGAAGCCGAGCCGCCGCTTAGCCGACATGGGGTCAGCGATGAGATCATCGCCGCCCAGCCAGATGCGCCCCTCGGTGGGACGCATGATGCCGGCGATCATCCTGAGGGTCGTCGTCTTGCCCGCCCCGTTAGGACCTAGGAAACCGAACAGCTCGCCACGGGGGACATGCAGCTCGATCGCGTTCACTGCGACGAAGTTGCCGTACGTTTTGGTGAGGCGCTCGAGCCGAATCATCCGCCTGCCCTCGTTTGGATCACTTCGAGCTCGAGCCGGCCGATCAGCTGGATCAGCTCCACCTGGCGTGCGAGTCCGCCGACCGTGAACCGGAGGTGCGAGGCATCGGCCGGGAACTGGCCGAAGGTCGGATCGACGGCCACCCAGCCATTCAGGTAGACCTCCGGCCAGGCGTGGTAGTAGAACCGCCCGTCCACATAGACGAGGCCGGCGGCAGTCCGGGCCGGGATGCCGATCGACCGCGCGAGCGCCACGTACAGCACGGTGTGCTCGTTACAGTCACCGCGGCGGGTCTCGAGCACCTCGAGCGCGCTGGGCACGCTCACGGTGACCCGCTTGGCGAGTTCGCCGTGCACCCAATCGTTCAGCAACTGCGCCGCCCGGCGCGGATCGCGCGTCCGGCCGACGATCTGCCGGGCCTGCGCTTGGATACGCGGGTCGTCGCTCTGCACGAGTGGCTCAGACCCCAGATACGGATCGAACGGTGGGCCCGAGGCGGGCAACCGATACTTGGCCCTCAGGAGATCCTCGCTCTCCCGGGTCACCACGAGCGTGTCGCCGACGAGGGTCTGGCGGCCGCCCGACAGGTCGAAGGCGACGAGGTCGACGCCCGTGAGCCGCACTCGCACCGAGTCCTGCGCATCCGACAGTACCACGTTCGAGGCGATCGCCGTGGCGCGGACCAGGTCGGCGCCGATCCCTGCGACGGTGAGCTCCGGTTCTCGTCGCATGAAGTTCTCGAAGGCGATCTCGTAGGCGGTCCGCTCCATGGTGAATCCCACCGGCGTCTTCGCCTGCACGATCTGCCCCAGGTCGTCGATCCACGCTTCGACCGAGAATCCGCCCATCTCCTGCTTCACCTTCCAAGCATGAACCGTATCCCAGCGCGCTGCGATCCAGACCGGTTCAACGCCGCTCAGCTCGGCGGAATCGGGCACGATGAACGTGGACTCCGCCGTCACCACGATGTCCACGTCCCGCTCGGCAAGCGTGAGTGGGTCGAACAGCCGCATCGAGTAGGTCCGACCGACCCCGAGGTTGCCGCCGAACGCGAGCTGGAGCGGGAGGAGCGCCGGGAGCACGATGGGCCGCTCGAGCGGGATCCGGTAGGTCTGCTTCGAATCGGCGCTCTGGATATCGACTTCGAGAACCGAATCGCCGGTCACCCGTCCAACCACGCCGAAGCGGACATCCTGACCGCGGAGGGTGGCGTCGAAGCTCCTGAGACGGAGCGTGCGGGTGAGGTTGGCGCTGGTCCTCGCCTCCACCCGCTGCAGCGAGCCGAGGGCGGGGATTCGGAGTACCATCTGGTCCAGGAGCCGGATCGTGTCCTGCAGGGTGTCGACCTGACTGGACGCGAACCCGATCTGCTGTCCGCCCAGATCGAGCCGATAGAACGTGGCAGCTGGCGAGACGTTGAGTCCGGCCTCGGCCAACAGCTCGGCCTGCGGGCGGAAGTACTCCCGCTTGACCAACCAGCCCATGACGCCGATCCAGACGAGTAGGACGGCGACGGCGCCGACCCGTCGCCTCACAGCCGCGTGCGACCCCTGATGAAGGCTTCCACGATTTCCCGGTCCTCTTCGGTTTCCACCACTATACACACTTCCTGGGGGTATGTGGCGGTCCGCATGTCGGTGGCGAGTGTGTCAACGAGGATGCGGGCGGCGTCTTCGAGGGTGAGGTTGCCAGGGCCGGCGCCGATCAGTGGGGTCGCGACTCGGCCCAACTCCCAGTCGGCAGCGCGCTGTATCACGCTGGTGATCGCACGCCGCACGCCGCTCGGTGTGACTGGGTCGACGTCGCTCGCGATCACCGCATGGATGACGAACTCCGCGCCGAGGTCCCCGCCCGCCGTCACAACGGCGGCACCCACCGCGAGTGGCATGGGCATCGCGAGTTGGTTGACGAACGCCGGCCCGCCGATCTGCTCGAGCCGGCGCAGCGCTGGGGAAAGAGGTTCGAGGTTCGCGGTCGTCGGGCGGACCAACGCGTCCGCCTCAACGAACGCGAGGTCGTCCACCGCGACTCGGATCACTGCCGCAGGATCTCGCGGGAGCGCCGGTACATCTGTGCGGCATCGTCGGGGCGGTTCAAGCGATCCAGCACGATGCCGATCCCGTAGAGGGCCCGGGAATCGTTGGGGCGAAGTTCCGCCGCCCGCTGATAACACCGGAGCGCTCCATCGAGGTCGTCCACGTGGTTGAGGGCTTCCCCCAGATAGAAGTACGCGGACGCCCGGCTCGAATCGAGCTCGATGGTCCGACGCAGGAACGGGGTGGCATCGGCCCACCGCCCCTTGCGGGAGAGCACGAGTCCGAGATGATAGTGCGCCTCGACGTTCCCGGGGTCGATTCTGAGCACCGCGTGCAGGTCGCCTTCCGCCTCGGCGTACCGCGTCTCGGTGGCGAGCAGCGCTGCTCGATACACCAACACCTCGGTGTTGTCGGGATCGTGCGAGAGGCAGGTCGCGAACTCCACGAGCGCCGCCTCGTGCTGGCCCGTCCGACCTAGGAGCAGGGCCAGATTGGCCCGAGCCGCCACGTGGCCCTCGTGCCGGTCGAGCAGCTCGCGGTAGACGCCGATCGCGCGCGCATTCTCGCCGTTCAGCTCGGCTTGGCGCGCCGCACGATAGAGCAGCTCGTCGGATGAGGGCTCCGGCACGGTGGCGGTCCTCGCTGCGGGAGCTCGAGGGGCCGGAATCCAACGCGCGGCTGGCGGCTCTGGATGCTCCGGTACGTCAGGTGCCGCCTCGCGGTCTTGGAGGTCCGGTTCCATCATCACCTCGGTCTGCTCCGGTGCCAAATCGGCTGCCGTCTCGTCCCGGTCAGGTTCCCCCGGGCTGTCCGTGGCCAATACGAAAGGAATGGGATGGCGCGAGGGAGCACTGCCAGAGTTGTGCGAGGTGCTTGCGTCCGAGAACATGCGGCCCGCCGCCTCTCTGGCGGCTGCCCGTCGGCGGGACCGACGGCGGCGTCTGTGACGACTCATGCCCCTCCACCCTCCGATTCAGTGGTTTCGCTCCCCACCCAATCAAGATATGCCTGGAGCCCGCTTGCGATAGTGAGCCCCAACACCTCCGGCACGTCGTAGGGATGGAGCTCGGTCATTGCTTGTTGCAGGTCATCCCACCGACCTCGGCGCGTCTTGAGGAGCACCTGGACTTCAGCTGACTCCTCAACTTTCCCCTCCCACCGGTAGATCGACGTGACACCGCCCACAACGGTGCCACACGCTACGAGCCGCCGATCGACGAGCGTCCGGACCAACGCTCGAGCCGCCGAAGCCGTCGGGAGCGTGGTCAAGACGAGGATGGCATCCCTGGGATCGGTGGCGCTCACGCCGGGTCTCCTCAGACGGCTCGGGGGTCGAGAAGCTACGGCTCGTTTTGGACCCCCGCAAGGCACCCGCGGCCGGACCCGGCAATTGACCTCGAAACCCGGCGGTGTCTAGCTTTAAAGGCTATGCCGAACCAGAATCTGGTCGTCCGGGGCGCTCGGGTGCACAACCTCCGGAACGTCGACGTCGAGATCCCGCGCAACCGGCTCACGGTCGTGACGGGGCTCTCGGGCTCCGGCAAATCCTCACTGGCGTTCGATACCATCTACGCCGAGGGCCAGCGGCGCTACGTAGAGTCCCTCTCGGCGTACGCCAAGCAGTTCCTGGGCCTGATGGAGAAGCCGGACGTCGACGCGATCGAGGGTCTCTCGCCGGCCATCTCCATCGAGCAGAAGGCCCCCAGTCACAATCCGCGCTCGACGGTGGGCACCGTCACGGAGATCTACGACTACCTGCGCCTGTTGTGGGCCCGGGTCGGGACCCCGCACTGCCCGAACGACGGGTCGCCGATCTCCCGGCAGAGTGCCTCCCAGATCGCCGACCTCGTGCTTTCGTGGCCGGCGGGCACCAAGATCGAGGTGGTGGCCCCGCTGGTGCGAGGGCGTAAAGGCGAGTTCAAGGACCTGTTCGAGAGTGCCAGGCGACAGGGGTTCGTTCGCGTGCGGGTGGACGGTGATGTCTACGACCTGTCGTCGCCGCCCAAGCTCAAGCGGCGCGTGAACCACGACATCGCGCTCGTGGTGGACCGGCTCACGGTGCGCTCGGAGGATCGCCGAAGGCTCCACGACTCACTGGAGACGGCGCTCCGAGCCGCGGACGGATTGGTGGAGGTCACCCGACATGGCCGCACCGTCGACTCAGTCGTGTTCTCCGAGCAGTTTGCCTGCTCGACCTGCGGATACTCCTTGGCGGAGCTCGAGCCTCGGCAGTTCTCGTTCAATTCGCCCTACGGCGCCTGCACCGCATGCGGCGGTCTCGGGGAGCGACGGGTCGTGAGCCCTGAGCTGGTGCTTGCCGACCACAGTCTCTCGATCCCAGAGGGCGTGGTGATCCCGTGGGGAGAGCCAAAGGGGTATCTCCGGACCGTGGTGCTCCCCACCCTCGCTCGGGAGCTTGGCTTCGATCTCGGGTCTCCGTGGGCCGAGATCCCGGTGCCGGTCCGCAATTCCCTGCTGTACGGCGAGCCCGGCCGGACATTCCGCTTCGAGACGGCCCGAAGTCGAAGGAAGGACTACGAGATCGAGTGGGAAGGCATCCTGCTCAACGTGACGCGGCGCTATCACGAGACCTCGTCCGACGCTGTCCGGCAGCAGCTCTCCGATTTTATGTCCGACGTGCCGTGCGAGGTGTGTCACGGACACCGCCTCAAGCCCGAGAGCTTGAGCGTGTTCGTAGGCGGCCAGAGCATCGGCGCGGTCGGCGATCTGCCGGTGGACAAGGCCCTAGCCTTTTTCGAGGCGGTGCCGCTGCGCTCGGACGGGAAACGGGGGGTGGATCCCGAGATCGCGGGCCCGATTCTAAAGGAAGTGATCGACCGGCTGCGGTTCCTGACCGACGTGGGGCTGGGCTATCTGACCCTCGGCCGCGGGGCGTCCACGCTGTCGGGCGGGGAAACTCAACGGATCCGCCTCGCGACCCAGATCGGTAGCCGTCTGGTGGGCGTGTTGTATGTGCTCGACGAGCCGTCCATCGGCCTGCACCCGCGTGACAACCAGCGCCTGCTCAGAACGCTCTTCGGGCTACGGGACTTGGGGAACACGGTCATCGTGGTGGAGCACGACGAGGAGACGATCCGGTCGGCCGATCACGTGATCGACCTGGGGCCGCGGGCCGGCCGTGAGGGCGGGCAGGTGGTGGTGCAGGGGTCGGTGGACGACGTCGTGCACCACGCAACGTCGCTCACCGGCCGGTACCTTCGGCGGGAGCTCCGGATCCCCGTGCCAGCGCGCCGACGGGAGCCGGCACCCGGCCGGGTGCTGCGGGTGCTGGGGGCGAGGCAGCACAACCTTCGGAATCTCTCCGTGGAACTCCCGCTGGGCCTGTTCATCGCGGTCACCGGGGTCTCAGGCTCGGGCAAGTCCACGCTCGTGACCGAGATCCTCTATCGGGCGCTGGCCCGACAATTCTACCGGGCCAAGGCCCTCCCGGGCGAGCACGATGGTCTCGACGGTGCCGAATCGGTCGACAAGGTGCTCGACATCGATCAGAGCCCGATTGGCCGCACGCCGCGCTCCAACCCTGCTACCTACACCGGCCTGTTCACGCCGATCCGGGAGCTCTATGCGCAGCTTCCCGAGTCCAAGTTGCGCGGCTACGGCCCGGGCCGGTTCTCGTTCAACGTCAAGGGCGGGCGGTGCGAATCCTGTCAGGGTGACGGACTCGTCAAGATCGAGATGCACTTCCTACCCGACGTCTATGTCTCCTGTGACGTGTGCAAGGGCCGGCGCTATAACAGGGAAACGCTGGACATCCGCTACAAGGGGAAATCCATCGCCGACGTGCTCGACATGACGGTTGCCGAGGCGCTGGAGTTCTTCGACCAGCAGCCGCGGATCCGCAGCCGCCTCGAGGTGCTGAACGACGTCGGGTTGGGCTACATCCACCTTGGACAGAGCGCCACGACGCTATCCGGTGGCGAGGCGCAGCGGGTGAAACTCGCTACGGAGCTGAGCAAGCGGGACACGGGGAGAACTCTGTATATCCTGGACGAGCCCACCACCGGCCTCCACTTCGAGGACGTGCGGCTGCTGCTCGACGTGCTGCATCGGTTGGTGGACAAGGGAAACACCGTAATCGTGATCGAGCACAATCTCGACGTCGTGAAGACGGCGGACTGGGTGATCGATCTGGGCCCGGAGGGGGGGGACGCAGGGGGCGAGGTAGTGGCGGCGGGATCGCCAGAGATGGTGGCAAGACGGAAGGGCTCGTACACCGGAGGTTTTCTGGCGTCGGTCCTGGGGTCGTAGCCGGCTTTACAATTCGCCCGGCGTGACACTTTTTGAAACAGGGGCCGTACAAGGGAGCGGGAGGATAATCGGATATGAGCGATCCCATCGAGATCGGGGCCGCCATCTCGATGATCGTGGCGTCCTTCGGCGGGGTCACGGTCCTCGCGATTCTGGCCCGGGCTTGGGTGAAAAAGCAGCACCTGCCAACTGGGGCGCCGGCTGAGGAGGTGGGGGAACTCCGCGCCGCGGTCGAACACGTGGCAGGGGAAGTCGGCGAACTCCACGAGCGGCTCGAGTTCACTGAGCGGGTGCTGGCGCAGCAGCGCGACGCCCTTCGCCTACAGGAAGGCGCCTGAGCGTGCACGGTCTGGAGCCGCTCATCCCGATTGCGTTGTTTCTGTCCATTGCCGGGGTGGTCGTGCTGCGAGGGCCGATCGGCCGCGCCGAGGTGCTCGAGCGACAGGTCGAGGTATTGCACCACCGCGTGGCCGAGCTCGAAGAGCGACAGGACTTCGCCGAACGGATGATGGCCCGCCAGGACTCGGCGCGCCTGCCCGAAAGGAACTGACCATGGGAATGATCGCACCGTTTCTGGTGCCCATTACGCTGTTCCTCACCATCGGCGCTGTGGTGATTTTGCGCGGGCCGTTGGGCAAGGCCTTGGGGGAGCGGATCTCGGGCAAGCACGGTGCCCTCCCTTCGCACGGCGAGAGCGAGGCTCTGCGAGCCGACCTGGACGAGATGCGCTACCGGCTCGGGGAGCTCGAGGAGCGGGTCGACTTCACCGAGCGGATGCTGGCGCGCCATAAGGAGACGGATCGTCTCGGGCCGGGTGCCGCATGAGCTGGCGGCGCCCTCACCGTCCCGGAGGCTGATGCATGGATCCCTTCATTCCAATTGCTGGGATGGCCACCGGCGTGATCTTCGTCGTTACCGTCGCTCGGCTCATCCGCCACTGGGTGGACCGCCACTACGAACGAGTTAGCTCGGCCGGTGGCTCGGTAGAGCCGACGGTCGCGCGCCTCGAGGAGCGCGTCGCCATGCTGGAAGAGGTGGCGGGCCGGATGCAGGATCTCGAGGAGCGAGTCGATTTCACTGAGCGGGTCCTGACCCGGGAACGCGACCCGGGGCGTCTCCCGCCAAGCGATTGAGGTCGGACCCGATGACCGCCCCACTCCCGTCCATGCTCCCGCAGACCGGAGGAATCCCTCCGCTCCCACCCGAGATCGGCTCGGTCATGATCTTCAACGAGATCGTGATACCACTACTGGGGATGGCCATGGGTGGGTTCGTCCTCTGGGGCCTCTATCGAATCGCCACGCGGATTTTGGAGCGCCGTCGTCTCGGCGCAGGACAGGCCGAGCTTGAAGGGTGGCGATCGGATCTGGAGCAGCTCAAGGCGCAGTCGGGTCTGGTCGAGGACCTCACGCTTCGACTGAACGAGGTCGAGGAGCGGCTCGACTTTGCCGAGCGGCTGCTCACGAGGGAGCGGGAACGGACCCGGCTGAAGCCCGGCGAGGGTTAGGGGCGGGCGAGAACGATCGGAGCGACAGGTATGGAAGACATCCTGGCGATCACGTTCCTCTTTGGCGGCGGCGCGCTGTTTCTGATTTCCATCTCGCCGGTGGGCCGGGCGATTGCCGATCGAATCCGGCAGCGGGGATCGGCGGCGGCCGGCGACGAGTTGACTCGACTGCGGGACGGTCAGCTTGCGATGTTCGAGGAGATGGAGCGCCTGCGGGAAGAGGTCGCCGAGCTACACGAGCAAGTGGATTTTACTGAGCGCATGCTGGCCCGGGGACGTGAGGAACGGTTGCCTCCGGGTGGCGAGGACGGAACCCAGCGGTCGTAGCGGACCCCCGCTCGGGACATGACGGGGTCCTCGTGGTACATTAGCAGCTGAAACGGACGCGCGCGGGCGGGAGGTGCCGGCGTGCCATCGAGAGAGGGGTGAGTCGGACATGGGCATCTTTCAGCGTCTGGCGACGGTGATCAGGGCACAGATCAACGCCCTGATCGGCAAGGCGGAAAACCCGGAGAAGGTGCTCGATCAGCTGCTGCTCGAGATGCGCGGACAGCTCGCCAAGACCAAGCAGGAAGTGGCCACGGCGATCGCGGACGAGAAGAAGCTCCAAGCGCAGGTCGAGAAGGAGAAGCGGTCGTCTGAGGACTGGGAGCGGCGCGCCATGCTGGCGGTCCAGGAGGGGCGGGACGACCTGGCCAAGCAGGCCCTGATCCGCCACAACGAACACCTCCAGCACGCCCAGGCGATGCACGAGACGTGGGTACGCCACAAGGCCGACGTGGAAACGCTCAAGGTCTCGCTCCGCGAGCTCAACGACAAGATCGAGGATGCCAAGCGCAAGAAGAACCTGCTCGTGGCACGGCAGCGTCGGGCGGAGGCGCAGGGTCGGATCCAGGAGACCATGTCATCGATGTCCGACCAGAGCGCCTTCGAGAGCTTCCGGCGGATGGAAGAGAAGATCGAGGACATGGAACGGCAGGCATTGGCGGCGGCCGAGCTGGCCGGCGAGTTGGAGGGGGATGTGCTCGGTCAGCAGTTCAAGGCACTGGAGTACAAGGGCACCGCCGACAATCAGCTACTCGAGTTGAAGCGCAAGATGGGGATGCTCCCGCCCGGAGAAGGCGAAGACCGGCGCCAGCTACCGGAGGGCGGTGAGGATATCCAAGAGGGGGAGGCGGAGGTGGTCGAGGACGAGGAGCCGCAGGACCGCTGATGCGTTCCGAGGAGCGGAATCTGGCGGTGACGATGATCCTTCTCTTCGTCGCCGCCCTTTTGTTGCTCGTCCTCGGGCGCATCAGGGAGGTCGCCATTTTGCTCTTCATGGCGGCCCTCGTCGGGGTCTACCTCTCGGCCCTGACCGACCTCCTGGTGCGCCAGGTGGCCTTCCCGAGAACCACTGCGCTCGCCGTCGCCGTGGTGGGGACCCTGCTCGCCCTGGCCGGCATCGGCGCGCTGGTGCTCCCTCCCGTCGTGGCTCAGGCTCAGGACCTGATTGGCTCGATTCCGGGGCGTGCTGAGGATCTGGAAGCCTTGCTCGCCAGGCTTGCCGAGCGCTACCCCGTGCTGGAAGGCACGGCCCTGGGGACGCAGGGAGGGGGCGTGGTCGAGACCGTCATCGACGACGCCATGAACTTCGTGCGGGGGTCACTGGTCGGATATCTGCAGGCGGGCGGCAAGCTCGCCATCGAGCTCGTGGCCGTACTGGCCATGGCCATCTACATCGCGCGCAGCCCGTCTCTCTACCGCGACGGAATGCTCGCGTTGGTGCCACCCCGGTTCCGGCAGCTGGCCCGCACGATTGCCGCCGACCTCGGGGGCACGCTCCGCACCTGGATCTGGGCTCAGCTCTTCGCCATGCTGGTGCTCGCCGTTCTCACGATGATCGGTCTCTGGATCTTGCGGGTACCGTATGCGTTGGGCTTCGGCGTCTTCACGGGCGTGGTGGCGATCGTTCCGTTCTTCGGATCGACGGTGTCGACCATCCTCCCGGCCCTGCTCATGCTGAGCGTCGGCGGCTGGGTCCATGCCACGGCCGTCCTCGGGCTGGGCGTCATCATCCACCTCGTCGAGGCGAACCTGGTCGCCCCCCTCATTTTCGAGGAACGCGTGAGTCTGCCACCGGTGCTCACGATCTTCAGTGTGTTGGCCATGGCCACCCTGATGGGGCCCTTGGGCCTCGTCGTGGCGGTGCCCACGCTGGCCACCGTCATGGTCCTCACCCGCCACATCTTGTTTGGCCAGGTCTACGGAGATCAGGATCCGTCCCGAGCCCCGAAGGCGGTACTGGTGGAATCCATGACCGGCGAGCGGAAGGTGGTGATGGTCGAAGAGGAAGCCCCCGCGCCATCCCAGTGACGTGCCGCCGCGACGAGCGGCGCTAGCGAGCTCTAGGCGGGTGGGTCCGCCCCGTCAGCGATAATCTGCCCCCCGCCGCACGATTCAGCTGCGTTGGCGGTCCTGCCTCTCACCTATCGTATCCCACGCAGTCCAGCCGGTCACCAGCCTCACGCACCGTCGTGAAGGAGGACCGGATGAAAGCTCTCATGACAAGCCTGCTACTGGCCGGAGCGGTGGCGATGCTGCCCAACCCGCAGCCGGCCGATGCCCGGCAGGACAAGCTCGCGAAGTGTATGGCTGAGGCCATCACCACATGCGACAACGAATTCGAAGGGCGGGACCCTTATATGACGGCCGTTCGCGGCTACTGCTACTTGATTCGCACCGGGATGTGCTACGCGTTCGATCCCGCGTGATCGCATCGTTCTCAGTGGACTCACCGATCGGCTGGACGCGGAGGGGGGGCCTCGTGCCCCCCCTCGGGTTCTCGCCATGAGCGGTCCGTCGCTGGCTCTCGCCTTCCGCGCAGAGTGCGTGGTGGGGTTGCAGCTGGTCATCCGGAGTCGGGCAGTGCAGCTCGTCGTGCTCTTGGCCGCGATGCTGGTCGGAATGGCCGTCCTCGGAGGGGTCCGCGAGAGCCTCGCGGCGGCGGGGCGCCTCACGTTCGTTGCGTGCGGGTCACTGATGGCGGTGGCCGGATCGCAGCTGCTGGCCAGGGGGCCGGCGCTCGCCGCCGTCCGTAGAGCGGCCGCATCCGGGTACGTGCATTCAGTAGGGCGCATGGCGGGAGTTGCCCTGCTGGTGGGGCCGATCGTGATCGGCGCAGCCTCCGTTCTGGTCGGCCCGGTCGGAGGGTGGACGCAGGTGGCGCGACTGGCGCTGGTCGGCTGGGTGTATGTCGGGGCCGTGGGGACCCTCGCCCTCAGCCTCGGGCCGTTTGTCGGCGCGAGCGGCGCGGCCTCCCTCACGCTTCTCCTGGTGTGGCTCGGAGGGATCCCCCCGTCGGGTATGCACACCTTGCTCGAGGCCTGGCCACTTGTCCAGCGTCCCATCGTGTGGCTTTGGAACGTCCTGCCACTTGGCTGGCGGGCGGATCGGCTACACGTCGAGGGCCTTGCGCTCGACGCCATCCTGCTCGCCGGGTGGGTCGTGCTCGGGGTGGTTGTAGCCGCATGGGGGGGTGGTACGGCTGCCGGCTCCCCCGGGGCGGGGGGCGCCCTGATGCCGCTACTCGAGTGCCGATCGGCCGGTCGCAGCTTTGGGAGTGGTCGTAGGCAGCGCGCGGCCCTGGTTGACTGCACGTTCGCTGCCGAGCCGGGAGAGATCGTGGGTGTCGTGGGCCCCAACGGTGCCGGAAAGACGACCTTGCTCAGGGCAATCGCCGGCGACCTGCCGCTCACGAGTGGCGAGATGGTCGTGGCCGGTCGCCGCGCGGGCACCTTGGCGGCTCGCCGCGCGGTCGGGCTTGCCCCCGATCCGCCGATCGCGCCGCCCGAGCTTACCGGATTGGAATGGCTCACGTATCTCGCGTCCCATCGTGCGCCGTCGGCGGGCGCGCGGGACGGCCTGATGGGTTGGGCCATCGGGTTCGCCGATCTGGGCGAGTTCGTGGGGCGCCGGATTGCAACCTATTCGCGGGGGATGGCTCAGCGGCTGGCCCTTGGGGCAGCCGCGGTTGCCGGGGACCACGTCCTCGTACTCGACGAAACGCTGAACGCCATCGATCCGCTGGTGCAGCGGCGGTTGCGGGGACACCTCGCCGATCTGGCCGCGGCCGGGCGCCTGGTGCTGGTGGCGTCTCACGATCTGGGGACCCTCGAGCGAATCGCCACTCGAGTCATCGTCTTGGCGAGAGGCAGGGTTCGCGCCGACGTATCAACGGCCGCGCTGATCAAAGAGCGCGTGGCCGAGCTCACCCTGACCGGGTCGGCGCTGGCCGGGGTTGGGCGGCTCCTCGAGACGTTCCGCGGGGCCTCCCGAACGGGGCACGGGATAGCCGTGCCGCTCCGGGGCGGTCTCACCGTCGAACAGGTGCTCGCCGTGTGTCGTCAGGATCGGGTACCCGTGGCCGCCTCCCGGGTACGGTACCGCGTCCTAGAAGACATCCTCGTGGCGGCGGTGTCGGTCGAGGACCGGGTCAAATGAGTAGAGGATCGGCCCAGTGGTGGCGGCTGCCTGGTCTCGCCCTCGTCGACCCATGGACGGCATACCGTCTGGCCGTGCAGGCTCGCAGGCCCATCCTATCGCTTGCGATCATCGTGGCTGTCGTGGTTGCGCTCGGCGTGGCCACCGTGCCGCGACAGGTGGCCATTCTCAACCGAACGCTGGTGTCACTCGGTGACCCCGCACTCGACGCGCAGCGGGAGGTTCTGCGGGCCGGCGTGTTACGGCTCATCGTGGTCGACCGTCTCGTTCCCACGCCCACCCTGCTCGTGGCCGCGATCTTGGTGCTCGTGGCTGCCGAGCCGGTGCTGATGTTGGCGCGCGACCAACGTCCCGGCCTGGTTGCCGTGATCGGCCTCGGGCTGGCGCCCCTCGTGGTGCAGCGCGTGGGCGAGCTTGCGGTCACCTACCTGCTCGACCCCGGGGCTCACCTGACCGCGGGTGACGCAATCATGGCCCCGCACCGGTTCGCCACGGGCCCGGCGCTCCTCTGGGCTCGGTCGGTCACCGTCCCCGAATGGGTGGAACTCCTCGAGACGCGGGTCAACCTCGTGTCCGTCTGGTGTGCGGGGCTCTGGGGGTTGGGGCTGCGCTCGCTGGATGGTCGGCCGTGGGCGCCCTGGCACCTGGCCCTCCCCATCGTGTGCCTGGCCGGCGGAGGCGTCCTCACCTGGGCGTTCGGCCCGATGGTGATTCAGATCGTGCTCCGGTGAGAGGCGGCGTCGGCGTGCGTTGACCAATCGGATCCCGATGCTAGCTTACCGGCCACTAAGGGCCGGAGGACGCACTCGGCCCGGGGTCGGTGGCGACGCATGACGCTCAAACTCTACAACACCCTCACCCGCCGTCTCGATGTGTTCGAGCCGTTGGCGCCGCCGCGTGTCACCGTGTACATGTGCGGCCCCACGGTCTACAACTACGCGCACATCGGCAACTTCAGGACGTTCGTCTTCGGCGATCTGCTCCGCCGCTACCTGGAGTATTCGGGGTACGACGTCCTCTTCATCATGAACCTGACGGACGTCGACGACCGAACGATCAAGGCCGCAGCGGAGCGCGGCGTGTCGCTCACCGAGCACACGGAACCGTTCGTCGGGGCGTTCTTCGAGGATAGCGACTACCTTCGCATCCGGCCGGCCGACGTCTACCCACGAGCGACGGCCTACGTGGTGCCGATGGTAGGCCTCGTCGAGCGTCTGCTGGAGAGTGGGGTCGCGTATGTGGGAGAAGACCGGTCGGTTTATTACGCGGTGGAGCGATTCCCGACCTACGGGGAGCTGTCGCAGCTGGACCGGCGGGAGCTGCGGTCCGGGGCTCGTGTGGCGAGCGACGACTATAGCAAGGAGGACGTTCGGGATTTCGCCCTCTGGAAAGCGGCCGCAGATCAGGACGAGCAGGTGGGCGCGGCGTGGGATGCACCGTTCGGGCGCGGTCGGCCCGGCTGGCATCTCGAGTGCTCCGCCATGGCGCTCACCGAGATTCGGCAGCGGTTCGGGGTCGAGACCCTTGATATCCACGCGGGGGGGATCGACTTGGTCTTCCCGCATCACGAAAACGAGATTGCCCAGTCCGAGGGGGCGACCGGCCAGCCGTTTGCCCGGTTCTGGTTGCACGGGGAGTTCCTGTTCATTCGCGGGACCAAGATGTCCAAGCGGTTCGGCAATACGCTGACGGCGAGGGATCTAAAGGAGGAGGGGCTCGATCCGGCGGCCGTCCGCATGCTCCTGTTTTCGACCCACTATCGACAGCCGCTCAACTTCACCGACGACGCGTTGGACGCTGCGGTGGAGGGTGTGCGCCGGATCGGTGACTTCCGGGCCAGGCTGGAACATGCTGTGGAGGAGTCGTCCGACGGATCGCCGGGGCGGCCCGACGATCCGCCGGCGGTCCAGACGTTTCTGGCCGAGTTCCGTGAAGCCATGGATGACGACCTCAGCGCCCCGCGGGCGATTGGCGCTCTCTTTTCCTTCATCCGAGCGGCCAACCGCGAGTTGGATGACGGGAGGTGGGGTGCCGCCGAGGCTGGAGCCGGGCTGACGGCGCTCGACGGGGTGATGGCGGTGCTGGACCTCGTTCCCGGGCCGGCCCCGGTTGCCGAGGAGGTCAAGCGCTGGGTGGAGGGCCGGATCGCCGACCGGGCTCGGGCACGGGCAGACCGGGATTTCGCCCGGGCGGACGCGATTCGGGACGAGCTCCTGGCCAGAGGGGTGGAGCTGGAGGACACCCCGGACGGCACGCGCTGGCGGCTGCGGGGGTGACGCCCCGGGGGTCCGAATTTGGACCGTGCCCTCGGCGTTGACGCCGCCCCATGGCCTGGTTATCCTAAATGTCTGGCGAAAACGGGCTTGGCTGACGTAGCTCAATTGGCAGAGCAGCTGATTTGTAATCAGCAGGTTAAGGGTTCGAGTCCCTTCGTCAGCTCCAGAACGTGTCGCAGGGGCGCCTTGGCGTCCCTGTGTGTGTGACTGCGCCTCTCAGCGAGGCGGTAAGCGAGGCGGGCATGGTGGGGTGCCCGAGCGGCCAAAGGGAGCAGACTGTAAATCTGCCGGCGTACGCCTACGAAGGTTCGAATCCTTCCCCCACCATTGGTCGCGACGGTGGCCGGTTCGTCCGACTGGGGTCGTGGCGACGCGGGTGTAGCTCAGTTGGTAGAGCATCAGCCTTCCAAGCTGAGGGTCGCGGGTTCGAGTCCCGTCGCCCGCTTGCTGCTCGCGTAGCTCAGTGGTAGAGCGCCTCCTTGGTAAGGAGGAGGTCACGGGTTCAATCCCCGTCGCGAGCTTGCAGGATCGTGTCCGGACTGGCGGATTGGGTGTCGGGGAGCGCCTGGCGATCTCCGACGACCCACGGTGGTGCCGGGCGCATGATGTGAAACCCGACGACGAGGACAGCGCAACTCCACCGAGGATTCCGAGCCATGGCGAAGGCAAAGTTTGAGCGGACGAAGCCGCATGTGAACGTGGGGACGATTGGGCACGTGGACCACGGGAAGACGACGTTAACGGCGGCGATAACGGAGGTGCAGAACAA
>JBDHEI010000034.1:0-59655 GCA_039591075.1 Gemmatimonadota bacterium
CACGATCTCTACCCGCTCATCCTACTGATGCCGTTCTATACGGAGCTCGGCTTCCTCGGCATGGAGCACGGTGCCGAACGCATCTTCGCCAATGACGCCGTCGTGCAGGGATGGGAACAGTGGCTGTTCGGAAGCCAGATATCATACGAGTGGATTCGGCATGCTCCATCGGTGTTCTGGTCGAGCGTCCTGCATCTCTCGTATCTCAGTTACTACCCGCTCGTCGTGGTGGGCCCTATCCTGCTGACGATCCGCGGCCAACGGCCCGAGGCGCGGCGAGTCTTGTTCACCACGATGGTGGCGTACGTCACGTGTTACGTCGTCTTTCTGTCGTTTCCCGTCGCGGGGCCGAACTACGCCTTCCAGCACCCAACGGGCCCGGTGCGCGACGTGTGGAGCGCCGTGGCCGTGTATGCCGTTCTCGGAGGCGGGTCCTCGATCGGCACGGCGTTTCCCTCGTCCCACGTCGCTGCGACGCTGGCGGCGGTGTTTGCCCTCTGGGACGAGTGGAGGTCGCTCGGCGCCGCGCTGACGGTACCTGCGGCGTTACTGGTGGTGGCGACCGTCTACTGTCAGATGCACTACGGCATCGACGCGCTCGCGGGCATTGCAGTCGCGGTTGGCGCCGCGATCGCGGGACATCGCATTCGTCGCCATTCGCGCGGCTCAACCACGAGTCTTGCCTTTTGACTGCAATCGGAGAACTTGTCAGGCACCATGCGATGGATGTTCGTCATCATTGTAGTTGCGTTTCTTCAAGCGTGCGTGCCCGGCAGCCCGGTGTACTTCGGTCCGCCCGTGGTCACGCTGGAGGGTGACGTGGCCGTGTTCGAGACCGGACAGGCACTCCCGGGAACCGAAGTATGCGTGTTCGGGGCGGACACGCTGTGCCTGCCGGCCGATGCGAAGGGGCACTACTGGGCACAGTTCCGCGAGCAGACGCTCCTCGAGGACGGCGCGGTGACCGTGCGGTTCCGACCGCCGGGGCTCCCCGCGGCCATAGCCGAGCTTCGCGATCTCGTGGCGGGACAGAAGACCACCTTGGACTGCGCCATCAGTGACCGGGTGACGCTTGCCGGCGGTCCACTGGCGTGCCGCCCCATTCAGCGCTGAGGCGTATGGCCACTCCTCCACCGTGCACGGGCCTCGGTCCCCAGTGCCGCGAACTCGCCGTCACGCTCCATATCGCCGACCTCGAAGAGGACAACCCGACGTTCCACGATGCGGCGGCCACGTGGCTGCTGGGGCATACGGAGCGCATCCACATGGGCCGCCCCTACGTGCTCGGCACCGATATGCTGGTCGACGCCGTCATTCGTATTCCATGCAAGTACCTCTCGCAGCAAGAACCCGGTGTCAACGGACGCGGGTCCACCGGCGCGACCGGCCGCTCAGCCCTATGCACGGCTCATGGCTTCACCGCCGCTCCACCACGCGCACCCACTCCGCACCCCAACGGGACCCAAGAACGCCAGCTGCGGAACGGCAAGTACGTCGTGGTGTTCAGGGGGCGGCAGCGAGCCTTGCCCCTGCCCCTCAAGCGAGCCGCGCAACGCGCGCTGCCCGTGATGCAGGGAAGCAACCCGTGCATCGGGGCCGCGTGCCGAACGGCCGACAATCGGCGGGGGGCAGCCTGCTGCCGCGACCTGACGCTTGACGTGGTCGTGCACGAATCTGAGACCGCGCTCGAACAGCTGCTCCGGGCCCGGAAGCCGCCCTACTTGTGCAAGGTCAAGCGAACGGGACCTGACGTCGTCGAGTGCGAGGTGATCTCGGCGTGCGGCTATCTCGCAGAGGACGGCATCAACTGCGCCCTGCATGACCGAACCCTGCCCAATGGTCGGCCGGCCAAACCGGCCATCTGCTCGGAATGGCCGGACCTGGAACCGACCGACACCGGTCATCCGGGATGCGTGTTGTTGAAGGATTGACGTCTCGACCCGGCCCTCCCTGAGAGGGGGGTCAGCGGCGGCGTATTTCTCGGCGAAGCAGCGATAGCACCTCCGCATCGAGCGGAAAGGTCTGCTCGAATGCGGCAGCCGTCCCCCGTCCGGCCGACTCGTGGCCCGCCGCCTCGATGTACGCTCGACGGTAACCGGACAGCTGCGCCGGCGCGTAGAACTCCAACAGCATCGCTCCAAACCGCACCGCGGCGCTGGCGCGCACATCCTCGAGCTCGGACGGATCGTAGCGCTCCGGATCGACCACCCGGTCTACAGCCGTGAATCCCAACTCGCGCGCGGCTCCATACAACGGTGCGTCCACACCTCCATCGAGCGGCATCCAGACGGCGATGAGCCGAGTCTGATCACTGAGTGGATCACCCTGGAAGAGCCGGCCTTCGGGCCCAAGGGCCGGTGACGGGATCAGGACGCCTGACTCGATTCCCGAGCGTTTCAGGAAATCCGCGAGATCGAGCGCGAGGCCGTATGTCCAGCGACGGTCCAAATCCGCGAGCTGGTCGCTGTGTTCGGCGCGGTGACGCTCCCGAAACTCCTGGAAGAAGACGGCATACTCGTCCTCCATGGCCTCCACCAGCTTCCCAACGACCCGTCGCTGACCCGCCGTCTGCAGCGTCTGTGTCATGACGATAGCGCCGAACCGTACTCGCGGGTTGGCGACGGCGACGTCTCCGGCACGTCGGTCGGCTACGGCACCCAGTGCGCGGAGCATCTCCAGGGGATCTGCCGCGTGGAAATACAGCGGCGCGAAGTGCAGCAGGGAGAGGGCCTCGTCGCTCTCGATTGCCCGGCCGATCTCCTCACCGAGCTCATCGAGCTTGGTCGGATAGATCCCGAGCCGCTCCTTTTCCTCCCGGACCCTGCTGGCATAGGCCGCGCTGTAGAGCGGTAGCGAGCCCTGTTGGGTCACGCCGATCACTGCCAGCCCATGGTACCAGAGATCGACTGTGGCGTTCGACTCGAGTTGCCACCCCCCCGTGGGCCGCTGGACGACGGGGCGCGCGCCGCGCCGCGGCAGATGCTGAACCTGGGCATCCATGGCACCGGCCCTGGCCGTGATCGCCACGGCCAGAACGCTCACGATCCGGCGGGTTGTTGTTCGGCCCGACAAGGGGAACCAGCGTGGCACGATCCTCATGGCATCGGAAGTATCGAGGACCTGCAGCCCCTGGGCAAGCAAACTGGGACCCGGTGAGGTGTGCAAGACGGCAGGCCTGCCTCGTCCTCTTGGGTAGACCATACAGCGAGGAACTCATGAAAGTCCTGCTCAGCACATTGGTTATGAGCCTGCTCGCAGCCCCGCTCCTGGCGCAAGGCTGGATCGAGCCACCGCCCCATCACCGTCCCGAGTCTGGCGTGACCAAGGTCCGGACGGTGGTCTCAGTGCGGGTCACGGGCCGGGTGGCCGCGATTGAGGTCGAGGAGTGGTTCCGGAACGACGGCGGGGGTCTGGGGGAGGGAGACTACCTCTATCCGCTCCCCGGCGAGGCGGTGTTCGCCAACTTCTCGCTGTTCCAGGGCGACGAAGAGCTGCGCGGCGAGACCATGGATGCCGCTGAGGCGCGCGCGATCTATGAGGAAATCGTTCGTCGCAAGCGTGACCCCGCACTCATCGAGCTAGCCGGACACGGACTGATTCGGGCTCGGGTCTTTCCGATCGGGCCGGGCCAGACCCGCAAGATCACGCTGCGGTACAGCCAGGTCCTGCGGCGAAGTGGGGACGGGCTCCAGTTCCGCTACGCCGCGGGCGGGCGCACGGGCAGTCGTGCGTCGGTGGAAGGCGCTGATGGGCTCCGGCGGGAGCGCGGTGCTGCCGTTCCCCTGACATTCAGCCTCAGGGCCGATAACGCCGACCAGTTCCGTGACCCGTTCTCCCCGACTCATCCGGTGATAGTGACCCGAGACGACGGAACGCTGCGCGTCCGACCCGAGAGCGAGCTTCGTGGAGACTTCTCTCTGTTCCTTCCGTTCGCTCGACCGGTGGTAGGCATCACGCTGGCCACGCACCGTACGTCGGGTGAGGACGGTTATTTCATGCTGACGCTGTCACCGGGCCGTCCCGAGGGGCGCACCGTGCCGAGGGACCTGACGATCGTGCTCGACGTGTCGGGATCGATGTCAGGCAGCAAGCTGAACCAGGCCAAGGCGGCACTCCATCAGCTGATCGGCTCGCTGGAGGCTGCCGATCGATTCCAGCTCATCGCGTTCAGTAGTGGAGTGCGCACGTACGCCGCCGACTGGTCGAGTGGCGGATCGCGCGATCTGCGTGCTGCCCGTCGGTGGGTGGACGACCTGTCAGCCGACGGCGGAACAAACATCGCCGGCGCGCTCCAGGAGGCCTTCCGGTCAAACAGCCCGAGCGGACGGCTCTCCCTCGTGGTGTTCCTCACCGATGGCCTCCCCTCGGTGGGCGAGCGCGATCCCGAGCGCATCGCCGCTCAGGCCGAGAGCGATCGCGGAGGTGCTCGCGTGTTCGCCTTCGGCGTCGGCCATGACGTCAACACCTACCTGCTGGACCGGCTGTCGGCGGCCGGACGGGGCAGCACCCAATACGTGCAGCCCGGCGAGGATGTGGAGGCGGCCCTTGGTGTGCTCGCCGCGAAGATCCGGCATCCGGTGCTCACTGACCTGGAGATCGGCGACGCGCCGGTGGAGCTGACCGAGGTCTACCCGTCGACGCTGCCTGACCTGTTCTCCGGTGAGGAGCTGGTCGTGTTCGGGCGCTACCGTGCAGGAAATCGAGAACGCCCCGGCACAGTCTCGATCCGAGGCCGCCGCAATGACCGGTCCGAGCGCTATCAGACCGAGGTGACCTTTCCCGTGCGTCAGTCGGACAACGAGTTCATCCCCCGGCTGTGGGCATCGCGGAAGATCGGCGTGCTCGCGCGGGAGATCCGCCTCAGCGGCCCGAACGCCGAGCTCGAGGAAGAGATCCGTCGGACGGCGTTGCGCTACGGTTTGCTGAGCGAATACACGTCGTATCTGGTGCAGGAGCCGGCCGACGTGGCAAACCTGCCGCGCGGCGCGCCTCAGCGACAGGCCGCGGCCGCTCCGTCAAGCATGGTGGGTGCCGGGGCCGTGGCCGCAGCGGAGCAATCACGCGCACGCCGCGAGGCCAAGTCGTCACTCGAGCTGGAGGCTGCCGACGAGGTGTTGCTCCGCCGCGGTCACGTCGCCCAGGCTCGGCATGTCGCCGGCCGCCTGTTCAAGGACCTTGACGGGGTCTGGACCGACCTTCAGCACGATTCGGGCAAGCGCGTCGTGCGGGTCGTCGCGTTCAGCAATGCGTATTTCGCCGTGCTCGACGCCTTGCCCGAGCTCAAGCCATACGTGACGGAGTTCGGCTCGGTGATCGTGTCCGGAGACCGCATCGCGATCCAGATCGGCGACGCGGGCGCCGAACGACTTTCGGCACAGGCTGTCCAGCGGCTAGTGCACGAGTTCCGCGGACGCTAAACTGGTCTGCGTGAGTACCGATTGGGCCGGAGTGTATCGAGAGACGTTTGCGGACCTGGTCCGCTTCCTCCACCGAAAGGTGTGGGATGCGGACCGGGCCCAGGACCTCGCGCAGGAGGTATTCGTGCGGGCACTCGGGCAGGATCCGGACAATCCCCGCGCCTGGCTGTTCACCGTTGCGGCCAACCTCGCGCGGGACGAAGCGCGAGCTGCGGTGCGGCAACGCCGGCACCTCACGCTCATCCGCGGCGACGCGGAGCAGATGACGGCAAGCGATCCCGCGGAGGAGTTCGAGCACTCGCAGCGGGTCGAGGCCGTGCGCCGCGCCCTCGGGCAATTGAGCGAGCGGGATCGAGAAGTTCTGCTCCTGTGGGACGCGGGGTTCAATTACGAGGAGATCGCGGAGCAGACGGGATTGGCCGCAGGGGCCATCGGTACGACGCTCGCCCGGGCGCGGCGACGCTTGGTCGAGGCCCATGAAGCGTTGGAGAAGAGAGATGTCGCACGCTGACGAAGGCACGCTCCACGCCTACCTCGACCAGGGCCGCCAGCCCAGCGAGGACTGGCGCGAGGTCGAGGACCATCTTGCCGCCTGCACGGAGTGCCAGCGGCGGCTCGACGAGGCCCGAGCGCTCCGCGAGCGCGCCGCCGCCATTCTCGGGGCTTCGGGACCCGATACCGTGCCTGTGCCCCCGTTCGACGCGGTGCTGGCACGGGCGGGCGGGCGGCGACCGCGCCGCATCCTCAGCCTCAATCGGCTCACCGCGCTCGGGTGGGCGGCCTCGATCGCATTGGCGGTTGGGGTCGGGTGGATGGCGCGTGGAACCCTGAACCCGCTCCGGAGCCCCGAGCAGCCGCTCACGTCGCGGACATCGCGGACCGCGCTGGTCGACACGGCCACTCCGAGTCCATCCGTGGACGCCCGCGCCGGCGCTGCGTCCGCCGCGAACCAGCCGCGGGCGGCGTTCGACAGCGTGAGCCCGGCGCGGAGCACGGAGGCAGCCGCCGAGCGACTGCGAAGCGCCTACGAGGTGGTCCCCGAGGCGAGGCCAACTGACGAGGCCCCAGCCGGGCGGCGGGATGCGTTGCAGCAGAACGCCGCGGCTGAACCAGCACCGCCTACCGCGCAGGGTGCTCCTGCCGCCGCAGCACCGCAGGCAAAGCTCGCCCGGGACATCGGGGCCGTCGCGGAACAACGTGAACGCCTCGCGCGGGAGCGCGCGGCGGAGGTGGAGGCCGACCAGACACCGGTGCAATGGATCGAGTCCGACTCCGCAGACGCCGCCACTCGATTGGGAGAGAAGCCTCACACGGTACCGGGCGTGGCCGTGGTGAGGATCGATCGGGACGCGCAGGGGGACGGCCGTGGCGTCCGGGTTCTTCAGGACCTCGACGGGGTCATTCTCGAAATCGTCCAGCGACCCGTGAGCACCCTCGAAGGCCGGGTGGAGGATGCGCTGGCGGCGGACGCGTCCAGGATGGCCGATGCGGCCGGCGTAGCGATCACGGTGGTCCGCGGCAACACGGTGCTCATGCTGCGGGCGAGCATTTCACTGGATTCGCTGCGATCACTCGCGGCCCGGATTCCCTAGCCGCCGCATTCGGATCAGCTCTGCCACGACCGACACCGCAATTTCGGCCGGGGTGTCGGCACCGATCCGTTCCCCGATCGGCACGCGAACACGCTCCAGGGCCGCGCGGGGAACGCCCAGGCTCTCGAGGGCCTTCCAGATCACGGCCTTTTTTCGAGCACTTCCCAGCATGCCGACGTAGCGAGCGTTCGACGCGGCCGTTGCCTCGACGATCTCCGCATCGAACTGGTGGCCACGCGTCGTCGCCAGAACGTAGTCGTCGGCGTCGAGCCGCACGCGGCCCAGCACGGTTCGGAGATTCTCGACGATCACCTCGTCCACGCCCGGGAGCCGACTCGGGTCGGCGAACTCAGGCCGATCATCGATCACCACCACATAGAAACCCGCACGCGCCGCCAGCCGCGCAATCTCGTTCCCGACATGCCCCGCCCCGAAGACGATCACGCGGGGGAGGCGCGGCACCGGCTCGACGAAGAGGCCCCGTTCCTCGTCGACCGTGGGCGTCGACGGCAGGTGCTCGGCAACCGTGGGGTTCCCGGGCAGGCCCGTCCCTACCACGCGATCACCGACCCGCGCCGCCTTGGCCGGCCCGGCCGGCCAGTCGAGCGCGGTCGACACGAGGGCCGGCATCCGCTCGGTGATGGCCCTGGCGACGGCGTGATACAGCCCGTCGAGCTCCGCCACGACCGGTTCCAGGAAGAACTCCGCAGTCCCGCCGCAGGACAGCCCGACATCGCCCGCGAGGTCGGCATTCAGCGTGTGACGCACGACGATCGGTGTGCCGCGTTTCGCGGCCTCCAGCGCCTGCGCCATCACGTCCGCCTCCGTGCACCCACCACCGATTGTCCCCCAGTACTCCCCGTGTGCCGCCACCACGAGCTTCGCGTCGCGCGCCATGGGCAGCGATCCACGATGACGGCATACGGTCGCCATCGCGCCCGGTGCGCCCTGCGCCGCCAACTCAGCGGCAGCCAACCATACGGCCGCTCGGTCGCTCACGCTCGGGGCAGCTCCTCGAGCGTCGCGACCGCCCGCCGGAGGTGAGGAATCACGATCGAGCCTCCAACCACGAGACCCACGGCGAACGCCTCGAACAGCTCGTCGTTCGTCGCGCCCTCCTCCCGACAGCGGATGAGGTGGTAGGTGATGCAGTCGTCACATCGAAGCACCATCGATGCCGTGAGCCCCATGAGCTCCTTCGTCTTCGCATCGAGCACGCCCGCCTCGTACGTGCGCGCGTCGAGCGCAAAGAACCGGTTGATGGTGAGGTTCCCAGCCGCGTTGATAGCGGCATTCATCTTCTCGCGGAAATGGCGAAACGTTTCGAGGCTGTCGTCCGGTGCCGTGGGGGACATGCACACTCCGGAGGTGCGGGTCACCAACGCGAAATCTAACCGGCGGGCAAACGGCTGTGGTGACTGGACTGCAATGCGGAACGAACCCCGCGGCCGTGCGCCGCCGGGACGGGCTAGTGATGACCCGTCATCTCCGCCTTGGCGAGGAGCCGTGGGCTCACCATCGGGAAGGTCCGGGCAAACAGCCCGTACGCCAGCAGGAACAGCCCGAGGAACCCGAGGGAGATGGCGATTTCAGGCGTGCCAAACATCGGCCCGGCCTCGGTGAGCGATGGCTGGACCAACAGATAGCGCTCGAGCCACACTCCGACGAAGCTGATCGCGAGAAACGTAGTGAAGGTCATGCGGTTGATCTTCGCCTTGACCCAGATGAGTCCCCAGAACGGGATGAGGAAGATCATGAGCCCGACCAGAATCGCAATCGGTCGCCACTCGCCCCACAGCCGGAGAAACACGAACGACGTTTCTTCCCGCAGGTTGCCGTACCAGATCACGAGGAGCTGGCTGTACATGAGGTAGGCCCAGAAGACCGAGAACGCGAACACCAGCTTGCCAAGATCGTGAAGCTGCTCGCGCCCGATCACCGCCCCCATACCGAGCTTCCAGCGCCAGAACACGCTCATCAGGCCCAGCATCGTGAGCCCGGTGAGGAAGGCACCGATGAAGAAGAACGCGCCGAACAGGTTGCTCATCCAGTACGGCGCGAGCGACATGATCAGATCGAACCCGAGCAGGGAGAAGAGGTACGCGTAGAGCAGGCACAGCACCGGCGCGAGCCAATTGAGACGGCGCTCCACGGCCTGGAGCTGTTCGGGAGTCCCCACGTAGTCGCCGGCGATACGGTCGTACAGCGCGCGCCGCCAGCCCGTCACGTGATCGCGGAGCTCGGCAACGTCCGGCTTGAGGTCGTGGTAGACGAATGCCACGCTCGTCACCATCAGCGCGAGCAATGCCGCCAGATCGCGCCAGAACACCCAGGAGACCGTGAGCCAGTTCCCTCGAAGGGGCGTGGGATGCTCGATCCAGGGAAAGAGGTGGTGCTTCCCAAGGAACAGCACCAGGAAGCACACAACGGAAACCGGCAGGAACAAGGCGGCCGCTTCCGCAAAGCGGATGATCGGGCCGGCCCACACGCCTTTCGTGATCTTCTGGGTCGCCGCGAAGACGATGGCGCCCTGGGCGACGCCCGTGAAGAACAGGAAGTTGATGAGGAACAGGCGCCAGGCGCGACCGGGATCGTCACCCATCGCGAGTGCCACGAACGTCCCCAGTCCGACGATGGCCAGCACGATGCCCGCGACGAAGAGCAACGCCGTCGGCGCGTTGGCGCCACGCCGGTGGATCTCGTGGTGGACCGTGGCCGCGCTCACCGTGCCGTTCCCCCCAACGTGCGCATGTAGTTCACGATGTGCCACCGATCTGCCGGCGTGAGCCGGCTCCCGTATCCCGGCATCAAGGCACCGAAACCGTTGGTGATCACACCGTAGACCCAGCCATCGGAGGACCGAACCACGCGATCGTCCGTGAGGTTCCGGACCGCATTCGCCAACGATGGCGCCACGGCCCCATCACCAAGGCCCTCTGCACCGTGGCAAACCGTACAGTAGATCTCGTAGCGATCGCGGCCGCGCTCCAGCGACTCGGCGGTGACCTGCACCGGATTGACCAGTCGATCGAGTTGGGCCTGGTTCTGCGGCACGGCCGCCGGCACGATTTCTCGACCCGTGATGGGCACCGCGCCCTCGACCGGCTGAAGCGGCATCTTGTATGGCTGGATCGCGATTCCCCGATGCATCACGGAAAACCACGGTACGGCTGCCACGAGGTCATCGGGACTCGGAAACTGATGCCACTGTTCCCGAGTACAGCCAACGACCACTGCCGCCATCACCACCACCGCCGCCGCGCGTCTAGGACTCAACCCGCACCTCCTCGGCGCCCGCGGCCCGCAACAGCGCCTCGACCTCGGCCTGCCGCTCGGTCGGACATCGCACGAAGATCCCGATGTGGTCGTCGGTGAATTGTCCGTCGTACGGCCCAACCTGCCGGTTCCGCCAGCTGTGGAAGATCAAGCCCAGAATGGTGGCCCCAGCCCCGAACAGGATCGTCAGCTCGAACGCGATGACGACGTAGGGAATGACCGATCCGATTGGCCTACCGCCGACCACCAGCGGCCAATCGAATGACATCCAGAGCGTGAGAGCGAATCCCGACGCGCACCCCAGCAGCCCACCCAGGAGGGTCCACAGCCGCACGGGACTCACCCGGTGCCCCACGGCCTGCGCGATCTCGACGTTGGGCACTGGCGTGTACACCGTGAAATCACGGATGCCCTCCGCCTTCAGCGTCTGGATCGCTCCGGAGGCCGCGTCGACGAAGCGATACGACGCGAGGACCCCGCCGGTCGCGGCGCTCATGAATGGGCCCGCTGCTTGCGCGGCATGGGAATGATCTCCTTCACCTCGGTGATCGACACCGTGGGGAAGTTCTTTGCGAACAACAGGAACCACATGAAGAACCAGGCGAAACTGCCCGCGAGAATCGCCCATTCGACCCACGACGGCGTGTAGTGGCCCATCGCGTACGGCTCATACTCGAACGAGAGCGATACCACGATGATCACGAACCGCTCGAACCACATGCCGAGGTTGACGAAGAGCGACAGCACGAACAACGCGGGGATGCTCCGTCGCACTTTCCGGAAGAACAGGAAGAGCGGCAGCACCCCGTTGCAGAGAATCATCGTCCAGGTGGCCCACCAGTAGTCGCCGAACGCCCGGTTCCAGAACGACGCCCGCTCGTACTGGCTCCCGCTGTACCACGCCATGAAGTACTCAACGATGTAGGCGTAGCCTACGATCAGGCCCGTGAGAAGCAACAGCTTCGCGAGGTTCTCGAAATGCTCGACGGTGATGTAGCGCTGGACCCTGAACACTTTCCGCAGGGGGACGAGGAGGGTCACGACCATCGCGACACCGGAATAGATCGCGCCGGCCACGAAGTATGGCGCGAAGATGGTCGCATGCCACCCCGGCACGATCGACATGGCGAAGTCCCACGACACGACGCTGTGGACGGACAGCACGAGGGGGGTGGCGAGTGCCGCCAAGTACAGGTAGGCACGCGTGTAGTGCCGCCACTGCTGGTCGGTGCCGCGCCAGCCGACGGAGGTGATCTCGTAGAGCTTGCGTCGCCACCCGGTTGCCTTCTCCCTCACGGCCGCGAGGTCCGGCACCAAGCCGACGATGAGGAACAGCGTGCTCACCGTGAAGTAGGTCGACACCGCGAACACGTCCCACAGCAGCGGCGACTTGAAGTTGACCCAGAGCTGTCGCTGGTTCGGATAGGGGAACAACCAGTATGCATACCAGATGCGCCCGACATGGATCACCGGAAACAGACCCGCGGTCATGACCGCGAAGACGGTCATCACCTCGGCCGTCCGGTAGACCGACGTTCGCCACGCCGACCGGAAGAGATACAGGATCGCGGAGATCAAGGTCCCGGAGTGCGCGATGCCGACCCAGAAGACGAAGGTTGCGATGTACACGCCCCACATGACCGGCGGGGTGTAGCCGGCCACCCCGATCCCGAACCTGATCTGGTAGAGGAGAGCGCCCGCCCCGATCGCGAGCACCACCAACACGAAGCCGAGCAAGACGTAGTACCCGCGGGACGGCCGACCCAGCGTGGCCGTGATGTCCCGCGTGATCTCGTGGTAGGTGGGCCGAGTGATCTGGTCCTCGCGCGCGATCGTCGCCATCTCGCTCTACGCCTCCACCAGGTTCCGGACCTTCTTCAGGTACGTAACCGCCGGCCTGGTGTTGAGGTCGCCAAGCACGTGATAGCCCCGCGTCTCACGTGCGAGCGCGCTCACCCGAGAACTCGGGTCGTTGAGATCCCCGAACACGATCGCGTCCGACGGGCACGTCTGCTGACACGCCGTCAGCACCTCTCCGTCGGCAAGCCGGTCCCGATCCTCCAATTTGGCCTGGTTCTGCTTGTCACGGATGCGTTGCACGCAGAAGGTGCATTTCTCCATCACGCCCTTGGAGCGGACCGTCACATCGGGGTTCAACAGCCAGTGCAGCGGCTCCGGCCACGCAAAGGTCGGATCGGCCGGCTCCTGATAGTCGAACCAGTTGAAGTAGCGCACCTTGTAAGGGCAGTTGTTCGAGCAGTACCGCGTCCCCACACACCGGTTGTAGATCTGGCCGTTCAGCCCGTCCGGGGTACGATAGGCCGCGAACACGGGGCACACCGGCTCGCATGGAGCGCTGCCGCACTGCTGGCAGAGCATGGGCAGGACCCGGGCCTCGAATGGCTCGCCGTTCTCCCGGCCCTCGAAGTAGCGCTCGATCCGGATCCAGGCCATCTCCCGTCCCCGCCGCACGCCCTCGGGGCCCACCGTGGCGATGTTGTTCTCCGCGTAGCAGGCCGTCACGCACGCGCTGCACCCGGTGCACCGCGAGAGATCGACCGCCATCCCCCAGCGTGGATGCTCGCCTTCGTAGTCGCCGTACTTCGTGGCCTGGTCTTCCTGTTCCTGCCAGTGATCGAGGATCTCCTCAATGCGCTCGGGGACGGGCGCGGCGTGAACCCCATGCTCCCCATGGTCCTCCCCGTGTGCCAGCTCCTCCAGCGTGGCCATCTGGGCAATCCCGCGTCCCATCTGTCGCGGCTTCCCCTCGGTCTTCGGAAGCGGTGCGTGCTCGCCCGTGGCGCGCAGCGTCACCCCGGCGTTGGTCGCGACGCCCCCGAACGCCGTCGGTTCTGCATCGAGCAGGTGCAGCACGTTTGCACCGCGCCCCTCGGCATAACGCCCGAACGCCGTGTGGCCCTGCCCCATCGGAACTGCCACGGTGTCGCGCCGCAACCCGGGATACAGGTAGGCCTGCGCCCGGATCGTCGCCACGTCCGACACGATCTCCACGACATCGCCCTCGGCGATCCCGAGCTCGGCACCCGTCTCGGGATGGATCTCCACCCACGTGGTCCAGGTGGTCTTCGTGACCGGGTCGGGTAGCTCCTGCAACCAAGGGCGGTTCGCCCCGCGTCCGTCGTAGAGGGCGGACGACGGGTAGGCGATTAGGGCGAGCCGGCCTTCGGGGAGCTGCCAGGTCGATGATCCTTCCAGGGACCCGGCGCTTGCTGCAAGCGTGACTCGCTGCGCCGACGGCCCGCGCCACACACCACCGCGTTGCAGGGCCTCGGTCCAGAAGGCCTCGAACGGACGGCGATCTCCGACCCTTGCCTGCAGCGCGGCCCACGACCGCTGCAGATAGTCCTTGAATGACGTCACCGTAAGCCGGGCTGCCGCCGGTCCGCCGGCACGCGCGGTCACCTGCAGCAGCACGTCGCCAGTCGCCCGCGTATCGAACACGGGCTGCATGACGGGCTGTTGCAGCGCATGCACCCCGGGGCGGGGCTCGAAGTCGTTCCACTGCTCGAGCGGATCGTGATCCGGCAGCACGAGATCGCATGCGTGTGCCGTCTCATCCATGAAGCGGGCAAAGCTCACCTTGAACGGGACCGACTCCATCGCGTCCCGGAACCCGAGTCCCGGGGGCGTTCCGTGAACCGGATTCGCGCAGTGCACGAACAGGGCGCGAACCGCTCCACCTTTCATGTCGTTGGTCAGCTCCACGAGACGACTGTAAGGGGCCGGCCGCCCCGCGGGCGTCCCCTCGAAGCGTACCGTGCGGCCCACGTTGCCGGCGACGTAGTTCAGGAGGTTCACCGCCGCGGCGGTCACATGGGCGGCGGCATGCTGCATCCCCATGCCGCCGGCCAGCGCGACACTCGGCCCGGAGGTGAACTCACGCGCCAATCGCACAACGGTGTCCTCCGGCACGCCCGTTTCCGCCGCGACCGCGTCCGGAGCGTGTCGATCGAGCAGCGGGCGGATCCGGCGCACGTCGGCGGGCGTCGACGCGAGGCCATCGCGCACGATCACGTGGGCGACGCTCAGCGCCAGGAGGCCTTCGGATCCCGGCCTGGGTGCGATCCACTCGTCCGCACTCATCGCCGTCATGCTGAGCCGCGGCTCGACGTGGACGTAGCGCCCCATGTGTCCGTCGCGATAGCCGTGTCGTGCCCCGAAACCGCGCGCGTGCTCGACCGGACTGAGCCAGGTATCGAGGAAGTCGGCCCCGAAGGAAAGCACGTAGTCGGCCATTGCAAAATCGTGGCGCGCCAGTGCGTCGACGCCGAACACCGTTCGGTTGGCGTGCCGCAGCGCCTCGTAGCCTAGGGGCTCGAAGACAACTCGCCCTCGAGACCCGAAGGCCGCGAGCCACTCGTCCACCAAGCGGTCGAAGCTGCCCGCTTCGTGCCCGGTGACGAACCGTATCCCATCAGCCGGCGATCCCCCGAGCCGCTCGGCCACTTGGGCGATCGCGTCTTCCCAGGCAATGGGCTCGAACGTCCCGTCGCCGGTCCGGGAGAGTGGTTGTCGCACCCGGTCGGGATTGTAGAGACCCTGGAGCGACGCCTGACCGCGCGCACAGAGGCGACCGGCATTTACTGGGTGGTCGGGGTTTCCCTCCACCTTGACGGCCCGTCCCTCACGTACCCGCACGTGCAGCCCGCACCCCGCCGGGCATTCCCGGCACGTCGACGCGTACCAGGTGGCGACACCAGGAACCTGGTTTTCGGGAGGAACGAGGTACGGGATGAGCTTCTCGACGGAGTCGCTCGAGCACCCGGATAGCGCCGCCGCCCCACCGCCGGTCACGCCAAGGACCGTGAGGAACTTTCTCCGGTTCATGCCATTCGCGTTCTCAGCCATCCGTCCTCGCTCCGCACCCCCATGGATTCCTTCGACCACCGGAACTAGTAATGGCACGCCGTGCAGTCGGTCGTGACATCTTCCTTCTCATGACACGTGATGCACCAGCCCATTTTCAGCGAGGCATGCTGGTACACCTGCGGCATCCGGTCAATCGGCCCATGACAGGTATCGCACTTCTCGACGATCTCGAGATCCTTGAAGCTCCCCTGCTCCGATTGCACGTGGCGGCTGTGCGGGAAACGCACGAACGGGGACATCACGTGGATCTCGGTCCACTCGATCGGCCTCCGTTCATTCCAGTAGTCCCGGAGCTTCTGCACCTCGGGATTGGCCGCCCCGGCGATGATGTGACAGCCCATGCACTGTGAGACGGTCGGCAGTCCCGCGCTCGAACTCACCTCGACCGCGAAGTGGCAGTACCGGCAGTCCATCTGATACTCGCCGGCGTGGACATCGTGTCGGTAGAAGATGGGCTGCACCGGTCCGGGAAGTCCTGCCGTGTCGACATCCACGGGCGCCTTGTACGGCGCTTGGTCTTGCGCGGAGTCGGCCTGGGCACGAAGCGCGCTCTCCGGCCGGGTGGCCACGACGGCCACGACGGCGGCGAGCGCGGTGAGCGTGCCGACCGCAGTGAGGGCACGCCTTGTCATGACCCAGCTATGCGAGGCATGAACCCGCTCCGTCCGTGTGTGATGTCGTGCCGACCGACTGATGTGACTCGCCCTGAGAAGCGGCACCGGACATCATGAACGAGGCGTGTGCGACCGAGGGTCCGGCGCGGCCGCAGGTAAGATAGCCGATGGAAGGGCTAGCACAACCGGCGCGGACCGGTGCTTTGTGACGCGCCAAACCCGGACAACACCGACCCTAAGGGCACCCGCTATTGGCCCCCATCACGCCGGCCCAGCCACCGCTCCAAGTGTCCGCTCCGAATGCCGGCCAGGGTGTCCGGCTCCAGATCGGACAGCTCGAGTTTGACCACCGCTGCGTCGGGGATCCGTAGCGGCGTGCCCGTCCCGAACACGAACCGTTCGGGACCCACGGTGCGGACGAGATGTTGCAGGTGATCGTCCGGCGGTCCCCACAGCCACGAGATATCCCAGACCACGCGATCGGCCTCCTCGGGGGTGAGACCGAAGTGCACCTCCTCGATAAACGTGCGATCGGCATGCGTGATGACCAGGCGGAGTCCGTCGACTACCCGAATCAGCGCGCGCACATCGTGCGGCGCGAGCTCGCCCGCCTGGTCGAGAGGATGCCGCTGTCGCAGATCCTCGAGCCGCACGCTCAGCACCACGACCAACCCGGCCTTCACACACGACGCCGCGACCGCCCTGCTCTCCGGTCCAGCCGTGGCGACACCCTGGTACTGCGGAAACAGACGGATCGCAGGCGCGCCGAGGAGGGCCGCCGCATCGACGTCTTCTGGCCACCGCGCCTGCTCCGGATTGACGGTCGGCACGGGCTCGAGACGGTCGCGCACACGGGCCACCACCTTCTCGAGCTCGCGATTCCCGGGAGCAGGGTCGCTGTGGAGGATGGTCGGCAGGTATCCGACCCAGGCCGCGTCGATGCCCAAACGATCCATCTGCGCGAGAAGCCACCCGGGGCTTGCGGCCGACCCGAGGTGCCGAAACGGGTAGGCACCGAGAAACGCCCCGACGTCAGTGACCGGCATGGCCCACCTCCAACCGGAATAGCTCGAGAGCGTTGTTGGATCTGATCAGCTCGATCCGATCGGCGGCAAGTCCGGCGGCCGTCTCGATGTAGCGGAGCTTGGCCCAGCCAGTACACATGGTGGCATCGGTTCCCCACACCAGCCGGGTCGGGTGGACGTCTCCGATCACCGCGTGCAGCATGTCGAGATCCACCCCGCTTCCTGAAAGATCCACCCAGATGTTTGGCATCTTCCGCACCACGCGTAGGGAATGGGACCAGTCGCCGCCGCCGCCGATGTGCGCCAGGATAAATTTCGTATCGGGGTGCCGCACTGCCAGCGCCGCCAATTCCGCGGCGTCGGACGCCTCCTGACCCGGCCAGTCGCGTCGTCGATGCTGCCAAACATGCTGGAGAATGGGGACTTTGTGCCTCGCGGCTGCCTCAGCGATCGGGTCGAGGAGCGGGTCGCTGGCGCGCCGGCTGGCGGCGAGCTTGATACCCACCATCCCTTCGCCGAGCCAGCGATCGATTTCCTCCAGCGCATGCTTCCCGTAGTTGGGGTTGACGGTGCAGTACCCAAAGACCAGTCCCGGGTGCGCGCGCTGGACTTCGAGCATCGCGGCGTTCCCGAGCGTCACGTCGTCCGGCGCTGGGAAGTAGGTCGGCGAGAGCCGACCCCAGGTGCCCAGCACAGACGCAATGTGTGCGGTGATCCCCAGCCGTCCCCCGATCTCGAGACGCCGAGCGTCGCACGCCCGCCAGTTCCAGCGTCCGGAGACCGCCGTGTAGAAATGAGCGTGGACATCGATCAGCACGTGCGCTCCACCTCCATCAGGGCCGCCTCCAGTCGCTGCACGACTTCGATTACGACATCGTCGGTGTGCGCCAGTGACACGAAATTGTAGGCGTTGCGCTTGAAGAGTAGGCCGTGTCTGACCGCCGCAACGGCAACCGCCGCCGACACCTCCTCCCTCGAGAAGATGAGGTAGCACATCTGCGGCATCCCTCGCACCCCCCGAACGGCTCCCGGGAACGCCGGTGCGAGTCGTTCGAGTCCGGCCAAAAGGACCGTGCCGGCCGCCTCGAGACGATCGCACACGCGCTCCCGTCGGTAGGTATCGAGGACAGCCAAGGCTGCCGCGAGGCTCACCCACTCGGTGGCCAGGGTTGAGGAGATCCACGTCCGCGTGGCCGTCTCCACGAGGTCGCGATGTCCACACACGGCCGCCAGCGGGAACCCGTTGGCCATCGCCTTACCAAGCACCATGAGATCGGGCTCGACCTCCCAGCGCTCCGCCGCGCCGCCGAGCGCGATGCGAAACGCGGTCTTGATCTCGTCGAGCACCAGCACCGCCCCGCCTTGGGTGGCGACGTCGCGCACGGCACGGAGCCACACCGGATCCGGCGCGACATCTATGACGGGCTCGACAACGATGGCCGCCGGGGGTGAGTCCCCCGCCGCGATGCCGCGCAGCGCCGCGACGTCGTTGAATGGGATCTCGGTCCGAAGCGAACGGACCGCTGCCGGCACTCCAAGTCCGTGGTGACACCAGTCGTGCCAACCGTGATAACCACAGGTCAGGACGCGCTCACGACCCGTGTACGCTCTGGCGAGGCGAACGGCAGCTGCGACGGCTTCCGCGCCCGTCTTGAAGAAGAGGACTCGCTCGGCTCCCGGCATGACGCCGCACAGCTCCTCGGCAAGCATCTCTTCCGCCACCGGGGCCAACGAACCGACCACACCATCCCGCATCGCCCGCTCGGCAGCCTCCGTGACGGCCGGGTGCGCATACCCGAGCCCCACGGCACCGAGCGCCATGACGGTGTCGAGGTATTCCCGCCCCTCTTCGTCCCACAAGCGGCACCCCTCCGCGCGCACCAGCCGCGCCGGAACACCGTCCACTGACCCGAACAGCGCCTCGGGTCGCTTGCTGCGGGTCGAGGTAAAGCCCGGGATTCTCATGCTACGCCCTTCCGCTCGAGAAACCGCAGGACCTCGATGCACATGGCCTTGACCAGCTTCGCCTCCCGCGCGTCCAACGGTACTCGATGGGCCATTTCGCGAATCGTTCGCATGACCGGCTCTGGATTGCGCGTTTTGAAGAACTCGATCGCGTCCAGGGTGTCACGGGCGGCACCGAACACGTCCTCGAGCTGCTCCGCCGACGCCTGCGGCGCCTCGCGTCTTGGCGTCTTGAGGGCCGGGACTCCCTGTGCCAGGAACAGCTCGTACGCCATGACCGTGAACGCCTGCGCCAAGTTCAGCGATGAATGGTCTGGGTTAGTCGGGATCACGATGCTCCGGTGACAACGATCGAGCTCGGCATTCGTGAGGCCGCGATCCTCCCGTCCCAAGACGATCGCGACGACTTCCGACTCGGCCGCGGCGAGCAACTCGCCGACGGCCTCTCGCGGTCGGCGCCCGTTGCGTTTCGCGGTCCGCTGCCGAGCGGTCAGGCCGACAACGAGTGCACAATCCGCAATCGCACTGTCGAAGTCGTCGAAGAGCTTCACCCGCTTGAGGAGATCTCCGGTCTTGTGGGCGATGCCTTCGATCCGCCGAGGCTCGTACTCGACCGGGTCGACCAACCTGAGGTCGCGGAGACCGAAGTTCTTCATCGAACGCACGACCCCCGCGATGTTCACAGTGTCTCGCGTTCCCACCAGCACGACGACGATACTCACGTCACCTCCGCGTTGGCCGCACCCTGCCATGCCTCCCGATCGCCCCGGAGATATACCCATCCGCCACCACCCGACAGGGCCAACTGCCCGGCACGACGCTGACGATAGCCGTACATCTCGTTCACCACGAGGTTGACCCGAAACGTGTCACCCGGGCGAAGCCGGCGATCGACCTCGACGGCCACGACCACGGCATACCCCGTGGACGTCTTGGACCACGTGCCTCGCACCCGCGATGACCGACCCGCGGTTCCCGCCACGGCACGGACCCGGACAGCGTCGGACCGGGTATCGGGGACCACCAGGTAACCGGCCCACCCACCCACATCGTGAAAGCACTCGATGCCGTCTGAATGAATGTCGGGATGCTCGTTGTCCCACCGTAGGTCCGGAGCATCGTGAGCCCGGAAGCAGCGCTCGGCTTTGGAGACGTCGACCGCAAAGCAGAGCGACGACCCGACCACGAACACGGCGCCGATAGCTCCGAATTCGCCCGGTCCATCTGCCTCCGACCGACGGTACTGTTCCGTCCCCAATGTGTGGACCACGTCAGGCGGAAGTATCGCTCGCCACGCGGAGGGCTGCGGGAGACGCGACAGCACCGGACAGTCGATACGGGGAACCGAGCGTGCCCGCGGCGGCGACCGGAACCGGGGTCGGGGTCGCATGCCGCTGAGCGCGATGGCCTCTTCACCCGAGCGAGCAACGATCGCGGCGTCGGCAGACAAGTGGATGTCTACCGTCGTTCCATCGGTCATCTCGACCCGCAGCGGCCCGCCATCGCCGTGGACCGACCGCACCTCTGACTCTCGAAACACGTAGATGTGGACCCATCGGCCGGATCCCGCAGCGCGGCGAACAAGATATGGCAGCGTTGATCCGGGAGCGAACTGCCGCGTCGGCGGGCCGCTGGCAGACGCACCGAACAGTACCTCGCCATGCCGGTCAACCAGGATGATCTCAGCCGGGCCGGCCGGGTGCATGCGAAACCGCCGCGGCAGCTCATCGACCCTGACCGGCAACGGACTCGTCACTTCCACCGGAAGACCTCCCAGCGGATGGACCGGCAGATCGACTGAGACATCGGTCGGCACCTGGACCTCCAGGAGGTCCACGACGAATTCCGGTCCGGCCAGGACCGTCCGCGTCGCCTGCGTTCCCGTGCCGAACAGGTCCTCAGCCACCCCGCGGCACCACCACCACCCTCGTTTCCCGTCGAACGCCGTACACCAGCCGCGCCGCACGAGCTGGTCGCCGTCGGCCAGTGACGGGGCATTGTGGGCGCGGGTCGATCGATACCAGGCCAGAGTGGCATCGACGTACGACCCGGCACCCGGATCAGCAAGACAAAGGCCGTCGCCATACAGCGTGAGATGCAACAAGTCTGGATGCCCATGCCCCCCGGGAGCACCGCCGCATTCGAGACTCAGGTACCGCCCCTCGCCGGGTTGGAGCACCACCAGTCCGGTGCCCGGGAGGCACCGCGAGCCGCCTCCCCACGCGCCATCGGCATTCGGAGGTTCGGGTTGCATCCACAGCAGCGCCTTCCACCCCAGTCGGTCGCGCCGGATGCGGCGCGGCTCCCGATTCACCTCTTGCTCGGCGATCTCCCAAAACCCCGGGTCCTCGCGCTCCGGGAGGTTGTCCGCATACAGCGCCGTGAGCACGCGCTCGATCCTGGATTCCGGGAAACGGGCACGGGCGACCTCCCACAGTTCCGCAAATCGCTCCTGTCGGAGGCTCACCCCGAACGGTGAGTCACCGCGAGCCGGAAGTGTGAGATCGGGGAGCACCGTATCCAGGGGAGCGACAAACATGGACCGCAGCCGCTGGCCGCTCCGAGGATCGTCATAGAGATCGACCCCCACGGCGCGCAGCACTTCCGCTCCCAGCAGAAATCCTCGTAGCGCAAAGAAGTGATAGTTCTCGCCCTCGAACCAGAGCCCGTCCTCCGTCACGCACTCGCGCAGTTGCGGCCTGAATCCATGTGGCCCGTCGACCGCTCGGTGAACGAGATCGTCGTCGCCCAACCACAGTCCTGCGGACGCGAGGGCGAGGTTGTTCCACACTTGCCGATTAGACCACCCTTCATCGAACGAGCGAATCAGGTCTGCCGAGGCACGCACCATGGGCGCCAGGTCTACGCGAAGGCCCGCTTGTTCCTGCACAGCCAGAAGCGATCCGGCCACGACGATTTGGGTGAGCCAGATGGACTCGAGATAGGTGGAGAAGAACAGGCGTGTGGGACCGAGGACGTTGTCGCGGTTCGGCAGCGTGGGGTAGAGCCCAATGTAGGCCTCGAGGATTTCCTGCGCGCGTGTGGCCAGCCGAGCCTCCTCGGCGAAGAGCGAGAGGTGAATGGCCCGCTCCGAAAGCCAGAGGTGGTATCGCCAGATCCACGCCCAGTCGTGACGCTCGCCCACGTACGTACGACTGCACTGTGGACAGCGATGCCGCGTCGGGGCCAGTGGATCGAACTCCAGGCGCGACGCATCCTCTGCGCAGATCCCCCCGTCCTGCGTGAGTGCCGGCTTGCGATCGGGGACAAAGAGAGGTCGATCGAGGAGCGGGTCGAGATGGCCGCGGAGCCGATCGCGGAGGCGGGACAACTCGGCGGCGGCGCGGATCTCCTGCTGTCGGGTGCGCAGGGCCTCACGCGATAGGAGCGGCACCGGGCTCCTCCCACACGCGAACACCGTCCGGCGCAAAAACCACGTCGAGCACGTCCGCACCGGCTGTCTCTGCGGCGCTCACCACCGATGCGCGGGAGGAGGGGCCACACAACGCGATCAGGCAGCCGCCGGCGCCGGCTCCTGTCGCTTTTACGCCCCACGCCCCCGCTTGCCGCATGGCCTGCTCGATTGCGTGCATGCCTTCGGTGGCGATCGTCGGATCCAAGCGTTGCTGCTCACGCCAGTTCGCATCCACGACCTCGGCCAAGCGGTGCCAATCGGCCGCCTCGAGCGCTTCGGCGGCCGGGGCGGCCAGCTCCCGCATGGCCTCCAGCGCTTCCACAACGTTGGAATCCCGAGCACGAAACGCGCGCCAGACACGCTCATGCGTCGCCGATGAAAAGTGGGAGTGACCCGTATAGGCGACCACGAGATGCTTGGCGAGGTCCTCGGCGTTCGCACTATCCACCGACAAGTCGCGTACGCCCACGACCGACCTCCTGAACTCGTACAGATGGAAGCCGCCCAGTGCCGCCGCGTATTGATCCTGTCGACCGCCCAGGAGCCCGAGCTCCCGCGCTTCGAGCTGGAAACCGAGCTCAGCCAATTCCTCGGGCGAGTAGTCTTCTTCTCGACAGTGGGCCAGGCCGGCCAACAGGGCGACGTCGAGTGCACCGGATGCCCCAAGCCCCGAGCCGCCGGGTGCGTCCGACCGCGTCAGCATTTCGATTCCGCCGGTCACCGGCAGCATGTTGAGCGCAGCCTTGTGCAGATCGAGGGTACCGTCGTAGGTGAGGTGCCGCGACGAGGGCAGCGTCACATGCTGGCCCAGGTCCTCCGCGTGCAGCCGAATCCGGCTGGTGCCGAGCAGATACTCAACACGCACTCGTCGTTCGATCGCGGCGTTGACGACGGCGCCGCCTTGTTCATCGGCGTAGATCGGGACGTCCGTCCATCCACCCACGAAATCGACGCGCATCGGCGCCGTGGCGCGCACTCTTATCGCCCTCTGTGCCGCTTCTCGATCTCCCACTCCGTCACTCCTGCCAGCTCGCCCCGCAGGTCGGGCGGCTCACTCCGGATCCGGTTGTTGGCACCCTGCACGCCGCGCGCATGATACAACCAGGTCGTTGGGAACTCGGCAACGAGGATCTCCTGCGCATTCCGCCAGGCAGCTTCCAGTGCCGCCTCCGTCTCGGCCCGTCGGACAGCCGCCATCGCCGCATCGAACTGCGTGCTCCGGTACCCCGGATAGGCGAGTGGCCCCGGCGTCACTCCGTCGAACATTGCTGCGACATGGCCCAGCGCAAGATCGCCGGGGATACCCGTCACGAGTGCATCGAAGTCCCGCGCATCGCCCTGCGCGGTGGCGAGAAAGCTCGTGAGCTCCAGTTGACGAATCGTCACCGCCGCACCCACGGACCGCAATTGCGCCTGGATCATCTGTTCCAGGACATTGTCACCGCTTCCGACCGTCAACAACTGGAATGCGAGCCGCCGGCCGCGGCGGCGACGTATCCCGTCAGACCCTGTCTCCCAACCTGCCGCCTCGAGCAGACTGCGCGCCGCCGCCGCATCGTGCCCTACCCCGGCTACCGGTTCAAACCATGGGTGCTCGGGCGGGACCGGGCCGTCGGCGGGTGTCCCGAAGCCGTAGAGGGCGGCGGCGACGATCGCCTGTCGATCCAGCGCCATCGTGAGCGCCCGTCGCACCATGACGTCGTCGAACGGCTCGCGCCTCACGTTCCAGACGAGGGCGTACGAGAAGATCATCGGATAGTCGAACACCCGCAGCGCCGGATCGCGGCGCACGAACCCCGCGTGCGCCGCCGTGATCCCCGCAAAGTCCACTTCGCCGGACGTGAGGGCAGCGAGCTTCGTGGAGGGCTCGTCCACCACCGCAATGACGAAGCGCTCGATCGCCGGGCGCCCCAGCGCAACCGGGAACTCCTCGAAGCGGCGGAATACCCATCGTTGGTTCGGCCGATACTCCACAAACGTGAATGGCCCGTTGCCTACCGGCGCCGTATTGAACGCCGCCCGTCGGATCTCCCGTGGCGGGACGCCTTCGAAGCGATGCGCCGGCAGCATCGCCAGATCGGTGAAGACGTCTGGGAACGTCGGCTGCACATGATCGAATCGCACGCGCACCGTGAGCGAGTCAACCAGCACCACCTGCTCGACAGCGGCGAGATCGCGCGCGCGGGGATAGGCAACCTCGGGATGACGCGCCATCGTAAGCGTCCACGCGACGTCGGCGGCCCGTGTCGGGACGCCGTCATGCCACCGCACATCCGATCGCAAATGGAAGACGAGCGCCCTCCGGCCATCCTCCCATTCCCAGCTGGCGAGCCGCGGCACCGGCTGGAGCCGCACATCGTACGTCGCCAGGGTTTGGAACAGCAGGTGCTTTTGCACGGCCTTGGCCAGCGGATGGACCGCGACCAGCGGATTGATGCTCTGCAGATCGGCGCCCGAGGCATAGAAGACGGTGGCCTCACGCCCCGGGCCGGCGGGTGGGCTGCACGCCGCGCCCCACGCTAGCCACAGGGTTGACGCCAACACTATCGGCGGGCGACTGTAGCGCATGCTTCGTCAGCTCGGCGGGCGGCTCGTTGCGGGAGCCGGCATCGTTTTGCTCGTGGTCACCCTCACGTTCTCCCTCATTAGCCTCGCACCCGGTGATCCCGCAAGGTTGTGGGTGGGCCCGGGCGCTGGCGAGGCCGAGCTCGCGGCGGCTCGGCGGGCGCTGGAATTGGACCGTCCCCTCGCCGTCCGGTATGTGTCCTGGCTCGTCGACTTCGCGCGCGGAGACTGGGGAGCGAGCCTGGCGCAGCAGCGGCCCGTTGCGCACGTCCTCTGGGACGCTCTTCCGCACACCCTCGTCCTGACCGGCGCGTCCCTGCTTCTCACGTACGTGGGGGGCGTGGTCCTTGGCCTGCTACAAGCAATCACGCGCCGCTCGGCCCTCGACACCGGTCTCACCGTGACGAGCCTGCTGGTATATGGGATGCCGGCCTACTGGCTCGCGATCATGCTGGTTCTCGTGTTCTCGTACGGAGCGGCCAGGTTCGGTTGGCCCGGGTGGCTCCAGTTCCCGGCACTGGGCGTCGCCGGGTTGGATGCCGATTTCTTGTCACCGTGGGGTCGGGTGGTAGACCGCCTCCGCCATCTCGCGCTGCCACTCGCGACGCTCGGTGCCATCGGCATCGCGGGCACCGCACGGTTCGTGCGCGGCGCCGTACTCGATGTGCGGGGTAGCGGTTTCGTGCGCACGGCCCGGGCCAAGGGCCTGTCGCCTCAGACGGTGGAGACCCGGCACGTCCTGCGCAACGGGTTGCTCCCGGTCATCACCCTCCTCGGTCTGTCGCTCCCGGCCCTGGTCTCTGGAACCGTGTTCGTCGAAGTGGTCTTCGCGTGGCCCGGGATGGGGCGAGTGATGGTCGCCGCCGTGGGAGCGCGGGACTACCCGGTCGTCATGGCGGTGACCGCCCTCTTCGCGGTGCTCGTCGTGCTGGGCAACCTCCTGGCCGATCTTCTGTACGCGGTGGCGGACCCGAGGCTCCGCCGAGACATCTCGTGACCAGCGTGCGCGCGCTCCTGACCGACTCGCGGTCGGTGGTCGGCCTGGCACTTCTCGCCGGTTTCGCGCTGTTCGCCGTCTTCGCCCCATTGCTGTCGCCGGTAGACCCCCTGGCCCAAACCGACGTGGTCACCACGCGCTTCCTGCCGCCACTCACCGTCGGTCAGGATGGAATTCGCCACCTGCTGGGGACCGACGCGCTCGGGCGAGATCTCTTCACGAGGCTCGCGTACGGGGCACGCATCTCCCTAGCCGTGGGCATGCTGGCCGTGGCGGTCTCATTGGCGGTCGGGGGGATGGTCGGCGTGGCGGCGGCGATGATCGGCGGCATCCCGGAGCGCGCGCTCATGGCCGTGACGGATGCGGCGCTGGCGATGCCAAGGATCGTGCTGCTGCTGGTACTCGTGACCCTCTGGCAACAGTCTTTCCTGTTGGTGGTGCTGGTCCTCGGGTTCACCGGATGGATGGGCGTCGCCCGCTTGGCGAGAGCCGAGGTGCATGGGCTCCTTGGCAGACCGTTTGTCGAGGCTGCCCGCGCATCCGGTCAAGGTGCGGTCAGGCTCCTCACGCACCACCTGCTCCCCAATGCGGCCACCCCCCTTATTGTGGCAGCCGCCCTCGGCGTGGGAAACGCGATCATGCTCGAGGCCGGCCTCTCGTTTCTCGGCCTCGGGATTCCCGCTCCGGCCCCGTCCTGGGGCAACATGATCGCGAACGGGCGTGACGCCTTGGTGAACGCCCCGTGGGTGGCGACTTTTCCGGGTCTCGCCGTGGCCGTCACGGTCGTCGCGTGCAACCTCCTGGGAGACGGACTGCGTGACGCCCTCGACCCACAGAGCCGAGTGGCCTCGCGCGCTACTCCTCGTCGCCCATCGGCAGGGTCGTCAGGCCTTCCCGCAATGCCGGATGCAGCTGCAGCAGGTACCAGCCCATGACCGCTGCCGCCGCGAGGCTCACCACACCGATCTGCCACCATGCTGCACCGGTAAGGAGCGACTGGCCAAAAAGCAGCAGCGCGGCGTAGATGTGCGCTCCGACGAAGATCAGCACGAACAAGACCGCGTACCGGAATGCCGGGTAACGCTCGGCTTTCGCCACGAGCCAGGATGCGACAAAGCCCAACGCCAAGAACGCCAGCACGTGGACCATGTTGTACGCCAAGACCGGCCCCGGCGTGATCTCGAGCGCGCTCGGGTCGCTCAGTCCATAGAAGAGAACCCCTCCGAACATGGCCGGCGTGTAGAAGGGGGACTGACCCGCTAGCACGTTGATCAGCGCAAACAGCACGACCACCGTACCGTACCCCAACAGGCCTGCAAACAGACCACCGTTGAGCACCAGCTTGGTCTCGGATCGCGTAGGGCACCTCCCGTGCGATAGGACCCGGTGTTCGCGTCTCGTCGCCGCGAGCCGCGACCGATCTGTCGGTCGATCCCCACATTAGGGAATCAGGAAGGGCGATTCAAGAGCGGCTCCACCTCGACGGTCACGACGGTCCGAGGGGACGCGAGGAACTCGACTCGCCGCCCGCCCTCGATCGGCGCGAGCGGAGCGACCGCCGACTCGTCGAGCGCCGTCAGCCGAGCTGCAGCAATCGGCTGGGCGAATACCCATGCGCCGCGCACCGGCTGCTCGGTCACGTTGACACATCGCAATACCACGCCACGGCCTGACTCGCTCGGTTTGGCAGCCTTGAACACCAGTCCGGCTCCGTCGAGCCGCGGACCCACTACCCGGCGCGGAGGGTCGATTGCCCAATTCAGCATGAGCCCGCCCAACGGAGCGTGAAACTGTTCGGCCAGGATCTCGACCGTGAGCAGGTCGTCAGGCGGCGTCCCGGATCCGATCCCGCGGGGTGCCACCGCCACCTCGATCCGGAACGGCCCGAGTTCCTGCGCATCCGGGATCGCGGCAGGCCATGCCGCGTGACCCGGCCTCGCCGCGAGGTCGTCACGAGAGAGCTCGCCGACCGCCCTCAGCAGCGTGACCGCCACCTTCCCATCCGGCGTGACCTCGTACTCGTACGTCCCGCGGCCGAAGACCGAGAGTCCACCCGCCACGCTGACGTAGCGGTGCATCGGGGCCATCGCCACCGGATGCTCCATCGGCAAGTGCTCTACGGCACGGGCGATTCGACGCAGGACGGGGCCGTAGTGCATGTCGGCAAGCGCCCCCGCTGCGGCACACTCCCCAGGAAGGGGGAAGAGCACACGGAGCCGATGATGACCGCAATGATTCCAGCCCTCGACCACGAACCGCACCAAACGGGAGCGTGCATCGAGCCGCGCGTACACCACACCATGCGCCCTACCCGGCACGTGAAAGTCCCGAGCCGCCGCCGCGACCAGCGGGCCTCCCCAGACAGACCGGCACGGGCCGAACTCCGCCGCCAGCGGCGGCGTGGAGCCGTCGGGCTGATGGGTGTACGCGTCACCAATGTCGCGCTCGCTCACGAGCGATCCCAGTCCGATGAAGGTGCGACCGCTCTCATGATCCACGAGGGCAAAGCCCCCACCGGGATCCGGTTCGACGCTTCCCCACTCTGCAGCGAGCCTCCGTCCACTGAGCCACACGTGCGGCGTAGGCTCGACGCTGGATCGGCTCTCGACCACCCGTAGCTGCGAGAGCCCCAGGGGCGGCACCCCCTCGGCGAGACACGCAACGCGAAAGGCGGCGACCGACCACTGGACCGGGTAGTCATCGGGCGAGTCCAAGCGTTCGTAGCCTCGATACTGCTCGAGCACCTGGAGCGGAAGGAATCTGCCCTCTTCGTCCATGAGCCCCGGTGTCCGGGGCCAGCCCGGAGATGGGCCGGCGCGGCGCGGCGGCGGGAAGCCGACCGATAGCCGTTCCCTTGGCACGGTGATCGTGCATTCGCACACCCCACCCCGCGCCTGAGGGGACGGGTTCATGACCGCGACCACGGGCTCCCAGTCCGCAGGGTTCGCTCGCACGGCAGCGCGATCGATGCCGAGGCGATCGTGAATCGCGTCGACCAGGATCCCGTGCGCCTGTTCGATGACGCCGGCAGCACGCCGGCCCACGTCTCGAGCCACCTGGTCCGTGGTCGTGCCGGCAAGGGAATCGTGAAAGCCGTTCTCCAGATGGTCGCGCCACGCGGAGGCGAGGACCGGCACGCGGGTCGGCCCGCCACGCAGTGCCGCCAATGCGGCCGCGGGCTCCGCCCAGCGAAGCAAGAGCCGCTCGCCCTCGGCGATACGTCGCTTGAGTCGAGAACGGGTGGCGTGCACACCTTGCAGTGTCCACGTGTAACCATAGGAATCGCGCAATTCCCCCCAGACCTCCGGCGGGGCTGCGTCGTCCGGGACAGCTTCGAAGTAGTGAACCGGGGAGGCCAGCCGCGCGTGCACCGAGGGGTCGATCGCGCCGAGGGCGTCCACGGCGTCGGGGACGGTGGTCTGGTACCGATGGTGATCGGCGCCGCTCAGGAGCAACCACGGACCATGCGATGAGCGCCGCGCCAATGTGGCCCGGAGTCGGGCCCAACGTTCGCGGAGCGCGTCAGGGTTGGGGGGCAGCCTGGCTCCCACCTCGTAGCCTTCTGGCGGGAGGTGATGCACCAGCACCAGAGATCCGTCCGGACCGCGCCAGCGAAAGAGATCCGGCTCCTGTTCCGACCGCCCACCGTACCCGCGCCACAGGATAGCGTGGCGAATGCCGAAGCCAGAAAGGACCGTTGGCAGAGCGGCGGGATGACCAAACGCATCGGGGCTGTATCCTACAGGGAGCCAGCCACCCAGCGCCTCAGCGTCGGCCCGACCGAGCAGGAGATTCCGGACGAGCGTCTCGTCGGCCGGCAGCAGCTCGTCCGTCAAGACGTACCACGGGCCGACCAGCAATCGGCCTCCGCGAACGAGCGCCTCGACCCGGGATCGCTGGTCTGGCCGCACTTCGAGGTAGTCCCGTACGAGGACTGTCTGTCCGTCCAGGAGAAACGGACCGGCGCGCTCGGAGGTCTCGAGCGCCTCGATGGCCGCATCGAGGGTTTCCACGAGCCGCTGGCGGAACCGCACCTGGGGCTCGTACCACTCCCGGTCCCAGTGGACGTGGGGGACGACGAACAGCTCGACCGTCTGCGACACGAGCGCCCTACCGCGTCCCGGCGTCAGTCAGGGCCGGTCCGGTCGGAACGGTGAGGCAGGCGAGACGGACCCGGCGGCGCATCGCGTGTTATGATCCTCCTTGGCGCGCGGCGTCCCACGACATCACGATCGATCCCACGCTACGGTTCGACTCCATGTACCGATGTGCCTCGGCAGCGTCCTCGATTCGAAAGATGCGATCGACGACGGGGCCGATCCGACCCGTCTCGAACAGCGGGAGGACCACGCGTCGGAACGTGGCAACGAGCCGCCCCTTCTCCTCGACGCTGCGATTGCGCAGCGTCGTGCCGACCAACGTGAGACGCTTCCGCAGCAGGAGTCCCATGTCCAGCTCGGCGGCCCGTCCACCCGTGAGCCCGATAACGATGATGCGGCCCTTCGGGGCAGCCGCCAGGAGATTCCCCGACAGGTAGCCGCCGCCAACCAGGTCGCAGATCACGTCGGCCCAGTTCGTCAGCTCGTCGTTCGGGGAGAACACCCCCGATACTGCGATCGGCCGATCGAGTCCCTCGCGGAGCATCCGCTCGAGCTTGGCGGGTGTGCGGGAGGTGCCAGCGACGACCGCCCCTCGTGCGTGGCAGAGGTGAAGGAGGGCAACACCGACACCGCTCGCCACCGCGTGCACCAGCACGTGTTCGTGTTCACGAGTCCCGACCTGTTCGAGGGCATCAAACGCCGTGAGATATGCTTCCGGCACTGCAGCCGCCTGCTCGAACGTCCAGCCGTCCGGGATGGGAAGGACCTGCGCGGCCGGCACGGCGACCAACTCCGCGTACGCCCCGCCCGCGAGCAGGGCCATGGCGCGGTCGCCCGGTGTCCACTCGGCCACGTCACCCCCAACAGCCTCGATTACGCCGGCCGCCTCGAGACCCGGGATGTCGGCCGGAACGCCAGCCGGGGCTGGGTAGCGACCCAGTCGCTGGAGGATGTCGGCACGGTTCACCCCGGCTGCAGCCACATGCAGAAGCACCTCGTTCGCCGACGGAATTGGCTCGGGCACCTCGGTCAGTTGCAGCATGCTCGGTACGCCGGGAGACGAGATACGTACTGCACGCATGGCAGGAAGGTCGGCAGCGAGGCCGTGGCGCGCCAGAGGGAGTGTATCTTACGTGCCATGCCGCACGGTGCACTGCCACACAACCCGCTGATCGCCCCCGAGGTGGACCGCGTGGCCCTGTTTCACGCGGTCCAGCAAGAGTTCGCGGGCACGTTCGAGGCTCTCGAGCTCGTAGCTGCATCGACCGCCCGTTGCCTGTTCAGGGCCCGGGACGTGGTGCTGAAGCGTCACGTCGGCCTGCGAATCCACGTACAGCTGGAGTCGCCAAGCCGACAGTGGTTCGAGCGGGAGAATGAGATCCTCGCCACCCTGGACCATCCCGCGGTCCGCGCGGTGCTCACGGCGGGGTATCGGAACGAGTGGGCGTATCGGATCGTGAAGTGGATCGAGGGTGAGAGCCTGGCAGATGCCGTCGCCAGAGGTCCACTCGCCATTCCCACCGTCCTGCGGCTCGCCCGCAATCTGGCCAGCGTACTCGATTACGTGCACACTTTGGGCATCGTGATGCGCCGGCTCGCACCGCCGACGATCATGATCGACAACAGCGCGCGCGCGCATGTCATCGATCTCCGGTATGCCAACGTGTTACTGGAGGTGGCGAGTCCCGAAACCGACCCCGAGCAGGAGCCTTTCATCGCTCCGGAGATCCGCGGCGGCGACCCTGGGGATCCGTCCTGCGACGTGTACAGCGCCGCCGCCCTCCTGTATTTCGCCGTTACGGGTGCGGCACCGGATATCGAACCGGAGCGCCTGACCAGCCCTCGCTCGATCCGCGAGGCCTGCCCGATGGCGCTGGAGCGGGTGATCATGCGCGGACTCCGGCGGGATCCGACCGACCGCTTTCTCACCGCCATCGAGATGGTGGAAGACCTCCTGACCGACCTGGGCGACTTCGACGTGCAGTCACCACTGGCCTCGGAGCGCGCCGCCCCGCAGGCGGACGACCCCCGGGCCTGGGAGAAACGCCTGCGCCGGGCGCTCGGTGACGAGTACGAGCTGCTGGAGGAGCTCGGTGCCGGTGGGTTCGGCCGCGTGTACCGCGTCCGCGATCTGGAGCTCGAACGCCAGGTCGCGCTCAAAGTCCTGCATCCACACCTCGTGACCGATCCGGAGGTGGTGGAGCGGTTCCGGCGCGAGGCGCGAATGGCCGCGCAACTCGTCCATCCGTATATCGCCAACACCTACGATATCGGGCAACGAGGCGGCCTGCTGTGGTACACCATGGAGTACGTGCGTGGGAGGAATCTGGCCAGGACTGTCCAAGCCGAGGGTCCGCTTCCGGCAGAGCGGGTGGTTCGGGTGCTGCGGGAGACCCTCTCCGCCCTCGAGTATGCGCATGCCTTCGGGCTGGTGCATCGAGACCTCAAGCCCGAGAACATCCTGATCGACAAAGCCACCGGCAACGTACGCATCGTCGATTTCGGACTTGCGATCGGCATGCGGGGAAAGGACCGCTGGGGACGGACGGCCTCGCAGTCGGGAACGCCCGATTTTGCTGCGCCGGAGCAACTCCTCGGCGAGCACGTGGATCATCGGAGCGACCTGTACTCGCTCTCACTGGTCGGCCTGTATGCCCTCACTGGGCGGCTCCCGTTCGGCTCGGGCACGGTGGAGGCCACGCTGGCGCTGCGCGCCACCGGCAATCCTCCCGAGCTCGACGACCTACGTAAGCGGCTGCCGGTTCCTTTGGCGCGCGTATTGGCGCGGGGTGTCGCCGCGCAGCCTGCCGAGCGGTTTCAGTCTGCCGCCGAATACGGCCGCGCCCTGAGGGCCGCAACCCGCAAGAGTGAGCGCGTGCTCAGCGGCCTCTGGCGAAAGATCACCAAGGGGAACTGAGACGGGTTGCGTATGCACATCGCCATGATCACCGCCACCCCTCGATCCGTGCGGCAAGGGAGCGGCACCTTCGTGGCGCTCGAAACGTTGACCCAAGGTCTCGAGGCGCTCGGCAATCGGGTCGAAGTCGTGGCACCTGCGCGCGGACCAGGCATGCTCGGCTATACGCTGCACCGCTTCCGGTTCAATCGCTCCCTGCGGGCTGCGCAGGTCGCCTCGGCCGACCTGGTCGTGGGGTGGGACATGGACGGGTACCGGCTGACCGGCCGGCTCCCCTGCCCCTTCGTCACCTATGTGCACGGCCAGTTGGCCGATGAAGCACGGTTCGAGAGAGGGCTCGTCGCGCAGTCGATGCGCTTGCAGGCGAGGGCCGAGCGGCGCAGTACGCGGCGGGCGGACCGTGTCCTGACGGTCAGTCGGTACGCGCGCCGACGGCTCATCGCGTTGTATACGCTGTCGCCAGCCCGTGTCTCCGTGGTGCCGCCGGCCTTTGACGTCCCGCGGTGGCGTGAGGCGCTCCGGCCGCAGGGCTGCTGCGCGCTCGAATTCCCGACGTGCGCGTTCGCCTGATTGGGGACGGACCGGAGCGAGGCCGGCTGGAGCGGCAGGTCCGCCGGCTGACGCTGACGGATGCCGTTGAGTTCGCGGGTCAGGTGACGTACGCGGCTTTGGCCGAGGCGTATGCCAGCTGTGACGTGTTCTGCCTGCCGAGCCTGCAAGAAGGATTCGGAATCGTATTCCTCGAGGCCATGATCGCCGGGAAGCCGGTGGTCGCGTGTCGCGGGACCGCGGCGGAGGAGCTCGTCGACCCGGATCTGGGGATTCTCGTTCCCATCGATGACGTGCGGGCTCTTGCCGACGCGCTGCATCGGCTCCTGACCGATCCGGTCGAGCGGGCACGCCTCGGGTCGCGGGGCCCGGCGCGCGCCGAGGCCTTTGCCCCACTCCCAACGGCGCAGCGGTTCATGGACGCTGTGGCAGGCGCTTCCACGCCCACACCGCACACTCGATGAGGTGCTCATGACCGTGCGTATCGCGCTCGCCCAGCGGGCAGCCACTGACAACTACGACGTCAACCTCAACGGCATGCTCAGGACGATGGAGGAGGCCGCGCAGCGCGGGGCGCAGCTCTTCTGCGTCCCGGAACTCGCTCTCACGCCGTTCTTTCCGCAGCACACGCAGCACTCTCACGCACAGGCCTATGCGGAGGCCATTCCGGGACCCACCACCGATCGAGTGGCAGCCAGAGCACGCGAGCTCGGCTTGGTGACCGTGTTCAACTTGTACGAGCAGGCGGGTGACCGCTATTTCGACAGCTCACCCGTGATCGATGCGGACGGCACGGTCCTCGGCGTCACGCGGATGGTTCACATCACGGATTACGCTTGCTTTCACGAGCGTGCCTACTACGCAGAGGGTGACCGCGGAGCACCGGTCTACGATACGGCAATCGGCCGCGTCGGCGTCGCCATCTGCTACGACCGCCACTACCCCGAGTACATGCGAGCCCTCGGCGTCGGCGGAGCCGAGCTCGTCGTCATTCCGCAGGCCGGGACACTGGACGAGTGGCCGGGCGGCATGTACGAAGCGGAGGTGCGAACCGCGGCGTTCCAGAACGGCTACTTTGCCGCCCTGTGCAATCGGGTCGGGCACGAGGAGCGGCTGACGTTTGCCGGCGAGTCATTCGTGGTGAGCCCAACGGGCGAGGTCCTCGCCCGAGGCAAACGCCTCGACGAGGACCTCGTCATTGCCGAACTCGATCTCTCGGACTGCACCACATCGCCAGCGCGGACGCTGTTCTGGAACGACCGTCGGCCCGAGCTATACGGCGACTGGCTTCACCCCCGGTCGTGACTCCCCACCGACACCACGGTACACCCCCGAGCCTTTGACCGATTCCTCGACGACGGGTCGGGAGAAAGTCCGCCTCACAAACTCGTCGAAATCGTCCAGGAGCGAGTACATGACCGGGACGAGCACCAGCGTCACTATGGTGGCAAATGTCAGCCCCGCGATTACCGCGATGGCCATCGGTCCCCACCAGGACGCCTGCTCACCGCCCCAGAAGAAGTCCGGCTGCAGCCGACCGTAGAGACCCAGGAAGTCGATGTTCAGTCCGATGGCGAGCGGCACCAGCCCGAGCACCGTCGTCACGGCCGTGAGCATGACCGGCCGAAAACGGGTCATGCCCGCCCGCACGATCGCTTCTCGACGCTCCATCCCGTCGCGGACGCGCAAGATGTCGATGTAGTCGATCAGCACGATGGCGTTATTCACGACGACCCCGGCCAGGCTGATCACCCCGACGCCCGTCATGATGATCCCGAACGGCATGCGAAACAACATCAATCCGATCAACACACCGATCGTCGAGAGGATCACCGAACTCAGGATGATCAGCGGCTTTGTGATCGAATCGAACTGGGTGATGAGAATGAACCCCATCAGGAGGATGGCGAGCATGAACGCGCCACCCAGGAACGCCTGCGACTCCTGCTGCTCCTCTTGCTGTCCGGCGTACTTCAGGCGATAACCACTCGGCAGGGTAGCGGCGAAGTCCGCCAACTCGATCTGGACCTCCCCCAGCACCGCATTGGCATTGTATCCTGACCGGACGTCCGACGAGACTGTCACCACGCGGTCGAGGTCCTTCCTTCTCACATCGCCGAGGCCAGTCCCGGCACGCCAGTTGGCGATCGACGACAGGGGAACCTGTCCGAAGTCGCTCTGCACCGTCAGGTCCCCGAGCGCGGTGAGGTCATCCCGGTAGGCCTTGGCCAGGCGCACGGTGATGTCGTACTCGTCCTTGCCATCCCGATACTTCGACGCTTCGGTCCCATTGATCGCGCTGCGGACGGTCGATCCCACCTTGCGGGTGCTGAGTCCGTAAAAGGCCGCTTTCTCCCGGTCCACGTCGATCACGACTTCCGGGCGGCCGCCCTCCATATCGTTCTCGAGTCCGTCGAGTTTCGCGAAGATATCCGAGTTCTGGAGCTGCTGGACTACCGCATCACCGAATTGCTGCAGCGCCACGGGATCCGGCCCGCTGATCTCGATCGCGATGGGGAGGCCGGTCGGGGGGCCCATGTCCGGCTGCTCGACAGAGATCTCCGCCCCCGCCACCCCATGTCCCACCGTTCCTCGGATGTCATCGAGGGTCTGGAACGCGTCCGCTGTCCGATCCTCATAGTCAACGAAGTTCACGGCGACGGTCGCCAGGTGGGTGCCGCTGCCACCCGAGAACCCTGCCGTGACCTTCGAGCCAACCGTCGACACCACCGACTCGAAGTCGTTCCTGCCGGTGATCGACCCCAGTTGTTGCTCCAGTGCTCCCGTGATCCGGTCGGCTTCTTCTACTCGCGTGCCCAGCGGGGACTCCACCTGGACGTACACGGTGGACGGCGGAATGTCCTCCGGGAAGAACTCGATCCCGGCATTGAGGAACCCGAACACGATGATCACGAAGACCAGCGAGAAACCGGCAGCCGTCACCATGCGCCAGCGATGGTTCAGTGCCCAGCGGAGCAGCACCTCGTAGCGATCGATGAACCGTGGCAGTCCCGTGCTCATGAACCAATGCCCTGCGGGGTGTCCGACGTAGTGATGGAAGCCGTACACCGCAGCTCCCGTCAGAAGCAGCAGCACCGCGGTCAGCCAATTCACGACCAACATCGTCAGCACCGTCAGCACGGCCATGCCGATCAGCAGCTTCCGGAGTCCGGGAGCGAGGCCGACCGGGGCGTCTTCGGTGTCGAGCATCCGGGCAGCGAGGGTCGGCAGAATCACGATTGCCACGAACAGCGAGGACGACAGGGTGATGATCAACGTATACGGGAGGTACTTCATGAACTCCCCGGTGATACCGGGCCAAAACAGCAGCGGGAAGAACACTGCCAACGTCGTGGCCGTCGACGCGATGATCGGTACCGCGACTTCACCCGTCGCGTATTTCGCCGCCCGTACCCGGTCGAACCGCCGCTCCCGGAAACGGTAGATGTTCTCGATCACGACGATCGCGTTGTCGACGAGCATGCCCAAGGCCAGGATCAGGCTGAACAGCACGACCATGTTCATCGAGAATCCGACCACCTGGATCACGCTGAACGAGATGAGCATGGATAGGGGAATGGCGAGCCCGACGAACGGCGCCGTCCGGACCCCGAGCACGAAGACCAGGATTGCGATCACCAGGACGAGCCCCGAGATGATGTTGTTCTCGAGCGAACTCACCATCTTCTCGATCTCCTCCGATTGATCGGAGGTGATCTTGACCACCGTGCCCGGCGGGAAGTTCGCCTCCGTCTCGGCGAGCACGCTCTGGACAGCACTAGCCGTCTCGATGATGTTCCTGCCGCTCCGCTTCACCACGGCGAGCGAGATCACCGAATTGCCGTCGAGACGAGCAAAGGAATCACGATCCTTGAACCCGAAGTCGACGGTGGCCACATCGCGCACGTAGATCGGCCGGCCACCCCGCGTCGTCACGACGATATCGGCGATGGGGTCGGTGCTCGCAAACTCCCCAGGGACGCGTACGAGGTACTTGACGTCACCCACCTCGATCGTTCCGCCAGGTACCGTCACGTTTTCGTTCTGGACGGCCTCGATGACATCATCGAAGGCGAGATCATAGAACTTCATTTTGGCCAAATCGACATCGACCTGAACCTCGCGCTCGAGTCCCCCGGACAGCTGCACTTCGAGGATACTCGGGATCTGCTCCAGTCGGTCCTGCAGGTCCTCGGCAACATCGCGGAGCCGGACCAGGTTGTACGGTCCCGCAATGTTGACCTGCATGATCGGAAACTCGGAGAGATTGATCTCCAGGATCTGCGGCTCATCGGCGGCCGGCGGCAGGTCGGGTTTGGCGATGTCCACCTTCTCGCGGACGCGTTGCAGCGCCTCGTTCATGTCCATTCCGGCCTCGAACTCGATGTTGATACTCGAGTAACTCTCAGCCGACGTGGAGGTGATCGTCTTGACGTCCGCGATGGTGTTGAGCTCGTCCTCCAGCAGCTCCGTGATCAGTGTCTCGATGTCGCCCGGAGACACCCCTGGATACACCGTGTTGACGATAATGTTGGGAATCACGAACTCGGGCATCGACTCTTTGGGAACCGCGATGTAGGACGTGATGCCGAGGATGATCAGGATCGCGGTCATCACGACGATGCTCGTCGGATGATCGATCGCGAACGACGTGATCCGGAATTCCTTGAACCGCCGCTTGTGGCGGGGATCGGTCGCGCTGCCCGTCGCAGCGCGGGTCGCCCCGCTCCCCGGGACAGAGGTGGGAGTGTGATACGAACCGGAATCCCGTCGCTTTCCGGACCCGCCGTCGCCCTTGTCAGGACTCATGACCGCCCCTCACCCTCGACGACCTCGATGAAGGTGCCGTCGTCCACCAGCCCATGGCCCCGCACGATCAACACGTCTCCGTCCGTGAGCCCCGAATCGATCACCACTCGATTGGCATAGGCCGGACCCACCTTGACCGCCCGGGCCTGCGCCACCGGGACGCCGTCCCGCTCCCCTGCCACGAAGACCTGATAGCCGTCTTCGGTTCGGTACAACACTTCCTGCGGCACGACGATCACGCTGTCGAACCGGGCACGCTCAACCTGGACGTTGGCCAGCATCCCTGGCTTGACGTGTCCCTCGGGGTTGTCGAGGATGATTTCGATGGGGATCGTGCGATTATCCGGATCGACCGTGGTCCCGACGAAGCGAATGATCCCGGCGAGCACGCGGCCGGGAAGCACATCCAATGTCAAACGGGCGCTGTCCCCCGGGGTGACGTCGAGACCGAACCGCTCCGGCACCCCACCCGAGATCTTGACTCGGCGGGTCGTTACCACGCGGGCCACCCGCGTGCCAGGCGAAACCATCTCTCCGACCTCCACGAACTTCTCGTCGAACACGCCGGCCACCGGCGCGCGGATCTCGGTCCTCGCCAGGCGCGTCTGGAGCGTCCGAAAGCGCGCGTCGGCAGCCTGGGCCACGGCCTTGGACTGGAGGTACGCGATCTCGCTCCCGACCTGATCCTCCTCCCACAGCCGACCGCGCCGCTCGAACTCCTCACGGGCCAGATCGGCCGTCGCACGCGCCTCATCAAGCGACGAACGGAGCACCGCATCGTCGATCTTTGCGATGGTCTGCCCCTCGCCCACCCACGCCCCCTTCGGGCGAAGGAAGCTGACGATGGTGCCGGTCTCCTCCGCCGAGAGGGTCACGTCGTATAGCGCTTCCACCTCGCCGACGATGCGGACGTAGTCCGTAAAGGCGGAGCGCGTCACGACCGATACCCCCACGTTCACGACTCTGGCGCCGGTGGCGTTCACGCCTTCGGCCCGCGCTGTCCCGCCGTCCGACGGGGTGCATCCCGTCACCAGACTGGTGATGAACACGGCAGCCACGACAGTTGCTCCGATTCCCAACCTCTGATCTCTGTGCGACGTCATCTCACATGCCCCTAACGATTCCGAGCGACGGGGAACGCCCCCGGCTCCTCGGGTACCAGGCCAATGGCCATTTCGAGTTGCGCCCGCGCCACTAAATAGTCATAGATGGCGACGGCGTAGTTGAAGTCCGATTGGCGGAGCGCCTCTTCCGCGTCCGTCACCTGCAGCTGCGACCCGATCCCTTCGCGGTACTCCGCCGATGCGATCTCGAAGCCACGCCCCGCCTGCGCAACGGCTCGCCGCTGGCTCCGCGCGCGCTGCAACGCTTCCTCGACCGCCTCGTACAACGACCGGACCTGGTTCACCGCATCCTGCTCCGCGCGCGCCAGCCGGGTCTCGTTCTGCCTCATGGCGGCCGTCCGCTGGCTCATCCTCGCCATGCGTTTGAAACCTTGAAAGATGGGGATCTCCACTTGAATGCCCGCGGCGGCCGCGCTGGTTCGCTGGAACTCGTTCTCGCCAAAGAAATTCGGTCGGCCGTCTTCCTGCGCCAACAACGAGTAGTTCGAGAACAGGCTGAGCCGCGGAAAGAACTCTGCCGCCTCCACCCGTCGCCTGGACTCCTCTAGGAGGACGGCCGACCGCAGCTGCCGTAGATCGGTTCGTCGTCCCATGGCGGTCTCGAGCAACTGTACGACAGAGTCCTCGAGCACACCCGGCACGCCAGCGAGCAGGAGTACCTCGACATTTGCGGCCGTGTTGGCCTCCAGACTGTCCGGATCGATCGTCTCGAGCGCCCCCTCGAGCACGGCCGGGAGATCGGCGGCGAGCCCCATCTCGACCAGGAGCGTGCGTCGCGTGGCTGTTACCGCATTGCGGGCGCGCTGAAGGTTGGCCGATACGTTGGCGTACTCCACGTCGAGCCGGAGCACGTCGTAGTCGCTTGCGAGACCGGCCCGATTGAGCGCGCGCGTTTCCTCGAGCGTCGCCAGCACACGGGCCACGCTCTGCTCCAGGAGCCGCAACTGGCTCTCTGCCAGCAGCGAGCCGAAGTAGGACTGACGCACCGTGGTGACCACCTGCTGCGTCGTCCCACGGACGCGTTCCGCCTCGAGCGCCCGGAACCGGCTCGCTGCCCCGATGCCAACGAAGACGCTGTATTCGAACAGCTTCTGACTGAGAGTCAGCCCGAGCTGCCAGCTGTTGTCCGACCCGACCCGCACTGCCTGAACGTCACCGGGCTCGCCGCCGAAGAACTCCGCCGGCAGGAAGATCTCCTGCACCATGAGATTCCGAGAGTAAGACATGTCTCCGGAAATGGTCGGCAGGGCGCTTGACCACGCCTCGCGCACCTGCTGCTCGGCGATCGTCAGACCGTATTCCGCGTCAGCCACCGTCCGACTATTGGTCAGCGCCACCTGGATTGCACGGCGCAGGGGATAGGACTCCTGCGCGCGAAGCGGCGGCGCGAACGCAACCGTCACCACACCGCCAACCACGATCGCCAAGACACGTACCCCGACCTTCGTCACTCTCCGCTTCACGCTGATCCCTCCCCGGTGTTCGCGGTTGCTCCCTCGTCGGACCGCTGAGCGAGACCGTCGCGCACGAACGTTCCGAACGCTTTGAACAGATCGAGCGGCTGACGACCGGTGATCCCAGGGCCCAGCTCCGGACACTCCTCGATCCGACATGCCATGGCGATGGTCACCAATCCGTGCGTCATACTCCACAGGTACATCACGACCAGATCCGGGTCCGTGCGGCGCATCGTGCCCGCCGCCATGGAATCCACCACGGCCGCGCGGAGAAGCCCATATCCCCCTCCGTCCGGGAGGTCACCGATCTTCTGCGGATGGCCCGGGCGAAGGCTGAACAAGACGCGGAAGTAGGCCTGGTTCTCGAGGGCAAAGTGCACGTAGGCCTCGCCCAGGGCGCGGACGCGCTCGAGAGACCCGTGGGGATGACGCTCAGCGGCTTCCTGCAAGTACTCCCCAAACCGAAGGAATCCGCTCTGGACGACCCGCTCCACGAGCGCATCCTTGTTCTCGAAGTAGTGGTAGAGCGCGGTCGCACTCACGCCCACCCGTTCGGCCACAGCACGCATCGACAGACCGTCGAGGCCCCGCTGCGCCAACACGTCGCGTGCGGCCGCGAGGATCGCTGCCTCCAGGTCCGAAGTGCGCCGCGTAATCGTTGCCTTGACCGTCATCTACCCGCCTTCCACCGGCAGGGCCGCACCCCTGAATAGGTTAACAGTGTTAACTTAACGCCGTTAACCCTAGCCGCACCTTCCTACGGAGTCAACCGCGGTGCAGTTTCGGTCCGATTCGGAGACGCCCGGGGGTCCGCGCCACGGCGACCGCCCGGGTGCGGACACGACGGCCCTCGTGCTGGCCGGCATGACACTCAATTCAACGGTGATGCCGCCGCTCGATCTCGTCACGCTGGCGATCGACTTCAACGAGCTCGATGTCCGTGCGGCGTACCGTGATCAACCGGTTGGCTTCCGTCCATACATCGATCACCTGGAGGCAGCGCTGCGCACCGAGCCGGCATGGCGGCTGCCTCGCCGACTGGTGATCGGCCACAGCTTCGGAGGCATGCTCGCCCTCTCCTGGCTCCTCTCGGCGCGTGGATCGGAGCTCGCCCGTGTGGACGGGTTACTGTTGATCGGCACGACTGCAGGACCCATGTTCGACGCCGCCAGACTGCGCGTCGGAGGCGCGGGTGGCCGAGGGCGGCGGATCCCAATCAAGCCGATCCTACCACTGTGGAACCTCTCGTGGGTCACGCGAGCCATGCAGGCGATCGTGACGGGGGGACGGATCGAGGTAGGCCGGGTGGATTTCCGCACGCTCCCCAACCCGACTGACGTGGCGTTGGACCTCGCCGGGTGGCGGAACACCGACTGGAGGGCGATGCAATCCTACCGGCTCGCCATGAACGGGTTCGATGTCCGGGAGCGACTCGCTTCCCTCCCGATTCCAGCCATCGTCCTTCACGGAACGGAGGATCTGCTCTTTCCGGTTTCGGTCGCCGACGATCTCGTTCGGCGCTTGCCGAGGGGGGAGCTTAGGGTGGTAGACGGCGCGGGTCACGGGCTCCCACTCACGCATGGAGGTGAGGTGGTGCGGGCAGTTCAGGATCTCATGATGTCACGCCGAGCGTCCTGACGCGGAGGCCGTTAGGCGACCCCGCCGACACCCCCGACCGTCACTCCCACCGGAAGACCTTGAGCGCCACGGCAAATCCCGCGCTCGCCCACAACAGGAGAATGGCCAGCAAGCCGACGATTGCCACCAAGGGTGCGCCGTCCAGCAGCACGGCCCGCAGGGCATCGTTGAGTGCCGTGAGTGGCAGGTAGCGGATGAAGATCTGGACGGCATCGGGGAAGTGCGAGTAGGCAAAGAACACCCCGGAGAAGATCCACATCGGGACCATCACGAGGTTCATGAGGCCGGAGACACCCTCGATGGTCTTGGATCGGCTGGCCACGAGGAGACCGAGGCCGGCGAAGGTCATCGCCCCCAGCACGACAATGATCGCCACCGAGAAGATCGAGCCACGAAGCGGGACGCCGAACACGAGGTGCCCGAACAGGAGCACGGCGACGACTTCGAGTCCCAAGAACACGAGACGGGCGAGTACGAACGAGAGCAGGTATTGCGACCGCCGCATGGGCGAGGCCATGAACCGCTTGAGCAGCTTCTGCGAACGGTTCTTCACGATGCCGAATCCCACGCCCCACATGCCGGTACCCATGATGTTGAGCCCGAGGAGCCCCGGGATGAGGAAGTCGATGTAGCGCGCCCCCGGTTCGGCCACGGTCTCGTGAGCGATGACCCGGGCCTCGCGGCGCCCGGCCGCGTCTTGGAGCGCGTCGCCCACGACCATCCTGGCCATCTCACTCTCGGCCCGGGTGGAGTCGTACCGAAGCAGGACCGGCTCTCCCGGACGCACCACGAGGGCGACTTTCCCAGTCCGGAGCCGATTGTGCGCCTCCGCCGGGTCGAGCACCAGGGGCTCGAGGCGGGCTGAGGTTTTCAAGGCGGCGGCCGTCGCAGTCGCACCCTCCCTGCTCTCGACCGCGACGCGAATGATCTCCGGCCCCCTGCCTTTGAATGCCACCCCGAGGGCAAAGGCCAGGAGGATCGGAAACGCGAACACCCAGAACAGCGCCTCGGGCTCGCGCGTGAACTCGCGGACGCGCCAGACAGTGAGATGGAAGATCGGCCAGGAACGCATGCTACCCGTCACGCAGATGCCTCCCAGTCAGGGACAGGAAGACATCCTCCAGGGTGGCGTGGTGAGTAGTGAGCTGGTCCAAGGTCGCCCCCCGACGTTCGAGCACCCGCATGAGGTCGGGGATGACGAGATGGACGTGACTCGCCGTCAGCCGTGTCTTCCCATCGTCATGGGTCACGCCCTGGACCCCTGACAGATCGAAATACACCTCGTCGGGGACGAGCACGTCGTTGTCGATGGAAAACTCCACGACGTGCTCCGCGCCGAGCGACTCGATGAGTTGGCGGGGCGTCCCGAGCGCGATCACTCGGCCGTGATCGACGATCGCCACACGGTCGCAGAGGTGCTCCGCTTCTTCCATATAGTGGGTTGTGAGCAGCGTCGTGCCGCCCTGGGAACGGAATCGCTCGATGATGCCCCACATCTGCCGGCGGGACTGCGGATCCAGGCCGGTCGTCGGTTCGTCGAGGAAGAGCACGTCCGGTTCGCTGACGAGCGCACAGGCCACCGCGAGGCGCTGCCGCTGGCCCCCCGAGAGCCGGCTCACCCACGCCCCCCGCTTTTCGAGGAGCTGCACTTCCTCAAGCACCTGATCGACGCTCTTCCCGCGACGGTAGAAGCTGCGAAACAGCGCGACCACTTCCTCCACCGTGAGCTTGTCCGGCAGCTTCGTTTCCTGCAGCTGCGTTCCCATGCGCTGCCGCAGCTCGCGCTCGTGCGTTCCCCAGGTATGCCCGAGGACTTCGACACGTCCGGCGTCCGGTTGCAGCAGGCCCTGAAGAATCTCGATCGTGGTGGTCTTCCCCGCCCCGTTGGGCCCTAGCATCCCAAAGCACTCGCCGGCATGCACCTCCAGGTCCAGCCCGTCAACCGCCGTGACGTCCGCATAGCGCTTGACCAAACCGCGACAGAGCATGGCGATGTCTAGCATCCGCGCAATCAATTGGCGATCCGGGCCGGGGGCAAGCCGGCGCTGGCGGAGAGCAGGCAGCCCTCGCCACCTTGATCACATGCTCGCCGCCGCCGCACTAGTGACCTTGTCTGCCGGCTGGGTGCTGCACGCCCTGGGAGTCGAGCCGGTGCCGACCTGGTTTTATGTCGTCACGTGGTACCCGATCCTCGTGCTCGCCGACGAGTTCGTGCACGCGGCCACCGGGCACGGTCGCCTGCTCGGGAGCCCGCGCCGGGCGGTATCGTTGTTCGGTTGGTCCGCGGTGATCTGGCTGGTCTTCGAAGTCGCCAACTTCCGCCTGCAGAATTGGTACTACGTCTTCCTCCCTGCCGCGCCGGTGGAGCGCTGGATCGGTATTCTGGTCTCCTTCGCGACCGTAGTGCCCGCGGTCGTCCTTGCCGAGCGGACCCTTGCCGCGGTCGGTGTAGGGCGCGAGTGGCGGACACGACCGTTGGCCTTCAGTTCCCGGCACCGGCACGGCGTGATGCTGCTCGGCGCCATCAGCCTCGGCCTGACCTTCGGATGGCCGCGGGTCTTCTTCCCTCTCACGTGGGGCGCCGTGTGGCTGATCGCCGATCCCGTGGTGCACCGTCGGCATCCCCAGTGGTCGCTCCTGGCTGATGCGGAGCGGGGGAACTGGGGCCGGATTGGCCGTCTCATGCTCGGCGGATTCGGCATCGGGGTGCTCTGGGAGGGCTTTTTTAATGATACGGCGACCACCGAGATCTACACTGTCCCGTGGCTCGAGTACGTGAAGGTGTTCGAGATGCCGCCACTCGGGTTCTTGGGGTTTCCGTTCTTCGCGCTAGAGGCGTGGGCTCTCTACCACCTGTTGTGTTCACTGGGGCTGGCGACACCGATAGTGGCCGGCGCCACTCCACCACGCTCTCACGGGGGCCGCCGAGCTTCCTGGTTGGCCGCCGCCGTGTTCGTGGTAGCCGCCTTGGCGGGAATGGAGCGGTGGACCATCTCGTCCACCACACCTCGTCTCCGCGATGCGCCTGACCTCACGGCGGCCGAGGTGCAGCAGCTTCGAGAAAGCGGTTACTCTTCCGTGTTCCGACTCGCCGCGGCAGCGGTACCAGCGGTGGCCGAGCAGGCCGGCCTCGAGCCATCGGTCGCAATGCAGGCAACGGACTGGGCGCGCCTCGCGACGCTGCGGGGCATCGGGAGCGCCCACGCGCAGACGCTTGCGACGGTTGGCATCCGGACCGTATGCTCGCTCGCTCGCCGACCGCCCGGAGGTCTCTGGAACGCGCTCCGAACAGCGCAGGAACATCGCCGCGATGGGCGATTCCCGGTTCGTCCCGTGCCCGCGGAGGTCCGGGTTTGGATCGCGGCGGCGCGACGGGAATGTGCGGAGCGGTATGCCGTACCGATATCGAGTGCCACCTTCGACGAGGCTCACTGACAGGGAAGCGGGCTGACCGAACGCCTGTGCCGAACTACTCACGTATGTTCTCGATCGCCCTACGCGTGCTGGCGGTTCTCGTGGTCGGATACGCGATCGTCATGTTCCTGGCCTGGCGGTTTCAGCACCGGATTGCCTTTCCGGCGCCCGGCGGTCCCCTCCCAGCACCCAGCGCTTTCGGGATACCTGACGGCCGAGTCGTGACGGTGCTCGCCGCCGACAGTATCGCCCTTCGGGGGTGGTACCTCCCGCCCAATCCAGCTCCAATGCAGGAATCGAGCGCCCCCGCCCTCATCTGGTTCCACGGCAACATGGAAACCGTGGGCGGGATCGGTGCGATCATCGCGGAATTCCGCCCACCCGGGACGGGAGTGCTTGCACTTGACTATCGCGGGTACGGGCAGAGTGACGGCGAGCCGACCGAACGCGGCGTGTATCGAGACGCCGAGGCGGCGTGGGACTTCTTGGCTCGACAGCCTGGCATCGACCGGACGCGCATCGGCGTCTACGGTCGCTCGATCGGGAGCGCCGTCGCGCTCTACCTCACCACCGTGCGGCCCGTGGCTGCCGTCGTGCTGGAGTCTGCCTTCACGAGCGGACGCGAAATGGCCCGGGAGCACTACGCACTCGTGCCGCGAGGTCTCGTGAACCTGGGTCTCAACAATCTGGACCGGGCAGGACGTCTCTCTGTTCCGTTACTCGTGATCCACGGTAGCGACGACTGGATCGCGCCGATCGACATGGGACGCGCCGTGGCCGATACAGGGCGCGCAGTGGAGTTCCTGGTGTTGGAGGGGGCAGGTCACAACGATACCTACGACATTGGCGGGACCCTGTACCGGGACAAGGTGCTCCAGTTCCTTGCCACGCACCTGCAATCGGGCCCCCGCTGACGATCGCGCGGCGGCACGACACTGCCGGCACGCCTTACGCTTCGCCCTCCCCCATCGCCACCGCCCGCTCCGCAATCGGGTCACGAACCTTGATAGCAAAAGTGGCAAGGATCACCAGTGCCACGATCCCACCAGCGAGGTAGAAGGGCACGCCGACGCCCAGCGCCCCGAAGGCGGCCGTCGCCCAGATGGGCGCCACGACCCGCGCAACACCGCCGAAAGCCTGCTGCACACCGAGCGTTTGCCCCAGCTCATGCTTCTCCGCGCGATGGGAGATGAGCGCGGATACCGCCGGGAACAGGCAGGCGGTGCCGATGGGCACGAGTCCCAGCACGAGCCCCAGCGAGACCTCGGAGCTCGGCAGGGGGATCGCCAGCAGTCCTGCGGTCAGGAGGACGGCGCCGACTCGCATGAGCCGCACCTCGCCAAGCCAATCGATCAGCTTCCCGAGGAGGACCGCTCGCATGATGACGCCGATCGCGCCGAGGTAGACGAAGAAGATGAAGATCGATTCTTCGGTCACGCCGAAGTCGCTGGCGAGGTAGAGCGCGAGCACGCCGGTCATCGACATGAAGCCGAGCATGCCTCCGGCGTACACCCAGATCAGCACCGAGATCTCCGAGCCGGGGGCGCGCAGGATTTCGCCAATCATGACCCGAATGGACCGAGAGGCCGGCTGCTCATCACCCCGCTGGTGCCCCGGATACGACTCCGGAAGCCAACGCCATGCAAAAGCGATGTTCAACAGGCAGAGCGCGGCCGCGACGATGCCGGGGACGGCGTGTCCCCACTTGAACGCGAGCGAACCAATGGCCGGGCCGATCATCACGCCCGCCCCGGTCGCGGCAGACAGCCAGCCCAGTGCTTTGGCGCGGTCCTTGGGCTCCGTGACGTCGGCCACGTAGGCCTGAAGCACGCCAGTCGTGCCGCCGCCCAGTCCTTGGACCATCCGCGAGAGAAACAGCATCCAGATACCGACGGCGAACCCGAACACGAGAAACGCGACGGCAGAGGTACCGAGTCCGAAGAGAATGCAGGCGCGTCGGCCGAAGTTATCGGAGAACCGTCCCCACAGGGGAGCCGACGCGAGCTGCATGATGGAAAAGCTCGCGATCATCCACCCAATCACCCACTCCTCTGCATTCAGGCGTAGGGCGTAGAACGGCAAGAGGGGAAAGACCATGGCGAACCCGAGCATGTCCACGAAGGCCGAGGCCATGAGCACCGCGAGCTTCTTCATCGGTCGCGGCCCCTCACGAGACTGGCACGTTTGTGGGTGGTGCTCGACTGAGGAAGACCCCAACGGCGACGACCGTGACGGCACCGACCACATTGTGCCAGAGGAACGAGACGGAGGGCGCGCCGAACGTCACGGCCGCCACCGTGCCCATCCCGACCAGCAGTCCCACGAAGGCACCCGTCGCCCGCGACCCCGGAATCATCGCGAGCAGGAACACGCCGAGTATCGAGCCGTAGAAGAACGACCCGAACCGATTCACGACCTCGATGAGCGACCCCAGGGTCGCCGCGTAGACCGCGACTACACAGGCGAACACCCCCCACAGGCCGGTGGCCACCTTCGATACCATCAGGTAATGGTCGTCCGCTTCGCTGGGGCGGAACCAGCGACGATAGAAGTCGATGACGGTCGCCGTCGACAAAGAGTTCAACTCGGCGGCAATGCTCGACATCGCTGCGGCCATCACTGCGGCGATGAAGAGCCCTGCCAACCCGATGGGGAGCTCATGCAGGACAAACCGCGGGATCACGTAGTTCACGTCTTGCGACGACTCGCCGGTGACGCGCTCTGCCATCGCGAGCGCCTCGCCGCGCACGACGCGCGTCTCGGCCTCGGTCGCGCGGAAAGCGTCGATCGCCACTGTGGCGGCCATCTCGTCCCCGGCGTCCCGTGCATCGGCCACGGCCCGTGCGGCAGCGTTCTGTGAGCGGAACGCCTCCGCATACTGCGCCTCCAGCGACTCATATGCCATCGACTCGGCGCTGCGGACACGCGCTTCATGTGCCGGGTTGAACAGAAGCGGGCTGGGTTGAAAGAGATAGTACACGAAGACGAGAACACCCACCAACAGCACGAGCGCCTGGAGAGGGATCTTCCAATACGCACTCATGAGGAGTGAGGTCCGAGCCTCGTCTACCGACCGCGTCGCCAGATATCGCTGGACTTGGCTCTGATCGGTGCCGAAATACGACAGCATCAAGAAGGTGCCACCGATCAGTCCCGACCAGAACGTGTAGGTCTGGTTGATGTCGAACGAGAAATCGAAGATATCGAGCCGCCCGGTGGCACCCGCGATCCGGAGAGCATTGTCGGGACTCACCGGCAGCTGCACGAGCAAGACGATCACTACGGCGACGAGCGCCACGACGATCAGCACCATCTGCTTGACGTCGACCCACGCTACTGCCTGCACGCCGCCCACCATGGTGTAGAGAACGGTCGGCACCCCGATGAGGACCACCGACCACACCAAGTCCACACCGAAGACGGCCGAGAACACCACACCGGGGGCGGCCAGAATCGTGCCCGCCGACATGCCCCGCGAGAGCAGAAACAGAAAGCTGGTGAGGGAACGGGTCTTAGCGTCGAACCGTCGCTCGAGGTACTCGTACGCCGTGAAGACCTTCGACCCGTGCAGGAATGGCACCAGCGTGACGCCGAGAATCACCATCGCCAGCGGCAGGCCGAAGTAGAACTGGACGAACCGCATGCCGTCCGTCGCGCCCTGGCCGGTGGTTCCGATGAGGGTCACCGCCGAGAGCTGTGTGGCCATGACCGACAGCCCGACGACCCACCACGGGAGGCTCCGGTTGGCCAGGAAGTAGCCCTCGATCCGGTCGGTGCCCTTGGAGCGGCGCACGCCGTCGACGAGGACGTAGACCAGATAGGCGCCGACAATGAGCCAGTTTACCGGATGCACGCCACCTCACTCATCCCCCGTATCGAGCCTGAAGCAGCCACAGCACGAGCAGGACAAGCGCCTGCAGGGCGAGGACGCGCACCAGTGTGCGGCGGAAACGGGTCCGCGTGGGCTCGGGCGTCACGGCAACAGAGTCGGCGGTTCCCGCACCGTCATCCCTTCCAGGCCAGGAGGTTCAGGAACAGGCGAAACGCGCCGGGGGCGCCGGCAGGTAGAGCGCGGAAGAAACTGAGACCGGTATAGATGTAGGTGCCCTTGCCGTAACGCGCAGCCAGCAGCGCGCCTCGAAGAGGGGGCATACCCGGATCGGCTATCTCGAGCAACGGGGCGTAGCGGTCGTCCCACGAGCCGGCGAAATACAGACCACGCTCCTGCGGCCATCCGTCCCAGTCCGACGGCCCAAGCTCATTCGGCGTACGGAAGATGGGGTGGCTGGGATCGAGGATCGTGACGGGCGCGGTTTCGTCGGTCACGCGCCCGGTGGGACGGCCGATCTCGATCGGAAACGCCGCGTAGTCCCCGCGTGCAAACTGGAATTGCTGGTATTGCACCACGAGCCGACCGCCGTCCCGAGCGTAGGCGAGCAGGCGGGCGTTGTGCCGGGTGAGGGCACTGTCGGTTTCGTAGGCCCTACTCCCAACGACGATCACGTCGTAGCGACGCAGGTCCGCATGGGCCAGTTCGTCGGCGTCGATCACGTGGATCGGAAGCCCCAGCTCGGCAAGGGCCTCGGGGACGCGATCAGACGCACCACGAAGGTATCCTACCGCGCGGAATTCGGGCACGGCGATGGCTCCCACCCGAATGGTGCCGGCCGCTGGCCGGACCCAGGTCGTCGGGCGGACGTGCGGATAGACCACTGACTCCACCGTCGTCGCGAACACCGCCCCATGCGGGGTCACGACCGACGCCCGTACCGAGGCCGATCCATCACGGACCGCCGCCGGCCGGCGCACCTCGAAGCCGAAGGTGCGCGATTCCCCATCGCCTCCCAAGGAAACCGGTTGCGACTGCCGTACCCCCCAAGGCTCGACCTCGAGGACCACCTCACCGTCAGTCTTCTCGCTGCCGTGCTGGGTCACGGTCACCGAGAACGTGCGCGCCGCGCCCACGCGAGTGGACCAGGCCATGACCGCCGGCGTGAGGCGAACCGCTACCTGCGGCACGACGACGAGCGGGCGCCGGACCTCGCCGACCGCTTGATCGGTGTACCGATAAGTGGCCTCCCGGGAAAGCCCGACCGGAAGGCCCCCGTCGACCTGGACGAGCGCCGTCCCCGTGATCAGCGGTGGCTCGAAGAGTGCGCCGCGCACCGCGGGCTCCGCATCGGTCCAGTCGTACATCCCTCCCTGGAGTGGCCGCATCAAGTAGTAGGGCTGGCTCGGACGGGCACCGGCCGGCACCTCGACGGCGAGCTCCAGTTCCAGATCCGCCCCGGACGGCAGGGAACGACCGGTGTCGTCCGCCTCGGCGCGCCAGCCATCGGGCACGGCAAGCCGGATGCCGTTCACCTCCGCGGGATAGGGACCGGCGTTGTAGACGTGCACACTCACTCGCAGGATCCCACCCGGCACGACTCGCTCGACGTCCGTCGTCACGTCGATGAGGAGCCCGGCAGCAATCGCAACGGCCTGTTGTAAGAGCGAATCCCGCCGCCGGTCGGCGCGCTCGTCGCGCAGCCGTTGGCGGGCACGGTTCAAGACGGGAACCGCCGACGCAAGGCGCACCGGCGCTACAGCCTCGCGCAGGGAGTCGGCGAGCGAGGCCAGCCAGGAGGTTTCACGAGGAATGCCGGCAAAAAGGTCCGGAGACGCCGCGTCCGTCCGGTCCGTAACCGGCGCCACGCCGGTCCGCTGCGGTCCGATTGGTTGGGCGCGACCCATGTCCTGAGAGCTGTGGCGCGACCGGCTCCCCATCGCGATCTGGTGATAGGTGAGGCCCAGCCGGGGATCCAGTCCCCCAGTGCTCAGATCCACGCGCTCATCGGCCGCTTGGAATCGGGCCGAACGATACAGTTTCAGGGGGCTCCAGGGGCTGACGCCCTCCTCATGCTCGAGCTCCGGGAACTGACGCTCGTCTCCAGCGGCCTCGAACACGGCATGCGCAATCCGCCCCGCCATCTGATGCTGGCCGTGTCCGTCACGCGCCGTTCCCGAAAAGACGGACACGACGACGTGCGGTCGATAGCGCCGGACGATTCGCACGGCGTCCTTCAGAATCGAATCGGGATGCCACAACGCCGCGGTTTCGTCGATGGAGCGACTGTACCCAAAATCATACGCTCGAGTCACGAATTGACGCGCACCGTCGATCGCTCGCGCAGCCTCCAGCTCGCGCGAGCGGAGAATCCCAAGTCCCACACCGAGCTCCGGACCAATCAGGTTCTGTCCCCCGTCGCCGCGGGACAGCGACAGGTACGCCGCCTGGGCGCCGTAGGCCCGGGCGAGCAAAGCGAGGAGCCGGGTGTCCTCGTCGTCCGGGTGGGCCCCGATCACGAGAACGCGCCGGCTCTCCGCCAGCTGCTGCAGGACGTAATCGAATTCCGGCGCCCCACCGGTCGACGGCGGTGTGAGCTGACCCTCGAGCGGCAACGCAACGAGGACCACCAGCAGTGGAACGAGAAGACGACTACGCCGCTTCACGGGCGATGATGATACTCCGAAGGCGTTCCGCGCTGGGGTCTTGGGGATCGCCGAACGGACGGGGATGTCCGGCCGGGTCTGGGAGCACGGAGGGACACACGAATTCGAGACGTCGACCACGCAAACGCTCCTGTACTGATTGAGTACTGACGGGTGCGGCAACGACCACGCACCGTGGATGGGCTTCGAGGATCGCTTCGGCGGCAGCCAGCACCTTCCAGGGTAGCGTGAGATGGCCGTCCACGACTACCACGTCCATGTCCGTCACCGATCGCAGTGGCCGCTGCCCACGAAACAGGACCCGGTCGGTCTTGACGACCCGCCTGGCCCGCTCGATCGCCTCGTTAAGCGACTCCATCACGCCGAACCTGGGCTGGAACGCCGGATCCAACACCGCGTTGGCGTCTTCGGCCACGGCCCCCAGGATCCCCAGTCCTTCCATGCGGACGTGCGCAGCGACGATGACGTCGAACGGCACCTCGAGCGCCTTTGCTACGCTCGCGGCGACCTCGACACCGGTCGGCGTGACGCCCACCACCATCACGGGCGGTTGCACGCGCTTGTACACCTGCCTGCCAAGGTCCGCTCCGGCGCCGGAACGCGACCGATACAACGGATCGATCATTTCGGCCACGCGGGGCTGGGGCCGAACCCGGAGGTGGGCAGAGAACCGGAACGGCTCAGGGGATCGACCCGCTCAAGAACCGCGCGAGCCACGCCTGCACCTCGGTCCACCAGAGCCGCTGGTTCTCCAGCTTCCCGATCCAATGGCCCTCGTCGGGGAAGTGGAGCAGGCGGGCCGGCACCCCACGGCGGCGAAGCGCGGTGAACATCTGCAGGCCCTGCGTATCCGGCACCCGGTAGTCCAGCGCGCCGTGGATCACCAGGGTCGGCGTGCCGAAGTTACGGGCAAACCGGTGGGGCGACCACTGCTCATAGTAGGTCCGCTCCACCCACGGGGGGCCGCCGAACTCCCATTCGGGAAACCACAGTTCCTCAGTTCCTCCGTAGAATGCTTCGAGATTGAAAATGCCGGCGTGCGAGATGAGCGCGTCGAACCGGTTCGAGTTGCCGTTGATCCAGTTCACCATGTATCCGCCGTAGGAGCCACCCACGGCGGCGATCCGGGTGGAGTCGACGTACGGCAGCCGGGCGGCGTGCTCGACACCTGCCATGATGTCGATGAAGACCTTCCCGCCCCAGTCCCTGGAGATCTGGTCCGTGAAGCGCTGCCCGAATCCCGTGGATCCGCGCGGGTTGAGCAACACGGTGACATAACCGGGAGCCGCGAACAACTGTGCGTTCCATCGGGAATGGAAATTGTCGAGCCATGCGCCCTGCGGACCGCCGTGGATGAGCACGAGCAGCGGGTATCGGTTGCCGCGCCGGAACTGCGGCGGCCTCACGAGCAAACCGTGAACCGTGTAGCCATCGGCCCCGACCCAGCTGATGTCCTCTGCCGGGTGCATGAGCACGTTACGCAACCGCTCGGCGTTTAGCGTTGTCAGGGGCCGTGGGTCGCCGCTGCCACCCAACTTCCACGCGTAGATCTCACCGGGTCGGTGCATGGCGTCGTTCACGAATGCGACCGTATTGCCGTCGCTAGCGAGCGCGAGTTGCCCCGTGTTGCCCCAGGCGAGCAGTCGCTGCACCGTGCCGTCCAGGCCGGCTCGGAACACCGCACCCCGCTGCCGGTCGTCGGCCGTGAGAATAAACTCGCGTCCATTGGGGAGCCATGCGAATCCATCCACCGATCGATCGAATTGCCGTGGGACCTCGCGCACGCCACGTGAGGAGAGGTCGAGCACCATGAGGCGCCACCGATCCGATTCGAATCCCGCTCGCTCTTGCGAGAGGAACGCGACGAGCAAGCCATCGGGTGATGGGAGCGGATGTTGCTCGGCTCCCAACAGCCCTCTGGTGAGGTTGGTCGCCTCTCCACCCTCGATCGCCACACGGTAGATGTCGCTGTTGGTGTGCCACGCCTGATCGGTGCCCACCTTGGTCGTGTACACGAGCGAGCGCCCGTCCGGCATGAACGCGTAATCGCTTGATCCGCCGAACGGCGGCACCGGGATGTCGTGATCCAAGCCCGCGGTCACATCGACCGGCATCCCGCCTGCCACGGGCACCACGAATAGATGGCTCCGCAGCCCATCTTCCCACGTGTTCCAGTGGCGGAACAGGAGCTCGTCGTAGATGCGGGCCTGCGTGCGCCGTGCACCCCGCTCAGCCAGGACGCGTTGATTGCATGCATCGTCGGGGCATTCCGGCGCCACGTCCGACACAAACGCCAAGTGCGTTCCGGTGGGTGACCAAATGACCCCATCCGCCCCCGTGCTCAGGGAGGTGACCGTTCGAAATCGCCGCGTGCGGGTGTCGTAGATCCGAATCTGGGACATGTCGCCGCGGGACGTGACGTAGGCGATCCGGGTTCCGTCTGGCGACCAACGGGCCGACCGGCCGCCCGCCCGCCGATCCGAGATCCTCCGGGAGGCGCCACTATCAGTCGGCACGAGCCACACATCGCTCAGGCGCGTGTTGGCGGCGAGATCGGGCGCGATCACGGTGTACACCACCCATTTGCCGTCGGGCGACACCTGTGGGTCAGCGACCCGCTCCAAGGCCAGAAAACCCTCAATGCTCAGGGGTCGGCGATCGGTTTGGGCCGTCGCGGGGACGGCGAGAGATATGGCGGCGAGCGTCGCCGCAAGCGCGATGCGAAACATGGCCGGAGAGTCCTGTAAATGACGCCGCCGAATGTTGTCCCAGCAGCTGCGCACGCGCAACCGCCCTGCCCCACCGGCCGATTCGGGCCACGGTATATTGGATGAGGCGAAAAACGGGAATCCTACAGGCGTCCGAGCGCCTCACTGACGAACGGAGCAGTCATCGCGATGGTTGCATCCAGCGCGGTACCCACACCGCAGCGCGGCGTGACCGAACGGGAGGCGCGTCAAGTCGCCGAGGCCGCACGGGAAACCGAGTGGACGGCACCGAGCTTCGTGAAGGAGCTGTTCAACGGCCGGCTGCATCTGGAGCTGATCCATCCATTTCCGCGGATTCCCGCCGATGAGTTGGCACGGGCCACACCGTGGCTTGAAAAGCTCGACGCCTTTCTCCGAGCCAACGTGGATGCAGAGACGATCGATCGGGACTATAAGATTCCCGAGCACGTCGTCACGGGGCTGATCGACCTGGGATGTCTGGGGATCAAGATCCCCCAGGAGCATGGGGGCCTGGGCTTCTCACAGGCCGTGTACAGCCGGGCCATCGCGCTCGCCACGAGCTACGAGAGTTCCATCGGTGTGCTGCTTTCGGCCCACCAGTCGATCGGCGTTCCCCAACCACTCCAGCTGTTCGGCACGCCGGAACAGCAGAAGAAGTACCTCCCCCGGCTGGCCGGTGGAGCGATCAGCGCATTTGCGCTCACCGAGCCCGATGTGGGGAGCGACCCGGCGCGCATGACGACGACCGCCGTTCCGACGGAGGACGGAAGCGGATACCTCCTCAACGGCGAGAAGCTGTGGTGCACGAACGGCACGATCGCCGACATCATGGTGGTCATGGCGGCGGTGCCGAATAAGGGCATCACGGCCTTCATCGTGGAGTCGTCGTGGCCTGGGGTGGAAGTGGCGCACCGGTGTCACTTCATGGGGCTGCACGGCATCGAAAACGCGCATCTTCGCTTCACCGACGTGCCCGTGCCAAAGGACAACGTCCTGTGGGCAGAAGGACGCGGACTCAAGCTGGCCCTTATCACCTTGAATACCGGCCGTCTCACGATTCCGGCAACATCAGCTGCGACCGCGAAGGCGTGCCTGGGGATCGCCAGGCGGTTCAGCCAGAGCCGGATCCAGTGGGGGCACCCCATCGGCAAGCATGACGCCATCGCTCAGAAACTCGGTGCGATGGCCGCCGTTACGTTCGCCATGGACGCGGTTGCAGAGCTGTCGGCTCTGATGGCCGATCAGCGAAAGTTCGACATTCGGCTGGAAGCGGCCGTTGCGAAGATGTGGAACAGCGAGCGTGGGTGGGAACTCATCGACGACACCATGCAGATCCGAAGTGGCCGCGGTTACGAGACCGAATCGAGCCTCAAAGCGCGAGGAGAGGTGCCCGAGCCAGTCGAGCGAATGATGCGGGATTTCCGCATCAACCTGATCTTCGAGGGCTCGAGCGAGATCATGCGGCTCTTCATCGCGCGAGAGGTCGTTGACGACCACTTGAGAATTGCCGGCGCGATTGTTGACCCGGAGGCCTCGGTCGGCGCGAAGGTCGGCGCCTTCAGCCGTGCGGGGTTCTACTACGCTGCGTGGTACCCGTCCAAATGGCTGGGATGGGGATGGTGGCCCCGCTACGCCGAATTCGGACCCTTGGCCCGGCATCTGCGCTTCGTGAACCGTGGGTCGCGCCGCCTGGCGCGAGCGCTGTTTCACGCCATCGTGCGATTCGGACCCAAGCTCGAACGTCGCCAAGCCGTGCTGTTTCGACTGGTCGACGTCGGCACCGAACTGTTCGCCATGAGCGCGGCATGCACCCGTGCTCAGATGCTGAGGGTGTCCACGTCCCCGGAGGAGCGAGCACAGAGCGCGACCAGCGCGGTATTGGCTGATGCCTTCTGTCGGCGTGCTCGCCGGCAAATCGACGCCAGGTTCCGCCGCCTATTCGACAACGACGACGTGAATACCTACCGGACGGCACAACGCGTGATGGCAAACGAAATGCGTTGGCTTGAACACGGGGTGCCGCAGTCCGACTGATTAGGTCCCATCAACCCCCGACCGTGGCCACAGCCCATCGCCACGTTTCGCCGGCGATTCTGTTGCAATAGCTCAACACCGAGCGGCGCTGACGGCTCTTTCGGGGATGTTCCTGCCCTTGTTCCTCTGTGAACCGGGGCGCACATTTTGCTTCCCTAACACGAACCAGCCAGCACATCGAGGGAATGGTCATTCTGCCGACCGCACCTTGGGGACCGCGTCGTCACCGACAGCAGCGTCGTCCTACCGCTGCCGTCGCACTTCTTGCGACGATCTTCGCCGTAGGCTGTGGCGACGATGCCGCCGGTCCCAGCGTGCCGCTCACCGGTCACGTGGCCGTCGCTCCGGTCTTCAACGCGGCCTACGCCGGTATCGTGCCCATCGCGGCAGCACGCATCACGCTTCAACGCCCTGGTTCCACTACGTTCGCCGTCGACACGCTCATCACCATCGCGCCGACCGCTACCTCGGTCGATCTGACACTCACGGTCACGATGACGTCGGCATCGGAAGAGTTCCTCCTCACGATCCAGCTCCTGGATCCCAGCGGCGCCACGGTGTTCCTGGGCGGACCCCTCACCGTCGTGGCTACCACGAACCCGAGCAACGTCGTCCCGACCGAGGTGACGTTCCAATACGTGGGCGTCGGATCCAACGCGGCCGGCGTTCGCATTCTCACCGAGAGCCCGGATCTCTTCAGCGGCGAGTCGGTTCTGCTGCTCGCCGAGGCGTTCGACGGATCTGGGATGGCCATCCCCAACACGCCGATCCAGTGGGCCTCGCTGAACCTGGCGCAGGCCACCGTCCCTGATCCGGCGGCAGGCACGGTGCTCGCCGGCACGCAGCGCGGGGTCGCGAGCATTACCGCCACGCTGCTCACCGGTCCAGCCGACACTACGACCGTGGCCGTGCAGCCGCTGCCGACCCAAATCGTAGTGTTGAGCGGCGGCGGGCAGACGGCGCTTATCGGCGCCGTCCTGACCGATTCCGTGGTGCTCGAAGTCCGTGCGGCTGATGGGCTCCCGGCAACGGGAGTGAGCGTCCAGCTCATGGCGTCGAGCGGCAGCGTTTCACCAGACTCGCTCGGGGTGGATGCCACCGGTCGCGTGGCGTTCGAGTGGACGCTGGGCCTCGCCGCCGGACCGCAGGCGACTTCGGCAACCGTTGTGGAGTTTCCGACCGTGCAGGGCACGGTCACGGCGACCGCGACACCGACGCCCGCAACCGATCTCACAATCGTGAGCGGGGACGACGAGACCGGCGCGGTGGCGTCCGTCCTCCCCAACCCCCTCGTCGTGTTGGCGACGGACATTGACGGGAATCCCGTCGCCAACGCCAGCGTGCAGTGGACGGTCACCGTGAATGACGGCTCGGTGAACCCCGCCGTCAGCGTCACCGACGCCAACGGCTTCGCCTCCACGGAGTGGACCTTGGGGAGCGCAGCCGGAGCGAACGAGGTGGTGGCGTCCCTCAGCAGCCCGTCGGACTCGCCGCCGGACTCGACATCGCAGCCGAGCCCCGCTGCGCCGAACGTCACCTTCATTGCCACGGGTATCGCCGGACCGGCGGCCGTGCTGGAACTGGTCAGTGGGAACGCGCAGAACGGCACGGTCGGCGCCGCCTTGGCTCAGCCCGTGGTGGTTCGCACCACGGACCTGTTCGGCAATCCGGTCAGCGGTATCGTGGTTACCTTCGCAACCCCCGACGGTGGCTCGCTCGCGCCACCGTCGGCCACCACGACGGCGGCCGGCCTCGCCCAGAGCGTGTGGACACTGGGTACGGTTGCGGGAACGCAGACGGCAACCGCGACCAGCAGCGGGCTCGCCGGATCGCCGCTAGCCCTGTCCGCCACAGCGGCGCCGGGGGCAGAAGCCGCGGTGGCGTTCCAAAGTCAGCCCGCCAGTACCTCAGTCGGTGCAGCGATTCCCGACTTCGTGGTCGCCGTCGTCGACGGCTTCGACAACATCGTTCCGTCGACGACTGCGGCCGTGACAGTAACCATCGCCAACAACCCGGGCGGCGGTTCGCTGTCCGGAACGACCACAGTGTCCGCCGTGAGCGGCTTGGCGACGTTCACGGGGCTGAGCATCGATCAGCCAGGCGTCGGGTACACGCTCGAAGCCGCCGCCATCCCCCTCGTGCCCGACACGAGCCTCGGCTTCGATATCACGACGCAGGCCGGAGGCGTGTTCTGGATCAGCCCGGTGGACGGCAACTGGAGCGACGGGACCAAATGGAGCTCCGGGGCACCTCCGGGCCCAAGCGACACGGTGTACATCCAGCAGGATGGCAACTACACGGTGACGCTCGACGCGCCGGCAACGGTGAAGGCGCTCGAGATGGGCGGGGGTGTAGGAACGCAGCTCTTCAGTCAACCGGGCAACACCCTCACCGTCGACAGCGCAGCCACGTTCGGCCCTACCGTCGCCGTGGAACTGAATGGCGGCACGGTGACCGGCGCCGGCACCGTGGATGTCGGGGGCGCGCTCACCTGGAGTGGGGGCACGCTGAGCGGGGCGGGCACGACCCGGGTGGACCCGGGGGCGACGCTGACGATCACCGGGGCGGGTGCCAAGTTCCTCGACGGCCGCACGTTGGCCAATCAGGGCACGGGGGTGTGGGACGCGGCCGGC
>JBDHEI010000035.1:0-62845 GCA_039591075.1 Gemmatimonadota bacterium
ATCGCTCATCGTCTGCTCGACCTGGGGTTCGACCGGATCACGCTGGACCTGGGCGGATATCGACGGGGCAGCCAGCTCGACGGTGGAGAGCCGCAGCTCGAGCTGCTTGCTCGGCGCGGCTGATCCGTGCGGCTGTTCATTGCCGTCAATCTGCCTCCCGCTCTCCGCGACGATTTGTGGACCGTCGCCGAACCGCTACGCAGCCACGATTTCCCGGTGCGCTGGGTGGCACCTGAAGGACTCCACATCACGGTGAAGTTTCTCGGCGCCGTCGACCCGGATCGCGTCCCTGGTGTACGAGAGGGACTCGATCACGCGGTGGCAGGTGCGAAGCCGTTTCCCGTCCTGCTTTTGGGATTCGGTGCGTTTCCCTCGCCTCGTCGCCCACGGGTCGTCTGGGCGGGTTGCGAGGCCGCGCCGCCGTTCGAGCTGTTGCAGGACCGGGTGGAGCGCGCGATGCAGGATCTGGGATTCCCGGTCGAGGGCCGGGTGTTCCACCCGCACGTTACGATCGGGCGAGTGAAACGTGGGGCCAACGACCGAGCCCTGGGCGGACTGCAAGAACACTTGGAGCGCGTGAGTTTCGGTCAGGAGTTCACCGTGCAGTCGGTTGATCTCATGGAGAGCACGCTGCACACTTCGGGCGCTCGCTACGCTCGACGGCACGTCGCGGAACTGCGCGGGTAACAAGGAGGGCCGGTTGTGAAGGAAGGCTGTCTCAAGAACTTCCTGGCTACCGTGGGATGTCTCACGATGCTCGTCGCCGTCACCGGCGGCGGGTGGTTGTTCCGGGACCAATTGCTGGGCGCGTATCGTTCGGTGATCGGTGCCGAGGCGCGAGCGGCGGCGGACAGCACGGTGGGTGTGCCGTCGGCCCGAGCCCTGCGCACGGCTGAGGCCAAGGAAGCGTCACTCGGCGCCCGCGGCACCGGTTACGTGCAGCTAACGGCCGACGAGATGGCCTCGTTGATCGACGCGCGCCTCGCGCCGCCGGCTCGGGCGGCGGTCGACTCGTTGCGCGTGGTGCTAACGGAAGACCGGATCGCGCTCGAGGCCCGGGTCAAGCTGGCCGTCTTCGGGAAGGACCTGCTGGGGCCGCTGTCTGGTCTGCTCGATGCCAGCGAACGCCTGCGGATGGCGGGTGGGGCGCAGATGCGCGAGCCCGGCCAACTCGCGTGGCGATGTGACGAGTTCATCCTCGTCTCGTTTCCGTTCCCGCCGTCGGTGATTCCCGCGCTGGTCAACCGCATGACCGGACGCGACGACGGCGTGTTTATCATTTCGGTGCCCAGGACGGTTGGGGAGGTCCGGGTGCGTGCGGACGGTGTGACTCTCTATCGGCGAGTCGAGTGATGGGAAGACGCGTGCTGGTCGTGGACGACGAGAAAGGCGTGCGAGACGCTATGCGCCAGGTCCTCGAGTACGAGGGGATCGAGGTTCGCACTGCCGAGTCCGGCGATGAGGCTCTCGAAGTGTATCCCGAGTTTCATCCGCACCTCGTGTTTCTCGACGTGAAGATGGCGGGTCTCGACGGCCTAGAGACGCTCGCGCAGATCCGTGAGAAGGATCCCGCGGCACAGGTCGTCATGATCTCGGGACACGGGACCATCCAGACGGCGGTCGAGGCAACGCAGCTCGGGGCGTACGACTTCCTCGAAAAGCCGCTCGACACCGACCGGATTCTGCTCACGCTACGGCACGTGCTGGAGCGGGCCGAACTGGAGTCTGAAAACGTGCGGCTCCGCTCAACGGTCGTCGACCGGTACGAGATCGTCGGAGAAAGCCCGGCGATCCGCGAGTTGCTGGAGGTGATCGATCGGGTGGCGCCGACCGGAGCACGTGTGCTGATCGCCGGACCCAACGGCAGCGGTAAGGAACTGGTCGCCCGAGCCATCCACCGGCGCTCTCCCCGCGCGGACGCGCCGTTCGTCGAGGTGAACTGTGCGGCGATCCCCAGTGAGCTGATCGAGAGCGAGCTGTTCGGTCATATGAAGGGATCGTTCACCGGTGCGTTTGCGGACCGACCCGGGAAATTCGAGCAGGCCGATGGCGGGACGCTGTTCCTCGACGAGGTCGGGGATATGAGCGCGGCGGCACAGGCCAAGGTCCTGCGAGCGCTCGAGGAGGGCATGGTCACCCGGATCGGCGCCACGAAATCGATTTCGGTCAACGTGCGCGTGATTGCCGCCACCAACAAGTCGCTCCAGGAGGAGATCGCCGCAGGAAACTTCCGCGAGGATCTGTACTACCGCTTGAACGTCGTGCCGATCGAAGTGCCGCCCCTGCGCAGCCGGCGTGGTGACGTTCCTCTCTTGGTGCAGAAGTTCGTTGCCGACCTGACACGTGACAGCGGTGTGAAGCCCAAACCCGTTGACGCGGACGCACTGGACGCCCTCGTGCACCGTGATTGGCCCGGGAACGTGCGGGAGCTGCGCAACGCGGTGGAGCGCCTGCTCATCTTGTCGACCGGCGAGACAGTTCAGGCGGCCGACGTGGAGCGCCTCTCTGGACTGCCGAGCGACGGTGCGCTCTCCGAGCTGGCGAACTGCGAGACGTTCGAGGAGTTCAAGCAAAAGGCCGAACGGGCGTTCTTGGAGGCGAAGCTCAACGAGTCCGGGTGGAACGTGAGCGAGACCGCGCGCAAGGTCAACATGCCACGCAGCAATCTCTACAAGAAGATCGAGAAGTACGGACTGCAACGGGAGTGAGGGTTTGATCGTCGGCAAGCAACGTTCGGGTACGCCACGCATGAGACCCGTTGGTGTCGCCGGTAGACGAACGGTAGCGTTGGCCCATGACACATCCACGGCAGTCCGTCGCGATCATCCTCAGTGTCGGAGGTGCGACGCTCGACTCGGCGGCTCTGAGGCGGATTCCCATGGCGACGCTGGTACGCGCCGAGTTTGCGTCGGGGGAACGGGCCGCGTGCGTCGCGGCTACACTCGCGCACGAGTGCGACACGGCCGAGCTTGCCCGGGCGCTGCGGAGCTGGGCGGCGAGCTGGGGGTGGACGATCACGGTTGCGCCGCTACGAGGGTCTGGCTAACCTTCAAACACACCGTCGCACCGGACGCTGTGACGGATCGACAGGATATCCTTGCGAAGGCGGTGGATCGTTACCGCCAATGTCGTATAGCTCCGGTTCTCGAGTAGCGGGAGGCGCCACGCGCATGCGGCTGAAGGGATCGAAGAGGACATCCGTCGATGAGGGCTCCCTCGATCAGTATCTTCGTGAAATCAGTCAGTATCCCCTGATCAGCAGAGATGACGAAGTCGAGCTCGCGATCAGCATCAGGGCGGGAGACGAGGAGTCACTCGACAAGCTAGTGCGGAGCAACCTCCGGTTCGTGGTGTCCGTCGCCAAGAAGTACCAGAACCAGGGCGTGAGTCTCAGCGATCTCATCAACGAAGGGAACCTCGGGCTCATTCGCGCCGCGCACAAGTTCGACGAGACCAAGGGCATCAAGTTCATTTCCTACGCCGTGTGGTGGATCCGTCAGGCCATTCTCCAAGCCCTGGCCGAGCAGAGCCGCATCGTCCGGGTACCCCTGAACCGGGCGGGGACTCTGCACCGGATCGGGAAACGATCGTCGGCGCTGCAGCAGGAGTTGGGTCGAGAGCCGACGGTGGAAGAAATCGCCGAAGGCATGGACATCTCCGAAGAAGAAGTCGCCAAGACCCTCTCGATTTCTCAGAGCCATCTGTCCCTCGATGCACCGCTCACTCCCGGCGAAGACAACAAGCTCCTGGACTACCTCCCCGATACCCAGAACGCGGGCCCCGACCAAGAGACCTTCGAGCGAGCCCTGACCGACTCTATCGAGGAGGTCTTGAGCACGCTCAAAGAACGGGAGGCGAAGATCCTCCGGCTGTATTTCGGCCTCGATGGAAAGGAGCCCATGACGTTGGAGGAGATCGGGAGCATGATGGGAATCACCAGGGAGCGGGTGCGACAGATCAAGGAGAAGGCACTGGCTCGGCTGCGACATGTGAGTCGCGCGCGCGCCCTGGAGAGTTTCCTGTCGTGACGGACTCGCGAAACGCGGAACGCGAAACGCGCTGACCACGCGCTCCTCGCGCCTCGCGTCTCGTGCCTGCCGCCTCGCGGATCCCGCAGCATCGACGTCCAATCTTCGACCTCCCATGAAGCTCGGCGTCATCTCCTTGGGCTGCGACAAGGCGACGGTCGACTCGGAGCGACTGGTTGGTGAGTTGGTCGGTCACGGGGCCCGGGTCGTGCCCAGCCTCGAGACGGCTGACGTGATCCTGGTCAACACCTGCGGCTTCATCGACGCCGCGAAGCAAGAGTCGATCGAGGCGATCCTGGAGGCGGCGGACCTGAAACGGTCGGCGGGCGTACGCGCTGTCGTGGCCGTCGGGTGTCTGGTCGAGCGGTACCGTTCGGACCTCCGGCATGAAATCCCCGAAGTCGATCTCTTTCTGGGATTCCACGAACTGCACACGCTGGTGCCCGAGTTGGCCGCCCGCGGCCTCATCGCCGATCCCGTCGCGGACCATCCGGGCGTGCGGGCCTATCTCGGCGACCAGCCCCACGTGCGCTACCTCAAGATCTCCGAGGGATGCGACCATACCTGCGCATTCTGCGCGATACCGCTCATGCGCGGCCGCCACCGTTCGGAGCCGCTGCAACGACTGGTCCGGGAGGCGCAACAGCTGCAGGCGCAGGGTGCGAAGGAAATCAACCTGGTGGCGCAGGATCTCGGACACTACGGGCGCGATCTGGGGCGGGGTGGACCCGCGCTGCCCGATCTCTTGACCGCCCTGCTGGCGGACACGGCGGTGCCGTGGTTCCGGCTCCTGTACGTCTACTCCGCCGGGCTCTCCGACCGCCTGATCGACTTGATGGCGCGCGAGCCGAGAATCGTTCCGTACATCGACATCCCGATCCAGCACGCGTCGGACGCGCTCCTCGAGCGCATGCGTCGACCGGAACGCCGGGACACGATCCGCGCCACCGTGGGACGCCTGCGGGACGCAATCCCGGACATTGCGATTCGTACGACGGCGATCGTGGGCTTCCCCGGCGAAACGGACGAGGATTTCCGGACGCTCTGCGCTTTCGCCGAGGAAACCCAGTTCGAACGACTGGGCGTCTTCACCTACTCGGAACAGGAGGGCACCCGGGCGGCGGCGTACCCGGACGACGTACCGGAGGCCCTCAAGCGCGCACGACAGGACGAGCTGACCGAGCTCCAGCGCGCAATCTCGCAGGATCGGCTTGGGCGCTACGTCGGCCGCCAGAGCGAGGTGCTGGTCGACGCCCTGACCGATCCGGACGAGGATGGTGCGACCCACGTGGGTCGGGTGCCGTGGCAGGCAGACGATGTGGACGGCGTGACATGGCTCGAGCAGGGCGGCTGGGCTCGACCCGGTGACCTCGTGCGGGTGCGCATCGACGACAACGTGGACTACGACTTTCGCGCGTCGGCGCTGGCGTGAAGATCGCGCGCTCCCCGCGGCATTTCTCGACTCCGAGCATCGTGGCTCTCGTGGCGGTCGGGGTGCTGGGGATCGCTGCCGCGTGCGGACCGGCGCGCAGGGTCACGCAGCCGGGCGGTGTCGAACCGGACCTGCGGGTGGGACTCCTGGTGGGAGCGTCGAGTGTCACGGTCACCGGTCGCGGGTCGACGGCGGGCATCCAGGGCCAGAGTGCGGCATTCCGCCTCATCGCCGGGCAGTCTGTCACCATCGTTCCCGACGGTCGGGCTCTCCGCGTCTCCGACGGACCGGGAGCCGGCCGATACGATCGGTTGACGTTCGTCGCCCTCGATGCGGGACGCCACGTCGAGGTGGAGGGCAAGCCCTACCGCGGTGTGATCGAGGTGCTGGCAGCCTCCGGTCGGCTCACGGTCGTGAACGAAGTTCCGCTGGAGGCGTACGTCGTGGGCGTGGTGAACGCGGAGATGGGGCGGCGGACGGCGTCCGAGCAGGCCGCTCTGGAGGCACAGGCGGTCGTGGCGCGGTCGTACGCGCTCCGGAACCGAGGCAAGTTTGCCGGTGACGGGTTCGATGTCCGGGCCAGCGTGGTCGACCAGGCCTACGGCGGAGTGAACGCCGAGACTCAGGAGGGGCGGGAGGCCGTGCGATCGACGGTTGGGCAGGTGCTCACGTACGACGGCGAGCTTGTGTCTGCCTTCTTTCATTCCACGTGCGGCGGCTCTACCGCGTCTGCTGCCGAGGCGTTCCGTTCCGTGGCCGCCGCCCCCTACTTGAGGCCCGTGAGTGACCGTCACGGGAGCGGCGCCTACTGTGATATCTCGCCTCGGTTCCGGTGGTCGGTCGAGTGGGACGCTGCCACGTTGCGGCGTATATTACGGCGAACCGTCCCCGCCACGCTGGGTGTGGACGAGGCCGCGCTGGACGACTTCAAAGGCGTGCGCGTTCACCGGACCGGGCCGTCGGGTCGTGTGACGGAGGCGCGGATCGCCGTGGCTCGCGGCGAGATCCCCGTGTTCGGGCCGGATCTCAGGACCGTGTTGGAGACGCCGGCCGGGCGGGTCTTGGGTAGCACCGCCGTGCGACTGGAAACGACGGCGGGTGCCGGGGGGCTCGAGCGGGTCCGCGCCGATGGTACGGGGTGGGGGCACGGGGTCGGGATGTGCCAGTGGGGAGCCGTGGGGCGGGCCAGGGTCGGACAGGACGCCCGCACCATCCTGATGACCTATTACCCGGGTGTGCGACTTGAGCGCTGGTATTAGGATCTCCATCGTCCTGCTCCTGATGACCACTCCACTCCAGGCGCAGGGATTCCTCGAGCAATTCAGCTACGAAGGTGTACGCTTTGCCGGCATCGGACTCGAAGCCGGCGGGGTGATCTCGAACAGCCTCACCGCGGAGCCGATCGGCGGTGTGCGGATCGATCTCGGCCTATTCGCACCCAGGGTGCGGGTGATGCTCGGCGCCTCGTATTTCAAGGGCGAGTTCGACGCGGACCGTATCGCGGAATTCGAGACCCGTCTGGAGGAACTCCTCGTGGATTGTGCCTGTACACTCGATGTCGGCTCCGTGACGATGGCCAACGTCGAGGTGTTCGCCGATCTCCAGTACCTCCTGCGGACGGTAGGGCGTGTGCAGCCGTACGTCGCGCTCGGCTTCGGCGCGCACATCCGCGATGGCGACGGCGCTGCGATCGATGGGACCTTTGTGGAAGACGCACTCGACACCGTGGCGGCAGGTGTGGGCGCCGCCGTCGGCATCGACATCGCCATTCTGTCGCGCCTGGCCTTCCTGGCGGAGGTGCGAGGAGGGCTCACGAGTGAGCTGAGGACAGCATCGGCACGAGGCGGCTTCATGCTGCGATTCCCCTAGGAGGCCACGTGAGCGATAGCGTACGGGTTGGGGTCATCGGTGCGGGGGCGATCGCCCAGGTCGCGCATCTGGTGGTCTTGAGCAAGCTCGAGGAAGCCGAGATCGTCGCGATCTGCGACTCGGACGTTGCCAAGGCGCAGGCGCTCGCGCGGCGGTTTGCGGTGCCCGACGTGTACGACGACATCGAGGATCTGCTGCAATTCAGCAATCTTGACGCGGTGGTCGTGTGCACGCCGAACCATCTCCATGAGGTGCATGTCGTGAGTGCGCTGTCGGCCGGGGTTCCCACCCTGTGCGAGCGCCCCTTGGCGCTCTCCGCCGCAGGGGTCGAACGGGTCATGGCGGCTCAGGAAGCGGCGAACGTCCCACTCATGGTCGGGATGAACATCCGGTACCGGAGCGACGTGCAGGCCGTGCGCAGCTTTCTGGTGGGCGGAGAGCTCGGTCCCCTCCGGTCGGTGCGCGGATACTGGCACACGTTCCGGCCCTCCGGGATCCCAGCTGGTTGGCGCGTGCGGCAGGCGCAGTCCGGTGGCGGCGCGATGTTCGACCTGGGGCTCCCCCTCGTCGATCTCGCCCTGTGGCTCGCGGACTGCCCGGCCACGAAGCGCGTGTCGGCGGTCTTCGCCGGCCGAGGTGGGGGCATCGAGGTCGAGGACATGGGTAGTGTATTCATGCAATGCGCCGACGGTCACTCGATCTTCGTGGACGTATCGTGGCGCCACGTCGGACCGCACGAGAAGCTCGCGGTAGAGGTTGTGGGGGCCAACGGGTCCGCGGCGATCGCCCCGCTCGCCGTGTTCAAGGAAATGCACGGCGCCCCGGTCAACGTGACGCCGCCCGTGGAAGAGGTCCATGGCGATCCATTCAGTAGTTCCTATCGTGCGGAATGGGAGCATTTTCTGCAGATTGCGCGAGGCGAATCGCCAGCCCCGGGATTCGCCGAGCAGCTCCTGCTTCACCGTGTCATGGAGGCCATCCAGAACTCGGCCCGGTCGGGACGCGAAGTGATCCTGTGAGGTTCCTCGCGCTCCCGCGGGGCGACTGGCTGCTCGTCGTGGGTGGTGCGGTTCTCCTGAGCGCTGCATACCCTCCGTTTCACCTCCTCCTGCCGTCGTTCATCTGTCTGATTCCAGCCGTGTGGCTCCTGGCGGACGGCCTCGAGGACGACCGACCAGTCCGACGCCATTTGGTGCAGGGGTTCTGGTTTGGGCTCTTCGCCAACGGCCTCGTGTTGTACTGGATCGTGGTCGCCTTGTCGCACTTCACCTCCTTGGCAGCGCTCGGTTACCTCGCCGCCGTGGTGATTCTCGCCCTCTACAGCGGCACCGTGTTCGCCCTGTCAGGGTGGGTGACCCGCCGAACCGGCCTCGGCGTGCTCGTCACCTTTCCCGTGTTCTGGACGGTGGCGGAATGGGCAATCGGGCATCAGGGGGACATCGCCTTTCCGTGGCTCGGACTCGGGACCTCGCTCACGGGATACCCGACCCTGGTGCAGGTGGCCGACGTGATCGGCGCTCGAGGCGTGACCTATCTTTTGGTGCTGGCCAACACGGCCTTGGCGTTGGCATGGCGACGGCGCGAAGATCGCCGATCGGCCATTACGCTGGCCTCGGCAGTGGTCGTCGGCACCGCACTGGTCCTGGGTTACGGCGTGATGCGGGAACGCAGCCTGACGCTTCGACCGGTGGCCACGGTCGCGCTGCTCCAGCCCAACGTTGGCTGGGAGGACAAGTGGGAGCCAAACGAGGGCGAGCAGATCGTGGCGAGCGCCCTCACGTTGGCCGATCGCGCTCTCCAGACGCCACGGCCGGATCTGTTGGTGTGGCCCGAAGCGGCCATCCCGGGTTACTTCTTCCAGCACCCGACCTGGGAGACCGCGATCGGCGATCTCTCACGCGCGAGCGGGGTCCCCCAACTCGTCGGCGGGCTCGACATCGAGTTCGAGCCCGGACGAGACCCGGCGGCGGACGCGCGCGTGGCCTACCAGTACTTCAACGCCGCGTTCCTCTTCGACTCGCTGGGTCGCTACCCCGCCCAGCCGGTCTATCGCAAGCGCTACCTCGTGCCGATCACCGAGCGCGTGCCGTTTGTCGTTCCTCCCTGGTTCGACCTTCGGTTCTTCGGCGGGTTCGGTCGGGGGACCGAGCACCCCGTCTACGAGATCACCGCCGGCAGCTTCGGCGTGTTCATCTGCTACGAGTCCGCCTTCGAGGATTTGAGCCGGATCTACCGCGCGCGCGGGGCGGACTTCCTCGTCAACATCACCAACGACGCGTGGTTCGGTCGCACGGCCGCCCCCTACCAGCACGCCGCGCATCTCGTGATGCGGGCCATCGAGAACCGCGTCGGCATCGCCCGGGCGGCCAACAGCGGGATCTCGGAGTTCGTCGATCCCTTGGGTCGGGAACATCGTCGAACGCCCCTGTTCGAGAAGACCTTCGTGGTCGACGAGGTGCTGACCACCGACAGCATGCCGCTCTATGTCCGGTGGGGAGATTGGGTCGGCACCGGTACGCTGATATCGGGCGCAGTCCTGGTGCTCTTCACCGTCAGTCGGCGCCGATAATGACATGACCCGCTACGGGGTGGACGTCGGTGGCACGTTCACCGATATCGTGTCGGTGGATCGGCACGGCGGCATCGGGGTCGGCAAGGTCCGCTCGGTGCGGGGCGGAATCGCGGAGGCCGTCTGGCCCGCCTTGCGCCACGATCGGGGCACGGAAGCGGCGACGCTCACTCACGGCACGACAGTCGCGACCAATGCGCTGCTGGAGCGAAGTGGCGGTCGGACGGTGCTCGTCATGACGGCGGGCTTCGAGGACCTCTTGTGGCTCCGGCGGCAGGACCGGGTGGCGCTGTACGAGCTCTCGGACGACCATCCCGCGCCGGTGGTCGACCCCTCCGATGTCGTGGGGGTGGCCGAGCGCATCGGGTCGTCCGGTGTCGTTCGGTCGCTGGAGCCGAACGAGATCCGCCGCGTGGTCCAGAGCGTGGTGACGCGGTCACCCGAAGCGGTGGCGATTGCCCTGCTGTTCAGCTTCCAGGACCCGCGCCACGAGCGCGCTCTGGCCGAGGCGCTGCGGCAGGCCTTGCCGGGTATTCCGGTGGCGGCGAGCCACGAGGTCCTGCCGGTGTTTCGCGAGTACGAGCGCACCAGTACAACCGCCGTGGAGGCGTATCTTCGTCCGTTGGTGAGCGGGTACCTGGAGCGGATGGAGCGGCGTGCCCGGGACGAGGGGTTGCACGATCTCCGGATCATGGCCTCAAACGGTGGCGCGCTGAGCGCGGCGCAGGCTCGGGTGCGCGCGGGGGCGCTGGCGTTGTCGGGTCCCGCCGGAGGCGTCGAGGGCGCCCGGCTCTTGAGCGAGCAGTTCGGCGTGCGTGATCTCCTCACCCTGGACATGGGCGGGACCAGCGCCGACGCGAGCGTCGTGCTCGACGGGCAGCCGCTCACCCAGACGTCGGCGGTCGTCGGCGGCGTGCCTCTCGCCCTTCCGCACGTGCTGATCGAGACCGTGGGCGCCGGTGGTGGGAGCGTCGCCTGGGTAGATCGGGGCGGTGCGTTGCGCGTAGGCCCCCGAAGCGCGGGCGCGCTCCCGGGACCGGCCTGCTACGGATTGGGCGGGACGGAGCCCACGGTCACCGATGCCGCGCTCGTGCTGGGATGGCTCGATCCAGACCGTGCGCTCGCCGACGGGCTCAGCCTCGATCGCTCGGCCGCTGTGGCGGCTGTGGGAGCGGTGGCCGCCAACGCAGACCTTGCCCTCGAGCGGTGTGCCGAGGGGATCATCGAAGTGGCCAATGCGACGATGGTGCGCGCCCTTCGTCGCGTCAGCGTCGAGCGTGGGATCGATCCGCGTCACCTGGCACTTGTGCCGTTCGGCGGTGCCGGTCCCATGTTCGCGTGCCGGATGGCGGACAGCCTCGGAATGACCCGGGCCATCGTTCCCCCGTATGCCGGCGTGCTATCCGCACTCGGCCTCGCGTCGGCACCGGCCCGGATTGAGTTCACGGGATCGCTCCACCTCTCCGCCTCGGCAGCGACCGTGTCGATCCTCGACGGGGCGTTCGCCGAGATGGAGCGTGCCGGGCGCGGCGCCATGGCCGACGCCCGTCTGGAGCGATTCGCCGAGTGTCGGTATCCCGGGCAGGGCTACGAGTTGCTCGTTCCGGGGGACGGCGATGGCGGCCGCATCGCGCAGGGGTTTCACGGCGTCCACAGGGAGCGGTACGGTCATGCCGATGAGTCGCGGGAGGTGGAAATCGTAAACCTGCGGCTCACCGTGACGCGCGACGCCGAACCGCTGCGGCTCGCTGGGGCCTGCGGTACTATGGCGCCGGTGCATGGAGCGCAGCGGGCGTGGCTGCCAGATCTCGCTCCACAGGTCACCGTCACTGGACCGTTCATGCTCGATGCCTCCGACTGTACCGTGCGGGTAGAGGCCGGCTGGACCGGAACCATTAACGACTCCGGCGGCGTCATCTTGGAGCGCCAATGAGGCTCGACGCCATCGGACTCGAGGTCATGGCACACGCCTTCGCAGGCATTGCCGAAGAGATGGGGGCGGTCTTGGTCGCGAGCGCGCTCTCGCCCAACGTCCGCGAACGACGTGACTCGTCGGCTGCCGTGTTCGACGCCGACGGCGAGCTGGTTGCACAGGCAGCGCATATCCCCGTGCATCTTGGCGCGATGCCGGAGGCGGTCGCGGCGGTTCGGGCTGCCGATCCGGAGCCGGGCGACACCTTCATTCTCAACGATCCCTACACCGGGGGAACGCACCTGCCGGACATCACGATGGTCCACGCCATCGACCTCGACGGATCCGTTGCCGGGTACACCGTGGTTCGGGCCCACCACTCGGACGTGGGTGGGGCGCGGCCCGGGAGCATGCCGCCGGACTCGACCGAGGTGTTCGAGGAAGGATTGATCATACCGCCGGTCCGGTGGACCCACCGGGGCCGGCGCCAGGATGACGTTGCCCGATTGGTGCTGGCCAACGTGCGGACGCCGGCAATGCGCGCTGGCGATCTGGCAGCCCAACTCGCGGCGTGCGAGCGTGGAGCGCAGCGGCTTCGGGAGCTCGTGGCACGCCGTGGTCGAGCCGATGTCACGGGGGCTGTGCACAACCTGCTCGACTACGCCGAACGGCGGACGCGCGCGGCCCTGACCGCCCGCGTCCGTCCCGGCCGATACGAGGCGGTCGACTACCTCGAGGGCGATGGCACGGTAACGGAGGACCTTCCCATCCGGGTGTGCATCGAGGTGCGCGAGGGATCGCTCGTTGTCGACTTCGCCGGGACCGCGCCCGCGTCAGCGGGGAACGCCAACTGTCCGCTCTCTGTGACGCGCTCGGCTGTGCTGTTCGTGCTGCGCTGCCTCGTTGGCGAGGACATTCCCACCAATGGTGGCATGCATCGCGCGGTGGAGGTCCGGGCACCCCGTGGCTCCATCGTGAACGCCACGTGGCCGCACGCCGTTGCTGCCGGCAACGTCGAGACCTCGCAGCGGATCGCTGACGCGCTGTTTCTCGCACTCGAGCCCGCCGCCGCGGTTCCCGCAGAGGGGCAGGGGACCATGAACAACGTCGTGTTCGGCGGGAGCGGGTGGACGTACTATGAGACGCTCGGCGGCGGACAGGGTGCCTCCCCTACGGGACCGGGTCCCTCTGGCGTGCACGTCGGCATGTCCAACACGCGGAACACGCCGATCGAAGTGTTCGAGCTGGAGCACCCGCTCCGGGTGACGCGCTACGCACTGCGGCGCGGCAGCGGTGGCGACGGTCGGCACGCCGGGGGAATGGGCGTCGTGCGGGCGTACCAGGCGCTGGCCGACGTCGACGTTTCGCTCATCTCCGAGCGCCGCCGCCACGCGCCGCGGGGCGCCCGGGGTGGCGGGGCCGGGGTGGTCGGGGTAAATCGTCTGAACGGTGAGCCGCTCGGTGGCCGTGCGGCGTTCCGCATGCGGGCGGGCGACGTGCTGACGATCGAGACGCCGGGTGGTGGGGGATGGGGGGTGGGTGCGTCGACCTGAGGGCGCTACGCTCCGTCGTCGTCCAACGCACGCTCGAAGACCCTGGCCTCACGGAACAACCTGAACAGCTCCTCGTCGAGCATGCCGGCGCCCGTCTCGTCGGTCAGGATGTCGAGCGCGCGCGACGCTGCGACGGCCCGTTTGTACGGCCGATCCGAAGCCGTCAAGGCGTCGAAGATATCGGCGATGGTCATCATGCGCGTCTGAATTGGGATGTCGGTGCCCCGCACGCACCGCGGATACCCGGTACCGTCCAGTTTCTCGTGGTGACCATAAGCGATCGCCGGAATGGACTGCAGCTCTTTGGTCCACGGGATTTGCAGCAGGAAACGATAAGTGTGGGTCACGTGGCTCTCGATCTCGAGCCGTTCCGTCTCGTCGAGACTTCCCTTGCGAATACTCAGGAACCGCAACTCGTCGTCCGTCAGGTACGGCTGCGGCTTGCCGTCGAGGTCCTGGTAGTACTGCTCCGCGTACTGGAGGAGGTGCTCGAAACTCCCCTCGGGCAACACGGTCGGCTCGTTCGACTGCCGCACCAGTTCCAGAAACTCGTCCAGGGCTCGAAGCGATGCCGAGTGCTCGGCATCGAGGCGCTGGACGAAGTCATCGTACCCGGACTTCCCGCGTTCCTCGAGATAGAGCAGGCGTTGCTTGTGATACTCCGATTCCTGGGACCGTCTGATGAACGCGTGTCGCAGCTTCACCTGGGCGAGATCGGGCGGATACAGCTTCTTCGCCTTCACCAGGACTTGCTCCCGCACACCGACTTTGCCGAAGTCGTGGAGTAGCCCGGCATACCGGATCGCGCGGACCTCCTCGCGTGAGAACCGGACAGTTCGGTACAGGCCCCGATCCTCGCGATCCACGGTCTTCGCCAGAGCCACGGTCATCGACGCCACCCGACCCGAGTGCCCGAATGTGGTCGGATCACGCTGCTCGATTGCCGTGACCGACGCTCGGACGAACCCTTCGAACAGACGCTCGATGTCCTCGTAGAGCCGACTGTTCTCGATCGAGACCGCCGCCTGGCCGGCGAGGGCGGAAACGAGGTCCACCTGACGCTGCGAATACGACACGACCTCGCGCGCGAAGTCGTCGGGCGTCGACAGCTTGGAGTCGCCATGCCGCTTTCGGTTGATGAGCTGAAGGACGCCGATGACCTGGTCTTTGTGGTCCTTCATCGGGATCGCGAGCATCGACTTGGAGCGATAACCGTAGTTCTGATCGAATGATCGGTTGAACGTGTATTCGACGTCTAGCGGCAGTTGGTACACGTCGCGAATGACGAGAGGCTTCCCGGTGGTGGCGGCGTTCCCGGCAATACTCGATGCGTCGAGCGGCATCGTGAACTCGACGAACGGGATGTCCGGGCGAGACTGATTCTGCGTTAGCGTGAACCGGAGACGCGTGGGCTCGTCTGCCGCCGTCTCGACGATGTACAGGCTCCCGGCATCGGACTGGGTTATGTGGAGGGCCTGGGTCAGGATCGACTCGAGCAGGGTGTTGTAGTCACGCTCCGTTGCAAGGGCCATCCCGATGCGGGTCAGCTCGGCCAGTTCCCGGGTGCGGAGAACGACCTCGCGCCGAACGTTCAGGGTGTCCTGACGCGCCGCGGACTCCCGAAACACCGTGCGTAGCGCAACGAGCAGCTGGCGGCGTCCCGGCGGGTGGGCCACGTAGGCAGACACCACCGCGTCGCGGTAGACCTCCGGAACGTCGGACTCGTTGGGCGCGCCCAGTAGCGCAACCGACCCCCCGCTCCGCACGAACGTCTCCAGGAGGTCGGGGGGAAAGGCTGGGCGCGATGGCGGGTCGAGCACGAAGACGGTCGGGACGTCCGTCACGACGGGCACCTGTCCCGGCGCAGCGGTGCGGAGCTCGATGCCCTCGGTCTCGAGCGTGGCCGCGACGTGGTCGAGGCCGAGCGTCCCGGGATGCCACAGCAGGTACTTCATTGCTCGGCCGCTGGCGATCGCGGACGCTCGGTCACGTCCTCAGGTCAGGACCTCGACCGGAGCTGTCGCAGGGCCTCGCTCGCTTCCGTGTACGCCGGGAACTCGCGCGTGATCTGGGAGAACAGGTCGCGTGCTCGTTCGTTGTCTCCGCGATCGGCGTAGAAGAGCGCCCGGGTATAGAGGCGTACGGCCTCGTGCGGAATCTCCTCGCTCCGGCGCTCACGTTCCTGCAAGGCCTGTCGTGCGAGCGGGGGCAGGCTCAGTCCCTTGGTGAGACCATCGGCCAATTCGACGACCAGCGAGAACAGCCCTTCGCGGTCTCCTCGGGCTCGCTGGACCTTGACGATCTCCGACGTCTCGACGTTCACCACGCTACCGTCGAGTCGCATGTCGCCGAACCAGTCCACAAAGCCGCCCATCACCACGTACTTGGCACCGACGATCTCGCCGATTTGCGCGGCGGTCCCCGCGTCGACCCGTCCCGACGCCCCCAGGTCTTGTTCCGCCATCACCTGCTTGATGCGCGACCGGTCGACAATCCGCAGGTTCGCGTTCGCCGCCAGCTCGGTCGTCAACATCTGCTGCAGGCCGATGGTGAGCGCTTCGAAGTCCTCCTTCTCCTGGCCGTAGGAGCCGCCGTCCGTGAATGGCACGACGGCGAGACCCGGTCGCGTGTCTTGCGCGAACACGAGACCAGGTACCACCAGGAGGGCGGCCAGGGTCCAACTAGCACGCCAATGCATCGCTACGCCTCCGTCGTCAGAGGATCAGTTGCATGCCTTCAATCGCCGCCGAGACCTCCATGTCGTGTCCCGACGCGCGAGCCGCCGTCCGGGCGGCGCCGAGTAGGCCGTCCATGGCCGCGTCGTCGCGCTCCGGTCGGTGGTGGAACAACATCAATCGTGCAACCCGCGCCTCCGCTGCGAGGGTGACCGCCTCGGCGTAGGACGAATGGCCCCACCCGCGGTGCTGCCCGACGTCGTCGGGCGTGTACATCGCGTCGTGCACCAGCAGGTCCACCCCCTCGAGAAACGCGACCAACTCTGCCCGCCAGCGCGGGCCAACCTCGTACATGTGGCTCCCGTCCAGTTCGTTGTCGGTCAGGTAGGCCAGCACGGCCCCACCGCCGGCGGGTGTCAGACGATACCCCATGGTGTTGCCGGGGTGCCGCAGTCGAAACGCGTCCACCCGGAACCCCTCGATGTCGAAGGTACCCGGTCCGATGTGGTTCACGCCCAGGTCCGCTGCGCTCTCGTCGAGCGGGACCGGAAACACCACGGGGTGCATCTGCTGTCGCAGAATCGCCCCGAGATCCACCTCGCCCTGTCTGGCCCCCCAAATCCGCAGGACGTTGCCTTGGACGAACATCGGCGCGAAAAACGGAAGTCCCTGGATATGGTCCCAGTGCGTGTGGCTGAGGAGGAGATCCACCTCGACCCCGTTCCCGCGCGAGGCCAGCGCATTCCCGAGAAGACGTATGCCACTTCCCGCGTCGAGCACCACGAGGTGCCGCCCGTGTGCGTCAGCCCGTTCCACCGAGACGCAAGACGTGTTCCCGCCGTAGCGGATGGTTCCGGACCCGGGCGTCGGGATCGACCCCCTGGCCCCCAGCACCGTTACCGTGTACGTCACGTCCCGCCGTCCGTCGCCATGAAGGAGATAATAGGGATCCCGCACCATCGGCGGCCAGGGACGGTGTCACGCCCATGTGGTGACATGCCTCACTACAGCCCGGCGAGTTGCTCGAGCCGCTCCCGGTTGAGAATCGCAATCCGGTCGCGCGTCACCTCGATCAACGCCCCGTCCACGAACTCCTTGAGGGTTCGGGACACGGTCTCGCGGCTCGAACCGACCATTTGGGCGATGGTGTGATGCGTCACGGTGCGCGGGATGCGCTGTCCGTCGTGTTCGCTGGCCCACTCGAGCAGCAGCCTCGCGATCCGGCCGTTCACATCAAGGAGAATCAACCCGCCGATCTTGTCGTCGGCCTGCCGCAGGCGACGGGAGAGCTCCCGTAGGAGGCCCAGCGCGATGTGTGGGCTCTCCTGCAGACACTGATGGAATTCCTCGCGCCGAAGCACCAGGAGGTCGGCATCGGTGACGGCAATGACGTGGGCCGATCGCGGCTGATCGTCAATGAGCGCCATCTCGCCGAAGAAGTCGGCTTCCTTGAGGATCGAGAGGATGACCTCGCGCCCATCTTCACCGACCAGGACGACCTTCACCTCTCCGGACAGGACGACGTACAGGGCATCGCCGGGGTCGTCCTCGAAGAGGATCATGCTGTGCTTCGGGTAGCTCTTCTGACGGGCGGCGACGGCGATCCGGGTGAGCTCCGACTCGTCGAGATGGGAGAACAGCGGAACGCGCTTCAGCCGCTCGACGACCGGCCCAAGAGCGCCCGACGAGGAGGTGGGGTTCATAGTGGCCAAGCTTACGGCGCGGCCGGTCAGGTGTCAATCGAGAGAACGGTCCGGCGGTTGCTCCCAAGTCGCTGTCACGGTTATATTTCGGCTTCTTTGGGACTTCGTAGTGCACGGACAGTCAGGAACGCTGGAGATTCAGGTCGTGAAAGCGGGTATCCATCCGAAGTATCAGCGCGTCATGGTGCAGTGCGCCTGTGGGAACACGTTCGAGACGCGGTCGACAGCGGCGTCGATCCACGTCGAAATCTGCGCGCTCTGCCATCCCTTCTTTACCGGGAAACAGAAGCTCGTCGATACGGCAGGCCGTGTCGAACGGTTCCGACAGCGGTACTCCACGACCGAGCAGTCCCCCAAGGAGTAGCTCCCCATGAAAGCGCGGCTCGCGGCCGCGCTTGCCCGCGCGGCCGATATCGAACAGCAGCTCGCCGATCCGGCCACCACTCGCGATTCCGCCAAGCTCAAGACCCTGGGCCGCGAGTACGCGCGTCTGGAACGAATCCGCAAGCTCGGCGCGCAGTACGAGAAGCTGGTGAACGAGCGGGAGCAGGCTCGGGATCTGGCGGCCGACCCCGACCCCCAATTGGCCGAGCTGGCGCAGGCCGACCTGGAGGGGCTCGAGCCCGAGCTCGAGGAGGTAGAGAACGCGCTCCGCGAGCTCCTGATCCCACCCGACCCGCTCGATACACGTGATACGATCGTCGAGATCCGGGCCGGAACCGGGGGCGACGAGGCAGCGCTGTTTGCGGCCGATGTGCTGCGAATGTACACGCGCTATGCCGAGCGACGGGGGTGGACGGTCGACATGGTCTCCGTGTCGGAAGGAAACGTCGGCGGCGTCAAAGAGGCCATCTTCACTGTGCGTGGGGACGGTGCCTATGGACGACTCCGGTACGAATCTGGCGTCCACCGGGTCCAGCGGGTGCCAGCGACGGAGACACAAGGACGGATTCACACGTCCGCCGCGACGGTGGCGGTGCTTCCTGAGGCGGAAGAGGTCGATGTTGGCATCGAGGACAAGGATCTGAAGATCGACGTGTTCCGCTCGTCCGGCCCGGGAGGCCAGAGCGTGAACACGACCGATTCCGCCGTCCGCATCACCCATATCCCGACGGGGCTGGTGGTGCAGTGCCAGGACCAGAAGTCGCAGCTCCAGAACAAGCTGAGAGCGCTCGAGGTGCTGCGGGCCCGGCTCCTCGACCGCCTGGTGGCCGAACAGGAGGCCGAACGGGCGCGTGAGCGGCGGGCGATGGTGGGTACCGGTGACCGCTCGGCGAAGATCCGCACGTACAACTTCCCGCAGAACCGGGTGACCGACCACCGGATTCAACTCACGCTCCATCAGTTGGAGGAAGTCCTGAGTGGCGAGCTCGACGAGATCATCGATGCGCTCCGGCTTGCCAAGCAGGCCGAACACGCCGCCGCCTGATGTCCGGCCTTGGGTGACGGTCGCCGACATGATCGGGAGGGGTGCCACGCGGCTCGCCGCGGCAGGATACGACGACGCCCGTCACGAGGCCGGGCTCCTGTGGGCCGGGCTCCACGGGCGGTCTGTGGGGGAAGTCTGGCTGGAGCGAGACCGGGAGGTGCCCCATCATCACGCGGCGCACTATGCGGAGGCGGTCGAGCGCCGCGCGGCCGGCGAGCCTCTGGCCTACGTGGTGGGCGCTGCCGGATTCCGGACGCTCGACGTCGGTGTGGATCCCCGGGTGCTCATCCCGCGACCCGAGACCGAGGGCCTCGTGGGACTCGTGCTTGAGCGGACGCGCGCCCGCTTCGGTCGAGATTCGTGGGGTACGGCCGCCGACATCGGGACGGGAAGCGGGTGCATCGCGCTGAGCCTTGCCGTCGAAGGGATGTTCGAGCGGATCGTGGCGACCGACGCGTCGGCCGAGGCGTTGACGGTGGCCCGGGACAACGTGCGCCGCATCGCACCGGCGACCCCGATCGATCTTCGGTGCGGCGACCTGCTGGTGCCGCTGGAGGGGGAGAGGTTCGGGACTATCGTCTCGAACCCACCGTACGTCTCGGAGCCGGAGGCGAGGGCCCTTCCCGCGTCGGTCCGCGAGCACGAGCCCCTGGGCGCGCTCGTGAGCAAGGACGACGGCCTCGCGCAGACCCGATGCCTCCTGGAAGCCGCCGGAGACTACCTGATCGACGGCGGTCTCTTGGCAGTCGAAGTAGATTCCCGGCGAGCCGATCGCGTCCGGGCCCTCGCCGAGCGAGCCGGCTGGACGAATTGTCAGATTCATTGGGATCTGTTCGGTCGTAGCCGCTACCTACTGACCACCAAGGAGTGATCGTGATCGACGAAACTGCACAGCAGCTTGGCAGACTCATCGGCCAGGGGGAGGAGTATCAGGCGCTTCATCGGGCCCGCGAGGCCATCTCCTCCGACAAAGACCTGGTGGACCAATTGCGGCAGCTGGACGGGCTCGCCGCGCAGTTGGAGCAACGCGTCTCGAGTGGCCAGGAGCCGGTTCAGGAAGACGCGGATGCCTATGAGCATCTGTTCAGCGTGGTGCAGGCGGCGCCGGCATACCAACGCTTGGTGGCGGCCCAGTCGAACTTCGACAAGGTGATGCTCCGAGCGCAGGAGCAGATCATGGAAGGGATGCGCGCGGGCGGGCAGAGCCGCATCATCACGCTGAGCTAGGAGGCGGCGCATCGATGCCGGGGCTCTTCATTGCGGTCGAGGGTCCGGACGGGGCCGGCAAGAGCACGCTGGTCGAGGGACTGGCGGAGCGCCTACGTCATGCTGGCCACACCGTGCTGGTCGTGCGCGAGCCCGGAGGGACGGACACGGCCGAGGCCGCCCGAGAACTGGTGCTGGATCCGGCGCGCGACTGGACGCCGGCGGCGGAGTTGTTCCTGATCCTGGTCGCGCGTGCCGAACTAGTGGCCAAGGTGCTGGGACCGACGCTCGCCGGGGGCGATACCGTCGTCATCAGCGATCGCTACGACCTGTCGACGCGCGCGTATCAAGTCGCTGGACGTGGCCTTCCTGCCGACGCGGTGCTGGCGGCCAACCGCTTGGCAACGGGCGGGCTCCGGCCCGATCTTACGTTCGTCCTCGACTTGGCGTCGGCCGAGTCCCGGGCCCGGCAGGCCCGCCAGGGCAAGCGGCCGGACCGAATGGAACGGGCAGACTCGGCCATGCAGGAGCGGGTGGCCCAGGCCTTTCGAGAGGCCTTGGGGGAAGGGGTCGTGCACCTCGATGCCAGCCAGCCGCCAGAGACGGTCGAAGCGGCCGCCTGGGGTGCCGTGCAGGCACGGCTGGGAGGAACGAAGTGAGCGAACGCGGGGTTTCACCGGAGTGAGCGGGACGGGAAAACGTCGAATGAACGGTCTCGGAGGTCGTGAATGAGAGGTCAGCGGTTGCTGGTGCTCGCCCTTGTGGGTTTCGTGTCGTTTGTCTCGGGCGGGTGGCTGTTACAGCGGGGTACGCAGCGGGCGGGCAACGTCTATCAACAGGCGAGGCTGTTCGACGACGTCCTGGGATACGTGGCCGACTACAGCGTCGACTCGGTGTCCGAAGCGGAACTGTACGACAAAGCCATCGACGGGTTGCTCGATCAGCTGAACGATCCGTATGCCCGGTTCCTCCGGCGGGAGGACTTCGAGGAGCTCACCGAAAGCACGACCGGTAATTACGGTGGCCTCGGCATCCGTATCGACGTGCGGGACGGATGGATCACCATCATCGCCCCGATTGCCGAAACGCCGGCGGCCGACGCCGGGCTCGAGACCGGTGACCGGATCGTCGCGGTGGATGGGCGGTCCACCTTCGGCTGGAAGTCCGACAAGGCGGTCGCCGAGCTACGGGGCGAGCCCGGCAGCTCGGTCACGATCTCGGTGGCCCGACCCGGTATGCCCGAGGCGATGGATCTCTCCATCGAGCGGGCGATCATTCACATCAAGGCCATCCAACTCGCCACCGTGCTCCAGTCCGACGTCGGATACCTGTCGCTGGTGCAGTCGAACATTTCGGAGAAGCTCGCGGGTGAGTTGGTGGAAGCCGTCGAGGATCTGCGCTCCAAGGGGGCGCGCTCCCTCGTGTTGGATCTGCGCTCCAACCCCGGCGGTCTGCTCGATCAGGGTGTCGAGGTCTCGGATCTGTTTCTCGATCCCGGGGCCGCCGTCGTACAGACGCGCGGCCGCGCGCGCGGCACTACCGAATCGTTCACCGCCCGAAGCCCACAACGCTGGCCTGACATGCCGATCGTCGTGCTGACCAACGGTGGGACCGCCAGTGCCGCCGAGATCATCGCCGGCGCGCTGCAGGACCACGATCGCGCCCTTCTGCTCGGGACCGCCACCTTCGGGAAGGGACTGGTCCAGACGGTATTCCGACTCGGACGGACCGAGGCGCTTCGACTCACGACCGCCCGGTGGTATACCCCGAGCGGCCGGACGATCCAGCGGATCGACCACCAGGCGGGGGTGATGGTCGCGGCGGCCGACAGTACGGAGGAAGCCGTGGCCGGACCCGACACGATGGAGATCTTCCTGACGGATGCCGGTCGACCCGTGCGTGGTGGCGGCGGTATCCGCCCCGACCTGACGGTGTATCCCGACACGCTGCTCGATACCGAGAAGGCCTTCGTCCGGGCACTCGGCGCGAAGCTCCCGATCTACCGAGACGTGATGACCTCGTATGCACTGGAGCTGAAGGGGTCTGGCGCGATCAAGGACGAGCGCTTCCGGGTCTCGCCCGCCATGCGCCAGGAATTCCTGCGGCGTCTCAGTGAGCGCGATATCAGGATCTCTGCCGGCGTTGCGGCAGGGGTGAGTGACCTCATCGACCAGGAGTTCAGCTACGAGCTGCAGCGGTACGTGTTCGGGCGCCCGTCGGAGAGCCAGCGCCGCCTTCGCGACGATCCGCAGGTGCAGAAGGCCGTGGCGATGCTCAAGGAGGCGCAGACCATGCCCGAGCTGATCGCTCTCGCCGAACGAGAGAAGATGGAGTTGAGCCGGAAGGGCAGCTAGCGTCGTCGCGGCGACGGTGTGCACGGGGCGGACGGCCGACAGGTCGTCCGCCCCGTGTGTTTCCTACCCTCCCACCACCCTGGTGCCTCGCGGCACCTCGAACCGAAACTCAGTGGGAGAAATGCTCACGCCCGTGCGGATATTGCGAAACACGAGGGTGCGCCGCTGTCCGGATTCCTCGGTCACGATCATGCGGCGCAGCAGCCCGTCGGCGCGATCGACCGCGATTTCGGCACGGCGGAAGCCGAGTCCGTCGACCTTCGGCGTGAGCCGGATGCGATCGACCTCGACACCGCCGACGCTGTCCACCCCGAGATACGCTGCGTCGTAGCGCTCGAGCGGGCGATCGACGAACTGTCCCATGAGGTTCGGGGACGCCATTCCTCCGCGCGGAACGGGCTGACGGATCACCTGATTGGGTACGGAGCTGGGCGCATACAACCAGAGCCACGTCCCGTCGGCCACAATCCGGTCGCCCGCGGGGCTCGTGAAGCGCATGGCAAAGCGGTTCGGCGGTTCGAGAAAGAGCGTCCCCTGCGATTCTTCGGGTCCCCCTAGCATGGGATTGACGAGCGTCTGGGTGAACTCGGCGCGGAGCGTCGTGATGCGGCGGTACGCGTCCTCCGCACGCCGGAGTGCCGTGTCGATCTGTTGAGCCGTCGCGGATGGGGCCCACAAGCACACGGCGAGGACGAGGTATCGCATCATGGGTGTTCCACTCCGTGGGTGCGCGTGACGGTGAACCGATCGCCGTCGCGCGCGGTCACCACCGTTCCCTCGAACTCGCCGGCGACGAGCGTGGCCGGATCGCGGTCCCCGAACAGGGGATAGATATGGGTGAGCACGAGACGTTTGGCTCCGGCTGTCCGAGCCAGCCGCGCGGCCTCCGCCGGGGTCAGATGCAGGTCCATCGCCCGCTCCTCCGGCAGTGAGCACTCGCACAGCAGCAGGTCACACCCCGCCGCCCAGGTGGCCAAGGTCTCCGAATAGCCCGTGTCCCCGGTATACACCAGCCGGGCGGTCTCCGTTCGAACTGCGTACGCGAGACTCTCCGCCGTATGGGGGGTGGAATGCGTCTCGATCACCACGTCGTCTGCGAGCGGCCGTTCCGTGCCCGGTTCGAGCTCGACCACCTCGAGGGGAAACTCCGGATGGAGCACCCACTCGCCGTACGCCTCGGTGAGGTGAGCGAGGCGTGCCCCGATCCCGCGCGGACCCAGGATCACCAGGGGGTCGCGCCGGGGTGGCTCCACTCCCCATCGCAGGGCGAACAGGAAGTGCGGCAGTTCACCCCAGTGGTCGATATGGAAATGCGTGATCGCAATGTGGGTGACGTCCGCCCACGGGATCCCAAACGTCGCGGCACGGTGGAGCGTGCCCGCGCCGCAGTCCAAAAGGAGCCGCACGCCGTCTGCCTCGAGCCAGTACGCCGGTGCGGTGCGCTCGCTCGATGGTGCCACCGTGCCCGAGCCAAGGACCGCCAGCCGCATCTCAGAAGCCTGCGCCCATGAACACGATCCGCCGAGTGAAGGTCCCGGTCGGCGTCACCAGTCGGGCGACATAGATCCCGCGCGGCACGATCGATCCGTCGCCCGCGGTCCCGTCCCACTCCAGCCGTGGGTCACAACTCGTCGGTGCGCCGCCAGCGGCACGGCCATAGCGGCCCGGTTGGAGGATGCTCGCGAACTCGGTGCCGGGTACCATGCGGCGTACGACGTGCCCGCGGACGTCGAGGATGTCGAGCCGCACTTCGCCGGCATCGGCCAAGTCGAACCAGATGCACGTGGTCGTGCTCCCAACCTGTCGATTGGGGAACGGGTTGGGGAAGTTCTGGAAGAGCAGTGTCGCCAGCGGCGCGGAGTCGTCGGTGATCACGAAGGTTCCCTGACTTCCAACCACGGCACTGTCACTCCCGAGGCGGGCCGTGACAGACCAGCGGTATGGTGTGTTCCGATCCAGATCGCGGTCGGGAACGAATTGCCGGACGGTCAAGCCGGGCTCGTCGATCTCGATGCTGCCATCGTCGGCCCGTACGATCTGGACATCGTACGTGAAGGGACCGGGCGGCTCGGTTACCGCCGGCGACGACCACCGAAAGGTGGGTCGGAGCTCCAAGACGCTGACACCGCCCGGGCCGTCCGGCGTTAAGAGCGTCACCCACTCCGGCGACGCCAGTACCGGGCTCCGCACGCTCGCGACCGAAAAGGAATCGGCCACGGTTGCCGTGACGCGGTAGGTCAGCGGGGTGCCGGGAGGGAGTGGCTCCGGGAGCGTCAGCGTCGTGGACGACGTGAGCGTGTCGAGGATGATGTTCGCGAACGCGCTATCTCGGGCAAGCCGCAGTCGGTAGGTCACGGGAGCCGCCACCACCGGAAGATCTGGTACCGTCCAGCCAAAGACCGGTGTCACACTCGTTAACGTGTCAGTCGGCGACGTGAGTTCCACGCCGCGCGGGAAGAACGCCGAGAGGGTGGCGTTTGGCCGACCCCATCCTCGACTCGAATCCGGGTTGCTCGCGCCGGTGGCATAGCGTCGTAGGGCGGCGCGGACATCGATCGGAGTGAAGGTCGGGTGCAGCTCCCGCAGCAGCGCGACGGCCCCGGCGAGGAGCGGCGTGGCGAAGGACGTGCCGGCGACCCGCGAGAAACCCGAGGGCACAAAGGGATTGACCACGAACACCGCGAACCCCGGCGCCGTAAAGTCGGGTTTGAGCCGCCCGTCGGCGGTCGGGCCACGGGAGCTGAATCCCACCAGCGTACCGAGCGAGTCTTCGGCGCCTGCGGCCAGTACCGAGTCGCCGTCGGCGGGAGTGATGAGGGTTCGAAAACCCGGGCCGTCATTACCTGCGGCCGTGACGACCGCGATCCCGCGCGCGACGGCGGAATCGGCGATCACCGTGGTCACGGCCACGTCACCGTTCAAATCGCCGGGCGCATAGCTGAATCCGGCGTCGAACACGAGGTAGCCGAGGCTCGACGACAGCACCTGGGCGCCGAGCGAGTCCGCCCACTCCACGGCCGCCACGAAGTTGTCCTCCTCCACGCGCGTCTCTGATCGGACATCTTCGGTCTTGGCGAGCAGGTAGTCGGCATCGCGCGCGACCCCCACGATCTGACCGGGTAGGTTGGCGGCCAACAGCGACCAGACCTCCGTACCGTGGCGGGAGGCCGTGGGGGTATCGACCGGCTCATTCCGCACCACCGAGTCGTTGAACACAAAATCGTATTGCGCGAGGAGCCGAACGCCGGTGAACGCGGGATGCGTGGTCTCGAAACCGGTGTCGAGAATCGCGATCGTCATGCCCGCCCCGCGCACGCTGCGCCCGTGGAGCGGGAACAGGTTGAGTTGCCGAAACGGCATCGCCGATGGACCGTAGGCGCTGTCTTGTGCCACGGCCGGCGAGACCGGGGGGGCGAAGGCGATCTCCTCGTCGGGTTCCGGTCGGCCGCGAAATCGGGCCACGGGCTGCAAGTGCCGGAACTCAGGCCGGGATCGCGCGCGAACCAGGGCACCGCCATCCACGTCGGCCGACACCGCGTGGAGCCAGGTACTGCGACGCCGGACGCGCGCGCCGAGCTGCTCGACGGCACGCGCCACTTCATCCAGATTCTGGTCCCGGGCGCCAAAGAACCAGACCGCTACCGTCGTGTCACGTCCGACGAGTGGGGACAGGGAACGGGACACGGTGGGTTCCTGTGCCTCCAGCGCAGTGGAGACACAGGCGATGGCGAGCAGTGCCGGGAGCGTGCGCCTCAAGCCACCGACTGCTCGGTCTCGCCCAACCGGACTCCCACGATGGTCGAAACACCGGGCTCCTGCATGGTCACCCCGTACACGGCGTCGGCCACTTGCATCGTCCGCGGGTTGTGCGTGATGACGATGAACTGGGTGTCGGCCTTGAACCCGTCGAGCAGACGAACGAACCGCATCACGTTGGCGTCGTCCAGCGGCGCGTCGACCTCGTCCAGCAGACAGAACGGTGCTGGCTTGGTCAGATAGATGGCAAAGAGGAGCGAGATGGCGACCAGCGCCCGCTCTCCGGTGGAGAGGAGGTGAATGCGTTGCGTGCGCTTGCCGCGTGGCGCCGCGTTGATCACGATGTCGCTTCCCAGCGGGTCGTCCTGGTCGGCCAGGAAGACATCGCACTCACCGCCCTCGAACAGGGTCTTGAAGACCGAGTGGAAGTTCTCCCGGACGGCGCCGAAGGTCTCGAGGAACATGTCCCGCGCGGTGACCTCGATTTCCTTGAGAGCCTGCAGGAGCGAGTCGCGAGCGGCGACGAGGTCGTCGCGCTGGGACGTGAGGAACTCCACACGTTTCGACTCTTCGGTATGCTCCTCCACCGCAAGAAGGTTCACGGGCCCGATCCGCTCTAGTTCCTCCGCGAGCCGAACCGCTTCGGCCCGCAGCGCATCTGTGTCGCCGTCGACCTCCTCCACTTCCTTGAAGAGCTCGGTGATCGGCTTATGCCACTCACCCTCGATGCGCTCGATCAGGCCCTGACGGCGACCTTCCGCCTCGGTGAGCTCCAGCTCCACACGGTGAAGCTCCTCGCTCAGTGCCTCGACCGTCCGCCGGGTCTCGTCGACCGCTCGTTCGGCCGCTACGAGCGTCTCGTGGGCGGTGGCGGTGGCCGTCTCGGCGGCGCCGACCGCGTCCTGCATCTGCTCGACGGCCACACGTCGTTCCGCGAGGGTGTCGTGCCACTCGCGCTGCTGACTCGAGACGGATTCGACGAGGTGCTCGATGTCGGCCAGCTCGGATCGCAACGACGAGATCTCGTCGGTGGCCTCGGCCAGGGCCGATCGCCCCCGTTCCTCACGCCCAGCGGCGGCCTGCTCCCGCGCCGACACCTGCACCTCTTCGACCTGCCACTGCACCCGGAGCTCCCGCGCAGCTTCCTGGGCCGACTCCAGGTCGAGGAGCGTGGACAGTTGCGCCTTGAGCTGCTCGGCGTTCTTTGCTCGGTCCCCCTCTCCGTCCTGCACCTCTTCGACAACGGCGTGCAAGCGACGGTTCCGCTCTTCGATCCGTTGGACGAGTCGCTGGAGCGCCTGTTCCGCCTCACCGTGGGCGCGTTCGGCGCGCATCTGGCTGCGGCCGGCGTCGTCGGCTGCCCCCTGTGCCTCGCGCAGGGCGGCTCGTGCCCGACCGCTGCGCTCGGTGGCGGCCTCGATCTCATGCTCGGCGGCCGCGTGCGCGGCGGCGGCAAGCTCCATAGCTCGAGTCAGGTCGTCCAGGCGACGCGTGCCGTCGGCAATTGTCCGCGCCAGCTCGTCGAGCTCCGCGCGCCGGCTGAGCGGTCCGCTCACGCCTCCGCCCGGCAAAAACACCGCACCGTTGGCCCGGCGGATGAGGCTCCCCTCAGCGTCGCCCGCCTCGACGCCGTCGAGAATCGCCCCAACCCAAGGCTCCGCCTCGGGCGCGACGTCGAATGGCACGCGCGAGGGGGCACGGCCGGATGGAACCGATGGGCCAGGCCGGAGTGGGAGCAGCACCAGGGGTCCCGGCCCCGTTGCCTCGTGCCAGCGGCGAACCTCACTCACCGTGCTCTCGTCGCGTACGAGCACCGCCTGGAGCCAGTCGCCGAGCAATCGCTCCGTAAGCCGCGCTTCGCCCGTCGAAATCGACAGGAAATCGCTCAGCGGACCGACGATTGCCCCGGTCCCGAAGCGATCCGCTTCGAGTAGGAGGGCCTGCACCCCGGGGGCGAGCCCTTCGCGCCTGCGCTCGAGCTCCGCCAGCGCCTCACGGCGCGCTCGCTGCTGTGCCATCCGCTCTTGGATCTCGCGACGATCCACCCGGATTGCCGCTTCCTGCTCGCGGGCGGCCGCCACGGTGTGCCGGGCTCGCTCGAGGTCGGCCGAGGCTTCCCGTTCTTCGGATTCCCGGGCATGCAGGGCCTCGCGAGCCTCCGCGTTGCGGGCGCGCGCCTCCTCCATCTGCCGTGCCGTGTCGGCGGTGTGGGCCCCCAGCTCCGTTTCGCGCTGGCGCGTGTCCTCGAGCTCCCGCTCGAGTGCGGAGTATTCGCCCTGGAGCGCGCGGATGCCCTCGGTTGCCCGTTGCAGTGCCTCCTCGAGGCTCCGCACGGCCTCTCGGTGCGCGGTGAGGCGCGCGCGCGCCTCGCCCTCGGAGGCGGCTCGTAGGTCAAGCTCGGTCTGCACCGAGTCGCGAGCCTCCCTCGCGGCGTGCCGCTCTGCGGCGACGGCCTCGAGTTCCCGCTCGATCTGTGCGAGACGGGTCTCCACCTGGCTCCGTTCCTCGACCGCCTTCTCGCGTCGTTGGGTGGCCTGCTCGCGACGCTCATCGGCGACCTTGAGGTCTCCCTCCAGGCGCTCGATCTCGATGCGCGCCTGGCCGAGGTGGCGTTCGAGCTCGTTGCGCCGCGCCTCGGCTGCCGAGCGCTCCTGCGCTCGCACTTCACGCGTTCGCTCGGCTTCGGTGAGAGAGCGGCGAAGGTCCGGCACCCGGGTTCGGAGCTCGTCTCGTCGAGAGCGGAGACTTGCATGACGCTCCTCGAAGCGCGCGAGATCGCGCCGCGCCAGCGTCATCACGATGGCGAAGCGCTCCATGGTGTATGTGCGGTGCCGTTCCGTGCGTCCCTTCTGCCGCGCCAGGCTCCGCACCTGGGTCTGCACTTCACCGATCACGTCGTCGAGGCGCTGGAGGTCGGCTGCGGTGCGCTCGAGTCGCCGCTCCGTCGACTCCTTGCGGTTTCGGTACAAGCCGATCCCGGCGGCCTCCTCGAAGAGGGAGCGCCGTTCCTCGGTCCGATCGGACAGGAGGCGATCGATCATCTGGGCTTCCATCACGACGCCGGCGTCGCTCCCCAGCCCCGTTCCCTGAAGCAAGTCCGCCACGTCTCGCAGCCGGACGGGGGTCTGGTTGAGCAGGTACTCGCTCTGACCGGTGCGCGTGAGTCGCCTGGTCAGTACCACCTCGCGGTAGGGTATAGTGAGGAGGCCCTCGCTGTTGTCGAAGACGAGCGAGACTTCGGCAATGTTGATCGGGTGGCGCTTGACGGAACCCTGAAAGATCACTTCGTCCATGCGGGCCGACCGGAGCAAGCGCGCCCGTTGCTCGCCAAGCACCCATCGAACGGCGTCGGAGATGTTCGACTTGCCGCATCCGTTGGGGCCCACGATGGCCGTGACGCCGTCGTAGAACTCCAGGGGAACGCTATCGGCAAACGACTTGAATCCCGACAGTTCGAGCCGGGTGAGCTTCATGGTCGAAGTCCTGTAGCTGTGGTGACGTTGCGGTGAGGCGCCGTCAGGACCGGTTCGGCAGTGGAGGCCCGAGGCGGCCCTGCCGTCGCCCCCCCAATGTAGCCGATGGGCTCGGGGGCCCGAAGTCCCCGGGTCGGACCGTGTGGAGAGGCCCGGAGCGTCATCGGTTGAGCGAGGTCGTATCCCGCCGGAAAATCCAGAAAGGCAGCCCCAGCTGGCGTCCGGTGGCCTCGGCTTCGTCCTGGGTTGGGTACGGACCCAGCACCACTCGATACGGCTCACCGGGGCGGTCAGGCGACAGCACGGTGGCCAGCATGCCGGCGCGCCGCAGGTTTCCGGCGAGGTCCGCCGCCCAGTCGGGGTTGCTGGTGCTGCTCACCTGAATGTAGATGAGCTGACCGCCGAGTTCCGGTTCCCTGCCGGCGGTCGCAGCCGTCTCGAGGTTCAGCCGGCGCGGATCCCAAATGAGAACGATCCACCGATCGCTCCGAGACGTGACGGCGCCCAGGGTCGTCAGCGAATCGCGCGAGAGCGCCTCCACGCGATCGCCACGGCGCACCAGGAGCGTCCCGTCCGGGGCGACCAGCGGGAACGTCTCGTCCCAATCGGCTGGGACCACCTGCGGCGCACTCCACCGCGCCAGATCGACCAGCCAGACGGAACCACCTTCCACCGGCCGTAGCAAAAGGAATTGCCCGTTCGGATCCGTGCGGCTGGCATCGGTCGGGCCGGGGAGAGCCAACGTCGCGACTTGGCCGTGCGTGTAGCGATCGAAGGCCACGAGCCGAAGATCCTCGCGGACGACGTAGATCCGATGCTCCGACGCCGAGAACGTGGCGAGCGTCGGCCGCGGCTTGACAGGGAGAAACGCGGCGGCCTTCGGGTCCGCCGGATCCAGGACGTAGAGTCCGGAGTCGGTGAGCGCGAGCGCCGCATCGCCCCAGGCCGAGATGACCACGGCAGGGTTCGGCGCCGGTTGCACGACGGGAGTCTGCGCCTGTCGGTACAAGTGGAGTGTTGCCGAACCGTCCGTCTCGACCAGGGCCAGGAGTCCATTGCGGACCGTGCCCCAGACGGCACTGGGCTTTGCGGAGACCGGCGTGGCCCACGGGACGACCGACCGGAGCTCCACCGAGGCGATCGACCCGTCCCCGTGCACGACCAGCGGGATCGCAGAAGGTGTCATCGTCGCCGCAACCACGTTGCTGTCGACGAGACGCGTCCGACCCGTGGCCAGGTCCAGTGCGGCCAGATAATCGGCGTCGGTCAGGAAGTACAGGATGTCCCGGTCAGCGGCGAAGCCCACCATGTCCTTGGCTGACGATCTCCCGGTCTCGAAGCGCCAGCGGACGTCGTCCAGCGTGGGGAGCTGATACAGCCGCGCGTCTCGACCGCGCGCCGTCGGAAAGCGGAAGGCGACGACGGTTCCTTCCCGATATTCGCGAGGAGCGGCCGCGAACGCCTCTTTGACGGGATTCGAGCTACCCGAGAACTCGCAGCCCGTGGCGGCGATGAGGAGGAGCGGAAAGATCTGGCGAGCGTTCACGGGCGGAAGCTAGAGAGGGGTGAAGGGCAATGCAAGCGAGCCGAACCACCGCGTCCGGAGCCCTCAAAGGGAGCTCCCTTGAAGCGTCGTGGCGGTTTGCGCCGATGCCGCATCCGGTTCAGAACGTCGGCCCGAGGCTGATGGTCCAATAGGCGCCGACGTCGTCCCGCGAGAGGGGCTGCGCATAGTCGAATCGCATGATCAGGAGCCCAAACATGTTGGCGCGGATCGAGAAGCCCCAGCTGGTGAGCGGTACCCGATAGAGATCCGGCGTGCTCGAGGCCGGCCGCGAGAAGCCGACTGACGATCGGTCGTCCCAGGCGACGCCGGCATCGAAGAACACCGCGCCCTCCAGCGGGGGTAGCCCGATCGGGGCGAATCCCAACGTGAGGGTGCGTGTCAGGGGGAACCGCAGCTCCGCGTTGAACACGGCCACACGCGTCCCGATCAGCTGATTCAACGCGTCGCACCCTGTAGGATAACCTCCGGTCGCGCTGAGACACTCGTGGTCCCGCAGCGATCCCGACGTATAGCCCCGCACCAGTTCCGGCGTGCCGAGAAAGATCGGAAACTCCTCGCTGTCCCGCCCGAACCGTCCGAAGAACAGCATGCGCATGGCGACCGTGAACGGTCCCAGCACGTTGTCGTACCGCCGGTAGTCGAAGAGGAGCTGATGGAATCGCCAACCGCCGAGCGCGGGCGCGTACTCGACGCGGCTGCGGCGCCCCATGAACGGACCCACCCAGAGGGAGACGGAGTTGTCGAACACCAGGGCGATGGATGGCTGGATGTATCCGGCGGTGCCGAGGTTGATCGTCTCTCGGTTGGTGTCGTAGAGGGCGCCGGTCGTGGGATCGAACGCATCCCGGAAGATCACGGCATCGCGATCGACGTGGGCCGCCCGCAGGCCAAGCTCGAGACGCCGAAAGCGATTGAACGGCCGGTGCGCCTGCACGAACGCGTCACGCACCACGTACCGCTCCAGCCTGGTCACCAGCGCGGGCGCCCCGGCCGAATCGACCATGAATCCGGAGTCAGTGAAGTAGAAATACGGTGTCTGGGCGATCCCCACGGCCCAATTCACGCGGCGCGTGAGGTTTGCATAGGCAACGAGGATCTGCGCCTCGTCGATGCGGCCGTTGATCTGACCGGCGAAGAGGGTGCGGTGATTGCCGAGCATGTCGGAGAGTGAGATGGCGGTTCCGCCGTAGAGCCCGCTCCCGAAGTTGTCTCGCACGTATCCCACCGTGGGCTGAACCACGTAGTCGGGGGAGAGTCGTGCCCGGTACGCGCGCACCGTGAACTCGTCGGCGTCGGGGAGCCTCGTGCTCAAGCTGTCGAGCAGGGCCACCACCGACGGCAGCGCCGGTGCGGAGTCCGCACCGGCAGCGAGGCTGTCGGCCACCCGGAGTCCGCCTGCGGTGCGGTAGAACGACCGGCTGGTGACGAGCGGGTTGGGGCGCGCCCCTTCGAGCGCGGTGGAGGTGATGCCACGGTCGGTCGCAGTGCGGTCGGATCCCACGGGTCGCCCTTGAGGGCTCGGGGGTTGTCGATCCCGTAGACGTTGAATCCGTTCCGTTCGAAGTACGTGAAGACCAGGCGATCGGTTCCGGCGGACCACGAGATGACAGGCGAGAGTGGCGTCACCCCCGTGACCCCGGTGAACACGTTGGTGAGTTGGTAGGTCTGCTCCTCGACGAGCTCGTAGAGATACAGGTTCGGGATGCCGCTACGGTCGGAGACGAAGGCGATCGACTCCCCGTCGGGCGCCCACTGAGGGTTGAGATTGGCACCCTCCATGCCCCGGAGGACATCGATGCGCTGATCCGACATGTGATACAAGGCGACCGCCAGCGGGCCGAAGCGCAATTGGTCCAGGTCGGTCTCTGGTCCGCGGTCGGTCACGAAGGCGATGGTCCGTCCGTCGGGTGACCACGCCGGATGCAGGTCGGCGTGCGGGTCGTGCGTGAGCTGGTGGAGGTTCGCGCCGCTCGAATCGACGACGTAGAGGTCGGAATACCCGCCCTGATACCCCGTGAACACGAGTCGGGAACCGTCGGGCGACCAGGAGGGGGTGGTGAGTCCGGCCAGGGCGACAGGGATGCGACGATGGACTCGTCGCCGCTCGATGTCGAAGATCACCAGGTCGTCCCGTCCGCCGCGCTGGGCAGCGAACGCGAACAGGCGGCCGTCCGGCGACCAGCTCCCCACGGAGTTCAGGAACCGGAGGCTCTCGAAATCGGTGCTGAACGCGCTTCGTATCAACCGGTCGATGGGTCGTCCCGACTCGGCATCGGCGAGATACAAATCGATGAAGTAGGAGCTGCCCTCCGACAGGTAGACGATGTGTTGTCCGTCGGGCGAGATCGCGGGCGAGATGTGCACGGTGCCCTTCGACCGCGTCTTGGTGAGCAGTGGTCGGCCGACATGGCGCGCCTGCTGGAGGTCGGCGATCTGGGGTAAGTAGGTGCGCTGGATGGCATCGTGCCATTGCTCCACCACATCCTCGAGATCGGTGCCCAGGACGCGCCGAAATGCCGGCTCGATACCCACGGCACCGGCAGCATGGAGAATCTCGCCGATGGCCTCGTCGCCCCAGCGTTCGGCGACGTACGACCAGAACGCGTGTCCAAAGCGATAGGGGAAGTAGCTCGGGTCGTAGGTCAACTCGTCGAGATCGGGTAGGCCCCGCTCGATAGCCGCATCCCGCACCCAGACGGCCGTCTGCGGCGTGATCGGGCCGCTCGAGAGGTATTCCGCCATGCCCTCCATGAACCAGAGCGGTGGATTGACGGCGATGAGGCGCTGCACGCCGGCTCCGATCCGGCCCCGGGCGAAGATGTCGATTTGGAACTGGTGGGCGAGCTCGTGCTCGAGCACGTGCTGGAAATCGGGCATGGAGCCTGTGAACGGCAGGAGCATCCGGTGCCGCAGGAACTCCGTGAAGCCTCCCGTGGCTTCGTCGACGGGACTGATGTTGTTCTGCTGGAATTCGCTGTGCGACTGAAACAGGATGACCGGTTGTCGCTCGCGATATCGATGGCCGAGGATTCGCGAGAAGCGGGCGTAGGCACGCTCCAGCATCCGCGCTGCGCTCACGGCGGCGTCTCGTTCCTGGTCGTAGTAGTGGACGTCGAAGTGCTCGGTTTCGATGACCGAGAACTCGAGATTTCGGTACTGGACCTGATTGCGGCCGAAGTACTGCGCGTCGCCTTGCCCAACGGCACCGAGCAATCCCAGTGTGGCGATCGCTGCGATCCGGCGCATCGTGACTACCCCACGAGTTCGGTCGAGAGCACGGGTGCGTCCGACCAGAGGCGCTCCAACTGATAGTACTGGCGCAGCGTCGGGTGGAAGACGTGAACCACGATGGTCACGAGGTCCAAGAGGGCCCAGCGGCCGGCCGGGACTCCCTCGACGTGATGAGCGTGCCCGCCGGCGGATTCGATGGCCTCGAGCGTCCGCTCGGCGAGTGTCCGGACGTGGGTGTCGGACGTGCCCGAGGCGATCACGAAGAAGTCGGCGGCATCGCTCACCCGGCGCAGATCGAGGACGAGAACGTCCACCGCCTTGTGCGCCTCGAGCGCGCGAACGGCAAGCCGGAGCTCCCCGCGGACGTCGGGTGCTACCGTTTCGTAGCTGACCGTGGCGAAAATAGTTCCCCGGAGTCCGACGGTGCGGGATCTTCGACCTGGTAAAAGACGCCCCAGGCACCCAGACCGGTGTGCACGCCCAAGGCGGCCGTGATGTGATTGATGAAGCAGTCGCGCGGCTCGAAGCGGCGGATCAAGTCGGAGCGAAGCGTCGCCGCGAAGTCTGGAATGCCCGCGTGGACCACGGCGAGGCGGAACGACGAGGGCCTCGGGGTCAGTCGCCGCTCGAGGTGCCGCAAGACACGCGGCAGCACCGCGTCCCGTCCCCGGACGCGATCGAGCGGAATGACACGCCCTTCGGGGTCCAGCTCGAGGATGGGCTTGATGTCGAGCAGTCCTCCGAGCCAGGCGCGCCCGCGCGTCACGCGCCCCGACCGGAGCAGGTTCTCGAAGGTATCGACGGTGAAGAGCGCGCCCGACCGATCCCGGATGGCGGTCAACTCCTGCGAGATCGCCGCCACCGACCATCCGGCATCGGCCAACTCGGTCGCTCGGAGCGCGAGCATCCCGAGGCCCAACGAGGCCGATCGGGAGTCCACGATCGACACCCGGTCTTCGAGCTTCCGGGTGCGCACAGCTGCTTGTGCGGACGCCATCGTTCCTGAGAGCGCCCCCGCGACGAACAACCCGATGACCTTGTCGGCGTTGGCCTTGGCATCGTCGAACGCCCTGATGAAGGCGGCAGGGGTCGGCTGAGATGTCGTGAAGATCTCCTTGTCGTCCCGCATCCGCTCGTACACCTCGGCGCCCCGGATGTCGATGCGGTCCTGGTAGGTCTGCGCGCCTGAGATCACCTGTAGCGGCACCACAACCATCCCGTGGTCGTCGAGCGTGCGGTCAGTCAGGTCGCACGACGAATCGGTGACCACGGTGACCCGACGATGTACTCCGTGGTGCGCCTCGGTGTGCTGAGCGCGCATGTCGTCGGCTTTGGAGGTCTCCAGGGTGCCCCAACTCGCTGCGAGCGCGAACACGTCGTCGGGCGTGTCGGTGTGAATGTGCAGCTTGAGGAGGTCGCTCGTGGCCAGCACCACAATCGAGCCGCCGAAGCGCCGCAGCTCCTGCCGCAGCTCGATCGACGCCGGGAATCCCGATCCCCGCACGAGCGCTTCGGTGCAAAACTGATAGTCACGGTCCGGATCCACCACCGCCAGCGCGGCCGCATCCGGTACCTGGATCTCCGCCGTCCAGGTGGCCGGCATGATGGGGTCGCCCTCCATGAGCCGCACGATGCCTTCGATCACCAGCACGAAGGCCTTGGCGCCGGCGTCGACCACGCCGGCTTCCTTGAGCGCAGCGAGCAGCTCGGGGGTTCGCCGCAGCGACTCCTCCGCCCGATTCAGCACCTGCCGCATGAAGTCGCGGAGGTTGGTCGTTCCTTCGGCCGCGGATTCGGCCGCCTCGGCGGTGTCGCGCGAGACGGTCAGAATCGTGCCCTCGACGGGCTCATCCAGCGACTGATACAGTCGCTCGGCTCCCAGCCGCATCGCGCGGGCCACTTCGCGTGCCCTGGCCACCCGGAGCTCTCCCATGCCCTCCCCGAAGCCGAGCAGGAAGTGGGACAACAGCATGCCCGAGTTCCCGCGTGCGCCCATGACACAGGCGTCGGCCATGGCCTTGGCCACCTGCTGCAGGTCACCCTGATGGAGCGGCCGCACGGCTTCGGCCGCCGCTCGAAGGGTCATGGCGAAATTGGTGCCTGTATCGCCGTCCGGGACCGGAAAGACGTTGATCCGGTTCAGCTCGTCACGACCTGCATCCACCCAGTCAGCGGCCGCGAGCAACGTCCGACGAAGTCGCTGGCCGTCGAGGTAGACGATTCCCATGGCGGCGATTCCGGTCATTCCTCCTTGACGACCCAGACCCGAATCTCGGCCCGGACCTCCGGATGCAGACGGATCGGCACCTGATAGACGCCAATCATCTTGATGGGTTCGGGGATCTCGATGGAGCGTTTGTCTATCTGGAACCCCTTCTCGTGCAGTTGGTTCGCGATGTCTGCCGAGGTAATCGAACCGAAGAGCCGGTCGCCCTCACCCGCCTTGACCGTGAAGTGCAGCTCCACAGTCTCGAGCTGAGCCACGACGGCTTCGGCGCCGGATCGCTGCTCGGCCAACTCGGCGATGCGCCGCTTGGCCTCGCCGGCGATCCGTCGCTTGTACGCGTCGGTCGCCGGATACGCCAGGCCCCGCGGGAGCAGATAGTTACGTGCGTATCCGTCCTTGACCCTGACGACTTCGCCGACTCGGCCGAGGTTCGCAATGGTATCTCTGAGAATGACTTCCATCGTTCATCCGTTGGCGGCGGAAAGCCACCGCTGTCTGAGGTTCAGGCCCGCGTCGAGGACACCAAGCAGGACGGCGCCTCCGACGACCACGGGCAGCATCAAGAACAAGATCACACCAAAGGCGGCCCAGAGAAAGAACCCACCGCGACCGGCGAGCGCCAGACCGAACGCCAGTACGGCGGCTCCCCGGAGCGCGTACAGGACCGCCACGATGAGCAGGACGTTGGCGGCCAGAAGCTCCGCCGTCGAGAGCTTCGGTATCACGACCACGACGAGGGCACCGACGGCGATCCAGCCAAGGTGCTCGGTGAACCGGAAGAACTGGAATGGCTCGGCCAGCCGGCCCACGGGGTGCCGCACGAGCCTCGCATAGGCGGCCGTCGCGAGGAGCAGCCCCGCGAGGAGCTGAAGGGCGCTGATGGCCGGGAAGAAGTCGGCGAGAAGGCGCGTCATGGTGCTCAGGCCCTGCTCGAACGTCTCGATCTGCGCGGCGGTCGGGGTGAGAATCCCTGACCGCTCCCCGGCTGCGGAGACTGCACCGAGCAATTGACGCGCCGACTGGCCGGCGCGGAACTCCACCCACCACTGAAGCTCGCCCCATGACGAACCCAGGGCGGCCAAAAGGCCCGTGATGCCAGCCCCGGTGACCGCGATGGCGCCGAGCGCCCGGTGAGTGAAGGAGATCTGTGTCCAGCGCGTTGCCATCACGTAGAGCGCGCTCGCCGAGATCACCCCGGCTCGGAGGACTTGATCCGGCAACTCGCCCGGGACCATGAGCCACCACAGCCCAAACCCGGCACAGGTCCCCGCGACCACGATTTCTGGAGTGGACCGGGGGTGGGACACGAGCAGCAGCGCCGCGAGCGGAATGGCAGCAAGCCCCAGCGGGGCAAGAATGACGAACGCGATTCCGCCGACAATCAGATGCCCGAGCCCGCCTTGCGGCGCCCGCTCGGACGGGAGCGGCATCCTACCGGCTGTATCCCCGGATAAAGGGGACCAGCGCAAGGTGTCGGGCGCGCTTGATGGCCCGGCCCATTTGGCGCTGGTGCCGGGCGCACATCCCGGACAGACGGCTGGGAATGATCTTCCCGCGCTCGGTGAGGAACCGCGTCAGCAGACGGTCGTCCTTGTAGTCCACGACCCGAACACCGCTCTCACATACCGGGCAGGTCTTGGGTCGGCGTCTCATTGGTCGTCCTCCCGGTCGGATCGGCCATGGCCATTGTCGTCGCCGTCGCGGGGCTCGGACGTCGCGCCCACCGGCGTCACGCCTTCATCCAGCACGATCAGATAGCGAATCACGCCCTCGTCGAGCTTGATCGCCCGCTCCAGCTCGGGCAGCTTCTCAGGCTGTGTTTCGAACCGCGCCACCACGTAGTATCCGACGTCCCGGCCGGCAATGGCATAGGCCAGGGTGCGCTTGCCCCAGTGATCGACGGTGGTAACTGGCTCGGGAGACTCGGGGCCGTGCAACAGCCCGTGGAAGCGCTCGAGGCGCTCATTGATCTGCGCCTCTTCGAGCGTGCTGTCGAAGATGTAGACGATCTCGTACTCGCGTGTCATGGCACCATCCTGTGGTCTCGTGACCCCGCCCGGTGCCGGGCGGAGTAGGTGAATGGAACCCCTCAATATAGCCGCGCCACCGGAGAACGGGAGGGGTCCGGAGGCCGGAACCGGGAACTCATCGCCGCTATGTCTTTCCCAACCGCCCAACCGCCTAACCGCTCAACCGCCTAACCGCTCAACCGCCTAACCGCCTAAACTTCACACGTTGAACCGGAACAGCAGGATATCGCCGTCCTGCACGAGGTAGTCTCGGCCTTCGCTCCGGATTCGGCCGTGCTCGCGCGCCGCCTTGTACGAACCGGCCGCCACGAAGGCGTCTACGGGGATCGTTTCGGCTCGGATGAACCCGCGCTGGAAGTCGGTGTGGATTTCACCGGCGGCCGCGAATGCCGTCGACCCCTCGCGAATGGTCCAGGCCCTAACCTCGGTGTCACCGACCGTGAAAAACGTCTCCAGCCCAAGGAGGCGGTACCCGGCGTGGATGAGTCGGTCCAGGCCCGGCTCGGCGATTCCCGAATCGGCAAGAAACTCCCCGCGCTCGGCGGCATTCAGATCGGCCAGCTCGGATTCGAGTTTGGCCGAAAACGGGATGACGAGGGCTTCCTCGTGGTGCTCCTGTACGGCCGCACGCAGGCGCTCAACCCAGATCCCGCCTCCCGACCCGAGGTCGGTTTCGCTCACGTTGGCGGCATAAAGAATCGGCTTCGCCGTGAGGAGCCCGAGTCCCCGGAGGTAGCGGATCGCCTCCTCGCTCTCGCCGGCCTCGCGGGCGCCCCGGCCGGCATTGAGTTCCTCCACCACGCGCTCGAGCGTGACAACCTCCTCGGCGGCGGCATCGTCGCCGGCCCGGGCGGTCTTGCGTGCTTTCTCCAGGCGCCGCTCGACGATTGCCAGGTCGGCCAACGCCAGCTCCGCTGTGATGATGTCGTGGTCGCGCACGGGATCGACCGTTCCCGTCACATGGAGGACGTCCGTATCGGCGAAACAGCGGACGACGTGCACGATGGCATCCACACCGCGAATGTGGGCCAAGAACTGATTTCCCAGTCCCTCCCCGAGGCTTGCACCCTCCACCAACCCGGCGATATCCACGAACTCCACCACGGCGGGCACCCGGCGCTTGGGCCCGACTGTGGCGATCAGGGCGTCCAGCCGCGGGTCTGGGACCTCGACCACCCCCACGTTGGGCTCGACCGTGCAGAACGGGTAGTTTTCGGCCGACGCCGCCTTGGAGAAGGTCAGCGCATTGAAGAGCGTGGATTTTCCGACGTTGGGAAGGCCAACGATGCCGAGGCGAAGCATGCGAAGGACGGTAAGGGGTAGGTCGGTAGGGCGGTAGGGTCTTACCGTCCTATCGCCTTACCTGCCTACCGCCTCCCGTCCTACCCTCCTACTAGCTTAGGAACCACGGGGCCAGCACGAGGCTCACCACCGACATCAGCTTGATGAGGATGTTGAGCGAAGGGCCGCTGGTATCCTTGAAGGGGTCGCCGACCGTATCGCCCACCACCGCTGCCTTGTGCGGATCGGATCCCTTACCGCCGAGCGCGCCGCCTTCGATGTACTTCTTGGCGTTGTCCCATGCCCCGCCGGCGTTGGCCATGAAGAGCGCCATCATGACGCCGGTGAGGGTGGCGCCGGCCAAGAGCCCGCCGAGGGTCTCCACCCCCAGCAGCTTGCCGACCAGCACCGGGACCGCGACCGCCGCCACACCCGGTACGATCATCTCTCGCAGCGCCGCTCGCGTCGAGATGTCGACGCAGCGGGCGGAATCCGGCTTCGCCTTGCCGTCCATGAGGCCGGGGATCTCGCGGAACTGACGCCGGACTTCCTGGACCATGCCCTCGGCTGCCCGGCCGACGGCGGTCATGGTGGCGGCGGAGATGAAGAACGGCATGATTCCGCCGAGGAACAGTCCGATCACCACACGCGGGTTGGCCACGTTGAGTGTGATCGGGTCGGCCCCCGGTGGGGTCACGGCGTTGGTATACGCGGAGAACAGTGCCAGGGCGGTGAGCGCGGCCGAACCGATCGCGAAGCCCTTGCCGATCGCCGCGGTTGTGTTCCCCAGGGCGTCCAGCGTATCGGTGATCTTCCGGACGTCGGGACCGAGGCCGCTCATCTCGCTAATGCCGCCGGCGTTGTCGGCAATCGGTCCGTACGCGTCGACGGACATGGTGACGCCGACGGTGGCCAGCATGCCTACGGCGGCGATGCCGATGCCGTACAAATCGGACGTGCTGTACGCCACGAAGATCGCTGCCGCGATGAAGAGGATCGGGAAGATGGTGGAGTGCATGCCCACGGCGAGACCGGAAATGATGTTCGTCGCAGGTCCAGTGAGCGATGCGTCGGCGATCTTCCTGATAGGCGGGCCTGCCGTGTAGTACTCGGTGATCAAGCCGATGGCGATGCCGGCGATCGTGCCCACTACGACGGCCCAGAACGGTCCCATCGGGCTCGCGTTGCCGTTGGAGAGCGTGAGTCCGATATCGACCTGCTTCGTGATGAAATATGCGGCGGTGAGAAACAGCCCCGCCGCAATGAAGGTGGCCCACCGTAGGGCACCTGCCGGGTTGAAGTTCTCCAGGACCCTGAACAGCGCGATGGCCACGACGCTGGCTACCAGGCCGGCCAGGATGAAGAGCATTGGCAGGGCGACCGCTGCGAGCTGGTTGGCGATCACGGGGCTGGTGGCGGCGATGGCGATGGTCGCGATGACCGCCCCGACGTAGCTCTCGAAGATGTCGGCGCCCATTCCCGCGACGTCGCCGACGTTGTCGCCCACGTTGTCGGCGATGGTTGCCGGATTGCGTGGATCGTCTTCCGGGATCCCGGCCTCCACCTTCCCCACCAGGTCGGCGCCGACATCGGCCGCCTTGGTGTAGATGCCGCCGCCGACGCGCGCGAACAGCGCGATCGATGAGGCCCCCATGGCGAACCCGGTGATGATCTCGCTGAAAGCCTGCCACGCCTCCCGCGTGTCGGGCGAGCCGAGGTAGAACTGCAGCACGAGGCCCACACCGAGAAGGCCGAGGCTCGCGACCGAGAGGCCCATCACCGCGCCACCATTGAAGGCGATGCGCAGGGCCTTCGCCTGGCCGGAGGACCGAGCGGCCTCGCTGGTGCGCACGTTGGCCCGCGTCGCGGACTTCATGCCGAAGAAGCCAGCCAGCACAGAGCAGACGCCTCCACCTATGTAGGCGAAAGACGTCGACCAGCCGATGACGATGCCCAAGAGCACGGCGACGATGGCCAGGAACGGCAGGAGGTACATGTACTCGCGCCGCAAGAAGGTCATAGCGCCGTCGTGCACCATGTCCTGGATCTCCTGCATCTTCTCGCTGCCGGCCGGTTGCCGTCGGACGTACAGATAGGTGACCCAGGCGATCACGAGACCCACGAAGCCCGCTACGATGGCGGACGTGGGCAGATAGGCGAATTTGCTCACTCTGTGGTTCCTCGTCGGTTGTAACGGTTCATCGCGACCTCGATACCCTCGCTCATCCAGCACTCCACGGCGTCGACCAGCGAGGGCAGCAGGTCCGCCAATTGGCTCAACTCGGTTCGGGCGAACGGGGTCAGTACCCAGTCGGCCTGGTCAGGAGCGTCGTCCGGCAGCGGTCCGATGCCGATCCGGAGCCGCGCGTACTCGTCCGATCCCAGTGCGGTCTCGACGCTCTTTAATCCGTTGTGTCCGCCGGCCGACCCCCGCGCCCGTAGTCGGAGCGTGCCGAGCGGCAGGTCCAGGTCGTCGACCAGCACCAACAGCTCACTCGAGGGGTCAAGGGGCGTGGATGCGAGAAGGGAGGTGACCGCCGACCCGCTGAGGTTCATGTAGGTCTGCGGTTTGACCAGGATGAAGGGCGTGCCATGCTGCATGCCCTGCGTGACCAGCGATCGCCCGACCCGGCGAAACTTCGGCAGCCGCCACTGCTCCCTGATGACGTCCGCAACCAGAAACCCGGCATTGTGCCGAGAGACCGCGTACTCCGGTCCGGGATTGCCGAGCGCGACGATGGCCTGCAGCGCCTACTCCTCGGCCGCTTCCCCTTCCTCCGATTCCTCCTCTCCCTCTCTCGCCTTCCGAATGAGCTCGGGCTCGGCAGCCTCTTCCTCGGCCAGTTCGGGTACCGGCTCCTCTTCCACCCGCGGCGGGACGACCGTGCAGATCGTCGTATGTGGATCCGACAGCACCTTGGCATTCGGCACCGAGAGATCCGACACGTGGAGCGAGCGGCCAATCGCGAGGTTCGTGACGTCCACCACGACGTGCTCGGGGATGTCGCGCGGGAGCACCTCGATCTCCAACGCCCGCAGGAACTGCTCCAGCACGCCTCCGGCGTTGCGGACCCCTTCGGGCGCTCCCTCCAGCGTGATCGGCACGTCCAGCGTGATGCTCTCCCCGGCGTGAATCTCGTAGAAGTCGAGGTGGGTCACCGTCTTCTTCGTCGGATGGCGCTGGATCTCACGGATCAGTGCTTGCACCGTCTGTCCGTCGACGGTCAGGTCGAACACGGTGGAGCCTTTCGCGATGCGATGCAACACCTTGTCGAGCTCGGTGTGCGCCACCGCAAGCGATTGGGTCTCACGATTATGCCCGTACACCACAGCCGGAACGAACCCGCTGGCGCGTAGCTTCCGGGCCGATCCCTTGCCCGATTCGGTTCGGCGTTCCGCCACCAGGACCAGTGTCTCTGCCATAGCTAGCTTCTCACGTCTACGTCGTTATGAGTCTCGTCGTCAGTCGAACAGCGAGCTGACGGATTGGTCGCTGTGCGTGAACCGAATGGCCTTGGCCAGCAGCGGTGCCACCGACAGCACTTTCAGCTTGTCGAAGCGCCGCTCGTCGGGGATCAGGATCGAATTCGTCACCGCGACCTCCGTCACGTCCGAGGCTGCCAGCCGATCCACCGCGGGTCCCGACAAGAGCGCGTGCGAGGCACAGCAGTATACGTCCCGCGCTCCCAGCCGCTTCAAGGCCAGGACGCCTTCGGCCATGGTGCCAGCCGTATCGATCAAGTCGTCGACGAGCAGGCAATCCCGGTCATCCACCTCTCCCACCACATTCACCACTTCGGCGATGTTCGCCGACGGGCGGCGCTTGTCGATCACCGCCAGTGAGGCATCGAGTCGCTTCGCGAACCCACGCGCGATCTTCGCCCCACCCACGTCGGGTGCCACCACGACGGGCTTGTGCAGCCGCTTCTGTCGATAGTGCTGCACCAGCACGGGCGCGGCGTACAGATGGTCCACCGGAATGTCGAAGAACCCCTGCAACTGATGCTGATGGAAATCGACTCCCAGCACCCGCGCCGCCCCCGCCGTAGTGATCAGGTTGGCCATCAGTTTCGCACTGATCGCCACGCGAGGCTGGTCTTTGCGGTCCTGCCGCGAGTACCCGTAGTACGGGATCACCGCCGTCACACGGGCTCCACTCGCCCGCACCACCGCGTCGATCAAGATCAGGAGCTCGATCAGGTTCTCCGCCGGCGGATTCGTCGGCTGGATGATGAACACGTCTCGACCCCGAACGTTCTCGTCGATCTTGGCGAAGATCTCCCCGTCGGCGAACCGCCGAATCGTGACCCGACACAGGGGCTGATTCAGCTCGTGCGCGATCTCCTCGGCGAGCGGGCGGTTGGCAGTCCCGGCCATGAGGAGCATCTTGTCGCCCGAAAAGGGATAATCCGCCATAGAGCCCAAGAAAATACTCAGGAAGGATGGGGATGCCAAGGCGGGCCGGGACCGGCGCCGGCCATCGACCCGCATGGAGTCAGGCGGTCGTGAGGGCCTTCAGGTCCGGATCGCGGGCCACGAGACGCTGGACGTAGGGGCAAGTCGGGATCACGCGGTGCCCCTGCGCCTTGGCGTATTCGAATCCGTGACGGACGAGCTGCTCGGCCAGCTGACGGCCCCGGAGCTCCTCGGGAACAAACGTGCGCCGGAAGTCGAGCGTGTGCTCATCCGTCTGGACGTAGCTCAGATAGGCCTCTGCGCCGTCGATCACCGCGCAGAACCTTCCCTGCCGCTCGTCGTGGAAGATGTCGACGTTCATGGTCTGTCGCGTCGCTCTGGGAGGCGGATTGGCGCCTCAGTCATCCTCGTTCCACGCCTTGTGGAACCAGGACGTCCCGGGATCCACGCCGTGGATCCTGACCTTCCCCCGCTCGTTGATGAGGGTGGCCGAGACGACCCACACCCGGGCATTCCACATCATGCCCTCCAGCTCGTACGCGACCAGGTCGCCCACCTCTACGTCCAGGCTCACCTCGAGCTGAGCATCGCCGGCCACGCCGTCATTCTCGCTCAGTGGTCGGTCGGAGAGCCACACGCCGGTCACGAGCACGTCCTCTCCGGTGTGGGCGTCTCGGAGCCCAAAGTCCCAGTCGGCATCCTGGAACCCCTTCTCGACAGCGCGACGGGCGTCCGCGATGGTGGTGCGATGGTACACGACTAGCGTCATGCGCGGTGGTCCGTTCGGGAATGGTGGGGCCGGCCCATCCGGCCACGCAGAAAGATGACCCATTGCCCCACGTCGTGGCACCCTCGCTGCGGTGCGGCAGACGGTCCTGCCGCCAGTAGCCCAGACTTCCGTGCGGCCGGACGGGCATCATATCTTGCGAGCGGCTTGAATCAGGGAGTGCCGCCATCGTGCCCTCGACGCCGCCCTTCGAGGCATCGCCGTTGAGCTTGCGCCCTGCTCTCCGCCTGGGCTGGGCGGTCGTCTCGGTGGTGGGCCTTGGGGTCATGGTCTGGGCGTGGATCGCCTTCGTACCCGGCTTCGTCGCGAATCCCGAGATCCCGTACATGGAGCGTGTCCTGTCGCCGATCCTCTACACCTTCCTGATGCTCCTCATGGGGGCTGGCGGAGTGCTGCTCGCCTTGGCCGGGTTCCGCGCCCTCGACCGGTGGCTGCGACACGGCTCGACCCGCTAGGCGGAGACCCTAGCTCGATTCCACGCTCCCACGAACCCTTGGAAGACGCGGCCGTAGGCCCAGCTACACCGGAAGAAACCACGAACTACGCAGAGGCAGCATGAACAACGGACGGATCAGGGTGGCGACAGGGCATTCCCGCCTGCCGATGGATCGGGTGCTGGCGGCATACAATCTGGCGCTCGCCACGGTCTGGGTGGCCGCATGGACTGCGGCTCCGCACGCCCCGTGGATCGCCGTGGCGCACGTCACGGCCGCGGCGCTCCCGTGGCTGTTCTCCCGAGTTCCGGAGCCGCGATCACGGTTCACCGACATCGTCCACGAGCTGTATCCGTACGTGTGGCTCGGCGCGTTCTGGTCGGAACTGGATCTGTTGCGACCGGTGCTCGACCTCACCGGGATCGATGGTCCGGTGGCCGCGCTCGACCGGGCCTTGTTTGGCATGCACCTGCACGAGGTCTGGGCGCCGGCCATGCCGCAGCTCTGGTTCAGCGAGCTGATGTACTTCTCATACTTCTTCTACTACGCCCTCATCGTGGTGCCGCCGCTCGTCGCGCTCCTCCAGCGCCGTACCGACGCGCTCCGCGACCTGACCTTTCGGCTCATGGTCACGTATCTCGCTTGCTACGCGATATTCATGGCCTTTCCGGTGGACGGGCCGCACTTCCTCTACGAGCACTTCCAGGGTCCACATACGGAAGGATTCTTCTACGGGCTCGTGGATGTGACCCAACAGGCGGGTGACGCGCGCGGCTGCTCGTTTCCGAGCTCGCATGTGGCGGCGGCGGTGGTCATTGCCCTGAGCGCTTGGCGTTGGTTTCCGCGCTGGGCTGCCGTCGTGCTCACGGCGGAAGCGGTGGGTGTGTTCCTGGCGACCACCTACACCCAGAACCACTATGCGATCGATGCCGTAGCGGGCGTGGTCTACGCGTTGGTACTGCAGGTCACGGCCGTGCCCTGGTTGCGACGGTGGCTGGACCGGGCCACGTATGGTGGCCCGCGTCCAGCGAGGTCGCCAAGCGCCGGCTAGTCGAAGGTGCCGTCGCGCAGCGGCGCGGCGGGAGCCGCGGTCGGCTCCGACACCGGCGTCTCTTCGGTCTCGGCTAGGACCGGGAGGCGACGCCGTCCCGCGCGGGACAGGATCGCGAGGTTGTCGACCAGAAACTCTCGAACGGTCTTTTCAGTATTGGCCCGGGTGCTGATGTAGCACCTGGTGCACGTGTTGGTGCAGGTGAACTCCCGCTGCATGCTCCGATGGTCGGTGAAGTACGCCATCACCATCGCGCACGGCACCAGGCGGCCATCCGGGCTGATCACAAGGAACTTGTCGCCGGCGCGGCAATTCGAGACCTCCTGACCGCACAGGAAGTCGTAATACCGCCACAGCACGCGCTCCGACGTGTACACCGGCTTCCCAGCCTGCTTCATCGCGATCAGTTTCTCGAACATGCGGCGCAGGTCGCGCTGCTCGTCGGGGTCCGTCACGAGTCCGCTGTCGTCACTCGTCCGCAGCGGTGTATAGGCCGAAAAGTTCACGCTGGTGCCCCACCGTTGCGCCACGTCGACGATGGCCGGCACGTCGCGGTAGTTCCACGACGTGATGCTGCAGTTCATCACCACGCCACCGGGTTCGGCGAGTCGCACGCACTCGGGCACCACACGGTCCATCCGATCGAACAACCCGGGGATCCGCCGGAACTCGCTGTGCCGGTCGTCTGGGAAGTCGATGGAGATGGACAGCTGATGCATGCCGGCCCGTTTGAGCCGCAAGAAGCGGTCGCCGCTCAGCTGGGAGGCGTTGGTGACCACCACCATGAAGGGAAGCCGGCCCGGGTTGGCCTGGGCACGGATGATCTCATCGACATCGTTGCGGGCCAGGGGCTCGCCACCCGAGATGTGCGAGACGACCGGTTTCAACCCCCGGCAGATCGCGGCGTACTCGTCGGCCGAGAGGCGGGTCTCCTTGATGGGGCCGCCCCAGTTGCAGTGCCAGCAGTTGGCCGTGCATGCGTGGGTGATCTCGAACGAGACCGAGAGCGGCCGGCGCCGTATGGTGTTCTGCAGCCCGCGCAGGAACATCCGCAGGGCCATGGGTCGGCTGACGTTCATGAGGGGTTCCGCCGTTCGGGAGGGGTCAACGGTTTCATAGTGGGCGATCCCTGCCACTTCTTCCCGCGACGCGGACGCAAGGCGGGATAGCCCGTCGCCCCACAGGCCGGGCAGATTTCGGCCATGATCGGCATGGGGCGGTCGCAGATCTCGCACACCGGACGATCCGGGTCGGACCGCACGTCGAGGGCCTCTGGCAGCTTGTGGCCGCATTGGCACCGGATCGCCATCGCGTCGAGTGCCTTGCCGCATTCAGGACAGCGTCGGATCACGTCAACTCTCCACGGTCCCCGGTACCACCCGCACGCGCACGGTCGGACGCGGAACGCGTCCGCGGAGCGCGATGGGAATGGCCAGGACCACCCCGCCAATGAGGCCGGCGAGGAGAATGGTGGTCCCGCTCAGCGGCACCATCGCCCCGAGCGCGGCGTAAAACCAGAGCCGGGGCAACCGTCCGATCGACATGGCCACCAAGTAGGTCCGCATCGGGTAGTGTGCCAACGGTGCCGCGATGCGCACCACCCAAAACGGTAACGGCAGCAGCGCCGTCAGCGCCACCGCGGCAAATGGACTCGCGGTGAAAGCGGCCACCATCCAGCGCGCCAGAGTTCCGGAACGTAGTCGCCGCAACGTCGATGAGTTCAGGGCAGCTTCGTACAGCCGATAGTTCACGTACTCCACGGCCACCTGGCCGGCGACGCCGATGCTCGCGATGAGGAGCGGCGCATAGAGCTGGCCGTAGGTCATCACGACCGGCTCGTACCCCGCGGGCAACAGCGGTGAGTAGGGGCCGTTGATGATCAACGTAAGGGATACGAACATGGCGAGCTCACTCGCCGGGCGAACGAAGACGCCGCACACGATCCCCGTGAGCGCCACCGCCCCGCTGATGTAGAGCAGGCGGTCCCATTGACGCCCGCCGACCTCGCGGAGCAGCCAACGGGGGACGCGTCCGTGTGACGTGGTGGTCAGCAGACCCTTCCCAGAACGGGACGGATCCCGTCGACGGCTGGTGCGTCGGTGCTCAGAGGACGGGGGTGGTTGCCGATCTGCATGAAGGTCAATGATTATCGCGGTCGACTGCCGATGCGCAAGGGAGACGGTGCCTGGGGCACCCGCCGCCGCCGGGCGTGTGGCGTAGGCGCAACAGCCGGGTTCAGCAGAAGAAAAGCCCCGAACGCCGCGCGGGACGCTCGGGGCACGACCGTGGAGCACACCAACGAAGGGGGGCGGTCCCAACAGGGCCGGCCCGGATCCCGGACAACGCGTGAGCGCTACCTGTTTCGACGAGACACCTTGATTGCCGCACGCCACGCGCGTATAAACCAGTCGCGGTGCGCCGGCCACGACACGCACGTGTCCCCGACCTTTTCGCGAGACGAATCGAACACATGAAGGGCGACAAGATCATCATTCAGCCGCACCACGAGCGCGCGGCGCAACAGATTGGCGAGCTTACCCTCCCAGAAATTCGGGCACAGAGCGATCGTTTCATCATCACGATCGCGGGCGAGTCGGGAGCCGGGAAATCCGAGATTGCTGAAGCACTCCGGCAGGTTCTCGCCGAACATGGCGTTGAAGCCGCCATCCTTCAGCAGGACGACTACTTCGTCTATCCCCCGAAAACCAACGCGGCGGCCCGCCGCAAAGACATTTCCTGGGTCGGCACCCAGGAAGTGCGTCTGGACCTAATGGACGAAAACCTGAAACAGATTCGAGCCGGGGCCGCTACCATCACCAAGCCACTGGTCGATTTCGATGCCGACGCGATCGGCGAGGAGACCCTGGCGCTCGACAACGTGGACGCAGTATTGGTCGAAGGCACGTACACGACCCTCCTCGAGCGCGCCCACAGACGCGCGTTCATCGATCGCTCCTACTTCGACACGAAGAAGGCGAGAGCCCTCCGAGCCCGAGAGGTGCAGGACGACTTTCTGGACCAGATTCTCCAGATCGAGCACCGCATCATTTCGTCCCAGAGGCCACGGGCAGACTACATCATCGCGCAGGATTATGCCGTGACGACGCATGACCCGACCGAAGAGTAGCGGCCTCATCCACCTCGCGCACCTCAGCACGCACGGCTACGTGGATCCGGTGCCGCAGCTCGGCAGGACCGACACCGGTGGCCAAGTGGTCTACGTTCTGGAGCTCGCGAAGGCGCTCGCCACGATGGGGATCGAAGTCGACGTCTACACTCGGTGGTTCGATCGAGAGCGTCCGCAAGTCGATCCCGTGCCGGATCGACCTGGCGTGCGGGTCGTTCGAATTCCAGCCGGCCCGTGGGAGTTCATCCCGAAAGAGCGGATCTACGACGTTCTTCCAGAGCTCGCCGACACAATGATGGGCTTCATCCGGGACAACGGCCTCGAGTACGACCTGTTCCACGGCCACTACGTGGATGCGGGCAATGTCACGCTGGATGTCGCCAAGGCCCTCGGCCGACCTGCGTTCTTCACGGCGCACTCGCTTGGCGCATGGAAACAGGAACAGATGGGTGGTGACCCAGTGGAGATGGAGAAGAAGTTCAACTTCAAGCGCCGGATTGCCGACGAGATCAACATCTTCAAGTCGGTTGTCGCACAGTCATTCACGACGGAAGTCCAGAAAGAGAAGGTCGCTCAACTCTACGGGTGGACGGCGGAGAACGCCGTCATTATCCCACCCGGTGTGGATGTACACACCTTCCATCCGTTGCGCTCCGACGAGGCGCGCCTCGAGACGGATCTGCCCGACACGTACGTCTTCTGCCTCAGTCGGATCGACACCAACAAGGGCCACGACTTGCTGCTGCATGCCTTCGATCGAGTTCGAAAGGCTGTCCCGCACGCGCACTTGGTGATTGGCGGCGGTTCCCCGACGCCCGGCCAACGGGAGCGCGGTGTCTTCGCCACGATGCGAGGGATCATCGACGAGAAGGGCATGCACGATAACGTGAGCATCATCGGCTACGTGCCTGACGAGATGCTCGTGCCGTACTACCGGCAGGCCGAGGTGTTCGTCTTGCCTTCGCTGTTCGAGCCGTTCGGCATGACAGCACTCGAGGCAATGGCGTGCGGCACGCCGGTCGTCGCCTCGCGGCCGGGTGGGATCCGGACCGTGATCACCACCGAGGAGAACGGGCTCCTGGTCGATCCCGCAGATCCCGACGAATTCGCCGAGGCAATGGTTCGTTTGCTCAAAGACCGTGCGCTCGGTCGGAGGCTAGGCGAAGCAGGCCGCCAGACCATCGTCGCGCAGTTCAGCTGGGAGGCAATTGCGGAGCGGCATATTGCGTTCTACCGACGGTTCATGATGGGATAGACGGTCGAGCACGGTTGAGACATGACTGCGGTGGGTTCCACGCCTTCCGACGCCTGTGGGCGACGGAGCGGAAGGACCTCAGCTTGAAAGACGTGGCCTATGCAGGCGGCTGGCGCGACACGTCCACGCTCTTGAACGTGTACCAGGAGCCGGACACCGACACGCTGCAAGCCGTCGTTGACGGGCGGCGCACGGGGCTGAGAGTCGCGAGTGAAAGGGGGTGGCAACTGACCCACCCGGGGGTAGGGTTAGGCCAGCCTCACAGGCTAACCTTCAGAGGGAAGGGCAGTTGGCCCCGATGGATTCGAACCATCATTTCCGGATCCAAAGTCCGGCGTCCTGCCGTTGGACGAGGGGCCAAAGTGGTTGTCACAAAACAGCTTACTGCGTTAGGCCGTTGGCCTTGTCTGCTGCTGTCACGCCGATTGTCACGAGGCGTCCCTCCATTGACGCCGCTACGCGTCGTGAATGCTAGTGCTGGATTGGCGAACTGCCAACCAGGCTCGGTCGCTCAGCCGGGGTCCACGTCCCATTAGTCGGGTAGCGGACCTCTGGCTGCAACCTCTCGGGCCTAGGCGCTACGTGGCCGTACACCTGCTCGACCATGTCCGTGTTGCGATGCCCCAGTTCACGCGCGACCTGATAGACGCCGACCTGAATTAACTGACCGTTCGGACCGTGGTGATAGGTCTGCAGGCGCATCGCACAGTATGTGTGACGAAGGGTGTGCAGGGTCACCTGCTTGTCGATGCCCGCCTCCTCGATTGTCCACGCGAGCGCTCTCCGCAGGTTGTACAAGCGCCAGCGCGCGCCAGTGGCGGCTCGGTGCGGCACAGGGGAAGGGAACAGCAGGCCGCTGACGTGCGCTTCCGTTGTCCGAAGGTATTCACGTAGCCAGTCGCCCAGTTGCGGCCACAGCGGTACCGAGCGGCCATCGCCACGCTTCAGGGCACGCTCTGCACACGGGACGATGCGGAGCAATTGCGCGTCCCAGTCAATATCGACACGCCTTAACCCGAGGATCTCTTGCTTCCGGCCACCAGTCAGGAGAAACGTGGCGACCCGACTACCCGCCGTTTCAGGAGTTCATGAGGCCGAAGGGATAAAGCCCTGACAATGTACGGCAGACCCCAGCCCCGAGCGTCACGCGGCGGTCCGGGCTTTCGGTTTCCGTATCGTTTCCAGTGGCCACGGACTCCAGTGTCGCCTGAGCAGCTCTCGCCACTCTTCGTCGCTGACAAGCTCGCGAACATCGTCGAGATCCTCGGGCCAGATCGGGGGTGTGGGCCAGTCCATCGCGGCCTCCGGTGAGGGATGCGCGACGGTAGGGCGAGGGTGTCAACAAGTCGCAACAACTGTGCTTCGGTGCGGGCCATGCTTCGACGGCGGTTCAAGAGGCTCGTGATCACCGGCCTGACTTGGCGGCGCTGGCGGCGAAGCAAACCAGGAGAAGGTAGGGAAGGGGTGTCACGGAGCGTCACACTCGCCGTCGGGGAACGGCACGAGATTCTCTAAAGGCAAAACGGGAGCGGCGAGGATGGTATCGCCGCTCCCGTTTTGCCACTTGCGTTGCGATCTCAGTACGTCGCAGTAATACCGCCCATGAACCGTCGTCCAATCACCGACCCGCCGTACATCTGGTAGCGCTCTTGGTCCAAGACGTTCGTTGCCATGGCGTGGATTCGAACGTATGGATTGAACTGGTAGCCCGCGCTCACGTCTACGGTCTGACGCGACGGGATCGGACCGAAGAAGATCCCGGTGGCCCACTGGTAGCTATCGACGATCTGAGCGCTCACCCGGAAATCGAATCCCTGACGGCCGCTGTACGCTGCGGTCAGATTCAACCGGTGCTTCGGCGTGTTGGGGACCAGGAGGTCGCCCGCGGCAATCGATTCCTGATCCACGTCGAACTTGAAGTAGGTGTAGTTCGCGTCGAATTGGACTTCGTCGGTGGCCTGAATCCCGGCACCGAGCTCGAAGCCATACTCGTTCGCCTTGCCCTGATTGGCATAGGACACGACGATCGCCGAGACGCCGTTCTCTAATCTCGTGAGGCCGAAGGCGGCGAGCGGCTGTCCTGCCGCTAACAGCTGATCACGGACGGTCTGTTCCAGCGTCTCTCGAAACGCCTCGGGTACCGCCGCAGGCGCGGTCCACGCCCCGAACGTGGGGTTTACCCCCGGCAACAGATCGGTGACGAAATCGGAGAGCCGGCTGTAGAAGCCGTCGATGGTCACGAACACGCGACGCCCCAACTGACCTTTGTAGCCGATTTCTAGGCTCGTGACGTGTTCTACATCGAGGGCGTCATTACCTCGCGCCAGAACAGGCACCGCAGCGGAGTTGTCGAACAGTTGACCGTCTGGTACGCCTGCAAGGACGGGCCCCAGGGGCGAGGCCCGCAGACCTGCCTCCAGCAGACTGAAATTCGCCGGCAGCCCTGCCGGGACTCTCAGGAAGAATTCGCTGTAATTCGGTACCTGAAACGCCCGGTTGATGGTCAGCCGAACTGAGTGGTTTGGTGTGGGACTAATGACCAGTGCACCCTTCGGGGAAAACTGCGGATCGATCAAGGTACCTTCGTCCACGCGGCCTGCTGCAACCAGCTTCACTTGTGGGCTTACCTCAACCTCGATCTGACCGTACCCGGAGTAGTACCCGTCGCTTCGGTCGTCGTCCTCCGCCCGCATCAGCGTGGCCTTTGTGTCGAGCAGATAGGCCCGGGCCGACCCCCCGACGACCAACCGCGCGCGACCGTTGGCGAACTCCTGGTTTACCTGCGCTTCACCGTGGATGATGTTAGATGTTTCCTCCAGGGGAATATCGGCGTTGAGCGAGATCTGGGGATCGAGCGTGTTTCGCCCCGACCACCACGCCATCACGTTGAATCGGGGAGCCGCCCACTCGGCCCGGGCCCAGGGGCGCACCGCCCGGTTCACCTGCACCCGGCCGATGCCCGTGACGAACGTTTCGTTCTCCACACGGGTAGCGCCGCCCTCCACTGAGAACACGGAGCCGTCATCGGCGTAGTAATCGAACCGACCTGATCCGTAGATGTTCTGAAGCGCATCCGGATCACCGGCCGCGGCCCGCGTCAACGGATTGAGACTCTGGCCCGCCAGCGGTGCGGCTTCGATGATGGCCGGCGCGAGGGAGTCGGAGGCGTCCGCGTACTCCCGTTGCCAGTCGAGAGCGTCGCCGGCTGTGCGGGACTTCGTCCACGTTTGGCTCCGGTAATAGCCCACGTTGAACTTGTATCCAAAGCGCCCATCCGGTGTCACACCACCGTGGCGCAGGTCGCCCTTGAACGTGCTCAGCTCGCCGCCGGCCAACGTCAACTTCGTGCCTACCAGCTCACGAGCGGTGGGCGTTGTGATGTTGAGCACACCACTGAAGGCGTTGGCACCGTACAGCGCGGAGCCAGGGCCGCGCACCATCTCGATGCGACCGAGATCGTCTAGCGACGCGGACAGCGCGGGCCACTCTTGAGAACCGAGGAACGCGATGGCCAGGTCGCGGCCGTCCATGAGCACGAGCACCCGCCGATTGAGCGAGGAGTTGAAGCCCCGCACGTTCACATTGAAGTCGTTGACACCACTTTGCACCACGTCTGATCCGGGGAGCTTGGCAACGGCTAGAGGCGCCTGACCGGTTACCGCGAAGTCGCGCGCAACGGCCGGATCCACCACGGAGACTGCCGCGGGAGCCTCCACCACACGCTCAGGGGCGCGGGAGACACCCTCCACGATCACCTCGGACAAGGTCACCGGCTGCGGCTCGAGCGCGGCATCTGCGGTGGCCGTCTGGCCGGCGGTCACCGTCACCGCGACCTCGCGAGTCCGGTACCCGAGCCACCGCACGACGATTGTCCGCGGCCCGGCCGGGACCCGATTCAACGTGTAGCGGCCGTCTCGGTCGGTCACGGCGCTAATGCCCGTCCCCCGAACCGACACGATGACTCCCCGGAGGGGGCCACCGTCATCGGCCTGCGTCACGGTACCCTGGACGGTTCCGGTCTCCTGCGCCGTGAGTGCCTGCGGGATTGCCAAGAAAATCACAATCGCTGTGAGACCTGCAACACACCGCAGAAAGCCCGATTGGCGAGAGATTGCTTCCATGCTGGTCCCTCCTGATTGCGTTTACGGCGTAACTTCGATGGACACCGTCGCCAGTTGAGATCAAACGGACTGGACAAAGATGCCGGAATTGACAGCGACCCGCGAGGGTAGACCGAGTGCCAACCACGGGCCTCCGATCATCTGCGACCATTCCAGCGCCGAATCCGTCAACTGCGGTGCAACGACTGTGGCGTTCAAGGACACCCACATCGAGGTAACATTGAACGACACCGACACAGACAGGACAGAGCGGTTCGTCGTGGAGGTCACACCGAAGTGGCGGGCGTACATGGCGGATTTGGGAGAGGACTGGTCGAACGTCGGGCTTCGTGACCTCATTGAAGGTCAGTGTGCCGAGTTCACGGGGTCGCGGAGGTCCTCAAGACGGCGGAAGACGCAGTGGGGGATGCGGCCCAGAACATCCGCACCGTCGCGACGACGATGGGCGTGTTGTTTGCCAATCGGATGGGCGTGTTCCTGCTGGGCGTGGGTCTCACCGGTGCGTGGCTTCCCGTCATTCGAGGCGCGGCGAACCCCGTCTATCTGACGATGCTCGGGGCGTCCTGCGCGCTCACCCTGTGGGCCGCATCGAGGGGGTTCGGAATGCGTTTGCGGACGGACGCGCTTCCTAGCAAGCGCATGGACCTGCGGAGCGCCTGAACACCGCGCAGAATCCACAGGTCGGGTAGCGCCACACTTCCCACCGCTCATCCGGCACACCCGCACCGAAGCACAGAGGTAGCGCAAGGCGCTTCGTTTCACTTCAATACGTGGGAAGTTCGTCGTTATTCCACATCTCTAGTTTGATCTTGAGGGATTGATCCGATTGGATCTCCCATATAACAAGATATTTCCCGGTATCAGTAATAGGATAAGGTACACTTGGAACCTGAAGTCGTACTATGTACCTCCCAATTTCGTGGACCAAGTTACTGTCACGGAATACACGAGTGATAGATGATTCTATCTCGAGAATCTTGAATCCAGCCTTCTCTGAAGCTCTCTCGTTCTCTATGAATGCATCCCTGCCTGTTATTATTGGTTCATGATTGGGCAAGATTACCACATCCTCAGTATAGAATGATGCTATGGTTTCGTAGTCATTCTTGATGGAAGCCTCGTCGATCACTGCATTTGCCTCATCAATCCTCTTGCGAAGCTCGTCTTCGCCTATCTGAGCAAATGATGATGATGACATCATGCTTCCACATATGACAAATGCAACTAGACTCTGAATTGGCAATCGCATGACGATCCTTTCTCCCTTGTGTGTTTCTAGTGCCTAGACACAGTTACGTAGCTAGCCATAGACTGTAAAGGACATCACCAAACGCTGCGTGGCATCCTGTGTAAGCTCATCCCAATTCACCACCTGAAGAGACGTCGATGATACGCAACGTGTGCCTAGGAACCGCACTGGGCGATCAAGCCCCGAGCGTCACGCGGCGTTCGGGGCTTTCGTCTAGCTGAACCCGACTGAGAATCCTACCTTAGTGCAGTCCCAGCCGAGGTCACTCTATGACCGACCTGCTGGACCGCCTGAAAACAGCCCTGGCCGACCGCTACCGCATCGAGCGGGAAATCGGCAGCGGGGGTATGGCGACCGTCTATCTGGCCGAGGATCTCAAGCACGATCGCAAGGTCGCCCTCAAGGTCCTGAAGCCGGAGCTCGCCGCCGTGCTTGGCGCCGAGCGGTTCATTCAGGAGATCAAGACCACCGCGAATCTGCAGCACCCACACATTCTGCCGCTGTTCGATTCGGGCGAAGCCGACTCCTTCCTCTATTACGTGATGCCCCACATCGAGGGGGAGACTCTCCGCGAGAAACTGAATCGCGAAACGCAGCTCAGCATCGACGAGGCAGTCAAGATCACGACCGAGGTTGCAGATGCGTTGCACTACGCTCACGGGCAAGGTGTGATCCATCGCGACATCAAACCGGAAAACATCCTGTTGCCCAACGGCCGCCCGATGGTCGCGGACTTTGGGATTGCCTTAGCGGTGAGTGCGGCAGCGGGCGGACGCATGACTGAGACGGGTTTGTTGCTCGGCACGCCACAATACATGAGCCCTGAGCAAGCGACCGCGGAGAAGACCATCACCAACAGGTCGGACATCTATTCTTTGGGTGCTGTGCTGTACGAGATGTTGACGGGCGATCCACCACATACAGGATCGAACGCGCAGCAGATCATCAGCAGGATCGTTACGCAGGAAGCAGCTCCGGTTACCAGTAAACGGAAGTCAGTACCGCCGAACGTCGCGGCTGCAACAGCGAAGGCGTTGGAGAAGTTACCGGCCGATCGGTTCCAGAGCGCGACGATTTTTGCCGAGGCGCTGGCGAATCGGAGCTTCACTTTGCCCACCGCCCTGGCGGGCGCTTCGTCATTAACTGCGAAGGGCGAATCGCAATCCCGAAGGTTGGTCCTTGCCGGCGCGATTGTCATTGCCGCGGTTGCTGGTTATCTGGTCGGGATTCTTGCTGACGGCAAGCCCGCTCAGCCGAGGCAGGTTGTGCGCTTTGCAGTGCCCACCGGCCAAGTGGTCGTGTCTCCGCGTGGATCATCCATCGCCATGTCAGCCGATGGGTCGCGGATCGCCTACGTCCGCAAGGATTCCATGGGTGGGCAGCATATCCTTGTCCACTCGCTCGACGCGTCCTCCCCGGTACCGATTCCGGCCACCGAAGGCGGAAGCCAGCCGTTCTTTTCACCCGATGGACAATCCCTCGGGTTCTGGCAGGATGGCAAACTGAAGAGGGTTCCCCTCGGTGGCGGAGAGGTATCGATCATCTGCGACGCGCCCAAGCCGTATGGCGTATCGTGGGGGCCAAACGGCATCATCGTATTTTCGACTGGAAGCCTCCATCGCGTACCCGCAGCCGGAGGCGAACCAGTCCGACTGCCGGTAGGAGGGATTCAGCCTCACATCTTGCAGGATGGGCGCACCGTCCTGGTCTCCACACCGTCCGTGGACGAAGGGCCTTCACTGGCTATTCTCTCCTTAGAGGACGACTCGGTTACCCCGTTGAATCAACCCGGCTTGGCGCCCCACGGTGTTGACGGTGGCTACGTGGTTTTTGTGAGTCCCGACGGGGTCCTGCTTACCTCGAAACTGGACTCTCGACGAAAACGGCTCATCGGTACACCGAGACAAATACAGGATGGCGTGTTCGATGGCATGTATTGGGGTGGTGGAACTGGATGGGCACATCTCGGCGTATCACGGAGCGGAGCATTTGTCTATCTGGACGGTCAAAGCCGGCTGAGCGAGTTAGTGACCGTGGATCGGGAAGGCGGGGAAACGTCAGTAGACTGGGCCGAACCGCGTCGATATGGATTCCCGAGGTTCTCGCCGGATGGACGCCATCTCACCGTGGAGGTCGCTCACCCCACCAGCTCCAATGCAGCAGACATCTGGACCTTGGACCTAGGTTTGCGCACTCCCAATCGATTGACATTCGACTCGAGTAGTGCGTATCCCGAATTGACACCTGACGGCTCCCACGTCGTGTACTCGAAGTTCATAGCTCCAGGTGACTGGGATCTGTTCCGCGTAGGAATTGACGGCGGCTCACCGCAGCATCTGCTTGAACTGCCGAGGGAACAGTGGATAGGAGTGGTTTCGCCAGATTCACTTGCCCTGATCTTCATGGAGTTTGACCAGGGCAACCATCTGTGGACGGTTCCGTCAGACAGGTCTGTTGAACCCAAACGCCTGACCGCCAGCAGATTCTTCGAGCGGGCACCGGCTGTGTCGCCGAACGGGCGCTGGCTAGCATATACGAGTGGCGAAAGTCGTGCATCTCAGAACGACGTATACGTTCTGGACTTGAGTGACCCCGAGGTCGTGCGGCCTGTTTCGGTTGGGGGTGGGCGGGAACCGGTGTGGAGGCCGGACGGACGTGAGTTGTTCTTCCGCAGTGCGAATGGAGACACCTTGTTTTCTGTTTCCGTAACTCCTGGCGACCAGTTCGTTCGGGGTGCTGTGCGTCGAATCTGGGTGCGTGAGGGCTTCGCCACCAACGACTTCCAGGCCAACTACGACGTTCATCCCGATGGGCAGCAGTTCATCTTCGTCCGCGACCTAACTCGAGACGTTCGACAGGTCCACGTTGTGCTGAACTGGTTCGATCAGTTGGCGGTCGAGCAGAGAAACTGACCGCAAGAGCAACTGTCAGTGTGCCAATGGTGTGCCAACTCAGCCAAAACCAGTTGGGGAGGCGATTGGCGGCACGGATTGCGTCGGTCAGCACCGTTGGCGTTTCGCCAACAACGTGCTGAATCCACTTCAAGCTGCCTTTGGTGCCTTTGGGCTGGGGGATGCGCATGCGTCAGCCGATTCGGTACTGGTTCAACGTCCTCTCACCTCCCCCGCCATCACCCCCGACCGGCTATTCAGAGGACGCCCCGAGCGTTACGCGGCGTTCGGGGCTGTTCTTCTGGCTGAACTCGGCTGAGAATCCTACCTTTAGGCCCGTAACCAGCCAAGGTCACTCCATGTCCGACCTGCTGGACCGCCTGAAAACAGCCCTGGCCGACCGCTACACGATTGAGCGCGAACTTGGCGCCGGTGGCATGGCCACGGTGTATCTTGCCGAGGACCTGAAGCACGCTCGCAAGGTCGCGATCAAGGTGTTGAGACCCGAGTTGGCCGCTGCATTAGGGCCTGAGCGGTTCCTGCGTGAAGTCGAAGTCACCGCCAGCCTCAATCACCCCCATATCCTCCCACTGCTCGACTCCGGCGAAGCCGACGGGTTCCTCCACTACGTGATGCCGTATGTCGAGGGTGAGACGCTGCGCGACAGGATGAATCGGGAAGGGCAACTTCCGCTTGATGATGCGTTGCAGATCACGCGGGAAGTGGCCGCCGCGTTGAGCTACGCCCACAGCCATGATGTGATCCATCGCGACATCAAACCGGAGAACATTCTGTTATCGGCGGGCGAGGCAGTAGTGGCTGATTTCGGGATAGCGCGAGCCATCACGGCAGCAGGTGGGGAGCATTTGACAGAGACTGGGATCAGCGTAGGAACGCCCGTCTACATGAGTCCCGAGCAAGCGAGTGGGGAGCGCAAACTCGACGGACGCAGCGACGTATACTCGCTCGCCTGCGTGCTCTACGAGATGCTCGCAGGAGAACCGCCGTACACCGGGCCGACCGCACAGGCCATTGTCGCGAAGAAGCTGAGTGAAGCGACGCCACGGGTGTCGGTAGTACGGGAGAGGGTGCCAAGCAGTGTCGAGGCTGCGCTCGATCAGGCGCTGGCGAAGACACCGGCGGATCGGTTCACCACCGCCGCACAGTTTGCCGACGCGCTGAGAGAAGCGGCAGCGGCGGAGGTGGTGTCAACGGCCGAGCGGTCAAGACCGCAACCAGGGGGGCGACACTGGAGGTGGCGCGTCGGCGCACCCCTGCTGCTGGCGGGGGCGGTCACCGTCGCCGCAGCGGTCCTGCTGCTCTCAAGTTCATTCGAACGCGAACTGCAGCTCACGCGCACGAACATCCGGCCGCTCACGCGCGCGCCGGAGATAGAGGTCGAACCGACGATCTCTCCCGACGGAAAGGAAGTGGTCTACACGGCCGGCGTCGGCCTCGACGTGCACCTCTACGTCAGGGATCTTGATCTCAGCGGGGGAAGGCCGATCCCGCTCACCGCCGACCGGCCGGGGTACCAGCACATCCCACGATGGACCCCCGACGGGCGCAGCATCGTGTTCGCCGAGGTTTCGGCCAGCGGCGGCGTGACAAGCCACCTTATCCCCCGGTTCGGGGGGCCGACCAGGAAGCTGGGCAGCAGCGTAATCTGGGGGATGCATGGCGACCGAGAGGTGTACACCGAAAGGGACAGTGTCGTCGTGAGATCGCGCGACGGCGGTGAGCCGACGCTCGTCGCCAGCGCGCCGCTTGGGCCCCACTCCGTCGCCTGGTCCCCGGATGGCTCGAAGCTGGCCTATGTTCAGAACAATCGATCTTTCGTCAGGATTGGGTGGCTGGGCAATGTCGGGCCCAGTTCGATCTGGATCGTCGGTGTAGACGGTGGCGGCCCAGTGCAGGTGACGAACGATACGACGCTCAACGTGAGCCCGGCCTGGATGCCTGACGGGCGTCATCTCCTGTTTGTCTCCGCCCGCGATGGTGCGCGGGACGTCTACGTGGTGCGGGTGGACGGGTCCGGGCGACCCCGGAGTCAGCCGTCGCGGGTGACCACCGGGCTGGATCCTCACTCGATCTCGATTTCGGCCGATGGGTCAACGGTGGCCTACTCCCAATTCACCTTCCGGCGCAACATCTGGCAGATCCCTATCCCCGAGAGCGGCAGCGTGTCGATCTCCGAGGCGAAGCCGGTGACCTTCGGCAACCAGCTCGTCGAGAGCTACGGACTGTCATGGGACGGGCGGAGGCTGGCGTTCGATTCCGACCTGGAGGGTAGCCGGGACATCTACGTGAAGCCGGTTGAGGGAGGGGAGCCGCAGTGGCTGACCAGGGACCCCGGGGATGACTTCCATCCGGAATTCTCCCCCGACGGCAACGAGATCGTCTTCTACTCGACCCGCCACGGCAGCCGAGACGTGTTTCTCATGTCTGCGGACGGAACGAACGTAGTTCGGTTGACTGACGTCCCGAACCAGGACTTCCACCCGTCGTTCTCGCCTGACGGCCTGCGGATCGCCTTCACTAGACGAACCGCCCCCGGTCACGAGGAGATCTACGTGATGAGCCGGGATCCGGCGAGTCGAGAGTGGAGTGCGCCGAGACAGCTCACCGGCCGCGGAGGGTACGGCGCTAGCTGGTCGCCGGACGGCAGTGAGATCGCGTACACGGGCGGTAACGGGATTGGAATTGTGTCACTGGAAGGAGAGGAGCGGCTCCTGCTGGATTGGGGAGCGGGGGGGGCTCCACGGGCCCGATTTCCTTATCCCTGACTGGTCTGCGGATGGCCGAGTCATCTACTTCAACGCCATCGACTCCACCGGCGCCTCGGGGTTATACTCGGTCCCGGCAGCGGGCGGGACCCCGCGGGAAGTCGTCCGCTTTGATGATCCATCGAAGAGCGTGTTACCCCAAAGCCTGGTTGTTAAGGACAAGGTGTACTTCGCGCTGGCGGAGTATGAGAGTGACATCTGGGTGATGGATCTGGAGTGGTGAGTGGAGGTGGGTTGATGGGGCCGAACGGGTAGGTCCTGCCAATGTGCGGTAGGAATAAGCCCCGAGCGTCACGCGGCGTTCGGGGCTTTTGGTTGGGCCTTGCGACGCCGAAGCGTGGCGCGCAGGTTAGGCGCTGGCCCGTTAGGCAGGCGGAATCGATTTCTAGGTCTCACTGATGGCCGACAGTCCAGATAGCAATCAGCCCAAGAA
>JBDHEI010000036.1:0-32887 GCA_039591075.1 Gemmatimonadota bacterium
GGGACTCGAGGTTGAGCGGCGACGCGCCGCCTGGGGCAGTGCCCCCCTGGTCCAACTCGACACCGCCAAGCTCACGGCCTGGCCCAGCCTCACGCAGCAGTATGGCACCGTGTTCGTGGCGTACAGCATCACGACGTCGGGCCAGGTCAGGGATCATCCGTTCAACTACTGGAGATTCATGGACGGGGATTCGCTGTACGTGGGCCACCCGGGAGCGCTGGCCGGCGTGAGCATGAAACTGCGCATTGAAGGCCAGGATCTATCGGGCAGCATCACCTCCTTTACGGACGTGCGCCTGGAGGGCAGACCCTCGACGGCGACGACCCCAATACGCGCGCGCCGCATGGAGTGCCCGCCCAACGGACGCTGAGCGGGCTCGCCTCCCACCCAACCTCGCCAGGCAGATTGCTACCGCTGCTCTCGTGGGCTACAAGTTGGGCCTCGCGCTCAACACAATCTGAAGTAAAAGGCTCGTAATGTGTTGTCGTTGCAGCACTTGCGCGACGTGGTCCCGCGCCGTATTGTGGCTCCCTGAAAAGGTTACAGCTCACGTCGGTGCCCCTCCGGCCCCGCCGCCTGACCGACGCCGCAGTCTGACGCCCGCCTGACGACGAGACCGCCGAGCCTTCGGCGAAGAGCCCCTCTGGAACTTGGTGATCCCTGTTGCACGAACGACGCGTCCGTGAGCGTGACGCGAGTCGGTGCGCGCTGCGGTCACGGTTTGATCGAGGAGGCCACCATGGACGGTCGTAGCGCACCCAATCCCGGACCGAGCGCTGATTCCCTCCCAACTGAGAAGAAGAGCTGGACCACGCCGCAGATCACCGATCTCCCCCGTTTGACCGACCTCACCCTGCAGACCGGGAGCCCGATCGGCGGCGGCGGCGGCACGGGCAGTGGCGGAAGCACCGTGTTCTAGAGCACTGGCGGTTTCAACACGCAACCGGTCGTCCCACCATCACGACTAGTCGCCGAGGGTGCCATGCCACGTTCACCACAGTTCCTGATGCGCACGATCCTCGGCTGCCATCCTCCTGGCGGGGGCCTGCGACGACGCCTTCGTGCCTACGGCCCCGATCGAGGACACGCCTCTGTTTCCACACGTCATCACGTGTCGCGCGGAGGTAGCAGCCGGCAGCGTCTCGTGCCAGGGCCTTTCGAGCGACCCTGTGCCGGGCCTCTCGCTCTCGGTCATCGTGGGAGGGCAGGGCACCTACGTGCAGCTGGCCTCTGACAATGTGAGCTACGACGGCTCCGACGTGTTTCAAGCAGATGTCACCGTGGAGAACCTGATTGCGCAACCGCTGGGGACGCCGGACGGCACCACGGTCACCGGGATCAAAGTGTTCTTCCATTCGGGGCCGACGGTGACGAGCGGTGGGGGCACGGTGGATGTGTCGAATGCCGATGGAACCGGCACGTTCACGGCCTCGCAACCTCAGCCGTACTTCGAGTACAACACGATTCTGCAGACGAACGAGGTGTCGGCGGCGAAGACGTGGCAGTGGAGTGTCTCTCCCGGTGTCGAGACCTTCGAGTTCTCGGTGTACGTCAGCACCGATATCCCGGTGGCACCGGGAGAGTGGGAAGCCACGCCAACGCCGGCCTTCGGCACCGCGGACTTCACCGTCAACGATCAGAGCAACGCCATCACCTTTCTCCGGTTCAACTTCGACAACTACACGTGCGGCTCGGTGACGCAGAATGGGTCGGTGGGGTTTGGCAGCACGTGGCCGATCACGGATCGGCAGTTCACCATCGACCATACGGCCATGGGCGACCGATTCGTCTTCGCCGGGACCTTCAGCACGCTCGGCGACCATGCCTCGGGCACGTGGGAGCTGACCATGTCTGGGAACACGTGCTCGGGAACGTGGGAGGGCGTCCCGGTCAACGAGGCGCCCACCGCGACCATCGATAATCCCTCACAGGACACGACGGTGACGCTGGGCGATGCGGTGGACCTTCTGGGCACAGCGAGTGATCCCGATGGCGCCGTGGCCGGCCACAGTTGGGACTTTGGCGACGGTACTGGGGCGACGGTGGAGGATCCCGGGGCGCACACGTATGCCGGGGCGGGCATCTACACGGTGACGTACCAGGTGACGGATGATCAGGGGGCTGCCTCGGTGCCCGACGCGGTGACGATCACAGTGACATCGCTTGCGATCACCACCGCCACGCTGGACGATGGTCACGCCACCCTCTCCTATTCCGCCTCTCTCTCGGCTGCAGGGGGAACCGGAACGGGCTACACATGGTCTGTGGTGAGTGGTGTGCTGCCGTCCGGTATTGCGCTGGGCACCCAGGGAGTCCTCAGTGGGACACCGGTTGAGATCGGTTCCTTCGGCTTCACCGCTCGTGTACAAGACGATGGAGACAATGCGGCAATCCGGGATCTCTCGCTTCGGATCTGTGAAGCGCCCGTATCCCTCGGGCCCGGGGGCACGCTCGAGGTGACACCGACGGGTCCGGGAGGCTGCGACATCTTCGTGCCCTCAGGGAACAGCGGCGACAACTACCGTATCGCCATCAGTCGCCCGAGCGAATCCGAGATATCATCCGACGTCGTGACCGCCACCCTGCACGTCAACGGTGTTGGCGTGACACCAGCTCCTCCAGCCCGGGTTGCGGTGTCACCTGCGCCCCCGCGACTTCAGGTTCCGCAGTCTTTCCTCGAAGCTCTGCGGATGGAGGATTCGACCGCGGCGCTCCACGCGCGCTTGCGCGAACAAGAGCGAACACTTCTGAGACGCTTCGGGGCTGCTCTTCTCGTTGTGCCGGACGTGGCGTTCGATATTGCTGCGCCGCAGGCGCCGGCGATCCGGTCGTTCAAGACCTCCACGAGTTGCAGCACTGCGGGAACCCCGAGCACGGGTTTCCTCGTCGCCGAGAACGCCCACGTCGCCGTGTACCAGGACAGTGCACAGCAGGTGAGTAATCCGGCGGACGGCTCGGCGGTGCAGCAGGTACTCGACTACTATCGCGACTACGGGAAAGGGGTCATCGACGACTACTTCGGCGGTGTCACCGACATAAATGGGGATGGACAGATCGTGGTGTTCATATCGCCGGTCGTGCCACCCGGCGCCGCGGCGTTCGTCTGGGCCGGGAACTTCGTCAGCAGCACCAGCTGTGCAGGCTCGAACGAGATGGAGCTCGTGTATTTCAACGTCACCACCATCAACGGCGTCGGGAGCGGGAACTATCAGGCCCTGGCCACACTCGTCCACGAGGCCAAGCACGTGAGCTCTTCCTACAACCGACTCGTTTACGGACAGTTCCATCCGACGTGGATGGAGGAGGGTACTGCGGAGATCGCTGGCGAGATGTCGTCCCGCAGGGCCTGGGCCGCGAACGGCGGTCCCGCCCTTGGAGCCCAGGTGAAGGGCTCGGACTTCTCCGCGTTCAACGCCTGGAACTACGGGGTGGTTTTGCGCCTCGCCCGTACCGTGCTCTACCTCTCGAGTCAGCCCAACGCTCTGACGACCAACCCCGACGAGTCCCCCAATCACACGATCTATGGTGCGGGTTGGCACTTCCACCGTTTGTTGGGCGACTCATACGGGGGTGCAGCGTTCTTCCTGGCGCAGAACTCCTCAGCGACCGCGTCGGGGACTGCGGCATTCCCGAGTCTGACGGGCGGCAAGACCTACGACGATCTACTTTCGGAGTATGCCTCGGCGATCATGCTAAACGGCACCGGCGCGCCGCAGCCTTCGCCGTCTTTCGCATCGTATGACTTCGTCACCGCGTGCGAGATCTTCTCCAACCCCAACCCGCCGGGCATCTACCCGTGGCTGGTGGCCGAGGAGAGCTTCCTCACAAACACGTACGGCGGCCGGATCGGGCCTTCCGGACTCAGGATCCACGACTTCACGTCGAATGGGACAGGAGCCGGCATCGGCGTCAACCTCGACATGCCAGCGGCGGGCAAGCTTGTGATTGTGCGGGTGCAATAAAGAGTCACCATCGACCGTGACACGGGCGGAGGGCTCGTACGAGCTCGACGCTACGACCAACGGTGAGTATCAGGTGTATGCCGGGCACGACGCCGACTCAGGCCAACAGGTCCACGAGCTGACGGTCATCGAGAAGGACTTCATGGACGTCGCACTCAACGTGGTGCTGCCAACGCGGGCAGTCGTGATCAGCAGGTAGTGCTGGGTGGGAACGCCGGGGACGGTCGGCAGCGGACCGTCCCATGCTGCCAATCCAAGGTGATGGGTCCCTCGGGCCGGTTGCCGAGCGGCAGCAGTAGTGGGGTGCAACACAATGTGCACTGGTGGCCCTGATGGCCCCGCCGCCAGGAGTGACGCCCTCCATTCGGACGCCCACCGACGACGAGACCATTGGCCATCGACGTGGTAACACCTTGGACCGCTGGGGTGCGTGTGCGAATCAGTCTCCTCTACCTGGCTACCACCTGCTTTGTGCTTGGGATCCTGGGATGCTGGGACGCTCAGGGACCCTCTGCACCGGACGATCCTCCTGCGCAGCCAGCACCGCACGTAATTCGGTGCTTCGCGGACGTGGGGGCGGGCACGGTCGATTGCGCGAGACGGACGGTGGACGGATCACCAGCACTGCATTTCGACATCGTGGGCGGTCAGGGTGTCCACGTCCGGTTGACTTCGTCGAACGTCCACTACGACGACGTCACAAAGGTGTTCTACGCCGACGTGACGGTCCAGAACCTGATGAGCAGGCCGATGGGGACACTGGACGGGAGCACCGTCACGGGGGTACGGGTGTTCTTCCACTCCGGCCCCAGCGTGACGAGCGGGTCCGGCACCGTCGCCGTCCGCAGTCCCGACGGGACCGGGTCGTTCACCGGCGCCAACCAACCATACTACGAGTATGCGGAGATACTGGGCGCGGGCGAGACGACGGCTCCGAAGACGTGGGAGTGGGACGTGCCGTCTACGGTGCTGACGTTCGAATTCGAGGTGTTTGTAGAGGCTGACATCCACCGAGCGATCACGGTCCGGTGGGGTTCCGGGGGCACGATGAACTGCTTTGGGCCGTACACCTGGACCTGCACCGACCATAAGACCTTTACGGTGACCGAGGGCTCGGGCGACCTCGAGCTCTGGGCAGTCGGGGTCCCCGGGGGCGACACCTATCCGGTCGTGCCAGATCGGATCGCGACAACCGTATCAGTCAGTCCACGCATCCGGTACGAGGTGACTCTCAGTGTGTCGTTCGACGGCACGGGGTCACCGAACTGGAATCGCCAGCCTGCCGAATGGCCGTGTGCGCGAATCGCGGTTACGTCGGCTGCCGAGCCGCCGGACAGCGTGTACACGGCGCTCAGTCCGCAGTTGGATAACCTGGTCAACCCGCCCCTGCATTTTTGCTCAGCCCAGTACGAGCTCGTCAATCTCAGCGTGCAGGAGCTCGGGATTTCCGATACGGCCAGGGCCGGCGACTGGGAAGCGACTGCAGCGTTCGGGGAGTTCGTCTTCACGGTCAACGAAGACGGTTCCGCAATCACCTGGATCGAGTACGCGTTCGACGACCACGACTGCGATGGCAACGTTGCTTCTGGAACGGAGGGGTTTGCGGGAGACTGGGCGATCACCGATCATCGATTCACGCTCGAGAACACCAATCCCGCGAACGGTGATGTCTATTGGCTGCACGGCGAGTTCGATCAGAGCGAGGTCAAGGCGAGCGGGACGTGGGAGCTTGACCTATCCGGATCGAGCTGCAGGGGCACCTGGGATGGGCAGTGGAATCTCTCGCCGACGGTGACCGTCTCCGCTCCGGTGGAGGGAGCGAGCTACCAGTACGGTGAGGTGATCACCTTCAGTGGCAGCGCGATGGATCCGGAAGACGGGCCGTTGACCGGGAGCGCGCTGGCGTGGCGGTCGAACGTGGACGGTCAGATCGGTACCGGTGAGTCGTTCAGTCGCGACGATCTCTCGCTGGGCAACCACCGGATCGTGTTGACTGCGACGGACAGCGAAGGATGGAGCGGCAGGGACACCGTCAACATTGTCATAAGGCCGACGGAGAACTTCTCCACCGGCCTGTGGCACGCGGTCACGGACTTTGGCCAGATGTCATTCGTGGTCAATCCCGAGGGGACCGGCATCACGCAGATCACGTACAACCTGGATCACTGGACCTGTGGGATGGAGCCGGGTTACTGGTGGTACGGAGACGGGACACTGACCGAACCCTACCCGGGGTGGCCAATCACAGGTGGGTACCTCAGCATCCAGAACACCCTTGTAGATCCTGATCTGTGGATGGCGGTCGACGGCGGATTTGAGACAGCGGACCATGCCGCTGGCACATGGACCGGACGCTCGTTCGGAACGTACTGTTGGGGGTCGTGGGAAGGTGCGCCGGCTACCAACCTGTTCCTCCGCGAGGGGACCACGCCGTTCTTGTCTGCTGAGCAGGATCCCACCGTCACGGTCAGATCCAGGAACTCGTCCGGCGTGCCCGTCGAGTTCGCGGCCACGCTCGACGAGGCCATTTCGGGCGACAGCTACGCGTTCTGGGTGTGGCTACGTGCTGATTCCGGAGGTGGTGCCGGCGGGGACTTCGACGTTGCCCTGCTCGTAGCGCACGACGGGTCAGAAACCGAGCTGGCGAGCGCGACCTTCGCGCTGCCGGCGGACACGCTCCTTATCCCGTTCCTAGATGTGGTGACGGGCATCGGCGGTGGAGTACCTGGCGATCAGCTGGTCCTGCGAATCACGTACAACGGGAGTGGATGGGGCGACGTGGGGTACGGCCGCGACTACGGTACGCACATGGTCCTGCCGGGGCATGTCACCGTCTCCCTGCCGGCTGCCACGACTCCGGCCCAAGCTGATGCTGGTCAGTCCGTTGCTCGCCCCGACATTGGGGGCCCTCAGGGAGTGCGGCTGCGGTCACCGGCACAACGGAAGTGATCGCCGTGCGGTCTGAGGCCAGGCAGCGGGCCGCCGCTCGATGTTGGTATCGGTGGGATCGAACGATCCAACGATCTCCCCAACCGCCCAACCGCCTAACCGCCTAACCGCCCATCCCCACCCGACCCCATGATCGAGGCGATCGAGCGCCCGGTACGCAGGAGCCACCGCCGCACCGGAGCCCGACGCTCGGCACCGGCTGGCGGGCGCAGCGCGCCACGGATCGGCGGGCCGGCTTCTACTCGGCGTTCGGGTACTGTCCCGGGTAGCATCACGTGGAAGATCGTCCCGCCACCCGACCGGCTCTCGACATCCACCGTGCCCCCGTGCGCCTCCACGAGCTGGCGCACGATGGCCAGCCCCAGACCCACGCCGCCGTCGGACCGCTTGCGGCCCGCCTGGTAGTACTTGCTGAATACGAATGACACTTCCTCGTCCGGGATGCCCACGCCCGAATCGATCACGGCGAAGTGCAACGCCGACGGACGCGTCCGATCGCCCCATACTCGAATGGACACCTTGCCGGCGCGTGGCGTGAACTTGAATGCGTTGGACAAGAGGTTGCCGACAATCTCGTTGTGGAGGGCTTCCGGGTCCACCTCCACGAAGGCGGGCGCACTCGGGTCCACGCTCACCGTGAAGTCGATGCCGTGGTGCCGAGCCTGCGGCTCGAACGCGCTCCGCACCCAGCCGAAGGTCGGAACGACCGGAACCTGCTCGGTCTGGATCGGATATGCCTGTGCCTCGATCCGCCCCAGGTTGAGCATGCGGTTCACACGCTCGGTCAAGAGTCGCACGTGCTCGTGGATCGTGCGGAAGTGGCCGCGCTGCTGCTCGTCGAGCTTGGGGCCGGCCGCCTCCTCGATCAATTCCGCACACCCGTTGATGATGTTGAGTGGTGCCTTGATGTCGTGACTCACCACGTTCAAGACCTCACCCCGGATCCGCTCCAGCTCTGCCAGCTGGTTGGTCATCGAGCGGAACGAGCGGCTCAGGTCACCGACCTCGTCTTCGCGCTCGTAGGGCAGGTCCGACGGCGCCACGAACACCCCGTGCGCCACCGAGGCCATGCTGGCACGGAGTCGGCGCAGCGCTCGGGTGAGCGCCAACGTGGTCCACAGTGCGACAGCAGCGCCGAACGCGAGCGCGAGCAGCCCCGCCAGAAGGGCCGTCCGGCTCGCGCGGGCACTGATCTCTTGCGCTGCGGTCGCCGCGCGCGCGCTGGAGCGATTGATCGCATCGCCGATCGGAGTGACGGTCGACCGCGCTTCCACGAGTACGGGCTGCACGGTGGCGCGCAGATAGTCTGTGGCCTCCTGTGCCCGGCGGGCCTCGACCAGTGCCTCCAGCGCGAGCGTCGCAGCCGCCAGCGAGTCGAGCCACACCGTGGGCGGTGTGTCGACGCTGCCGATGCCGGCCCGCGCGAGTCGATCGGCGCCCTCGAGGGCCCGGTCCAACGCCTCGTGCATTCCAGCGCGGAACGCCGGATCGGGGGCAATCACATAGCTCCGCGCCTGGCGGTCGAACTCGATAAGGCCGGTGCGTAGCTCACCCAGGGCGTCCAATGTGGCCGCCTGGTTGGCCTGCAGCGTGACGGCGATCTCGCGCACCTCCCTGAGACGGCCGATCCCATAGGCGAGGGGCAGGCCTAGGAGCAGCGCGATCGCGGCGAACGCGAGTAACAGTCGGGCGCGAATGGTCACGCGGAGTTCTCCATCAGGGCTTGAGCGTCTCGCGAATCCGTTTCAGCTCTTCCTGGAGCTGCGCCACGGTCGCCTCGAGATCGCGAAGCCTCGTCGCCAGAGGCCGTGTCGCGAGCGTGGGGAGCGGAGCGGTCGCGTCCTGCACCACTTTCGAGTCGGGCCGGGCGCCGAGATCGAGCGCGAGCGCATACAGCGACTGCGCAAGCACCGCCTCCCACGGCTCACCGGCGCTCGCCCGATGGCCCGCTGCCAGTTCGGCGCCGAGTTTGGGGTCGCGAGCCGGATTCCGCGGGTCCAGCGCAATGGCGGCTGCGAGCAGCCGAGCCTGACGTTCCAGGCTGCCACCCGGTTCTGCCGCGACGATGGCACGCAGATGGTCGAGCGCCGTCGGCAGCTTGTTGCGGTCGAGGGCCTCCAGCGCCACCGCCATGTGATCCGTCGGACTGGTGGCCATGCGCCCGCCCGCCGAGGCACATGCCACCGCGAGGATCGACATCCCCAGTGTCACTGCACCCCGAATCATGGAGTCACTCCATGCGAGACGGGTAGCTCGTCGAGAAGCAACTCGTCGAGCTGCCCCTCGTGAAAGAGTTCCACAAATGCGGCCACGACATAAGGATCGAAGTGGGTGCCGCTGCGGCGCTCGATCTCTGCCACCGCTTCGGCGGGTGACCAAGCCTCCTTGTACGGCCTCACATGGGTCAAGGCATCGTACACATCCGCGACCGCCACGAGCCGACCCGAGATGGGGATGGCCTCCCCCTGTAGTCCCGAAGGGTAGCCGGAGCCGTCCCACCATTCGTGGTGCGTAAGGGCGATCTCCCGCCCCACGCCGAGTAGGACCACCCGGCTGCCGGACAAGATCTCCGCCCCGATTTCCGTATGCGAATGCATGGCCTCGGCGTCTGCCCGATCGAGTGAGCCCTTCTTGAGCAGCACTGCGTCGGGCACGCCGATCTTCCCGACGTCGTGAAGTGGGGCCGCCCGCCGGATCAACTCCACCTGGCCGGGCGGCAGGCCCAGCCGCTCCGCCAGCAGCGCTGCCGTCCGTGCCACGCGCCGCGTGTGGAGGCCGGTGGCGTCGTCCCGAAACTCCGCGGCCCGGGCGAGCCGCTCCAGGATTTCGGCTCGCGCCTCCTCCAGTTCGTCGGTGCGCTTGAGCAGCTCGACCGTGCGGTCCGTCACCCTCTGCTCCAGCAGCTGGTTGTGCTCTCGCAGGGAGCAGTGCAGGAAGCGGGTTTCCAGCAGGTTGCGAACCCGGAGACGGACTTCGACCGTCCCGAACGGCTTGGTCAGGAAATCGTTGGCGCCGTTCGACAAGGCGCGCTGTTTGGTGGGCGTGCTACCGTCCGAAGTGAGCACGAGCACCGGCAGGTACTCGTCATCGGGAACCACCTCTTTGAGCTGCTCCAACACCTGGTGCCCGTCGAAGTACGGCATCTTGATGTCGAGCAGGATCACGTCCGGCTGGAAGGTGCGGTACAGGTCGACCACTTGGCGCGGGTCGGTTGTGCTCTCGATGCACGCATAGCCGACCGTGCCCAGGATCTGCCGCAACAGTCGGATGTTCGGCTCCTCGTCGTCGACAATGAGGATCCGTGCGTCTTGTGAGGGTCGGTCTGATAGGGCCACGCCAGCCTCCCTCGAACACTACATCGAGAACGATCGTCCCGTAACATCTGGGAATGGGACGCACGAATCACGCCGCCCACGGCGATATGGGCTATCCCTCGTCACGACGTCGAAAATGCCCCGCGCCATCACCCCGGTGGGAGGCGGAGAACCCGTGGTGGGTATCGGTTTGGGACCCAATCTGGTAACACCCAACGGGATCGGCACTCTGTGATCTGGATCACATAATGGGATTGTGGGAGGTGTGGGGGATCGGACCGTATCGTCCGGGCTGGAACGCCGCTGCAGCCTGGCCGGGTTTGACAGGCGCTCCCGAATCTCCATTGTTGGTTCCGGACATCTCTGGGCCAACCCGACACTCGGACGCAATCGCTTGGCAATGACGCTACCCGAAATCCGCATCGTCTACCCGCCGTGGGTCGACTCGACGGTCAAGTGGGAAGGCACGTATCCTAACGTCGAGGACCGTATGCGGCTGGCGATCGCGCTGTCGCGCGAGAACGTGGCCCGCGAGACCGGTGGTCCGTTCGGCGCCGCAGTGTTCGAGCGCGATTCGGGCCGGCTGGTAGCCGTGGGAATGAACTTGGTGGTACCGCGATCCAACTCGGTGCTGCACGCGGAAGTGGTGGCCTGCATGATGGCCCAGGCTCGGCTGGGTCACTTTTCGCTCGGCCTACCCGAGCTGCCTGCCCACGAGCTGGTGGCGTCGTGCGACCCCTGCGCCATGTGCCTTGGTGCCACGCTGTGGTCCGGCGTGCGGCGGCTGGTGTGTGGCGCCTCGGGCGACGATGCCAAGCGGCTCGGATTCGACGAGGGGCCGGTGTTCCCGGAATCGTACCGCTACCTGGAAGCGCGGAACGTCGAAGTCGTCCGCGGTGTGCTGCGCGACGAAGCCGCCGCCGTGCTCGACTTTTACCGCACGAGCGGCGGCGCGATCTACAACGGGTAGGCGGCTCGCTTGCCCCGAGGACCCGGCCGGTAGCATCCTTCATGCTGCGGCTATGCCTGACATCTCGTTTACGCTGAACGGCCGACCCACGACGGTCACCTACGAGGACGGTATGCACTTCCTCGAGGTGCTCCGGGACGTGTGCGGCGTCACCTCTCCCAAGGACGGCTGCGCGCCCCAGGGCTACTGCGGCTGCTGCACCGTCCTCATGAACGGTCGGCCGGTGCTGGCGTGCCTGCGGAAGCCCGAACAGATGGACGGCAAGGAGATCACGACGCTCGAGGGCCTGCCCGAGGCGAAGCGGCATGCCTTGTCCCAAGCGTTCGTGCGGGAAGGCGCCATCCAGTGCGGGTACTGCATTCCCGGCATCGTCGCTCGGGCGTCGGCGCTGCTCGACGACGATCGAGCGGAGGATCCGGACACCGTTCGGAAGGCGCTGAGCGGGCACCTCTGCCGGTGCACGGGTTACAGCCGCATCGTCGATGCCGTGCAGACTGCAGCCCGGCTGCTGGATAGTGGTGCGGGAGTCGACTCGGCGGCACCGCGCCGCCCGCACTTCTTCGGCGAAGGCTACGGGCTCCGCCGTGCGTCCGAGTGCCGCAGTCCAACCGGCGTGGGAAGCTCGTCGACCCGATACCGCGGAGGCGATCACGCGCTGGGCGACAAGCCCTACGTGGCGGACATGCGCGTGGACGACATGCTCCACGGTGCGGTCGTCCTGAGCGAGCATCCCCGGGCGAAGATCCTTGGTATCGACGCAGATCCCGCCCTCCGGATGCCGGGCGTGGTGCGGGTGATCACCGCGGACGACGTTCCGGAAGATCGGTTCGTGGGACTGATCGTACCCGACTGGCCGGTGCTCGTCGCAACCGGCGAGACGACGCGTTGTGTGGGAGATGTGCTGGCCGTGGTGGTTGCCGACACGCAGTTCCATGCGCGTCGCGCAGCCGAGGCCGTGCGGGTCACGTACGATGTGCTGGACCCCCTCACGAGCCCTGACGCGGCGCTTGCGCCCGACGCTTCCCCGATCCATCCGTCCGGCAATCTGCTGGAGTTGAGCGCGTTCCGGCGTGGCGACGTCGATGCGGCGCTCGCTACGTCGGCCCATGTAATCGAGCAGTCGTTTTCCACCCAGCGCATCGAGCACGCTTTCCTCGAACCGGAGGCGTGTCTCGCGGTCCCGACTGGGAACGGTCTGAAGGTGTACTCGCAGGGGCAGGGCGTGCACGACGATCAGCTCCAGATTGCCCGGATCCTGGGGGTCGAGAAGGCACGCATCGAGGTGGAGTTGGTCACCAACGGTGGGGCGTTCGGCGGGAAGGAGGATCTCTCCGTTCAGGGACACGCGGCTCTCGCCGCACACGTCCTCGGCCGCCCCGTCCAGATCGTTCTCACGCGCGAACAGTCGATACGCGTACACCCCAAGCGTCACCCGATCACCCTGCACTACACAGTAGGGGCTGATGCCGATGGGCGGCTCACCGCCGTCCGCGCCGGCATCGTGGGCGACACCGGAGCCTACGCGTCGGTCGGGATGAAGGTGCTGGAGCGTGCGGCGGGTCACTCCTGCGGGCCGTATCGGGTGCCCAATGTGGACATCGAGGCCCGTACGGTCTACACCAACAACCCGCCGAGCGGCGCCATGCGCGGCTTTGGCGCCAACCAGGCCGCCTTCGCTATCGAGGGCGTGATGGACATGCTGGCGGAGCGCGTGGGGATCGACGGCTACGACATCCGGGAACGAAACCTCCTTGGCCCCGGTGACCGGTTCGCAACTGGGCAGATCATGACCGAGAGCTGCGGTGTGCGCCAGACTCTCGAGGCGGTCAGGGACATCTACAAGAGCGCCCGTTTTGCCGGCATCGCCTGCGGGATCAAGAACACGGGCATCGGCAACGGACAGGACGACTCCGGGCGCGTGGTCCTCCGGGTTCTCGACGGCGGCACGCTCGAGATCCTCACCGGCTACACCGACATGGGACAAGGACTCTTCACCGTCCTGTGCCAGACGGTGAGCGAGGAAACCGGTCTCGATCCGACGATCATGCGGGTCCGTACGGTGAGCTACGACGACACGGTGTGCGGCATGACCACCGCGTCACGGGCGACCGCGCTCGGTACGGCCGCTGGCGGCATTGCCGCCCGGAAGCTCGCAGCCGACCTGGTGTCGGCCCCCATGGAGCGTCTCGCCGGCCGGGAATACCAGGGCGAGTACGTCTGTGACTTCACCACCAAGCCGGGCGCCGACGTTGACGATCCCAAGACGCATCTCACGTTCGGGTATGCGACGCAGGTGGTGATACTCGACCACGAGGGTCGGCTCGAGCGGGTGGTCGCCGCGCACGACGTCGGCCGGGCGATCAACCCCCTCCAGTGCGCGGGACAGATCGAGGGATCGGTCCACATGGGGCTCGGCTACGCGCTCTCCGAGGATCTGCCGTGCACGGATGGAAAGCCCGACTCTCTGCTGCTGCGAGATCTCGGGATCCTCAAGGCCAAGGAAACACCGGAGATCGACGTCATTCTGGTGGAAGTCCCGGACGAGATCGGCGGCTACGGAGCCAAAGGTGTCGGCGAGATTGGGCTTGTGCCGACGGCCGGTGCGGTGGCCGCGGCGCTCCATGCGTACGACGGGATCCGTCGGTTCCGGTTGCCAATGACCGACGCGCCGGCGGCAGCCGCGTCCGTCCCCAAGGGGCGACGGCCAGCGTGAAGCGTCAGTGGGGCGGGGCACGCCTTGGCCGGGTGGAGGAGGTCTCATAGCCGAGCTCGTCCCGATCCCGTTCTCCGATCTGGTGCGACGCATGCGGCGCGAGACGGCGGCGTGCCAGGCCATCTTCGATCTTCCCGTCCGCAAGTGGTTCATTCCGGATCCCGACCTCGATTTCAGCGCCGTGCACTCCGGTCGCCGCGCCGCCACCCCGGTGGGGCCAGCGGCCGGACCGCACACCCAGCTGGCGCAGAACATCGTTCTTGCCTGGCTCGCAGGGAGCCGTATCATCGAGCTCAAGACCGTTCAGGTGAACGATCGGCTCACGATTCCGCGGCCCTGCATCCACGTCCCGAACGTCGGGCTCAATGTGGAGTGGTCGCAGGAACTGGTGGTGGAACAGTCGGCGCTGGAGTACGCCAAGGCCGCGTACCTCATTGCCATCCTCAAGAGCACGCGGGCATTTGGTGTGCTGGATGCCGCATCGGACGCCGATCTCGACACCATCTTCGACATCAGCGTCGGGTACGACCTCGACGGCATCCGATCGCCAAAAGTGACACGATTCCTCGACGCGCTGCGATACCCCGAGCCGCTGTACAACGAGCTGCGGAGTCAGTTGGACGGCGATCTCGCCGAGTATCGCGAGGTACCGCTGCCGACCCCAATCTCGGACTGCGTCACGCTCTCGACGTTCCACGGCTGCCCAGCCGATCAGATCGAGGCGATTGCCCGATACCTGCTCGAGGACCGCGGGCTTCACACGATCATCAAGCTCAACCCTACGTTGCTGGGGTTTCATGAGGTCCGGCACATCCTGCACGAGCAACTCGGTTACACGCAGTTCTCGCTGCGCTACGAGGCGTTCGAGCGGGACCTGCAATACGCCGAGTGTCTCGACATCCTGTGGAGTCTCAGGGAGGCAGCGGAACGGCGCGGCTCTACGATTGGAGCCAAGTTCACCAATACGCTCGTCGTGGCCAACGAATCGACCGTGTTTCCCGCGCAGTCGGATCCCTACATGTATCTCTCCGGGCCGCCGCTGCACGTGATCTCGATGAATCTGATGCAGCGGGTGCGAGAGGATGTGGGGTTCGAGTTCCCGGTGTCCTTTTCGGCGGGCATTGACGCCCGCAACGTCGCGGCCGCCGTCGCCTGCGGGATGGTGCCAGTTACCACCTGTACGGATCTGCTGCGTCAGGGCGGGTATGGTCGCCTGCCGGGATATCTGCGTGCGCTGAGCAGGGAGATGGAGCGTGTCGGCGTCACGAGCCGGGAGGCGTACGTGGTCTCGGCACATGGCAACGCGGCCCCGGCAGCGCGTGAGGCGATCGAGCACGTGGATGCGAGCGGCGCTCTGTGGGAACGCGAGGGCGAGCGGATCCGCCGAACCGCGGCCGAGCGACCCGACGACATGCCGGGACTCCTGCGGGAATTGGCTGCGTCGAAGGGCATCGATGGTGACGCGCTCATGCTCGCGGCGACGCGCATCGCCGGCCGGCTGAACGGTCGGGACATGGTCCCGGCACTGGCCAACGACCCGCGGTACAATGCACAGGCCAACGCCAAGACCCCGCGACGGATCGAGAGCACCCTCGCTCTCTATGATTGCATCAACTGCGATCTCTGCATCGCCGCCTGTCCCAACGACGCCATTTTCGCCTACGAGGTGACGCCTCGTGACGTGCCGACCGTGCGCTTGGTCCCCAAGGGAGGTCGATTCGAGCAGGTGCCGGGCACCGGGTTCCACATTCGGGAGGCGCACCAGCTGGCGGTCTTGGAAGGCGCATGCAACGCGTGCTCAAACTGCGAGGTCTACTGCCCCGAAGACGGCGCGCCCTTCGTGGTGAAGGAGATGGTGTTCCTGAAGCACGCCGATTTCGAGCGGTGCGCCGACGTGGATGGCTTCTGTCGAGAGGGCTCGACGCTGCACGCGCGTTTGGGAGGGACGGAGCTCGTCCTAAAGCTGGACACCGCCGGCAATGGAGCGAGCCTGACCGGCGGCGGGTTCGACCTTCGCGTGCGGCCGGACACGGGAGAGGTTATCGGTGGATCGGCCGGCGGGTCCGCCATGCCCTTCGACACCGCGCTCCTCTGGCGCATGCGCACGGTATGGGACTCGATCTTCCTGTCCCCGACGCCCAACACGGTGAATCCGGAGGGAGGCGCGTGACACAGACCACCCTGCTTGGGAATGGCGTGGTGCTGACCGGTGCCGTGAGCGATGCCGCGCCCCAGGGCGAGGTGATCGTCAACGGGGCCGTGGTGTGGACGGACGATCGGATCGTGGCAGTCGGTGCGGGGCCGGACCTCCGACGCGAGTACCCGAAAGCGCGGTATCTCGACGCGCACGGTGGATTGATCCTTCCCGGCCTCGTGAACCTCCACCATCACTTCTACTCGGCACTCGCGCGCGGGCTCGATCCGCGGGTCGAGATCGGTAATTTCGGCGAAGTGCTCGACCGCCTGTGGTGGCGCCTCGATCGTGCGCTCGACCCCGACACCGTCCGCCTCTCGGCAGCACTGTCGCTGGCCGCGTGCATTCGTGAGGGGTGCACCACGGTGTTCGACCACCACGCTTCGCCCAACTGCATCGACGGAAGCCTCGATCTCATCGCGGAGGAAGTGGAGCGGTGTGGCCTGTCAGCGGTGTTGTGTTACGAGGTGAGCGACCGGAACGGCCACGACGGCGCACTCGCGGGACTCGAGGAGAACCTCCGCTTTCTGGCGAAACACAAGAACCACGGACGCATCCGTGGAATCGTCGGGTTGCACGCGAGCTTCACCCTGCGCGACCAGACGTTGGAACTCGTGGCACGGGATCGGCCGAATGGCGCGGGCTGCCACATCCACGTGGCCGAAGACCCGATCGACGTGATCCAGTCGAACGAGCAGTTCGGTGCGGGGCCGGTGGATCGATTGACGGCGTTTGGGTTGCTCGACGAGGCCAGCCTGCTGGCCCACGGCATTCATCTGGAGGCGCCGAGCTACAAGGCCATCGCCGCGCACGATGCCGTGATCGTTCACAATCCAGAATCGAACGCGCACAACGGCGTGGGTCACCTCGACGTAGTGGGCGCGAGGACACACGGCTGTCTCGTCGGACTCGGCACCGACGGGATGTCGTCGTCCGTGCTCCGGGCGCTGCGCGCGGCGTTCCTGCTCCAGCGCCACGAGCGGCGCGACCCGAGTGGGGGGTTCACCGCCGTGCCCGGAGTGCTGGCGGCGAACGCTCGCGTTGCACGCCGCGTCTGCGACGAGCCCCTCCTCGGTGTCCTGGCCCCCGAGGCGCCTGCCGACGTCATCGTGGTCGATGCGCCGCCCGCATCGCCACTCGATGAGCGGAACGCGTTCGCGCACCTCGTGTACGGCGCGAGCGATGCCCCCGTGCGGCACACCGTGGCTCGCGGCCGGGTGCTGCTCCAAGACTTCGCGCACACCGCCGTGGACGTTGCCGAGATCGCCGCCAAAGCCCGGCGGCTCACCCCACCGCTGTGGGCACGCTTTCACGCCCTCCCGTGGGGCACTAGGTTTCTCGGGACCTGAGGCCCTCTCACGGCAAAGGACGGCATGCGACGGGATACGGTATGAGTGGGTCGCCGAAAGCGGTCCGACAGCGCGCGGTGGATACCTGCCGGGCGCGTCGGGTCCTGATCCCGACGTTTGCGGAGATGCGCGATCCGCGCACCGTCGATCCGACGGTCGTCGCGGCGGTGCGCCCCGTGGACATGCAGGCCCTCCATCCGCTCAACCTGTTCCGCATCACCTGGCATAACGATCCCACAGGCGGCGGGTTCGGTCCGGTCAACGCGCTGGAGCTGCCGAGCGCGCTGACGGGTGTCCGGGCGCGCATCGTCGGGCTCGTGGGCAAGCACTTCCCAACCGGAGCGCACAAGGTGGGGGCGGCGTTCGCGTGTTTGGTGCCGCGACTGGTGACGGGCGAGTTCGATCCCACCACGCAGCGGGCGGTGTGGCCATCGACAGGCAACTACTGCCGCGGCGGCGCATTCGACAGTGCCCTGCTGGGCTGCCAGGCAGTGGCCATTCTCCCCGAGGAGATGAGCCGGGAGCGGTTCGAATGGCTCGAGGGGATCGGCGTGGAGATCATCCCCACGCCGGGATCGGAGAGCAACGTCAAAGAGATCTTCGATGCGTGTTGGGAGATCCGCCGCACGCGACCCGAATGCGTGATCTTCAATCAGTTCGACGAGTTCGGGAACTACCTGTGGCACTACGGCGTAACGGGCCCCGCCGCGGAATCGGTGTTCACCCTTATGGCCCGACCTGGCGACCGGCTGGCCGGATGGGTAGGGGCAACAGGATCGGCGGGAACGCTCGCAGCCGGCGATTATCTCAAGGCGCGGTTTCCGGGGTCACGCATCACGGCGGCAGAGGCGCTCCAGTGCCCCACGCTGCTCCGGGCCGGGTTCGGGGCGCACCGCATCGAGGGCATCGGTGACAAGCACGTGCCGTGGATCCACAACGTCCGCAACACCGACTTCATTACCGCCATCGACGACGAAGCCACGATGCGGTTGCTGAGGGTGTTCAACGAGCCCGCTGGCACGGCCGTGCTGGAGCGTTACGGGGTGCCGTCCGAGACAATCTGCCACCTGCCGCTGTTGGGCATTTCGAGCATCTGCAACCTGCTAGCCGCCATCAAGACGGCGCGGTACTTCGAGCTGGACGAGCACGACGTGCTGTTCACGTCGTTGACGGACTCGGTCGATCTGTATCGCACCCGACTGACCGAGCTGGAGACCGTGCAGGGACCGTACGACGAGACGAGGGCGACGGTCGACCTCGAGCGCTATCTGCTCGCTACCACCACCGATCACGTGAAGGAGCTTGGGCGCGTCGATCGCAAGGCGATCCACAATCTCAAGTACTTCACGTGGGTGGAACAACAGGGGAAGACGGCCGAGCAGCTGGACGCGCTGTGGAGCCCATCGTTCTGGACCGATCTGGCCGCGCAATTACCCGAGTGGGACCGCCGGATCACTGCGTTCAACGACGAGACGGGCGTGCTGGAGCGGATGAAACGTGAAGCCGCCGCACAACCTGCGTAGACAATCGACAACGGCTGGAGCGTACGGGGCATGAGCAAGGTGGGGCAGGACGTTCTCGCGGCAGCCCGCCGTTACGAGCAAGACATCGTCGCGTTCTTGCGTGAAATGATTGCCATTCAATCGGAGAGCCTTTCCGAGGGCCGACGCTGCGAGCGCGTGCGCCAGGAGTACGAGCGCCTCGAGTTGGACGAGGTGTTCATCGACCGGCTGGGTAACGTGATCGCCAGGGTCGGTGACGGTCCGTTCCGGATCCTCATGGACGGTCACATCGACTGCGTCGGAGTGGGCGATCCGTCGGCCTGGGACTACGACCCGTTCCAGGGCAAGCTCCACGACGGCAAGGTGTACGGCCGAGGGGCCGTGGACGAGCTTCCGGCGGTGGCGTGTATGGCGTATGCCGCCAAGATGCTCAAGGAGCGTGGCGTGCCGGATGGCGTGACACTGTACTTGAGCGCGAGCATCATGGAGGAGGACTGCGACGGGTACTGCCTGCTTCACCTCATCGAGAAGGAAGGGATCCGGCCCGACGTTGTTGTGCTCGGCGAGCCGACCGACCTCAATGTCTATCGCGGCCAGCGGGGGCGGGTGGAGCTCACCATCACCACCAAGGGCGTGTCGTCCCATGCCGCACACCCCGAGCGGGGCGTGAACGCGATCTACAAGATGGCGCCGATCATCGCCGACATCGAGGCACTGAACGGGCATCTGCCCGCCGACGATTTTCTCGGGAAGGGTTCCATCGTCGTCTCGTCCATCGAGTGCACCACCCCGTCGCTCAACGCCGTCCCCGACAGCGCTCGCATCTATATCGACCGGCGCATGACGACCGGTGAGACGGTGGACGGGGTCCTGGCCGAACTGCGCGCGCTGCCGCACATCGGCAGCGCGACCGTCGAGGTGCTGAACTACGACGTGACGAGTTGGCGCGGTGAGCGAGCCCAGCAAGAGAAGTTCTATCCCACGTGGGTGGTACCCGAGGATCACCCGTTGGTGCAGGGCGTGGCAGAGACGGTCACCGCGGTCCTGGGCACTCGGCCCAGGATCTCCCGGTGGTCGTTCTCGACCAACGGCGTCGCGAGCATGGGTCGCTACGGTATTCCCACTGTGGGGTTCGCGCCGGGCCTCGAGGAGTTGGCGCACACAACCGCTGAGTGGGTGGCTGTGGAGGATCTGGTCCGCGCCACGGCGGTGTACAGCCTGATCCCCGATGTTCTCGCCACACGACGCGATGCGCTGATCGCTTCGACCGCGGCGCGCGGGAGCTGACCATGGACCAAGGTCTCAAGGGCCGCAGCATGATCACGACGCAGGACTGGTCGGTAGACGATCTCGAGGCGCTGTTCAATCTGGCTGCCGAGCTCAAGTTGGCCAAGCGAGAGGGCCGACCCACGCCCATCCTTGCGGCCAAGACGCTGTACATGATCTTCTTCGACGCGTCGACCCGCACTCGCAACTCGTTCGAGACAGGCATGACGCAGCTTGGGGGGCACGCCATCTATCTGTCGCCCGACAAGATGCAGATCAGCCACGGCGAGAACGCCCGCGACACGGCCAAGGTGCTGTCGCGCTATGGTGACGGCATTGCCATCCGGCACTGCGCCTACGGCGAAGGGAACGCGTACTTGAACGAGGTGGCGCGCAACGCCGACATCCCGGTGCTCAACATGCAGTGCGATGTGTACCACCCGTGCCAGATCCTCGCCGACTACCTGACGATCCGCGAGCGGTTCGGGAACACGAAGGGCCTGAAGCTCGGCGTGGCGTGGACGTGTGCGCCCAACTACGTGCGCCCGCTGTCGGTGCCCCAGAGCCTGATCCTGCTCATGCCCCGCCTCGGCATCGATGTGACCCTGGCCTATCCGCCGGAATTCAAGTTGACGCCCCAGATCGAACAGCAGGCGAAGGCCAATGCCAAGGCGTCGGGCTCGAAGTTCGAGATCAGCCATGACTTCGACGGCGCGTTTCGCGATGCCGATGCCGTGGTCCCGAAATCGTGGGGGCCCTTGGTGACGACGCAGAACGTGGACCCGGGATTGCGGCTCATCGAGAAGTACCCCACCTGGCGCTGCGACCCGGAGCGCATGGCACTTGGCAAGTCCACCATGATCTACATGCATCCCTTGCCGGCCGATCGCGGCCGGGAAGTTGCCAACGAGGTCATCGACGGCCCGCAATCGGTGGTGTACGACGAGGCGGAGAACCGCCTGCACGTGCAGAAGGCGTTGATGGCGCTCACCATGTAACGGAGCCGTCCGCAGGTCGGCCGGTACCTCCTCTACGGACTGTCATGGCGAGTTTCCGCTTCCAATGCACCGAGTGCAACGCCGAGTACGGCGAAGATCCCGCGCGCCTCGTGTGCTCGGCGTGTGCAGGGACGCAGCAACGCGGCGGGCCCGTCCGGGGCGCGCTGGAGGTGGTGCTGGACCGGCTGCCCAGCGCATGGCCCGATGCCGTACCGGATTCCCACCACTTCTTGACCGACTTCCTGCCGGTATCCGATGCGGCCGTTCTGCCCCCGTTGCCAGTGGGCAACACGCCACTCCTCGCCGCCCCGGCGCTTCGCGAGCATCTGGGCCTTCCGCATTTATGGGTCAAGGACGATACGCGGAATCCGAGCGGATCGACCAAGGACCGCGCATCGTTGCTCGTCGTTGCCAAGGCCCGAGAGTACGGACTCGAAACGGTGGCCACGGCGTCCACCGGAAATGCCGCCACGGCGTTGGCGGCGGTCGGTGCGGCTGCCGGTATCCGCGCGGTCGTGTTCGTGCCCGCCTCCGCCCCGCAGGGCAAGCTGATCCAGCTCCTGAACTACGGGGCCACGGTCTTCCGTGTGGACGGCACCTACGACGACGCGTTCGACCTGTGCCTGGATGCGTGCGGCGAGTTCGGTTGGTACAACCGCAACACCGGGCTCAACCCGTTCACGGTCGAGGGGAAGAAGACCGCGGCGCTCGAGATCGCGGCCACGTGCGTTCCGGAGCACATCGATGTCGTCCTGGTCCCGACCGGCGATGGCGTCATTCTCTCGGGTGTTGCCAAGGGGTTCGCCGATCTCACCAGGGCGGGACTCATCGTCGGCCCGCCACGGCTCATTGCAGTGCAGCCCGATGGCTCGGCGGCGATCGCGCACGCCATACGGGACGGCACCGACACCGTGACGCCGGTTCCCGGCGCTCACAGCGTCGCCGACAGCCTGACGGTCGAGACGCCGCGCAACGCGGTCAGGTGCCTGCGCGACATCCGCACCTCCGGGGGAAGCGCCGTCACGGTCTCCGATCGACAGATCGTCGACGCGATCCCGCGGCTGGCGCGCTCGACCGGGGTGTTCGCCGAACCCGCGGCGGCAGCGGTGCTCGCGGGGCTCGAGGTGGCGTTGGAGCAGGGATTGGTGGAGCGAGGCGAGCGCATCGCGCTCCTCGTGACCGGTACGGGACTCAAGGATGTCGCGAGTGCCGCGCAGGCTGTCGAGACGCCCGATCCCATTCCGCCGAGTCTCGCGGCCGTCGCCGCGCGCCTGGAGAGCAGAGCCTAGTCGGCCAGCATCCGGCGCAGCACGTTCTGTGTCACCTGCCGTCGGTAGGCCGCGGTCGAGCGAACGTCGTCAATCGGCCGGATGTCGTCCGCGATGGCCTCGACCGCACCTGCACGATCGCCCGTCTCGAGCGCCGCCTCGGCAGCGCGTGCGCGGAGCGGGATCTCCGCTACCGAGCCAACCGCAATGCGCGCCGGCTCGAGACTCACCGCGATGACCACCTTCGAGATGGCCTGCGCCTGACGCGTGCCCACTTTGCGGAACCGCATGCGACGTCCGTCCCGGGGGAACCGCACACCGACGATCAGCTCGTCCGGCTCGAGCGCCGTCTTGCGATAGCCGACGAAGTAGTCGGCAATCGGAATCGTCCTCCGGTCCGTCACCACCGTCGCGTCGGCGGCGAGCATCACGGGGAGCGTGTCGCCCGCCGGCGACGCCGTGCCGAGGTTGCCACCTAGCGTCCCGCGGTTCTGGATCTGTGCCGCCCCGATCGTGCGGGCCGCGTCGGCCAACGCGGGAGCATGACGAGCAACGAGTGGTGACCGGATGATTCCGGTGTACGACTCGGCGGCGCCGATCTGAATGGCACCGTCGACCTCGCGGACGCCCTTCAGCTCCTCGAGTCCCCACACGTCCAACAGTGCCGCAGGCTGCAGTTGGCGGGCGTGGAGCGACACCATGAGGTCCGTGCCGCCGGCCAGCGGCCAGCAGTCGCTCGTCCCGCCGAGCAACTCGACCGCCTCGGTCAGCGACCGTGGCTTCAGGAACCGTGGGTACGGCATGCGAGCACTGCGTCGATGATCTTCGTGTAGCCGGTGCAGCGGCACAGGTTGCCTGCGATGGCTTCGCGGACGTCGTCGGGCGACGGCGTGCGGTTGCGCTCGAGCAGCACATGGGCCGCCATCAACATACCCGGAGTGCAAATCCCGCACTGCGCCGCGCCGTGGTCGATAAACGCCTGTTGCAGGGGTGCCAACATGCCTTGTCGGTCCAGGCCCTCAACGGTGAGGATGGTACACCCGTCTACCTGCCCGACCGCTACGAGACAGCTGTTCACCACCTCGCCGTCGACCAGAACCGAACAGGCGCCGCATTCCCCTTCGCCGCATCCCTCCTTGGCACCGGTCATGCGGAGGTCTTCTCGGAGCACGTCTAGCAGCCGGCGGGCTCCAGGCACCTCGACCGTGACGGCCGTGCCGTTCACCGTGAAGGCGGTCATGCGCTCATCGCCGCAAGGAGTTTCTCGGGTGTTGCCGGCAACTCGTTCAGCCAGACTCCGGTCGCGTCGTGGATCGCAGCGATCACAGCAGGAGCGGGGCAGTCCATCGGGATCTCGCCGATCCCCTTGGCACCGAACGGTCCACCGGAGTACGGATTCTCGACCAGGATGGTCTTGATCTTCGGCGCGTCCAACGCGGTCGGGATGATGTAGGTAGCGAGCCGGTCGTTCACGTACCCACCATCTGCCATCTTCATCTCCTCGATGGTGGCGTACCCCACGGCCTGCAGTACTCCTCCCTCCATTTGTCCTTCCACCATCACCGGATGGATCGCCTTGCCGGGGTCGAGCGCGGCCACGACATCCGTGACACGTACTCCTCCGGTGTCGGTGTCCACCTCTACGTCCACCACGACGCAGGCAAACGCATATGCGGGGTACGCGTCTCCCCGGTACTGCTCGTCATTCCAGCGAATCCACGTGGGCTGCACGTAGGCCTTCTCCACCTGCAGCGGGAGCTGCTCGGTTTCGAGCCGCTGTCGAAGCTCGCCAGCGGCTTGTGCCACGAGCTGGCCCACGATCATCACGGTGCGCGACGCCACGGTCGGCCCGCTGTTCGGCACCACGGAGGTGTCCTGCGGTGGGATGGTCACCTGCTCGAGCGGGACCCCGAGGGTATCGGCGGCGATCTGCGCCAGGATCGTTGTCGTGCCCTGTCCCATCTCGGTTTGCGAGGTGAGCACCCGGAACTCGTCCTTTGCCGTGCACTCCACGGCCACGCGGGCGCCGAGCTTCTTCTCTCCGCTTCCGGTGAAGCCGGAGCCGTGAAACACTAGGGAAACGCCACGGCCATGGAGCCGTGTCGGGTTCGACGTGAGCGCCACCGGCGGCGCGTTCTGGAGCGCCGCGTCGAGCACCAACTCAGTACCCACGCTCTCCCTCAACGTTTGTCCAGTCGCGGTCGTGTCGCCTTCGCGCAGCATCCACATGCGCCTCACGTCGATGCTCGACCGGCCGAGCGCCGCGGCAACGTGCTCTACCATCAACTCGGCGGCGAACTGCGACTGGGGAGCGCCGAATCCTCGAAATGCCCCGTTTGGCGGCGTGTTGGTCGCCATGGCGCGTCCCCGGATCCGCACGTTGGGACAGGCATACGGGCCAGCAGCGTGAATGGCGCTACGCGACAACACGACCGGACTCAGCGTGCAGTACGCCCCGCCGTCCAAGACGATCTCGATGTCCTGGGCCACGAGGGTACCGTCGCGGCGGACCCCGGTGCGGTGGCGGATCACGCCCGGATGGCGCTTGGTGGTGGCCGCAATGTCTTCGTGACGATCGTAAATCAGCCGCACGGGACGCCGGGCCTTCACGGCGAGTAGCGCCGCGTGGATTGCCACCATTGACGGGTATTCCTCCTTGCCGCCAAACGCTCCGCCAACCTCGGCGGGAATCACCACGACCTTGTCCTCCGGAACGCCGAGCGTGCGCACCACTGCCTGGTGCACGTAGTACGGACACTGGAGCGATCCGTAGATCGTCACCCCACCGTCATCCGTCGGGACGGCAATGGCACCCTGCGGCTCGATGTACAGCTGCTCCTGGTGTCCCATCCGGAACGTGCGCTCCACCACGATCTCCGCCTCGGCGAGGGCGCGACGGACGTCGCCCTTGTCGATGAGCAGGTCGGCTAGCACGTCGGTGGCGTCGTCGAGTTCGAGGAGTGGCTCCAGCCGATCCTGCTCCACCCGCACGTGGGTGGCCGCCGCCTCCAGGGTGTCACGATCGGGAGCGGCGAGCAGTGCTATCGGCTCTTCCCGATGCCGGATCTCCCGCTCTACCAGGGCGGGCTGGTCGTCGCGGATGAGCTGTACGATGTTGTCGCCGGGGATGTCGGCAGCTGTGACCAGAACGGCCTGGTCCCAATCGAATGCCGGGTTCGCAGTCACCGAACGTAGCACTCCACGGGGCACGGTGGAGCGGATGGTCCTCCCGTACCACGCACCCGGGAAGACGAGATCGTCGGTGTAGCGGGCTGCGCCGGTCACTTTGGCGCGGCCGTCCAGTCGCGGAACCGACTGACCGACAACGTCGATGGGGGCGGGCGAGCGAAGCGGGACGGCCATAGCCGACGATACGGTGCATCACTCCCTGTTGACAAGCCCGCGTCTGGCGACCGGTGGCGGACTGGCCGGGCACTGCGCCTCAGCCTATCCTTGAGGTGTGTATCAGCCGGAGCGGCGCGTGCCGCACCCGCGGCATCCGGAAAAGACCGTCATCACCAATCGCCAGGCACGTCGTGAGTGACCGCCCGCGACGGCGCGGGCGGATCTCGTTCGCGTCGGTCCCGTCCGAGACCACCTGGTACCGACCCCTCTACCAGCCGTTGGTGTTTCTCTCGAACCTCGCGCTCGCGGCGTGGATCTATCCCTGCTGGCGCACGGTGCGGATCCGCTGGATCCCGCCGCTCGACGAGCTGGCCCAGTGTGCCGAACGAACCGGGCGTCCGCTCGTCTTCTACTCGTGGCATGCCTACGAGCCGCTCACGCTGTGCGCGTTTCGGGACGTGCCGCCTGAGATGATGCCCACCGGGATCGGCCACGACGGCCCGCTGTCCCGCATGCTGCAGCAGGCGTCGGCGTGGTTTGGATTTCGGCTCTGGATCTACCGCCGCAAATCACCCATCCGGCCCAAGCATCAGATCATCGACATGGTGCAGACGCGCGGCTGCAACATCGGGCTGTTCGCGGATGCCGGCGGCCCGTACGGACGGGTCAAACCAGGCCTGCCGGAGATCGCGCGGGCAACCGACGCGTGGCTTGTGCCGCTCGCGGTGCGGGGCCGGCCGCTCCTCCGGTTGCGGCGACCGTGGCACTACGAATTCCCGCTGCCGTTCTGCAGGCTGTGGGCGCACCACGGGAACCCCATTGACGGGCACGACGCGACGGTAGACGGGTGCCAGGAGGCGCTGGAACGGGTCGAGCGAGCGGCGCAGCCTGGCGGCTGAGCACGGGCCGTCGTTCTCGCTACGAGGTGAAGAGCAGGAGCCCCCCCAGCACGGCCGACGTCACGACCAGCACCACGAAGCCCACGAGACACACGGCCAGTGCGCGGCCTGTGCTCGTGTAGTCGAGCGCCTGGCGCACCGCCACCACCATGGCGGCGAGCATCCACAATGAGGCTGCGAGCACCAGCAGATCGCCCACCCCCGGGACCACGCCCAGCACGCGTAGCATTCCTGGTGCGGAGGCGAACCCGATGGTGCGCAGCAACTGCCCGAGGTCGGCCTTGGTCTGCGGCTGGGGCAGGAGCTTGGTGCCGATCGCGTACGTGAGGAGCGCCCAGATGAACCAGGCGACGAGTGCGCCGAGGGAGTCCACCACCAGTTCGACCACCGAGAAGCCGCTGGTCGTGCCGATGCCGGCGGCGATGCTGGCCAGCACCACGGCGACCATGGCCTGGGGCAGGGCGGAGCTGTCGGCTTCGACTTCCTCGTAGGTGGCGACGTCGAGCTTGGCAGCGTTGACTAGGCGTTGACCGAATGTCTGCATGGGTTCACCTCCGGCGCCAAGAAACCGCCATTGCCGCTCGAGCGCAAGGTGGCGTCGCCGTTGCCCGGTCTTGACGGTTCCCTCCCCAGATGAAGGTTTCTGGGTGTTCAGGCGGGGCGGGCGTCCCGCCACGGCCCCTCCCGAGGAGGTCACGATGCCCAGACTGATTCCCCTAGTGCTGTTGCTCCCGTTCGCGGTGAGCGCGTGCCTGCCCCAGAGCGAGCCCGCTGCGTCGACTGAAGAGGACGTCGCTGCCGTGCTTGCGGTGCGCGCCGCCGAGGTCGCATCGATCACGACTGGCGACACGGTGATCGCTCACGTGGCGAACGACATCGTCCTCATGCCGCCCAACGCCCCGGCAGTGAGTGGGAAAGCCGCGGCTCGCGCCTGGTCCCAGGAGCTCAGTCAGCAGATGACGATCCAGGCGATCGACTACACGAGCGCCGATGTCGTCATTGCCGGCGATTGGGCGATCGAACGCTACGCTGGGTCTCTCACGATGACGCCATTGGGCGGCGAAACGATGTCGGAGACCCTCAAGGGGATCCACATCTATCGCCGGCAGGCCGATGGGTCGTGGAAGCTGGCGCAGGACGTGTGGAACAGCGACCAGCCGCTGCCGGACATGCCGTAGGCAGTTGGATGGAGCGGGGCGGTGATGCCGGATTGGCGGGCTCACGCCGGCGCAGCCGCCCCGCACTGCGCTCCGTAAGCCCAAGCTAAGGCACCGGGATTACCTACCGGAGGAGTGCGAGGCGTACCCAAGATCGATGTCTGTAATCCGCTGGCGCCCCGCCGCCCCGTCGCGCCCCCATGCCGCGACCTGCCATCTGACAGCGGGGTTTGTTAGACTACCTGTCGGTGGTAGGAAGATCATACGCGGATCCACAGTCGAGGATGGGGAATGGACGACAAGCAGCGGCGAATCAGCGAGAAGGCGTACTACAACTGGGAACTCGAGGGTCGTCCGGCAGGCCGGGAGCAGGACCATTGGCTCAAGGCCGAGTCGGAAGTCGCGCAGGATAAGGCGGAGCAGGGGGCGGCAGAGCATCAAACGTCCCCCGTGAGCGTTGCCAAGGCGGCCAAGAAAACCACGAAAAAGAAGACGACCAAGCGAGCGGTGAAGAAGAGAGCGAAGTAGGCACGCCTCACCGTCACAGGTGGTCGCCTGACAGGCCGGCCGCTGGCTCTCCCGGAGTCACTGGGCACGGTGGGTATTATGTGGCCCGTCAGGCGCCCTGAGCACACCATCCTCCAGATGGAGCACCCGGTCCGCATAGTCGGCAATCCGCTCGTCATGACTCACGATCACGGCTGAGCGGTTGCCCTGGCGCACCTTGGCGGTGAGAAACCTGATGATGTCCAACCCCTGCGCGGTGGCGAGGCTCCCCGTAGGCTCGTCCGCGATGATCAGCTCGGCGTTGTTGGCGAGGGCGCGGGCAACGGCGACCCGCTGTTTCTGTCCCTGACTCAGCGTACGCGGTGAGGCACCGGCGAGCTCGCCGACGCCGAACTCCTCCAGAAGCGCGCGCGCGCGGCGGCGCGCATCGACGCGCGGCACGCCGGCGAACTTCATTACGAGCATCACGTTGTCCAATACGGTCAGCGGCTCCAGCAGCCGGAACGTCTGAAACACGAACCCGATGCGCGTGGCGCGAAGTCGCTGCAGCTCCCGCGACGTGTAGTCCTCCACCGCCCGGCCAAAGATCTCGACGGTGCCCGACGTGGGATGCTGCAGGCCGCCCATCAGCGTCAACAGTGTGGTCTTCCCGCTCCCGCTCGGTCCGAGCAGCAATACCGCCTCCCCAGCATGCACCGCGAGCGACACGTTTCGGAGCGCCGTCGTCTCGCGGCCGGCGGCGCCGTAGACCCGCGTCACCTCGATGAGGCGCGCGACGCAGTGGTGGCCATTCCCGGAGCTCATTGGAACACCTCGAGCGGATAGATGCGTCTGAGCCAGCGGTTGGGGAGCACCGAGCTGGCCAGGCTGATTGCCACGACCCCGGCCGCCGCCACCGCGATCTGCCCCGGTGACGAGACCGGCGAGATCTCCGGAGCGAGCGCCCGGACCGCGGCGATCAAGGGGAAGAAGAAGATCACGGCTGCGGCGATCCCGGCGAGCGCGAAGGCCAACGCCTGCTGCACCACCAGACCAGCGACGAAGCGGTCGGGTGCCCCGATGGCCTTCATGACGGCAAACTCGTGCCGCCGCTCCAGCACGTTGACCGAGAGGATCAAGCTCAGGATGGCGGTCAGCACCACCGCGCCGATCAGCGCCACGACGAACAGCAACGGCAGCAGGCCCGTCTCCATCTCCCGGATGTTGTTGGCCAGGAACGTCGCTCGGTCGTACACGGCCACGTCGGTCATGCGCTCACGTATCCGCGTGGCGACGACGGCAGCATCCGCGTCGGGCGCCACCGTGACCTGGTAGGCCGACACGATGGAGGAGAACCCGATGATGTCGTGCGCGGTGCGGAGGGTCACGAACGCGTACTGAATGACGAACATGTTGGTGCCGGCGCTCAGGCCGACCACCGTGAGTGTGTCGTTCCGGATCGGAAGTCGATCGCCGATCGAGAGCCCGTACTTGGCGGCAAAGGACCGGTCTAGCACGATCTCGCCATCGCCAGTGACCGTACGTCCCCGCACGATCGTTGGCGGTCCTCCTCGTCCGGACTGCGGGTCGAACCCGGTCACGTAGGTCGTGGCCGCACCGCCGGGGAGCCGGACGCCCGCCAGGAGAAACAGGATCGGCGAGGCATCGGCCACGCCGGGGATCGTGTCCAGCGTCCGCCCGTGTCGAGTGGTGAGCAACGAGGTGCTGCGCAGGATGTTGGTCGAGTGGTTCTGCAGCACCCACAGGTCGGCATCGCTCGCGCGGACGTACTCCACCGAGCCGTCGGCCACGCCGCGATACACCGACTGGAGAAACAGCGCGAGCATCACGCACAGGGCCACGCCACCCACAGTGAGACCAAAGCGGAGCCGCCGGTCGAGGATCGTCGCAAGCGCGTACATCGCGTCACCCGAACATGGGGACCTGGGGGAGGAGCCGTCCGCGAATGCGGTCGAAGATGTCACCCAGCTCCGGCCCGGTGATGGTCAGGCCGTGGTTCTTGAGGCCGACGACGGTACGCTCGGGATGCGGCTGATCCGCGAGCAGGCGCACTACCTCATCGGCGAGGTCGATCGTGCCGCACGGGTAGTTCTGGCGCGTGCTGGGCACGTCGTCCATCCACGCGTGCACGTGCACGATCGCGCCGACTTCGGGAAACGAGCGGTAGATGAGGTGGTGTTCGATGGCGTCCACCGAGACCCGTGTCGTCGGGTCGTGCGCCGGCGGGACGCTCACGAGCATGGTGCCGTCGTCTACGTCGTACCCGGTGACCAGCAGCACATCCCGTCCGATGCCGGCGAGTGCCGCCTTGTTCACGCCGCGGGCCGTCATCCAGAACGTGCAGTCACCTAATTCGGGCACGTCTTCGCGCGCGCTCAGGTTCCCGTAACTCAATCCCTTGACCTGAAACAACCGGTACAAGTCGTCGATCTCTTCTTGGCGGAGGACGTCTCGGAGCGGGAACGGTGCCGGCAGCACGCCGAGTCGGTCCAATTCCTTTCCGTAGTGCTTGAGTTGCTCCACGACCGGCGAGGTCGTGCCGAATCGCGGTGGCAGGTCGGCAGTCAGTCGGTTCGCGATCAGCATACGGGAGCCGACCACGGGGAGGATGCTTTCGCACGCCCGATCGGGATCGAACGGATAGTGATAGAACCCGACTTCGGGGGTGGTGAGATAGAGCTCGGGCTGGCGTTCGGCGCCGTTCCCCCGCGTTCCGTTCGCCGGCACGGCGCACACCAGCAGGTTGGAGAGCGTGCGGACGAGCGTCGAGTACGTGAGCGACCGCATGTCGGTCACGGGTTCTCGCAGCGCCACGAGCGAGACCACGAACACCGTACGTGAGCGGCGCTTGAAGGCGCGAGGCGCCTCGGCGTCGGTGAGGTTCAGCACCCAATCGATGTCGTCGTCCAGCGTGGCGAGCGTATGGCCTCGGCTCTCGAAGCGGGCGACGATCTCATCGGCAATCCGATCCCGGATTGGATCGGCATCCGTGCGCAACACCGCGAACCGCAACGCCCTGGTGCCGGCAGGATCGCCCGGAGGGCCGTCGGACGCCGGCGCGCGGACGGCGTCGCGCGCGATCGTGTCGTCGAACGTCTCGCGGCGGCGGAGCAAGGCATGCTGGGTGCCCGACACGGCCACGACCGCCGGCCTGGGGAACCCGAATGACGACTCCATGGCCGTGAAGTAGGCCCCGCTATCCATCACGGCCAGCACGTCGCCCGTGCGGACCGGCGGCATCGGCTTGTTGCGGTACACCACGTCACCGGCGAAGCACGCCGGCCCGATGATCTGGACGCGCTCCGTCCGAGGGTGGTGCACCCCGTTGCACGCGAACACCTCGTGGTACTCGTAGTACGTCGGTGTAGTCACCGTTCCCAATCCGCCGTCGGTCACGAGCCACGTGCCAACACCACGCCGCGGCTTCACGCCCAGCACCGTCAACAGCAGGAACTGGTTGGGACTGACGATGCTCCGGCCTGGCTCCACTACCAGCTCCGGCATCTCGTCCATGGGGAATAGGTCGTGTAGGCCGGCGGTCACGGCCTCCGCCAGATGATCGAACGTGAGCGTGGCGTTGGGGCGCGCGGGCGACGGCAGTCGTCCCCACCCCTGATAGGCGAGCATCTCGAGCGTGGTCATCTCGCGGCTCGTGGGCACGCCGAACCCTCCGCCGACGTCGATCACAGGGATAGGAAGCCGGCGGCGTCGCGTGCGCTCGATGAGCGGACCCAGGCGGTGCAATGCCCGACGGTAGTCTGCGGCATCCCGGATCCCCGTTCCGATGTGGATGTGGAACCCCTTGAAATGGAGATGGTCCTTCTCCTTTAGGAGATCGAGAGCGCGGTCGACCTCGCCACTCCGGAGATCGAGCCCGAAGGCACAGCCTCGGCGGCACCCGGTCGCGGACCCGCGGTTCATGCCACGCGGCACGTAGTCCGGATTGATCCTGAGCAGCACCGCGACGTCGGTGCTGAGGGCCTGGGTTTGGGTGTCGAGCGCGGACAGCTCGTCCAGTGCATCGACGACAACGAACCGCACGTCGTGCTCGATCGAGAGACGCAGGAACTCCGGTGTCTTGCCTGGACCGTTGACGATGATCGCGGAACCCGGGAAGCCCAGGCGCCGGGCGAGCAGGAGCTCGAACGGTGTGCTGACCTCTGCTCTGAGTCCGGCCTGCCGCAGGAGCTGCACGATCCCGGGCACGGCGTTGCACTTGAACGCGTAGTGCACAGACACCGCGGCCGGGTACAGGCTCGTGAAGGCGCGAGTGAACGCCGTCGCGGTCGCGAGCAACCGGTCCCGATGCACGACGTGCAGCGGGGTCCCGTATTCCCGTGCGAGGTCGAGCGTGCTGCACCCGCCCACCATCAATGCGTCCGTGTGGTCGACCGTCAGCCCCCACGCCTCGGGAGGAAGTACTTTGGTGCGGTCGTGGCTACGCATGACACACCTCCGGCACATGTTTCCGGTAGACGGCAAAGTCCTTGTATG